>NZ_RAZS01000004.1:0-632372 GCF_003626545.1 Micromonospora musae
TACCGGTCCGAAGCCGCCCGACGAGCGGCCTTGCCCGCCTGGCTCCATGCCTACAACAATCACCGCCACCACACCGCCCTCGGCGGCCCACCCGCCAGCCGCGTCCCCAACCTCTCCGGGCAGAACACCTAAGGGGATGATTCAGGACTGGACGGTGATCGGCACGCTCTTGAGCGGACCGTCGCCGTTGCGGAACTCGAGCTGCCCGACGTAGCGGACCCCGGGCTTCAGACCGGACCAGCGCAGCGTCAGCTTCGCCTTGGCCCCCGGCTGCACCGAGCGCTGCTTCGGGTCGATCGTGAGCCGGCCGGTGGAGCTGCCGGGCGCGCCCGGCAGGTAGGTGGTGACGGTGTAGCCGACGCCGTCCTGGCCGGCCGGCAGGTTCTCGACGAACTCCTGCTCGACGACGATGACGTAGTCCCCGGCGGCCGGCAGGTCCACCCGCGCGCCGCGGCGGGAGCTGACCGTGGCGGTGACGAACTTACCGGCGGTGTCGTAGACGTAGGCGCTGTACTCGGTGCACGCCATCACCCCCTCCTCGTCCTCCCAGTCGATGGCCGAGCAGGCCGGCAACTGCGAGGTCACCAGCACGTGCGGGTTGCTGGTGCCGGCCGGAACGTGCACGGTGCTGCGGTACATCGAGGCGGGCAGCGGAGTCGGCAGGTTGTCCAGCGAGGACCAGTCCCAGGACGCCCCCTCGCCGCGCAGCGTGACCGCGTCGGCGGTGCCCGCGGTCAGGCCGGTGAGCTGCGAGATCAGCTTGCCCTGGTAGCCGACCTCGGTGGGGATCTTGACGCTGCCGGAGGTGCCGGCGCCGGTGATCGCGTCGGGGGCGATCAGCCCGCTGTTCTGCACGACCAGCGGGATCCGCACGTCGTGCCGGTACTGGTCGCGCCAGGTCAGCGCGCCGTCGGCCCACGTGTCGAACGCGCCGCCGCTGTTGGTGACCTCCACCGTGAAACGGGCCGTCTTACCGGGGCGGACGGTGAACTTGGCCGGGGTGACCTTCACCTTGTAACCGGCCGGCGCATCGACCGAGGCGGTGTACGTGCTGCTCCGGTCGCTGACGTTGGTGACGGTGCGGGTCACCTTCTGCTTGCCGACCATCCGGCCCAGGGCGATCGACGGGTAGTTCAACTGGACGGTGTCGATCGCACCGATCTCGTCGCAACCCTCCACGTTCGCCCCGGTCTCACTCGCCCGGTCCTCGTCCAGCCCGCACAGGTACTGCAGCCAGTCCTGCGAGGTGGAGTCGTAGACCAGGCCCGGGTCGAACGCACCGCCGGGCTGCACCTCACCGGCGCCGTAGTTCAGCGGGGTCGCGTCGTAGCTGCCGATCTTGATCGGGTTGCCCTTGTCGGTGCGGTCGACCGCGCTGGTCATCAGCGCCGAACGGACCGCCGACGGCGACCAGTCCGGGTGCTTGGCTAGCACCAGCGCGGCGATGCCGGCGATGTGCGGCGCCGCCATCGACGTACCGGACTCCAGGGCGAAGTCGTTGCCGCCGGCCGACGGCGAGAACGCCGCGACCACGTCCACGCCGGGGGCGCTGATGTCCGGCTTCAGCAGGTCACCGGCGCTCAACTTCGACGGACCCGCCGCGGAGAAGGGGGCGACGGAGGGGGCCTCGACCGTCTCCAGGGTGCTCGGCGAGATGCTCGCCGTGGCGTTGCCGCCGGCGACGTACGCGAGGACCGCCGCCGCGTCGACCTCGTCGATGTGCACGGAGGGCACGGCCTGCACGTCGGCGTTGAGGGAGTTCAACGTGTCGTTGTACATCACCATGCCGATACCGCCGGCCTGCGCGACGGCGATGCTCTTGTCGGTACGCGGGATCTCGCCGCGTAGACACATCACGATCTTGCCCCTGACCTTGGCCGGGTCCAACACGTCGTCGGCGCAGAGCTCGGCCGCGTAGGTGTTGTTCGGGTCGATCGCGCTGTCCCGCGCGGTGACCAGCGGGGCCGGTCCGACGCCGGTCTCGCCCATGCCCACACCCGCGATGGTGGTGCCGTTGCCGAGGGTGAGCTTCCGGGTGTACTGCTGGTCGGTGGCGGTCGCGGCCACCGTGGTCACCCACGGGCTGGAGTTGTCGACGGTGCTCGGCGTCGGACCGGCGTTGCCGGCGGCCGCCGACACGAAGACCCCGGCCACGGCGGCGTTGAAGAACGCCGCGTCGATCGCGTTGAGGGTCTCGTTGTCGTCACCGACCGAGTAGTTGATCACGTCGACGCCGTCGGCGACCGCGTCGTCGATGGCGTGCACGATGTCGATCTCGCTGCCCACGGCCGAGCCGGCGCCGTCGTCGTAGAGCGCCTTGTAGACCGCGAGCCGGGCGGCCGGCGCCATGCCGGAGATCGTGCCGAGGTCACGGCCGCCGGAGCTGGCCCGGACGCCGTTGTTGCCGGCGGCGGTGCTCGCCGTGTGGGTGCCGTGGCCGTTGCGGTCACGGGGCGAGAGGAAGTCGTCGGGGAACGCGTCGGCGATTCCGCTGTCGTTGTACCAGCGCGCCCCGATCACCTTGTTGTTGCAGGTGACCGGCGCCTCGACGCCGACGTCGCAGGCGCCCTTCCACTTGCCGTCGATGACCGCCTGGTCCGGACGCGGGCTGGGCAGCGGCGCGAAGCTCGCGCTCTCCGGCCAGAAGCCGCTGTCGATGACCCCGACGATCATGCCTTCGCCGGCCCGGTCGGTGCCGCCGAACTGCTCCCGCCACACCCCGTAGCGGCCGGTCAGGCCCAGGTAGTCCGGGGTGTGGGAGGTGAGCGCGTGCACCTTGCGGTCCGGGTAGACCGCCCGCACGCCGCTGCTCGCGCGCAGCCGGGCGGCCTGCGGCCCGGTGAGCTCCGCCACGAAGCCGTTGAACGCCGTCTCCATCGTCACCCGGGGCTTGCTGGTGACGCCCACCCCGGCCAGCACGTCGGTGCGCTCGCGGCGCAGGTGCTCCCGGTAGGCCGTGGCGCTGCCGGAGCTCCGGTTCAGCTTGCCGCCCCGGGCCGGCTTGGTCGCCGCGATCCCGGCCACGCCGCCGGTGTAGGTCGCCAACGGCTCGCCGTCGAGCTGGACGAGGTACCGGGCGGTCGGTTCGCCGCCGGTCGCCCCGGCGGCGGTGGCGGCGCCCCCGGTCATACTCGTGAGGCCGGCCGCGACCAGCGTCGCCGCGGCAAGCATGCTCACCCCGCGCCGGGTACGCCCGGCCCGTGGCAGGTTCCGTTCTGGCACGTCGTCGTCCTCCGCATCGTGTGCCGCCCGTCACGCGAACGGTGACGGTGGCCGAAACGTAGGAGCGACAGCCGATCACGCGAAAGCGGCCGCAACCCAGCCGTTACCTTGGAAACAGTCTCGTAACGTCACGGGTACTTTCCATGTCATTTGGCGGGCCGCGGGCCGCTCCGAGGGGCCGTTCAGTCACCTCCGGTCGGCCGCCGGGAGACCCGGCGCGGACCGACCGGCCCGCCCTCCACGGCGGACGTCGACGGCCCGTCCACCGCCCGTCCGCACCCCCGCCGGTGCGCCTATCGAGTAGCTGACTGTACGGAATTCTCCGGTCACCCGACGCATACGCTCCGACGTGCCTGCCCGTCCCACCAGGCACTCTTCCCGTCGGCAGCCCGAACCCGGGATCCGGGCCACCTGCTCGAATGAGGTCCGTATGACCACAGTGGTGCACGCCGCCGAGCCCGTCGTGGGCTGGCGACGACGTCTGGGGGCGATACCCGTCGTCCCGGTTCTCGTCAGCGCGTTACTGCCCGTCCTGGTGCTGAGCAGCCCGGCGGCGGCAGCCGATCTCAACATGACGGTCCGGGTGACCGTCGAACGCGTCGAGGGCCACGACTTCGGCGAGAACCCCGACTTCTACAGCTACGTGGAGATCGCCGGCGAGTCGTTCAACAACGAGGACACCCCGGCGACCGACCCGTTCGAGGACACCTACACGATCGAACCGAACTGGGAGTTCTCCAAGCAGGTCGCCCTCTCCAGCGGCACCGTCCCCATCTACCTGGAGATCCGCGACGAGGACGGCTTCCTCCGCTTCGACGACGACCTCGCCGACCTCGACCCCGACGGCGACGACCCGGACGACCCCTCGGACAACGACGACGACACCGACCAGTCACTGAGCTTCACACTCGACCTCAACGCCTGCACGGTGACCGGCGACCTGAACGGCGGCTGCGGCGTCTTCACCAGCACCGGAACGCCGGACGAGTCGGCCTCCGTCCGGCTACGGGTCGAGGTCACCGAACCCCCGGCCGCCCCGGGCATCCGGATCCGATGCCTGCACACACCGCTCTTCCCGCAGGTCGGCGACACCGTCACCATCACCGCGGAGTTCCTCGACGGCGCGCTCGCCCCGACCCGCGCCGACACGCTGGAGATCTGGGTCAACGACCGCACCGCACCCCGGACGAGCGCCTCCAACTCGCTCACCCTGACGTACAACCACACCATCACCGGCGGAGGCAGCTTCAGTTACGGCTGCCGCGGCATCGACGCCAGCGTCCCCATCTTCACCGGGTGGCGGTCGGTGGCGGCGACCGCCGGAGCCGGCGACGAGATCCAGGTGCTCTACACCGGCAGCACCTACAGCCGGGTGGACTGGGTGTTCGTCGGCGACTCCGACGACTACAGCGGCGCCGCCGACCCGCAGTTCCAGGCGGACGTACAGCAGATCATCTACAACTCGTTCTACAGCTACGACCCGTTCCTCGTGCACCAGGACGCGATGAACTTCTGGCTCCAGGTCGGCACCGGCCAGGCGGACCCGGCCGAGGACGGCTGCGACCACGAGGTGCCCGACTCCGGCTGGGCCGACAGCGTGATGGTGGTGCACGTCGACTCGTTCCGCGACTGCGCCATGGGCGGCTCGAACGTCTTCTCCGGCGAGAACAACAGCTTCAACACGATCCGCCACGAGTCCGGGCACCGTCCGTTCGGGCTCGCCGACGAGTACTGCTGCGACGGTGGCTACTACCAGCAGGACGTCTTCCCGAACGTGTACGAGGAGCCGGAGGACTGCGCGGACGACGCGCCGGACCTCGGCCGTACCGCCTCGGACTGCCGGGAGTTCGAGGAGGAGATCGAGAACTGGGACGACTTCGACTGGTCGGTCTCCGACCCGGCCTCGAACGACCTGATGGTGGACAACACCACCGCGCAGGCGGCCGACACCAGACGCATCGAGTGGTACTTCGCCGAGTGCCGCGGCGCGAAGTGCTGAGGGGATGAGGACGATGCGCAGGACAACCAACTCGCGCCGCCGGCTGGCCTGGTGGCTGCTACCGGTCGCGGTCGGCGGGGCGCTCTGGGCCGGGGCCCCGGCCCTCTCGGACCCCGCGAACGATCCGACGATCCAACCGATCCCCGACTTCGCCGCCGACGCCGCCGCGGACGAGGCCAAGTCGATAGTCGTACGGGTCTCCTTCAACGGTCGGGCCAACGCCACCGTCATCGACATCGAGGTCGTCGACGAACGCGCCCCCTCGCACCTGGGGGCGCCACCGCTGTCCAAGGTGGACGTCCTCGGCGAGGCCGGCCTGATCGGGACCTTCAACGACTGGCACCCGATGTGGGAGCTCGGCGAGGAGGCCGCCGGTGGCGGCGAGACCCGCCGGCTCAACCCGCAGGCGTCGGGGCGCTGGATCGCCCCGTTCGACCGGGACGCGACCACCATCGTGGTCACCGACATCGCCGCCGCCGACGAGATCGTACGGGCCGACCTCACCGCCGCGATCCACGAGTTCTGCCTGGCCAACCCCGACGACGAGGAGTGCCTCCGGGCCGACCTCGCGGTCGAGGCGGTCACCGTCTCCGCCGCGCCGCCGATCGGCCTGGTCGGCGCGGACGCCACGATCACCGTCGAGACCGTCGTGACCAACAACGGCCCCGACGGCCCGGCCGACGTGGGACTCACCACCACCGCGGCGGCCGGCCCGGGGGTGACGGTGACGCCCGCCACCCAGTCGGCGACGCTGCCCGGCGTCGCGGTGAACGCCGACGTCACCGAATCCGACCAGTGGACGGTGCGGTGCGACACCCCCGGCCAGCACACCGTCACCTTCACCTCGACGGTGGCGACCGTCCACGCGGCCGACGTCGACCTGGTGGCCGCGAACAACACCCGATCCACCACCCACACCATCGACTGCGCGGTGCCGGTCACCGTCAACATCAAGCCCGGCGGCGACCCGAACAGCATCAACCTGGGCGCCGGCGGGAACAACGCGCCCCTGGCGGTGCTCACCACGACGGCGGGCGAGTACGGAAACCCGCTCGCCTTCGACGCCCGGACCGTCGTCGCCACGACGGCGCGCTTCGGGAACCGAACGGTGGTGCTCGGCGGTGGCGGCGGCGCCGAGACGCACGACCGGCGGCACGACGAGCGCAGCTACGAACTCGACGAGCGGACCCGTGACGCCGACCTCGACGCCGTGCTGCACTTCCGGGCCCGCGACGGCGGCTTCACGACCGGGGACACCGAAGGCTGCCTGATCGGTAAATTCGCCGTCCCGGCCGGCACCTTCACCTTCTTCGGTTGCGGGCCGGTCCGCATCGTGCCCTGAGCCTCGGGCCCCACTGGTCGTGGTCCTTCCCGCCCGGCGGGGAGGACCACGACCGCGAGGAGGGCGTACGCAACGCCCCGGACGCAGTACGGCTCGTCACCGAATACCGGTGACGAGCCGTGGAACCGCTGCTGAAGCTGGTGGGCGATACTGGGTTTGAACCAGTGACCTCTTCCGTGTCAAGGAAGCGCGCTCCCACTGCGCCAATCGCCCGTGGTGACCGCCCAGGCCCGGAACACCGCGGCGTCCGTCAGGCGAATCTGCGAGCGGACGACGGGATTCGAACCCGCGACCCTCACCTTGGCAAGGTGATGCGCTACCAGCTGCGCTACGTCCGCACGTCCCCGGCGAGCGCCGGTGACGAGGTGAACTCTACCTGATCCCAAGATCGGCCGACGCGGCACCCGGCCGTTGCGTGGTTGCGCCGTCCGGCAGTGGGGTACTGAGGCACCCGACAGCGCATCACGTCCCGCCAGAAGGAGGGCTGTCATGGGTATCGGAACCAGCATCTTCCTGATCGCCGTCGGCGCGATCCTCACCTTCGCACTCGACGCCAACATCGGCGGTATCGACCTCGACGTCGTCGGCTGGATCCTCATGGCGGCCGGCGTGCTCGGCCTCATCATGACCACACTCATCTGGGGCCGCCGCCGGCAGGTGGTCACCGCCGACGAGCCGGTCCGCCGCGTCGAGGAGCCCGTCGAGTACCGCCGCGTCGAGGAGCCGGTGCAGTACCGCCGCGTGGAGGAGCGCCGGGACGTCGCCCCGCCGCTGTGACGCCGGACGCCGCCACCGACCTGCCTCGCCGCGCGGGCCAGGGCACCTCGCGGGCCGACCCCCTCAAGCCGAGCGGGTCGGCCCGCTCCGGTCGCGCCGTCAGCGCATCAACTCGTTGAACGCGCCGTAGTCGATCGCGTCGGCGAGCGCCCCGTAGGTGCCCGCGCCGAACGCCTCGTCGGCCGCGCGGCGGGCCACCGCGTACGCGGCCTCGGCCACCGACGAGCCGAGGCTCACCCGGGCCACCCCGAGCGCGGCCAGCTCGGCGACCGCCGGAGCGCCCGGCCCGACCAGCACGTTCAGCGGCGCCGACACCGACTCGACCAAGGCACGGATGGCCCCGGGGTCAATGACGCCCGGCACGAAGACGCCGTCCGCGCCGGCCGCCAGGTACGCCCCGGCCCGGCTCACCGTCTCGTCGAGGCCACCCGCGCCGGCCAGGAACGTGTCGACCCGGGCGTTGACGTACAGCGGCACACCGGCCTCGTCGGCCGCGGCCCGGACCGCCGCGATCCGGGCGCACTGGTCGGCCACGTCGCGCAGCGGCGCACCGCCCTCGCCTCGGGCATCCTCGATGTTCACGCCCACCGCGCCGGCGGCGATGACCGCCCGTACGGTCTCGGCGACGTCCGCCGGCGTGGCGCCGTACCCGGACTCGATGTCCGCGGTGACCGGCAGCGACCCCGCGGCGGCGGCCACGCGGCGGACCACCTCGACGGCCGCGTCACGGCCGAGGACGTCCCCGTCCGGGGCGCCCACGCTCCAGGAGACACCGGCGCTGGTGGTGGCCACGGCGCGGGCCCCCGCGGCCGCCACGATCCGGGCGCTCGCGGCGTCCCAGGCGTTGACGAGGACCAGCGGCGACCCGGGGGTGTGCAGGGATCGGAAGAGTTCAGCTCGGATGCGGTGTTCACTCACCCGGCAAGTCTCGGCCCCGCCCTACCGGCCGCAGTACTGTTTTAGTCCCAGCTGAATCCACCGGGAGGTGTAGGTGGTCGCGATCGGCCTGTCGGCAGGTGCCGTCGCCCGCATCCGGTTCGCCGTCTCCTGCCTCTGGGAGGTCGTCGCGAGCCTCCGGGTGCTGCGCGACCCCGGCGACCACGCCGTCCACCTGCCCTGGGCACGCCGGGTACGGCCACGACTGGCCGAGGTCGGGCTCGACGGCGGCCTGCTCTGGCAGCTCGTACCCGCCCCGCCCGGCTACCTGGCGGACTTCCTCACCCCGCCGGCCGCCAGCCTCGACCCGGACCTGGCCACCGAACTGTCCGCCCTGCGCGACACCAGCGCCGAAACCGTCCGCGCGCACCTCGACCTCTACCCCGGAACGCCCGGCCCGGCCGTGGCCGCCCTCCAGGACGATCCCGAGTCCGGACTACGCCGGTTGACCGAGGAGATCGAGGCGTACTGGCGGATCGCCCTGGCGCCGGACTGGGCGCGGATCCGGGCGCTGCTCGACGCGGAGGTCACCGCCCGCGCCCGCCTGCTCGCCGACAGAGGCGCCGCCGCGCTCCTCAACGACCTGCACCAGCAGGTCCGCTGGGAGGACGACACCCTGCTGATCGCGCAGCGGCACTGCCTGGCCCCGGACGTCCAGGAGGGCCCGGGCCTCGTACTGGTCCCGTCGGTGTTCGTCTGGCCGTCGGTGCTCAGCATCTCCGCCGGGGAGACCCCGCAGCTCGCCTACCCCGCCCGGGGGATCGGCGCGGTGTGGGAACTCCCGGCCGCCGCCCCGGACGCCCTGGCCTCGCTGGTCGGCCGCGGTCGGGCCCGAATGCTGGCCGAACTCGCCGCCCCGCTCAGCACCACCGAGCTGGCCCGCCGTACCGGAATGTCCGCCGGCGGGGTGTCCCAGCACCTCACCGTGCTACGCGCGGCCGGACTGGTGGTGACGCGCCGGCGCGGTCGGCTGTTGCTCAGCACACGCACGGAGGTCGCCGAGGCGTTGCTCGCCGCCTCCCGCTGACGCCGGCAGACTCCTGTGGACCGGCCCCGTCAGGACTGGCGGATCGCCTCGGCCGCGATCTCGATCCGGACGCTCTTGCCGACGAGCACGCCGCCACCCTCCAGGGCGACGTTCCACAGCAGGCCGTAGTCCTCACGGTCGAACTCGGCGGTCGCGGTGAACCCGAAGATCTCCTGCCCGGAGAGGTCGGTACGAGTACCGCCGAACTCCACCTGAAGGTCGACGGGGCGGGTGATGTCCTTGATCGTCAGCTCACCGGTGAGCACGAACCGGCCGGAGGCGCGAACCGGCGGCGGGTCGACCTCGACCCCTCCCCGGCGCGAGAGGAGGCGGTTGTTGCCGCGCAGCCGCGCCCAGAAGAAGATCGGGTCGGTCTCGTCCTGCGGAATCATCCCGGTGCTGCGGTACTCGAGCGTGGGGTAGCGCTCCACATTGAGGAAGTCGGGGCTCTTCAGGTGCACGTCCCGCTCGTCGTGCCCGGTGACGATGCTCGCCGACCGGATGCTGGCCATCACCGACGAGCGCAGCGGATCCTCGTCGACGACGATCCAGGCCTTCCCCTCGGTGAACTCGCCGCGCACCGGGCTGACCATCATGTGCCGGCCCACGAAACCGATCCGCTTGTGTGCCTGGTCGAGCTGGTAGCTGCCGGCGGCCGGGATCGTCATGCCCTTCCACACCCTCGTGGCTGGACCCGTCATCGTTTCGTGCCTTTCCCTGACCTTCGGGTCCGCTTGGCCGCTCGTCGTCACGTGCCGCGAGGCCTGCGGACGCCTCCCCCGAGCGCTCAGAATAAGGCGTATCGAATTCACGTCCAGGCGTGTCGAACTGATGGCGACGAGTGGCTGACAACCGACACCGAACGGCCCTTCCCGGCCCCGCGGACGACAAATCCCTTGGTGGCGCGGGGAATCCGGCCTACTCGGCGCCACCAGCAAGGAGACCGGTTTCGATTCGGCCCCGCTTTTCTCCGTACCGGAGGCGGTTCACCGGCGTGAAGAATCTCACGGGAGAGCGACAACTAATTGCCGTGGTGCAGTTATGGGAAAGTCAGCAATTGCGACAGATCAACCGCCGGCGCGGGGCGTCCGCCGGCCGGTACGGGGCACCCCGGAGAAGCCGCACGCCGACTCCCGCCACCACCCACGGGACGGCTGCCGCATGGGAGATCGACTAGAGTCCCCGGCCATGACCGCCGTGGAGGCGCCTGTCGCGCCGACGCCCCCCGCCCCGACGGAGCCGTCCACACCCCCATCGGTGACCACACCGCGTCCGCTGGGTCTCGCCGGCTGGCCGCGCGTCGTGCGCACCCTGATGATGATGGCCGGCGCGGCTGCGGCGCTCGGGGTCGCGTACACCAGCCCGGACCGGCTCCTGCCCGAGTCCCGCAACGAGTGGCTGCTGTGGGCGTCCGCCGCCGGGCTGCTCGGCGCGCTCAGCGGATCGACAATCGGCTCGGGCGTGGCCCGCTGGCACGATCTTCAGCAGATCCAGCACGTCCCGATCCGCCGGATCGTCTCGTCGGTGCTGGCCTTCCTCCTGCTCGTGGCCGGCGCGGTGGCCGCCGCGCACGCCATCCTGGGCCGCGGACTGACCTGGCGGTTCGGAGTCTTCCTCGGCATCGTCATCCTCGGGGCGCTGCCGGCCGGAGCCACCCTCGCCGGGCTGCGGATCATCTCGATGCGCGGTCTCGCCGGCACCCCCGGCGAGCAGCTCGCCGCACTGATGCGGCTACGCCGGATCCTCACGCGGGTGCTGCAGATGATGGGCTCGTTGCTGCTCGTACTGGTGCTGATCGGCGCCGCCTCGGTCGGTTGGGGCAGTTCGGAGACGATCCCCCAGTCCACCGCGCTCGTCATCGGCGCCGCCGGGTCGATCCTCATCGCGCTGATGCACATACCCTCGGCGACCCTGCTGCGCCGGCGCTGCCAGGTGTACGTGGACGAGTTCTCGGACATCGCGCATGTGTCGAAGGCCGATCTGATCACCGCGGCGGAGGATCGGATCAAGCTCGAGGAGATCCTCGGGGTCAACCGCACCAGCCTCAGCGAGCTCCAGTCGGGGCTGGTGATCATAGGCCCGCTCCTCGCGACCTCGATCGCGGCGGTCATTCCCAAGCTCTGACCGCCGCGCCCGCGGCCACCGGGTTGCGCCAGCGCCGCCGAGCTGCGCTACCGGGCGGGGGCAGGAAACGAAACAGCTCGCCACCGATGATCGGTGACGAGCTGTTCTGTCTGTTCGGAAAGCTGGTGGGCGATACTGGGTTTGAACCAGTGACCTCTTCCGTGTCAAGGAAGCGCGCTCCCACTGCGCCAATCGCCCGAGTCTGTGCCTTACCGAGGTGGGGACGGGATTTGAACCCGCGTACACGGCTTTGCAGGCCGTTGCCTCGCCTCTCGGCCACCCCACCGAGGTTGCCCCCGTCATGCGTGGCGGCAGCTCCGAGCGGACGACGGGATTCGAACCCGCGACCCTCACCTTGGCAAGGTGATGCGCTACCAGCTGCGCTACGTCCGCGTGTCATCGGCGTTTCCCGGTGACGGATGAGAACTCTAGCCGAGGCGATGAAAGGTTGCCAACTCGGGGTGCCGACTCGGCGCGTCCGCACCCCGTTTGACCGGTTCGGCCAGGACTGAGCCGGAAGGCCGCATCGCGTAGAGCTTCCTAGGAGACTGGCTCACTCGCCGATGTTACAGAACATCGACGAACTGTCCGCATTCCGACTCTTTGACAGGCCGAAAGCCACTCGATCATAACTGCTTGTGTTCATCCGGATGGGTTACGGTAACGGTCGTGACGAGACGTGCGGCCGAGATCCGCCTGGATGCCCTGCTGCGCACGGCTTGCGACGTGATCGCGGAACGCGGTCTGGCCAACACCCGTACGGCCGACGTCGCGCAGGCCGCCGGGGTGAGCCAGGCGCTTGTCTTCTACCACTTCGCCACGAAGGAACGGCTGCTCGCCCAGGCCTTCGAGTACGCGGTCGAGCAGGACCTGGCCCGCCTGGACGCGGTGGTCAGCTCCCCCAGCCCACCGCTGGCCAAGCTGCGCCGGATCCTGAAGCTCTACGCCCCTGCGGGACGCCCGACCTCCTGGCCGATGTGGATCGACGGGTGGTCGGAGTCGCTGCGTACACCGGATCTGGAGCGCGTCTCCCGCCGGCTGGACCTGCGCTGGCGGGAGGATCTCGCCGCGATCATCGCCGACGGGGTACGCGACGGCACCTTCGAGTGCGCCGACCCGGCCGGGGCGGCCTGGCGGATCAGCGCGGTGATGGACGGCCTCGCGGTGCAGCTGGCTGTCCACGATCGGGTGATCTCCCGGCGGCAGTTCACCGAATGGGTCCGCCTGCTCACCGCTCGGGAGCTCGGCCTGGACCCGGCCGAGCTGGACTGACCGAACCCTCCGGCGCCGGAGACCGGGCAAACGGGCTCGGTTACACCCGACGGCCGGGACAATCGGCGGCATGGACCTGCTGGAGAGCTATCGCCGCAGCCTGGCCGACTTCATCGACCGGGTGGAGCGGGTCAGCCCCCGGCAGTGGTCGGCGCGAACCCCCTGCTCGGACTGGGACGTCCGCACACTGGTCAACCATGTGGTCGGCGAGGCCCGGTGGAGCGTCCCGCTGCTCGCCGGCCGCACGATCGCCGAGGTCGGTGACCGCTTCGACGGCGACCAACTCGGGGACGAGCCGATCGCGGCCGCCCGCGACGCCGCGTCGCAGGCCGAGATCGCCGCCTTCCACCCCGGCACGCTGGAGCGCACCGTCCACCTCTCCGCCGGTGACGTCCCGGCCTCGGAGTACCTGCACCAACTCCTCGCCGAGCACCTCGTCCACGGCTGGGACCTGACCGTCGCCATCGGGGACGACTCCCGGCTCGACACCGACGCGGTGCGGGAGTGCGCGCGGTGGTTCACTGCGCACGTCGGCGACTACCAGAGCGCAGGGCTGACCCACCCCGGCGTCGACCCGCCCGCCGACGCCGACGATCAGGACCGCCTCATCGCCGCCTTCGGTCGCGATCCACGCTGGACCCCGGCCGGCTGAAGCCCCGGGCCGACCGGGCCGACTATCAGCACGAGGTTGGTCGCCACCCACCCCTCGCCGACGACTCGCTGCGGTCTTCTCCCCCACCGCCTCGGCGGAGGCAGGAGCCGGTCAGGCCAGGACCGCTCCCGCAGCGCTCACGCGACGCCGCTCGCCGCCTCCGCCGGATGCCGACCGCCAAACCCACCCACCGGCAAGCTCCCGCGCCGACGCCCAGCTGCGCCGGCCGGGAGCGCTGCCACGGCGGGGCCGGATCGGCTGAAAGGACCGACGTGCCCTTTCGGACCTTGCCGCCCGGCTCACCTCCTGGTATTTACAAATGCGCATGCATTGTCATGCTGCGCGGCCGGCGGAACGTCGGCCACCGCTCCCACGAGGAGGTCCCGTGCCACACCCCCAGTGGTCACCCTGGATGAGCCGGCGACGCCGCCGGCTCATCCCCGTCCTGGCGGCGACCGCGGTGATCGCCGCGCTGCTGCCCACCGGCGTCAGCTCCGCGGCGCCGACCGGCGGCGCGGCCGCCCCCACGGAGCGCCGCTCCGGTCCCTTCGCCGAGGGGGGACACGAGCACGCTGACGTCGACAACCGGGCCGGCAGCGCCGCGCCCGACGCCCGCCAGCGCGGGCTCGCCAGCAAGGCCGACCCGGACGTGCGGTGGAACAAGCTGGGCACCCCGCACTCGCTGGGCCCCGGCGCGACCCCGCTCGCCACCGGCCTGCCCGCCGAGCCCGAGGCCGCCGCCCGCGCCTACCTCGCCGGCAACCACGACCTGTTCGGGCTGGACGCCGACGCGGTGGTCGCGATGGAGCGGGTGCTGGTCCGCCCGATCGGCAGCGGCGCGGTGGTCACCCTCCGGCAGCGCTTCGGCGACCTGCCCGCCGGGCACGACGGCCTGGTCACGCTCGCGATCAGCGGCGGAAAGGTGCTCTCGGTCAGCTCCTCGCTGTCCCGGGACGCCGCGACGCCCGCCCCGGCCACGCTCACCCAGGAGCAGGCGTACGCCGCCGCGCTCGCCGACGCCGGCCTGGACGCCTCCGGCGTGGCCGACCACACCGTGCGCCCGGTCGCGGTGCCCACCCCGTTGGAGGGGCCGCGCAGCGCGTACGAGGTGACGCTCATCGGCTCGGACAAGGATCACCCGGCCGCCTTCACCACCTACATCGACGGCATCACCGGAAAGGTGCTGGTCCGCGAGGACCTCGTCGACTTCGACTCGGACAACCCGAGCTGGGCGGTCTTCCCGGCCAGCCCGCCGCGCAACCTCGGCCCCGGGCAGGACCCGCGGGTCCGCTGGTGCGGTGAGCCGGGGCGGGGCTGCAAGGCGTCCTACCACGATCCGGCCACCGGCAACGCGTGGGACGTCGACGCCGCCACCGACACGCCGACCTTCACCTCGCGCGGGAACTCGGCCAACACCGTGGTCTCCTGGGGCGCCGGCAGCCCGATGCTGCCCGCCACGACCAGCCCGGAGCGGCGCTACGAGTACCCGTTCACCGACCAGTGGCACCAGGCGAAGTGCAACCCGGAGGTCTTCACCTCGGCGCAGCGCAACGACGCGGACGCCGCCATCGGCAACCTCTTCGCCATGCACAACCGGATGCACGACTGGGCGTACCACCTGGGCTTCACCGAGTCCGCGTGGAACCTGCAGGCGGTCAACCTGACCCCGGAGGGGCTGGGCGGCGACGCCGAGCAGGGCCGGGCCCAGCAGGGCGCGCTGAGCGGCAACCGGAACAACGCCAACCAGGGCACGCCGCGCGACGGCCTGCCGCCGACCACCAACATGTACCTGTGGCAGCCGCAGGCCGGCGGCCCGTACCCGCCCTGCGTCGACGGCGACTACGACATGACGGTGATCGGTCACGAGTACACCCACGCCATCAGCAACCGGATGATCGCCGGCCCGGACAGCGGGATTGGCGGCCACCAGGGCGGCTCGATGGGTGAGTCGTGGAGCGACCTGCTCGCGACCGAGTACCTCTTCCAGCACGGCCTCCGGGCACCGGGCGAGACGCCGTTCATCGTCGGCGGCTACGTCACCGGCAACCTGGTCAGCGGCATCCGGAACTACGACCTCAGCCGCAGCCCGCTCAACTACTCCGACGTCGGCTACAACACCGGCGGCCCGGCCGTGCACGCCGACGGGGAGATCTGGGGCGCCACCAACCACCGGGTCCGTTCCGCCTTCGTGAAGCGGTACGGCCTCGGCACGCCGAAGCTCCAGCTGGCGTGCGCGGAGGGCAAGGTGCCGGCGGACAAGTGCCCGGGCAACCGGCGCTGGTCGCAGCTGGTCTTCGACTCGTTCCTGCTGCAGGCGGCGAGCCAGGTGAGCATGCTCGACATGCGCGACAACATGCTCACCGCCGACCTGCTGCGCTTCGGCGGAGCGAACCAGAACCTGATCTGGACCGAGTTCGCCCGCTCCGGCATGGGCCGGGACGCCGTCACCAACGGCGCCGGCGACACCGACCCCACGCCGAGCTTCGCCTCGCGGGCCGGTGGCAACGCGACGTTCACCCTGCACGCACGGGGGGAGAGCGCCGGGGCGCCGATCCGGCTCTACGTCGGGGCGTACGAGGCGCGGGCCACGCCGATCGCGGACACCGACCCGGCGACCCCGCTGGGGGACACCGTCGAGCTCGTGGCCGGCACGTACGACCTGATCGCGGTGGCGCCCGGCTTCGGGCACCAGCGGATGAAGGTCACCGCCAAGGCCGGCCACAAGACCCAGCACCTCGACCTGAAGCTCGACCGCAACCTCGCGTCCACGACGTCCGGCGCCACGGTCGCCGGTGACGGGGTCAACCTCGACCGGATCGCCGACGACACCGAGGCCACGAACTGGGCCTCGCTCGACGGGGTGACCGGCAAGCAGGTCACCGTGGCGCTGCCCGGCGACCGGGCGCACGTGGTGAAGCGGGTCAACGTCAGCGCGATGCTGCGCCCGGTGATCAGCGGGGACGCCGACGCCAGCAGCCAGAACGCGCTGAGCGCGCTGCGCTCGTTCGCGGTGCTGGCCTGTAACGCGCAGAAGGCCGACTGCACCGACCCGACGAAGTTCAAGCGCATCTACACGAGCAGGAGCGACGCGTTCCCGGGCGGGGCGTACCGGGCGTACACCCGGGACATCAACCTCCGCGAGTTCCGGGTGCCGACCACCCTCGCCACCCACCTGCGACTGGAGGTCCTGGACAGCCAGTGCACGGGCGGCCCGGCGTACGCCGGTGAACAGGACGCCGACCCGGCGACCACGACCGACTGCGCGACCGCCAGCCCGGCGCGCGACCAGGTCCGGATCGCCGAGTTCCAGGTGTTCTCGAAGTGATCGCCGCCGGGGCCGGCGCTCGGCGCCGGCCCCGGCCGACCGCACCACCCGTCGGCCCCGCCCGCTCGGGCGGGGCCGATCGTGCGCGGCCCGGACCCGCCACGGGCTTCCCGGGCCGTCCCCGGCGGGCACCGGTCGCCGGTACGGCAGAATCGGCGGGTGTCCGAGCTCAACAGCACCTTCGTCCGACTGCACGCGCGGCTCGCCCCGGTGGCGTTCGTTCCCGAGGTGCGGCTGCACCAGGCGGACGAGCCGATCGGGCTCTGGGAGCTGACCGAGGGTGAGTTCCGCAGCGACCAGCCGCCACCGTTCTGGGCCTTCGCCTGGGCCGGCGGGCAGGCGCTCGCCCGCTACGTGACCGACCATCCCGAGCTGGTGGCCGACCGCCGGGTGCTCGACCTCGCCTCCGGGTCCGGGCTGGTCGCCGTCGCCGCCGCCCGAGTCGGCGCGACCTCCGTCCGCGCCGTCGAGGTGGACGAGCTGGCGGTGGCGGCGGTCGCGCTCAACGCCGAGGCGAACGGGGTGCGCGTCGACGCCGAGCTCGGCGACATCCTCGACGGCGACGCCGGAGGGGCGCAGGTGGTGCTCGCCGGGGACGTCTTCTACAGCGAGGCGATGGCCCGGCGGATGCTGCGGTTCCTGCTCCGCGCCGCCCGGGCCGGGGCGCGGGTGCTCGTCGGCGACCCCGGGCGGGCGTTCCTGCCCCGGGATCGCTTCGACGAGCTGGCCACGTACGACGTGCCGGTGCCGCCGGCGCTGGAGAGCGCCACGGTGAAGCGCACCACGGTGTGGGAGCTGCGCCCCGGCCTGCCGAAGGCCGACGCCTAGGCCGAAGCCCTCCAGGCCCGCCGTCCCGCCTGACGAAAGTCAGATGCGAGTGGTGCCGTTCGGGCGCGGTGCGACGAGCACCCGAACGCCTAGCGTCAGCGCATGATCACACTACGTGGGTTGACGAAACGGTTCGGGAGTACGACCGCCGTCGACGCCCTGACCGTCGACATCGCACCCGGCCGGGTCACCGGGTTCCTCGGCCCGAACGGCGCCGGCAAGTCCACCACCATGCGGATGATCCTCGGTCTCGACCGGCCCACCGCCGGACAGGCGCTGATCGGCGGGCGGGCGTACCGGGAGCTACGGCACCCGCTGCACGAGGTGGGCGCGCTGCTCGACGCGAAGGCCATCCACCCGGCCCGCTCCGGGCGGGCCCACCTGCTGGCCATGGCGCGCAGCAACGGCATACCGGCACGCCGGGTCGACGAGGTGCTCGCCACCGTCGGGCTGGACGACCGGGCCGCCGCGAAGCCGGGCCGCACCCTCTCGCTCGGCATGGGTCAGCGGCTCGGCATCGCCGGCGCGCTGCTCGGCGACCCGCCGGTGCTGATGTTCGACGAACCGGTCAACGGGCTCGACCCGGACGGGGTGCGCTGGGTACGGCAGCTGATGCGGCTCCTCGCCGGCGAGGGCCGGACCGTCTTCGTCTCCAGTCACCTGATGACCGAGATGCAGCTCACCGCCGACCAGTTGGTGGTCATCGGGCGCGGGCGGCTGCTCGCCGACGCACCGATCGACGAGGTCGTCGCGGGCAGCGCGGTGGCGGTGCGGGTACGCAGCCCCCACCCGGACGGGCTGGCGAAGCTCGCCGAGCGCCTCACCGCGGCCGGGGCGACCGTCGAGGCGGCCGGACCCGACGAGCTGACCGTCACCGGCGCCACCGTCGACCGGGTCGGCGACCTGGCCTACGAGTCGGGTGTGCGGTTGCACGAGCTCAGCCAGCACGGCGCCTCCCTGGAGCGCGCGTTCATGGAACTGACCGCCGACAGCGTCGAGTACGCCGGTGTCCCCGACCCGGTAGGAGAGACCCGATGAGCAGCACCCGCACCCGCACCCGTCCCGCCGGCCGGTCGACGGGGTTCGGCGGCACCGTCGCCGCCGAGTGGACCAAGCTCTGGTCGGTACGGAGCACCTGGTGGACGCTGCTCGCCGCCGTGTTGGTGACCGCCGCCGCAGCCGGACAGTTGGCGATCTACGCGGCGAACGCGAACACCAACGACGATCCGACCGACGACCGTGGGATCGTCACGGTGGGCAGCATCCTCATCGACTCGATGGAGCTCACCCAGTACGCCGTGCTCGCCCTCGGGCTGCTCGCCGTCACCAGCGAGTTCACCAGCGGCACCATCCGTACGACGTTGCAGTGCACCCCGTCGCGCGGCCGCGTACTGCTGGCGAAGGCGGTCGTGACCGCGGCGGTGACCTTCCCGCTCGGCCTGCTGCTCGGCGGAGTCGGCGCGCTGGTGGCCGGGCCGGTGCTCGGCGAGTGGGGCACCGCCCCGGTGGCCGGCACGCTGCGTGACCTGCTGGCGGTCGCCGCCTACCTGGCGCTGGTCGGGGTGCTGGCCCTGGGGTTGGGCGCGGCGCTGCGCAGCGCGGTGCTCACCCTGATCGTGCTCCTGGCCACCCTGATGATCGTGCCGCTGTCGCTCCAGGAGCCGGACATCACCGTCCTCAACCGGATCGCGGACGGCTTCCCCGCCGTGGCGGGTGGACACTTCATGGCCGGGGACGTGGAGCCCTACCCGGCGTCGGCGGGTCTGCTGCTGCTCGTGGGCTGGGCGGTCGTCGCGCTCGGCCTCGGCCGGGTCGCGCTGCGCCGCCGCGACGCGTGAGCGACGAGCCGCGGCGCGGTCCGCGCGCTGACAAAAACCTTATGGTTCGTGAGTACCCTTCACCGGCGTGTCGTCACACCGCGCCCGTCGCGTCCGTCGTTCCCTCGCCGTCTTCCCGGCACTGATCCTCCTCGCGCTCACCGCCTGCGCTCACGAGCCTCGGCACGCCCTCGGCAGCCCGTCCGCCGGGGGCGCGCCGAGCTCGTCGGCCGCATCCTCGCCCGGCGCCGGGACGACACCGACCTCCGGCCCGCCGTCGCCCCCACCGGCGCCCAAGACGCTGCCGTGGTACCTCGCCCAGGTGCCGGACTTCCCACCGGCCCCGCCACCGCAGGTGGTGCGGCCGACCCCGGGCCCCACGGTCCCGCTCTGGTTCCGGGTGCCGACCGACCAGAAGGTCGCCTTCATCACCATCGACGACGGCGGGTTGGCCCGCCCGCCCGCGGTGATCGACTTCATCCGGGAGGCGCACATCCCGGTCACCATGTTCCTGAACTCCCCCGCCGCGGCCGCGCACACCGACTACTTCAAGCAGATCGAGGCGGCGGGCGGGGTCGTCGAGAACCACACGATCACGCACACGTCGCTGCCGGGCCGCTCCTACGCCTACCAGAAGCACGAGATCTGCGGAGCCGCCGACAAGCTGGAGCAGCTCTTCGGCAAGCGGCCGACGCTGTTCCGCCCGCCGTTCGGCGAACGCGACACGAACACGCTGAAGGCCGCTCGCGACTGCGGGATGATCGCGGCGCTGCACTGGCGGGAGACCGTCGACAAGGGCAAGGTGCGCTACCAGACCCCGACGAAGCTCGTGAAGCCCGGCGAGATCCTGCTGATGCACTTCCGGCCGGCCCTCATGGACGACCTGCTCGCCGCGCTGCGCGCGATCCACAAGTCCGGGCTCACCCCGGCGCTGCTGGAGGACTACATCCGGTGACGGCACCGTCCGGGCGGCGCCACCGACCGGGCGGTCACTGCGCGACCAGCCCCGCCTCGTAGGCGATGATCGCGGCCTGCACCCGGTTACGCACCTCCAGCCGGGTGAAGATGCTCGTCAGGTACGTCTTCACCGTCCCCTCGACCAGGTGCAGCCGACGGGCGATCTCGGCGTTGGAGAGCCCCGCGCCGACCAGCGCCAGCACCTCCCGTTCCCGGTCGGTGAGCGCGGCCGTCCGGTCGCGGGCCACCGGCCGCCGGGCCAGCCGCCCGCCGCCCAGCTCGATCACCCGACGCGCCACCCGCGGCGACAGGTACGCCCCGCCGTCGGCGACGGCGTGCACGCCGGCGATCAGCTCGCGCGGATCACCGGACTTCAGCACGAAGCCGCTCGCCCCGTGGCCGAGCGCGCGGGCGATGTGGTCGTCCTCGCCGAACGTGGTGAGCATGACAGCGGCCGTCTGCGGCACCAGGCGGCGGATCTCGGCGGCGGCGCTCAACCCGTCCAGCTTCGGCATCCGGATGTCCAGCAGGGCGACCCGGGGCCGGTGGGCCCGGACCAGCTCGACGGCCGCGCGGCCGTCACCCGCCTCGGCGACCACCTCGATCCTCGGGTCGGTGGCCAGGATCGCGCGGACGCCGGCACGGATCATCGCCTCGTCGTCGGCGAGCACCACCCGCACGGGCGTCGCGTCGGCTACGTCGGTGGTCACTGGTCGATCTTCTCCTTGCTGACCAGCCGATCCGCGGCGAAGCAGAGCCGCCAGGTCGGCTGGGCGAGTGGAAAGTTGCCGTCCGTGTAGTACTCGCACCCGCTCCGGTCGACCCCGGCGGGACGGTCGAGCTGCCGCCGGGGCAGCCCCGTCAGCTCCGCGCGCGACGCACCCACCCGCAGCCCGTCGAAGGTCGCCCGGTCGAGCACCGTGCCGGCCGTGGCCACCGGGTAGTAGACGAGCGAGAGCACCAGCGCGAAGCCGGCCGGGGCGCCCAGCGCCGCCAGCAGGCTGCGCCGGACCCGCCGGCGGGCGTCCCGGAGCCGCCGCTCCGCATCCTCCGGCTCCTCCGCCGGTCGCGCATCCTCCGGCGCGAACCCCGCGCCCGCCACGGGCTGTCCCGGCGGGGATGCCGCAGCCGGCTCGTCGACGGGGCCGCCGGCCCGCTCCGGCCGCCGTCCGTCGCCGGCGCCCAGGGGCAGCCAGGCCCGCACGGCGAAGCCGCCGCCGTCGCGGGGACCGGCGTCGAGGGCGCCACCGGCGAGACGTACCCGCTCGGCGAGCGCCAGCAGGCCGCTGCCGTGCGACGGCGGGCCGGGCAGCGGGCCGGCCGGCGGCGCGGCGTTGACCACCGACACCTCCAGCCGGTCGCCGGCCTCCGCGAGGCGAACCGTCACCGGTGCGCCGGGCGCGTACCGGGCCGCGTTGGTCAGCGCCTCCCGGATCACCCGGTGCGCGGCGTGCCCGACCACCGTCGGCAGCTCGTCCGCGTCGAGCCCGACCTCCAGCCGCACCTCGATGCCCGCCTCGCGTGCGCCGTCGACCAGCTCGGCGACGCTCTCGTCGGCCGGTCGCAGGCCGGCCTCCTCCTCCCGGAGCAGCCCGATGATCTCGTGGAGCCGCTCGGTGGCGGCGCCGACGCTGGCCCGTAGCTCACCGGCCGCGCTCCGGTGCCGGTCGTCGAGGTCGGTCGCGACCTCCAGGGCGGCGGCACGCAGCGCGATCAGGCTGAGATCGTGCCCCAACGAGTCGTGCATCTCCTGCGCGATCCGCGCCCGCTCCCGCAGCCGGATCCGCTCGGCCGCGCCGCGCTGCTCCCGGGCCGTCGCCTCCGCGTGCCGCCGACCGGCCTCCACCAGCTCCTGCTGCTGCCGCCGGTAGCGACCGAGCAGCCAGGGGAAGACCCCCGCGAAGAGCAGCACCGAGGCGAGCAGGAACCAGGTCGCCGCCGCAGTGCCGAGCACCCACAGGTTCAGCACGGTGCCACCCGCCGCGATCAGCGCGAAGACCGCGACCGCCGGTGCGGCGCCGACGCTGCGCCGGCCGACGAGATAGCTGAGCACTGGAATGGCGAAGACGAAGTTGCCGTCGACCACCGAGCCGAGCACCACCAGCAGCAGGCCGACCAGCGGCCGGCGCCGGCTCGCCACCACCGCCGCCGCGAGCACCAGCAACTTCGCCGCCAGCAGTGGCAGCGCGTACCGGGACAGGGGTGGGGTGACACCCGCGTAGCCGATCGGCGCGGCGACCACGGCGAAGAGCAGCAGGTCCCGGCCGACGGCGGCCCTACCGGCCAGGGCGCGGGCGGCCGTACGCACTGGTCGCAGGGAGCGGTGGCCCGACGAGCCGCGTTCCTCGCCGCCCGCTCGAACCCGCTGCCCGCTCGTCACGGCGGCCACGCTACCCACCGCCGGTCCGGGCGGGCACCGACGAAAGTCAGGTGTTCAGCCGATCTCCTCGGCCCAGGCGCGCCAGTCGTCCAGCACCCCGTGCAGCGCCGGGGTGAGCCAGCCCGGCGCCGACCGCCGGAACACGCCCGGGTCCATCGCGCCCGCACCGGCCGGCAGCGCGCCGAGCAGCTTCGGCACCAGGTCCCCGAGGTTCGTCCAGTGGACCAGCTCGGGGGCGGCCGGCCAGGCGCCGACGACCACCCCGGCCGGCACCGCGCGGCGGTCCAGCGCCTCCAGGGTGAGCGCCGTGTGGTTGAGCGTTCCCAGCCCCGCCCGCGCCACCACCACGGCCGGCGCGCCCAGCGAGACGGCCAGGTCGGCCACCGTCCACGGCTCGCCCGAGGGGCGCAGCCCCATCGGTACGAGCAGCCCGCCCGCGCCCTCCACGAGCACCAGGTCGTGCTTCTCGGCCTCCTCGCGGACCGCGTCGACGGCCTCGTACAGCTCCAGCGGCTCCAACTCCGCCACCCGGGCCGCGGTGAGCGGGGCGAGCGGGTCCGGGTAACTGGCCAGTGTCCGCCCGGTGAGCGGGGCGGCGAGGCGCTGCACCGCGTCCACGTCGCCGGGCTCCCCGGTCGCCGTACCCGTCTGGCCCGGTTTGACGACCGCCACCCGCAGACCCGCGGCCTGGGCCGCGGCGGTGATCGCCGCGGTCACCACCGTCTTGCCCACGCCGGTGTCGGTGCCGGTCACCACCACCGGCCCCTGCCACGGCTCGGTCTCTGTGCTCACGGCGCACTCTCCACGACGCCCCCGAACCACCTCGTCCGCGGTCGCTGCCGACCGCTCCGCCGGGCGAAGTTACCACCCGCCGGATCCCGCCCCACGGATCCACTCGGCCCGCCTGCGGTCAGGTCACGCCCCGAAGCAGGCGGTGCTTCGGGCGGAAGCCTTGTAGGGTACGGGCGACCCACGTCGAGCGCGACGAGATCGGGGGCGGAGTCCGATGCCGGAGCTGCGGGGACGGGTGGTGACGCTGCGACCGGCCACGGACGCGGACGTGTCGGCGCTCGCGAAGATCCGGGCCACTGCGGAGGTCCGACGCTGGTGGCGCGGCGGCGACGACGTGGCCACCGCCGTCCGCGCCGACCTCGCCGACGAGACGACGACCGTCTACACCGTCCAGTACGACGACCGGTTGGTCGGCGCCGTCCAGTGGTACGCCGAACAGGACCCGGACTACCGGCACGCGAGCCTCGACATCTTCCTCGACCCGGAGGTGCACGGGCTCGGCCTCGGCCCGGACGCGATCCGCACGCTGGTGCGCCACCTCGTCGAGGCGTACGGCCACCACCGGTTCACCATCGATCCGGCCGCCGCGAACACCCAGGCGATCCGCAGCTACGCCAAGGTCGGCTTCCGCCCGGTCGGTCTGCTGCGCCGCTACGAGCGCGGTGAGGACGGGCGTTGGCGCGACGGCCTGCTGATGGATCTGCTCGCCGACGAACTGGTCGGCTGAGAGCCGTCTCCGCTTCGGCTGGTGACGCGCGTTCCTCGCCCGCTGGTGACGTGCGGGGGACGGGACGGGCGTCCTGACATACGAGCGTACGGTTGCTGGCCCGACACGGAACGCGCGACAGTACGCGACACCAGCGGTGCCATCGACGCCGCCGCTCCCCTGGAGAATCCTGAGGAGGACGCGATGGCTCTACGACTCGCCGAGGGCACCGGGTGGCCGGATGCGCTGGCCCGTGCGGTGGCCGCCACCCCGGAGGCGTTCAGCGCCGAGGTCGACGCTGTGCCCGCCGTGCACAACCTCATCGAGGGTGACTGGCGTGCGGTCGGCGCGCCCAGCCCCGTCCGTACCCCGGTGGACAACACCGTCCTGGTCAACCTGCTCCGGTTGGACGCGGACGCCGCCCGGGCGGCCGTCGCCCACGCGGCCGCCGCGCACCGCGCCTGGGCGGAGACCCCGCTGGCCGAGCGGAAGGCCCGGGTCGGCGAGGCCGTGGAGGCCCTCACCGCGCACCGGGACCTGCTGGCCCTGCTGCTGGTCTGGGAGATCGGCAAGCCGTGGCGGCTCGCGTGCGCCGACGTCGACCGGGCGCTGGACGGCGTCCGCTGGTACGTCGGTGAGATCGACCGAATGCTGGCCGACGGCCGGGAGCCGCTGCCCGGCCCGGTCAGCAACATCGCCTCCTGGAACTACCCGATGAGCGTGCTCGTGCACGCCGAGCTCGTGCAGCTGCTGGCCGGCAACGCGGTCATCGCCAAGACGCCGTCGCAGGGCGGCGCCGTCTGCCTGACCGTGGCGCACGCGCTGATGCGGCGGGCCGGGCTGCCCGCGACGCTGCTCTCCGGCGGCGGCGAGGAGCTCTCCGAGGTGCTGGTCCGCGCGCCGGAGATCGGCGCGGTCGCCTTCGTGGGTGGGCGCTCCAACGGCGGGAAGGTGGCCGCCGCGCTGCTCGATTCCGACAAGCGCCACTTCATCGAGCAGGAGGGGCTGAACGCCTGGGGGATCTGGAACTTCTCCCAGTGGGATCTGCTCGCCGCGCACCTGCGCAAGGGCTTCGAGTACGGCAAGCAGCGCTGCACCGCGTACCCCCGCTTCGTGGTGCAGCGGGACCTGGTCGACGAGTTCCTCGACATGTACCTGCCGGTCGTCCGCTCGATCCGATTCGGGCATCCGCTCGCGGTCGAGCAGGAGTGGCGGGCCGGCGACCCGCTGCCCGAACTGGACTTCGGTCCGTTGATCAGCGCGGCCAAGGCCGACGAGCTGCGCCGCAAGGTGGACGAGGCGGTACGCGGCGGGGCGGTTCCGCTGCACCGGGGCAAGCTGGCCGGCGCGCCGTTCCTGGCCGGGCAGGACACCTCGGCGTACGTCGCGCCGGCGGTGCTGCTGGCCCCGCCCGGCCGGTCCCGGCTCATGCACGCCGAGCCGTTCGGGCCGGTCGACACGATCGTCGTGGTCGACACCACCGACGAGCTGCTGGCCCAGATGAACGCGTCGAACGGCGCGCTGGTCGCCTCGCTCGCCTGCGACGACGAGGATCTGGCCGGCAAGCTCGCGGTCGACCTCCAGGCGTTCAAGGTGGGCATCAACAAGCCGCGCTCGCGTGGCGACCGGGAGGAGCCGTTCGGCGGCCGGGGCGCGTCCTGGAAGGGGGCGTTCGTCGGCGGTGACCTGCTCGTGCAGGCGGTGACGCAGGGCGGCGACGAGCGGCTCTACGGCAACTTCCCGGACTACAGCCGGTACCCCACCACCTGACCGGCCGGTGGCAGGGGCCCGTCGGCCGCGGGCCCCTGCCTCACCGCACCGCCGCGGACGTGCTGAGCGCCACGGTGAAGGTGCGCATGCCGCCGTCGGTCTCGATCCGGGTGGACCGCCCCAGCCGTCGCACGGTGCGCAGCATCGGGCCGTTCTCGGCTGGTACGTGCAGCACCAGCGCGGCGTACCCGGCCCGGTCGGCGTGGTGCACCAGGCGGCGCAGCAGCGCCGAACCCAGCCCGCGGCGCTGCCAGTCGTCGCGTACCAGCAGGGTCGCCTCGGCCTCGTCCCCCTCGCCGAGCAGGTTCGCCATGGCGACCACCGGCTCCGCCGCCCCGTCGCTGGTCACCGCGACCAGGGTCATTCCCCGGGCCGGCGCCAGCAGCCGACGCATCCGCTCCGGCGCGGGCACCGACCCGCCGCCCGGGTAACGCCGGTGCCGGCTGCGCGGCGAGCAGGCGAGGTGCAGCTCGCGTACGCCGGGCAGGTCGTCGGCGACCGACGGTCGTACGGACACCTCGGCACCGTCGGGCAGCACCAGGGTGACCTGTTCGGCGGCCCGGCGCGCGACGGTGGCCGCCAGCTCGACCAGCGCCTGGGCACGGGCGTACTCGGCGGGCGTGAACTCCGGCACCGCCCGGCCCAGCGTGTAGGAGCCGCCTCCCGGGTCGGCGATCAGCATCGTGCCGCCCGCGATGCCGGCGTCGGCGCCCGCCGGCTCCGGCCGCCACGTCACGGTGTCCGCGGTGAACAGCGCGCGCAGCGCCTCACCGGTCGCGTCCGGGTCACGGACCAGCCGGTTGGCCAGCGCGAGCACTCGGGTGGGCTGGTCGGCCAGGCCGCGCACCTCGCTGCGCGCCACCCAGCAGTCCCGCCCCCGGCCACGCTCGACGGCCGCGATCAGATCGGCCTCGCCGAGCGCGTCCGGCGCGTCGACGAGGAAGTCGTCGACCGCGCCCCGCTCGGTGGTGTGCACCTGCACGGCGAGGATGTTGACCCCGCGCAGGGCGAGGCTCGCCGTGAGGACCGACAGGTAACCCGGCCGGTCGTCCACGGTGGCTCGGATCCGCCACAACGTCATGGTTGGCTCCCTTCCCCGGGTACCACCCTCACCGGCGCCTGTTGCCGGCCGATTGCTCCGCCATGACGTGTCGGCGACCTGGGGTGACGTGCGCCACGCGCCGGCTCGGCCACGGGTCGTCGGGGACCTACCACTGGTGCCCTTCAGAGCCGGCGGGGACCTACAACTGGTGCCCTTTGGAGCTGATGTCGCGAACGCATCAGGGTCTCGCGGCCTTCGCGCCGGCGCCTGATGTCGCTGACGATTCAGCTCCAAAGCCTCCGGAAGCCAACAGTCGGCGGCGCGGAGCGGCCCGGTGCGGCGGTCGCTCCGGGCGACGAGCAAGCGCGGCCGGCGGCGGCTCAGGCGGTCACCGCGGGCGGGCCGACCAGGTCGAGCCGGTCGCCGAGGATCACGGCGCCGGCGCGTACCAGCTGCGCCAGCCGGTCGACCTCGGTGGCGTGGAACGCGGCGGCGGTGAACGGCGAGGCGTGCTGACGCGCCACCACCAGCACCAGACCGGCCCGACCGAACGGCGCGACCGCATGGTGGGTGCCCTCGGGTGTGGAGACCGCGCGGGCCCGCAACGGGGTCACCTCCGGCAGGGCCGGTGGTGCGGGGGCCCGCCAACTCGCCTGCGCCACCGCGGCCGCGCCGCCTCCCGAGCGGGACGCCCAGTCCAGCGGCACCATCACGGCCACCGCCCAGTCGGCGGCGAGCAGACCGGGCGCCGCGTCGACCAGGGTGGCGAGACCGTCGGCCGGGTTCGCGGCGACCTGGGCCAGCAGCTCGGCGTCCTGGCCGGTCGTGGTGGGCGTACCGATCGCCCGCCACACCCCGTCCACCCGTACGCCGGGAATCGCGGCCAGCCCGGCCAGCAGCCGCTCGACGCGGGGCGCGCCCGGCCAGACGACGGTGAAGTCGTCGACGGCCCGCCCACCGAACCGTTCGAGCACCATCACCTGGACGATGTCCGCACCGGAGACGCCCAGGGTGCGGGCGACCTGGCCGAGGGTGCCGGGACGGTCCGGCAGGGTGACCCGTACTCGCAGCAACATGCGCGTCCCTCCGCTCGGCGGGCCGGCGTTAAACGGCCGGCAGGCTGGTCCCCAGCCTGCGCGTTGCCCATTTCGTCCCTGTTGCCGCGGCATGTCCCCGACGCAAAACCCGACCTTGACAACGTGAGTGGGCTGCCATCAACTAATCGGATGACCGATCCGACCGGCACCGGCCCCGCGCCCGCCGGGCTCGACCTCGATCGGCTCGCCGACCACCTGGCCCGGCACCGCCCCGACCTCGCCGTCGGGCCGCTGCGTGCCCGGCTGATCGCCGGCGGGAAGTCGAACCTCACCTACCTGCTGCACGTCGGCGACCACGAGCTGGTGCTGCGCCGCCCGCCGCTCGGGCACGTGCTGGCCACCGCACACGACATGACCCGGGAGTTCCGGGTGATCTCCGCGCTGGCGCCGACGGAGGTGCCGGTGCCGGGCGCGCTGCTGCTCTGCGCCGACCCGGAGGTGATCGGCGCGCCGTTCTACCTGATGGAGCGGGTCACCGGTGAGGTCCTCCGGACCCGGGCGCAGACCGACCCGCTCGGCACGCGGGTCCGCCACGACCTCGCCATGGCCATGATGGACACCCTCGCCGCGCTGCACCGGGTCGAGCCGGCGGCGGTCGGCCTGGCCGACTTCGGCCGGCCCGAGGGCTACCTGGAACGGCAGGTACGCCGCTGGGCCGGGCAGCTGGAGCGTTCCCGCAGCCGGCCGCTGCCCGGGATCGACGAGCTGCGCGACCGGCTGGCGGCGACGGTGCCCGCCGGCGCCAACGCCGGACGAATCGTGCACGGCGACTACCGGCTGGACAATCTCCTCGCCACCGTCGACCCGGTGGCGGTCCGCGCGGTGCTCGACTGGGAGATGGCCACCCTCGGCGACCCGCTCGCCGACCTGGGCCTGCTGCTGACGTACTGGGACGTGCTCGGTGGCAGTGAGACGGCCGAGGGCAACCCGGTCGCCGACGGGCTCGGGCCCCGGGCCGGTTTCCCCACCGGCGCCGAACTCATCGCCCGGTACGCGGACCGCAGCGGGGTCGACGTCGGTCCGCTGCACTGGCACGTCGCGCTGGGCTGCTTCAAGCTCGCGGTGATCTGCGAGGGGATCCACTACCGGCACACGCTCGGGCAGACGCTCGGCGAGGGATTCGACCGGATCGGCGAGATGGTGGCGCCGCTGATCGCGTACGGGTTGACCGCCGCCGGGGAGCGCTGATGGATTTCGCGTACGACAGCCGCACCGAAGAGCTGCGGGTCGAGCTGACCGCGTTTCTCGAGCAGCACGTGTACCCGGCCGAGGCGGTGCACGCCGCGCAGGTGGCCGAGGCGGGCGACCCGTGGGCACGTCCGCCGGTGATGGCGGAGCTGAAGGCCGAGGCGCGCAAGCGCGGGCTGTGGAACCTCTTCCTGCCCGACCGGCGTTACGGCGCCGGGCTGACCAACCTCCAGTACGCTCCGCTGGCCGAGCTGACCGGCCGCAGCCCGCAGCTGGCTCCCGAGGCGCTCAACTGCGCCGCCCCCGACACCGGCAACATGGAGCTGCTGGCCGAGTTCGGCTCCGAGCACCAGCAGGAGCGGTGGCTCGGTCCGCTGCTGGCGGGGGAGATCCGCTCGGCGTTCTGCATGACCGAGCCGGAGGTCGCCTCGTCCGACGCCACCAACATCGCCACCCGGATCGTCCGCGACGGGGACCACTACGTGGTCAACGGCCGCAAGTGGTGGTCGTCCGGGGCGATGGACCCGCGCTGCGAGATCTTCATCGTGATGGGCAAGACCGACCCGGGAGCCGACCGGCACCGCCAGCAGAGCATGGTGCTGGTGCCGCGGGACACCCCGGGCGTCTCCGTCCGGCGGGGCATGACGGTCTTCGGCTACAGCGACGCGGCGCACGGCGGGCACGCCGAGATCGAGTTCACCGACGTACGGGTGCCGGTGGCGAACCTGGTCGGCGCGGAGGGCGGCGGCTTCGCCATCGCCCAGGCCCGGCTCGGCCCGGGGCGGATCCACCACTGCATGCGGCTGATCGGCATGGCGGAGCGGGCCCTCGAACTGCTCTGCCGGCGGGTCAGCGAGCGGGTCGCGTTCGGTCGGCCCCTCGCCGAGCAGGGCGTGGTGCGGGAGTGGATCGCCGAGTCCCGGGTCCGCATCGAGCAGGCCCGCCTGCTCGTGTTGAAGACCGCGTGGCTGATGGACACCGTCGGCAACAAGGGCGCGCACACCGAGATCCAGGCCATCAAGATCGCCACGCCGGCGATGGCCGAGTGGGTGATCGACAAGGCGATCCAGGCGTACGGGGGCGCCGGCGTCAGCCAGGACACCCCGCTGGCCGCGCTCTGGGCCGGCACCCGCACCCTGCGCCTCGCCGACGGCCCCGACGAGGTGCACCGCGCCTCGCTGGCCAGGCGCGAACTCCGCCGCTGGTCCGCCACCCCCGCCTGAGCCTCCGGGGTCAGGCGGAGGCGCGTTCCACCAGCTCGGTGTCGAGCAGGATGGCCGGGGTGCTGATCTCGTCGCCGCGGATGCGGGAGACCAGCAGCCGGGCCATCTGCCGCCCCATCTCCTCCACCGGCTGGAAGACCGTGGTCAACGGCGGGTCGGCCTGCCGGGCGATCGGGGCGTCGTCGAAGCCGACGACCGCCACGTCGTCCGGCACCCGACGGCCCGCCTCGCGCAGCGCGCGCAGCGCGCCGAACGCCATCAGGTCGGAGGCGACGAAGACCGCGTCGAGGTCCGGCCGGACCTCCAGCAGCCGGCGCATGCAGGCCGCCCCGCTCTCCTCGCTGAAGTCGCCGTACGCGACGAGGTCGGCGTCGACGCCGCCGAGAGCGGCGGTGACCGCCTCGGTGTAGCCGGTCAGGCGGGCCAGGCCGGCGCCCATGTCCTGCGGGCCGGCGATGGTGGCGATGCGCCGCCGGCCCCGGCCGGACAGGTACCGCACGGCCTGCCGCGCGCCGCCCACGTTGTCCACGTCGACGAACCAGGCCGGCCGCGCTCCCGGCCGCAGCATCTGGGCCGGCCGGCCGCCGAGCACGCTGGGCAGGCCCCGCTCCTCCAGCAGGCCGGGCAGCGGGTCCGCGTCGTGCAGGGAGAGCAGCAGTACACCGTCGACGTGCTGGCTGGTGAGGTGGTGCTCGACCCGCTCCCGCTCGACCGGCGACTGCGCCATGGCCAGCCAGAGCTGCATCGGCGTCTGGAGCAGCGCGGAGCTGATGCCACGGACGATCGCCGCGAAGAACGGCTCGGTGAAGATGCGCTCGCCGGACTCGGAGACGACCAGCGCCACGGAGTCCGTACGCCGGGTGACCAGCGCCCGGGCGGCACGGTTCGGCACGTACCCCAGCTCGGCGATGGCCTGCTGCACGGCAGCCCGCGCCCCCGGACTGACCTGGGGCGAGCCGTTGACCACGCGGGAGACCGTCCCGCGGCCGACGCCGGCGCGGGCGGCGACCGCGTCCAGGGTCGGACGTCCGAGGGACCGGGTGCGCTGCGTTGTCATCCTCTGCTCCTCCGGCGTACGAGGTGACGGGTGTCCACCCGGGGTGGGGTGGACACCGGACCGCCCGTTGGTGGCTGGCCCTCGCCTATTGTGCGGCCAGATCGACGCGCCGGATGAACACGGTGTCGGCCCGGCCGCTGTCGGTAGCCGGCGGAGAGCGTCACCAACCCCGGAAGGAGCCCTCCATCCTGGCCTCGTTCACGAACTGCTTCCAGGCCGCCTGCTTGCCGAGCTCACCGCTCTCGTAGGCGCGCAACGCCGGTTCGAGGGCGTTCTCCTTGACGGCCTGGTGCTTCGGGCCGAGGTGCAGCGGCTTGATCCGCCGGACGCTCTCACCGAAGATCTTGCCGGTCGGCGCGTTGTTGAAGTACTTGTTGGTGTAGCCGGTGAACTCCGGCTTCTGCAGCGCGTCCAGATTGGTGGGCAGGGGGCCCTTCAGTTTGAAGGCCGCGATCTGGCTCTGGGCGTTGGTCAGGTACTCGGCGAGCTTCGCGGCCTCGCTCGGGTACTTGCTCTGCGTCGGTACGCCCAGCCAGGAGCCGCCCCAGTTGCCGGCGCCGCCGGGCACCGGGGCCACGTCCCACTTGCCCGCGTTCTTCGGTCCGGAGTTCTCCGCCACCACGCCGAGCATCCAGGAGGGGCAGAGCGTCGCCGCGAAGGTGCCGGTCTTGAAGCCGGCGGACCACTCCGGGGACCACGTGGCCGCCGCGGCGCTGATCCTCGCGTCCGCCATGGCGATCGCGGTGTTCCAGGCGGCCTTCACTGACGCGCTGGTGTCGGCGACGATGTTGTCGCCGTCGTCGTAGAAGAGGTCTCCGCCCTTCTGGAACATCACCGCGCTCGCCGCGGTGGTGATCGAATCGAGCATCCCCTTGCCGGTCGCCTCGCGGTACTTCTCGCCGGCCTCGATGAAGCCGTCCCAGTCGCGCCAGAGCGCCGCCACCTTGTCCCGCCTGGTCGGCAGCCCGGCCGCCGCGAAGAGGTCCCGGCGGTAGCAGACCGCGAGGCTGCCCACGTCGGTCGGCAGGCCCATCAGGCGGCCGTTCGGCGCCCGGCCCAGCTCGTACTTCCAGGCCAGGTAGTCGTTGGTGTGGTCGGCGACCAGCGGCCGGAGGTCGACGAAGTTGTCCGGGTTGACCTTGAACTCGCTGAGGATGCCCTCCTCCAGCGCGACGACGTCCCCCGCGCCCGTGCCGGTGGCGATCGCCTGTACGAGCTTCGGCCGGTAGTCGTTGAGCTGGGCGGCCTTGCGCAGCTCGACCTTGATGCCGGTGTCCTTCTCGTACTGCTTGACGATCTCGTCGTACCCGAACTCACCGAAGGTCTCCACGACCAGCTTGGCGGGCTTGCCGGCGGCGGCGTCCCCGCCGCACGCCACGAGGCCGCCGAGCGCGGTGATCGCGGCCAGGACGGCCGCCGTCAACCGGGCGCGGCGCGTGGTGAGGCTCATCGTGACCCCTCTTTCGGTGGTGGAGCTGGGTGCGCGGACTGCGGAACACCGTCCCCGGCGTCGCGCCGGTGTCACCACCGACGACGGTCACGAGAGGACCGGGCCACCCTAGTGGAGCGCTCCCAGCGAGCGTGCCGACACACCCCTCGCCTGTCAATGTTCGTTTGGGAGCGTTCCAACAAACGTTACCGCGCGCTCGCCTCGCCATCGCACGCCCACCGACGGGCGAGATCCGGCACACCGGCGCCAGGCCCCTCGGGCGAATCGGCGTTCAGCAGAAGCGACGCAGCAGGGTGCCGGCCCGGCCGGCGTCGAAGGCCAGCGGGTCGAACGCCTCCCCCGCCCACTCCCGCATCGACAGGTGCTCGGGGTGCGCCGGATCGGCGAGCGCCACGAGCAGCAGGTGGTAGCCGGCGACCCCGCCGACCCCCTCCGGTGGGCACGCCCGCTCCCCGTCGACGCAGGCCGGGTAGCGCTCCTCCGGGTCGGCCGTCAGCGCGTCCTCGACGACGAGATCGTGCTCCCACCAGTCGCCGAAGTCGTAGGTGTACTGGAACCGGCTGCCCTTGCCGAGCACCTCGTCCAGCCGCACGTCCAGCTCGTCGCTGAGCGCCAGCTCGCCGTCCGGGTCGGGCTCGCCGTACTGGAGGCCGTCGATCTCGAACGAGTGCAGCCGACAGTCACGCCAACCCATCGAGTGCTGCACCACCCGGTGCAGCCGGTCGAGGGTGTAGCCGGCCGGCACGAGCACCCGGCGCCAGACCGGCGGACGGACCCCGGCCAGAGAAATCCTCAGCTGGAAGATCTGCCGCGACATGCTGTCCCCTCCTCCTCGGCATAGGCTGCGAGCATGATCTGCCGAGCGTGCCGAGCGAGACGGCACGACGACTGTCCGGGGCGGAACTGGTGCGACTGCCAGCACCGTACCCCCCGACCGACCCCTCCGGTCAGCGGTCCGGCCAGCGAATGAGCGTCGGGATCCCGATCGGTCGAATCTGGCCGGTACCGCCGGCGCAGGCCCTCGACGACGCCACGCTGACTGCGCTCTACGGCCGCGCCGACCGGCCACACCTGCGGGTGAACTTCGTCTCGAGCCTCGACGGCGCGGTGAGCGTCGACGGTTACTCGGCCGGCCTCTCCGGCGAGCCGGACAAACGGGTCTTCGGCCTGCTCCGGATGCTCTGCGACGGGCTGCTGGTGGCCGCCGGCACGCTGCGGCACGAGGGCTACCGGGCGCTGCGCCTGGCCGAGCATCGCCGCGCCTGGCGACGGGAGCACGGCCTGCCCGAGCACCCGAGGCTGGTGGTCGTCTCCGGCTCGCTCAAGCTCGACCCGGCGCAGGCCGCGTTCGCCGACGCGCCGGTACGACCGCTGGTGCTCACCCACGCCGAGGCCACGCCCCCACCGGGGCTGACCGAGGTGGCCGACCTGGTGCGCTGCGGCACCGACCGGGTGGACCTCGCCGCGGGCCTCGCCGAGCTGCGCCGACGCGGACTCGACCAGCTGCTCTGCGAGGGCGGCCCGCACCTCTTCGGTGCGCTGACCGCCGCCGACCTGGTCGACGAGCTCTGCCTCACGGTCTCGCCGCTGCTGGCCGGCGGGGGGCCGGGCCGGATCAGCGCCGGCCCGCCCAGCCCGCCCCGGCGGCTGCCGCTGCGCCACACCCTCGTCACCGAGGACGGCACCCTCCTGCTCCGCTACGCCCGCACCTGACCCTCACCCCGTCCCCCCGGTTGACGGTGATCATGAGGTTGACGGGGCCTCCGGGTCGCGAAGTCCCCGTCAACCTCATGATCGTCGGGTGGGGGCCGGGGGCCCGGGCGGGTACGGATGGTGGTTCCGGGGTGACGCTCCGAAAGGTGGGGCACGGACCGGCGTGGCGTCCGCCGCGTCGCGTGGCAACCTGTCGTACTCCTCGGGCAGGATGCACCACGTGTGCGCCGACCGCGATGACCGACCCACCGGAGTTGCCCGATGACCGATGACGGGTTCGACGCCCCGGTCGAGGGGGTCGGGCGGGTGCTCGGCACCGCCGACGCCACCCCGCTGCAGTTCTGGGCGGCCGTCTCCCCCGGCAGCTACCTCCAGCTCGACGACGTGGTGGTGACCCGGCGGGAGCTGCCCGACCGCGAGCCGGTGACCATCGCCGGCGTGGTCACCCAGGTGCGCGCCCGCCACGAGGGCGCCCAGTTCGACTCCGACGTCTTCGCCATCGCCGACGGCACCCTCCCCGCGCAGGTGCAGGAGGCCGCCGAGGTGACCACCACCCGGGTCGATCCGGAGTTCTACGTGCCACCGACCCCGGGCGCGGTGGTGCACCGGGCCGAGGGCGACGCCCGGGCCCGGGCGCTGCACTTCGACCGGATGGAGCGGCGCATCCCGATGGGGATGGGCCGCGACGGCGTGCCCGTCTATCTCAACGCCGACTTCCTCGACGGCACCCGCGGCGCGCACGTCTCCATCTCCGGCATCTCCGGCGTGGCCACCAAGACGAGCTTCGCCACCTTCCTGCTCTACTCGGTCTTCCGCTCCGGGGTGCTGGGCGGCGACGCGGTCAACGCCAAGGCGCTCATCTTCAACGTCAAGGGCGAGGACCTGCTCTTCCTCGACCACCCCAACGCCCGGCTGGACGACGCCACCCGGGCGGGCTACGCGAAGCTCGGCCTCGACGCCGGCGCCTTCCCCGACGTGCGCGTCTACGCCCCACCCCGGGTCGGCGACTCCTCCGGCACACCGGACGTGAGCAGCCGGCTCACCGGGGTCGACAGCTTCTACTGGACGCTGGCCGAGTTCTGCGCCGACCGGCTCCTGCCGTACGTCTTCGCCGACGCCGACGACGAACGCCAGCAGTACACGATGGTGGTCCACTCGGTCACCGCCCACCTGGCCCGCTACGCCCAGCCCGCCGACGGCGGGGTGAGCATCGACGGGGTCCGCCTCGGCGGCTACGCCGAGCTGGTCGACCACATCGTCGAGCAGCTCAACGACGACGAGACCCGGTCGGAGTGGGCCGGCAGCGCCGTCGGCCTGGGCACCGTGAACGCCTTCGCGCGCCGCCTGATCGGCAGCAAGAAGGACCTCGGCCGGCTGATCCGGGGCGACCTCGCCACCCGCCGCCCGCACAGCATCAACACCGCGGAGAGCGCCCAGGTCACCGTCGTCGACCTGCACAACCTGCCCGATCGGGCGCAACGCTTCGTCGTCGGCGTCACGCTCAGGAGCGAGTTCGAGCGCAAGGAGAAGGCCGGCACCGCCAAGCCGTTGCTCTTCGTGGTGCTCGACGAGCTGAACAAGTACGCCCCCCGGGAGGGCTCGTCACCGATCAAGGAGGTGCTGCTCGACATCGCCGAGCGGGGCCGATCGCTCGGCGTGGTCCTGGTCGGCGCGCAGCAGACGGCGAGCGAGGTGGAGCGGCGGATCGTCACCAACTCGGCGATCCGGGTGGTCGGCCGGCTGGATCCGGCCGAGGCCTCCCGCCCCGAGTACGGTTTCCTCCCCCCGGCGCAGCGGCAGCGCGCGCTGCTCGCCAAGCCCGGCACCATGTTCGTCAACCAGCCGGACATCCCGGTGCCGCTCTGCCTGGAGTTCCCCTTCCCGGCCTGGGCGACCCGGGTCAGCGAGGCGGGTCGCCCGCCGTCGCAGACGCTGCGCTCGATCACCCAGACGGCGGACCCGTTCGCCGTGGTGGGTTCGGCCGGCGGCACCGACGACGACATCCCGTTCTAGGGGGCCGAACGTGAGCGCGAGGAGCGAGCGGTGAAGATCCTGCACACCTCGGACTGGCACGTCGGCAAGGTGCTCAAGGGGCGGTCGCGGTCCGACGAGCACAAGGCGGTGCTCGCGGGCGTCATCGACATCGCCCGCGCCGAGCAGCCCGACCTCGTCATCGTCGCCGGCGACCTCTACGACACCGCGGCGCCGACCCCGGAGGCCACCCGCCTGGTGACCCGGGCGTTGACCGCGCTGCGCCGCACCGGCGCGGACGTCGTCGCCGTCGGCGGCAACCACGACAACGGCGCCGCGCTCGACGCGCTGCGCCCGTGGGCCGAGGCCGCCGGCATCACACTGCGCGGCAGCGTCCGGGAGAACCCCGACGAGCACGTCATCGACGGCACCACCGCCGGCGGGGAGCGCTGGCGGCTGGCCGCGCTGCCGTTCCTCTCGCAGCGCTACGCGGTCCGCGCCGTCGAGATGTACGAGCTCACCGCCGCCGAGGCGAACCAGACGTACGCCGACCACCTGCGGCGAGTGCTCGGCCGGCTCACCGAGAGCTTCACCGAGCCGGGCCGGGTGCACCTGGTCACCGCGCACCTGACGGTCACCGGTGCCGCCGCCGGGGGTGGCGAGCGCGACGCGCACACCGTGCTCGGCTACGCGGTCCCCGCGACGGTCTTCCCGGCGACCGCGCACTACGTCGCGCTGGGTCACCTGCACCGGGCCCAGCGGGTCGACGCGCCGTGCCCGGTGCGCTACTGCGGCAGCCCGCTGGCGGTGGACTTCGGCGAACAGGAGAACGTCCCCTCCGTGACGATCGTCGAGGTCAGCGCCGACACGGCCGCCCGCGTACGCGAGGTGCCGGTCACCGCGGCGGCGGCGCTGCGCACCGTACGGGGCACCCTCGCCCAGCTCGCCGAGTTGGAGCAGCCGGACGCCTGGCTGCGGGTGTTCGTACGCGAGCAGCCCCGGGCCGGTCTGCGCGAGGAGGTGCAGGAGCTGCTGCCGCAGGCGCTGGAGATCCGGATCGACCCCGAGCTGGTGCCGGCGCCGGGCAGCGGCGCCCGGATCGCCCAACGGTCCGGGCGCTCCCCGCGCGAGCTCTTCGGCGACTACCTGACCAGCCGCGGGCACGCCGACGACGGCGTGCAGGAGCTCTTCGACGAGCTGATCGAGGAGGTCGACCACTGATGCGACCGATCCGGCTGGACATGGCGGGCTTCACCGTCTTCCGGGACGAGACCACCGTCGACTTCACCGACGCGGACTTCTTCGCGCTCGTCGGCCCGACCGGCTCCGGCAAGTCGACGGTGCTGGACGCGATCTGCTTCGCGCTCTACGGCACGGTGCCGCGCTGGGGTGGCACCCGTGGCCTCACCAACGCGCTCGCCCCGTCGGCGACCGAGGCCCGCGTCCGCCTGGTCTTCGAGTCCGCCGGGGCCCGTTACGTGGCCACCCGGGTGGTCCGGCGGGACAGCCGGGGCAATGTGAAGACGGCGAACGCCGGGCTGCAGCTGATGCCGTCCGGGTTCGACGTGACGAAGCTGGACACCGGGCTCGCCCCGGAGGATCTGGGCGAGGTCGTGGCCGGCACACCGGCCGAGATGGACGAGGCGGTGCTGGAGGCGGTCGGGCTGCCGTACGAGCAGTTCACCAGCTGCGTGGTGCTGCCGCAGGGGCAGTTCGCGGACTTCCTGCACGCCCGGCCGGCCACCCGCCAGCAGATCCTGGTGAACCTGCTCGACCTCGGCGTCTACGAGGAGGTGCAGAAACGGGCCACCGCCCGGGCCGCCCAGGCCGAGGCGAAGCTGGAGGCGGTGGACCAGCTGCTGGCCGGGCTCACCGACGTGGACGACGACACACTCGACCGGGCCACCACCCAGGTCGACCGGATGCGCGAGCTGGCCGAGGCGGTGGGCGCCGCCGTACCGGAGTTGGAAGCGGCCCGGACGTCGGCGCGGGAGGCGACGGCGGCCCTCGACGCGCTCGACGGGGAGCTGGCCGTGCTCGGCGCGGTCCAGGCACCGGACGGGGTGGCCGAGGTGGCCCGGGCGGTGACGGCTGCGCGCGCCGACGCCGAGGCCGCCGCCGGCGCGGTGTTGCTCGCCGAGGAGCGCGAGGAGAAGCTCCGCGGGGAGCTGGCCGCCGCCGGCGACGAGAGCGCGCTGCGGCTGCGGCTGACCGCGTACGCGGAGCGGGAGAAGCTGACCGATCAGGCCGAGACGGTACGCGCGGCACTGGTGGCGGCCGACGCCGAACACGGCGCGGCGACGCGGGCGCTGGCCGAGGCCCGGGCGGCCGCCCAGCGGGCGGAGGAGGAGCTGGCCGCGGCGTTCCTGGCCCACGAGGAGGCGAAGGCGACCGACCAGGCGATGGCGCTGCGGGCGCACCTGGTCGACGGGGCCGCCTGCCCGGTCTGCGCGCAGGTGGTCGACGGTGTGCCGACGGTGCCCGCGGGTTCCGCGGTGGCCCGCGCGGTGGAGGCGGGCAAGGCCGCCCGGTCGGCGAGCGAGGCGGCCAAGCAAGTCGTGCAGGAGCGCGACACGGCCGCGCGCGAGCTGGATCGCGTGCTGGTGCAGGCTCGGGCCCGGCAGGAGCACCTGGCGGCCCGGCTCGCCGAGCTGGACGGTCAGCTCGCCGGGGCCGCCACGGCGGAGGCGCTGCGGGAGCAGCTGGCCGAGCACGCCCGGCTGCGACGGGCGCTGGACGAGGCGGCCGGGGCGGTCCGCGCCGGCCGGGAGGCGGCTCGCCGGGCCCGCGCCACTGTGGACTCCGCCGAGGAGCGGCTGCGGGCCGCCTGGCGTGGCTTCGACGGCACACGGGACGGGCTGGCCCGTTTCGGCCCGCCGGCCGCCGACCGGGACGACGTGGCCGGGGCGTGGGCGTCGTTGACCGACTGGGCCGGCACCGAGACCCGGCGCCGCGAGGCGGAGCGGGCGGGGCGCGAGGCGGCGGTCACCGAGGCGGAGGCGGCGGCCACCACGGTGACCCGACGCATCGCCGGGATCCTCGCCGACGGCGGGCTGCCCGCCGCGGATGATCCGGTGCACGCCGCCACGGTCGCCGTGGAGCGGGCCGAGGCGGAGCGACGTCGGCTGCTGGAGCGCCGCGAGCAGGCCGCCGAGCTTCACGAGCAGCGGTCCGGGCACGAGCGCCGGGCACAGGTGGCGCGGGCCCTGGCGGGGCACCTGCGGGCCAACAACTTCGAGCGGTGGCTGCTGGCCGAGGCGCTGGACCTGCTGGTCGACGGCGCGTCGCGGATCCTGCGGGAGCTCTCCGGCGGGCAGTACGACCTGGTCCACGACAAGGGCGAGTTCTTCGTCGTCGACCACTACGACGCCGGGCTGCGCCGGGGCGTACGCACCCTCTCCGGCGGCGAGACGTTCCAGACCTCCCTGGCACTGGCGCTCGCCCTCTCCGAGCAGCTCGCCGGCCTCTCCACCACCGCCGCGAGCCTGGAGTCGATCGTGCTGGACGAGGGCTTCGGCACCCTGGACGCCGCGACCCTCGACACGGTCGCCGCCACCCTGGAAAATCTGGCCGCCCGGGGTGACCGGATGGTCGGGGTGGTCACTCACGTGCCGGCGCTGGCCGAGCGGATTCCGGTCCGGTTCGAGGTCCGCAAGGATGCCCGCTCCGCCCGGGTGGAACGGACCGGCCGGTGACGACCCCGGGTGCCCGGTTCTACGTCGACGGGTGGGATCCGTCGTACGGCGCCTCGTTCGAGGCCGCGGCGACGGGCCCGGCCGCACCGAGCAGCGCCCAGGTCGAGACGGACGCCGAGCTGCCGGCGGTGGACTGGCGGGCGATCGACGTGCGCCCCGGGGTGCGCGCGCCCAACGTGGTGCTGCTCGTCGACGGGGTACGCCGGATCGACGCCAGCATCTGGACGGCCGAGGAGGACGGCGGTTCCTTCCCTGGGGTGGCGGCGTCGTACGCGGCCGGCGTGGTCCGCTGCGACCTGGAGCGGGGAGCGGCGCAGCTGGCCGGCGCCCGGGTCGGCCGTGGACTGTTCACGGCGAGCCCGTCGGCGCAGGAGGTGGTGGCCGGCTCGATCCGTTATCCGGTGCACCGGGTCAGCGGCACCGGGGAGCTGGCCAAGCTGCCGACCGCGGTGCAGGCGCCGCTGACCGCGCTGGAGGTGGCGGTCTCCGACGCGGCCCGCACCGACGGGGATCTGCTGGTGGTCGACGGCCCGTTGCGCAGTCGCCGTAACCTGCCCCGCACCCTCGGCTACATCAAGACGCAGCACAGCCAGTACCTGGATGCCCGGCTGACCGCGGTGGTGACGGGGCTGGCCTCCGGGCAGCGGTCGCCGGTGTTCCGCGTCGGCACCGCCTGGGGTGGCTGGTCCTGGTACCTACGGCTGCCCGTGCTGGCCGGCGCGCCGTGGGCGGGGATCGTCCGCGTCGAGTGCTCGCCCGACCTGGAGATCTCCGAGGCGGTCGAGCTCGCCGACCTCTCCCTGGTCACGCTTCCCCGGTTCGCCTCGACCCCGTACAAGGATCCGCGGGCCCCGCAGAACCTGATCCCGATCGCGGGCCTGGAGCGTCGGCTGCGCGCGCTGCTCGGCGACTCGCGGCTGCTGCATCGGGCGCTCACCGCGGCGGCCCGCACCGGCACCACCCGCCGCTGACCCGTCGCCGGCTCGCCGCCGACCCGCCGCTGACCCGCGCTGACCCCGCCGCTCGCCCGCCGCCGGCGTGGCGCGTAGCGCCGCGTCGAGGAAGCCGGCGACCAGCCCGCCCGCCGACGAGCGCAGCCCCGCGAACGGTGGCGGGCGGCGGGGAGTGCGGGCACGCAGGCGGCGGGGATACTGGTCGGATGGGGCGGAAGCGGGCCGACGGCCGGATGATCGAGCAGGTGGCGACCGGCCGGGCGGAGCTGGTCCCGGACCGGGACCGTGCTGGCTCGTGGACCCTGCTGCTGGACGGGGCTCCGCAGTCGCACGTCGACCTGACCGACCCCACTCACCTGGAGTTCGAGTACGTCCGCCGCCTGGCCATCGCGATCGACCTGATCGCGCCCGCCGGTGCGCCGCTGCGGGTGCTCCACCTCGGCGGCGGGGCGCTCAGCGTGCCCCGGTACGTCTCCGCGACCCGCCCCGGCTCGACCCAGCGCGTCGCCGAGGTGGACGGCGCCCTGGTGGAGCTGGTTCGTCGGGCGCTGCCCCTGCCGGCCGACCCCCGGTTGAAGGTGCGGGTGGCCGACGCGCGGGAGGTGCTCGCCGGCAGCCGGGACGGCAGCTACGACGTGATCGTCGCCGACGTCTTCGCCGGCGCTCGCACCCCGGCGCACCTGACCTCGGTCGAGTACGCCGCCGAGGTGGCCCGGGTGCTCGACCCGGCCGGCTGGTACCTGGCCAACCTCGCCGACGGCCCGCCGCTGCGGCACGCCCGCCGGCAGGTCGCCACGGTCCGCACCGTGCTCCCCCACGCCGCCCTGGTCGGCGACGCCGCGGTGCTGCGGGGCCGCCGGTACGGCAATCTGGTGCTGATGGCCGGGCGCGCCGAGCCGCCGGTGCCGGAGCTGACCCGGCGGGCGGCCGGCGACTGGTTCCCGGGTCGCGTCGTCGCCGGTGACGACCTCGACCGGTTCGCCGGCGGGGCGGGGGTCGTGCACGACGTCGACGCGACGGACTCGACCCCGCCGCCGCCGGGGCTCTTCTCCACCGGCGGCTGACCAGCGGCCGACACGATCGACGCCGCGCTGCCCCCGCGACCGACACGATCGACGCACTGACCAGGGACGTCACGGCCACCGCGCGGACCGGGCGACGGTCGCTGCGGGGGCCCGGATCGACAGTCGGTCCACACCGGACGGCCGCGAGGAAAAATACTTCGCCCGACGTTGATCCGCTCGCATCGCCGGCTCGTATCACCGGGCGGCCCGCCTGGTGGGCCGTTGTGGTCGATGGACTCCTCGGAGGTCTGCATGCACGCGGTGGCGGCCGGTTGGCACGGCGACGCGGTCCGGACGGACTGGATGTCCGCGCGGTCCCAGCCGCGGCCGGCGAAGCGGGGGGTCGACTCCCGCCCGGCCCCTCGCCACAATGGCCCGGTGACGCCGCGACCAGCGCCCGGACGCCACCAGGCGGCGTCCACCGAGGCCGACCACTCCGACCAGCTGGTTCGCCTGCTCTACGCCGAGCACGCCGGCCCGCTGCTGGCCTTCGTCATGCGGCTCACCGGCGGGGACCGGCAGCGCGCGGAGGACATCGTCCAGGAGACCCTGCTGCGGGCCTGGCGCAACGCGCACCGGTTGGGCGCGCAGGGGCAGACCTCGCTGCGGCCCTGGCTGGTCACCGTCGCCCGCCGGATCGCCATCGACGAGCACCGCAGCGTGCAGGCCCGGCCGGCGGAGACGTACGACCGGGACCTCACGGCGTTCGCCGAGGCGGACAGCACCGACCAGGTGCTGCGCACGATGACGGTGGCGGATGCGCTGCGTACGCTGAGCCAGTCGCACCGGGAGATCCTGGTCGCCACGTACTTCCGGGGGCGGACCGTGCCCGAGGCGGCCGAGGAGTTGGGGCTTCCGCTCGGCACCGCCAAGTCCCGGGTGTACTACGCGCTGCGCGCGCTGCGCACGGCTCTGCAGGAACGGGGGGTGACGGAATGAGCCGAGCTGACCACATGGACGTCGCCGCGTACGCGCTCGGCGTGCTGGACGAGCAGGACACGGAGCGGTTCGAGGAGCACCTCGCCGCCTGCTGGGCCTGCGCCGCCGAGCTGGAGACGATGGTGCCGGTGGTGGGGATGCTCTCCGGCATCGACGGCGAGACGATGACCGCGCTGGAGCAGACGGCGACGGATCCGCGGCTGCTGGACCGTACGCTCGGCGCCGTCCGCGCCGACCGGCGGCGGACCCGGTTCCGGCAGCTGCTCGCCACCGCAGCGGCGGTCGTGGTGCTCGGCGGCCTCACCGCGGTCGGCTTCCACACCGTCCTGGAGGACGCGGGCACCCGCGACGTGGTCGCGGAGCCCACGTTCACCGCGCCCGTCGACGGACCGCCCGCGCCGAGGCCGACGAAGTCCGACCTGGGGGGCATCGGCGGTCCGGAGGAGCTGGAGGGCGACCCGGTGGAGGCCACCGACCCCACCACGGGTGTGGGCGCCAGGATTTTCCTCGTCGAACGGGACTACGGCACACAGGTCAACTTCAACCTGACCCGGCTGCCCGGCCCCCGCGTCTGCCGGCTCGTGGTGGTGCGGAAGAACGCCACCACGGAGGTGATCTCCACCTGGTCGGTCCCCGCCTCCGGATATGGCACGAACGAGCGGGCCGAGGACTTGCGGCTCAGCGCGTCGACCGCCGCCCGACCGGGCGAGATCAAGCAGATCCAGGTGCAGTCGGTGGACCCGAAGGGTGTGGCGAGTCCCCTGGTCACGGTCGAACCCTAGCGTCCACGAAGCTCGTCGACACCGGCCTTTCCACAAAGGCCGGTGTCGATCTGTTTTCGGCGGTCTGACCGCCAGTCCACGGCACACGAATCGGCGGCGAAAACGGTTCAACGAATCCCTATGAAATTGACCACTGCCGACTCTTCAACCTTGCCGCCCCGCGCTCCGTACTCAGGGGTGAACTGCCGAGAATCGAGGAGGGCACGTGGCAAAGATCAAGCGGACCGTCGTCGCCGCCGTAGGCGCGCTGGTCGCCCTGACGGCCTGTGCGCCCGCCGGCTACGAGCCGGCGAACCCGGCCGCCGCCGAGCCGGTCGCGGTGGCCGCGGCCGAACCCAGCGTGTCGGCCGAGCCCGACGCCTCGGCCGAGGCCCCCGCGGCCGACGCCCCACCGGCCGACGTGAAGCTGACCGAGAAGCTCGTCGGCAAGACGGTGCCGAAGATGGGCAAGGTCGTCACCGACGAGAAGGGCTGGGTCCTCTACCGGTTCGACAACGACAGCGCCGACCCGCCCTCGTCGAACTGCGTCGACAAGTGCGCGCAGGTGTGGCCGCCCGCGCTGACCGACGGCGATCCGCAGCTCAGCGGCGTCGCGGCGGACGATGTCGGCACCATCACCCGGCAGGACGGCACCCGGCAGCTCACCCTGGCCGGCTGGCCGGTGTACCGCTACATCGGCGACAAGAAGCCCGGCCAGTGGAAGGGCCAGGGCGTCGGGGGCACCTGGTTCGTCGTCGCTCCGGACGGCAAGAAGAACCTCAGCTGCCTGCCGAAGGGGACGCCGAAGGCGGTCGCGCCGCCCTCGGACAGCGGCGGCGGCTCGGACTACGGCGACTCCGGCTACTCGTACTGACCCACGGTCACGGTGGCCGGTCGTAGCCGGGGAGGGCGCGACCGGTCACCGTCACGCAGGGCGACGCCGGACACACCCGCAGCCCGCGCGACCGCGACGGGTCCGCGCTCTGGCACAGTGGCGGGATGACCGGGACCGAGCCGAGCGCACGCCGGGTGCTACGCCCACCGGCGGAGTACCGGCTCGCCGGTTCGGTACGCCCGCTGATCTTCACCCCGTACGACCCGTGCGCCCGGATCGTCGACGGCGCGCTCTGGTGGGCCACCCGCACGCCGGCCGGCCCGGCCACGCTCACCCTCCGTCCGGTCGCCGGCGAGCTGGCGGCCGAGGGGTACGGGCCGGGCGCCGAGTGGGTGGTGGAGCGGGCGGACGCCCTCGCCGGTCTCCGCGACGACCTGACCGGTTTCGCCGAACTCGCGGCGACGCACCCGGTGGTGGCCCGGCTCGCCCGCGAGTACCGCGGAGTGCGGATGCCTACCACCGGGCTGGTCTTTCCTCAGGTGCTCCGGGCGGTCTACGCGCAGAAGGTCACCGGCAAGGAGGCGTACCGGGCCTACTCCGCGACGGTCCGGCACTTCCGCGAACCCGCGCCCGGCCCGGTGCCCCTGCTGCTCCCGCCGGAGCCGGCGACGATCGCCGCCGCCCCCTACTGGGTCTTCCACCCGTTCGGCGTCGAGCAGCGCCGGGCCGAGACGCTGCGCCGCGCGGCCGCCGTCGCCGACCGGCTGGAACGGTGCGCGGACTCCACCGAGGCGACCCGCCTGCTGACCGCCGTTCCCGGGATCGGCCCGTGGACGGCGGCCGAGGTGGCCCGGGTGGCGTTCGGCGACCCGGACGCGGTGAGCGTCGGCGACTACCACGTGCCGAACACGGTGGCCTGGGCCCTCGCCGGCGAACCCCGAGCCGACGACGCCCGGATGCTCGCCCTGCTGGAGCCGTTCCGCGGGCACCGGGGCCGGGTCTGCGTACTGCTGGAGTCGGCCGGCGTCCGGGCGCCGAAGTACGGTCCGCGGGCGCCCCTGCGCTCCTTCGCCCGGTACTGAGGCGTCCGGGCCACACCCCGGGGCCGGCGCCGGCTCGGCTCAGGCGGCCTCGCGCAGGTCGGCGAGGGTGAGGGAGGTACGTCGGCGCAGCAGCTCCTCCAGCTCGGTGACCGAGCCGACCTCGCCGAGCACGTTCTTGCCGCCGCCGAACTGTCGCGGGTAGCGGTGCACCAGCCGGTAGCGGTAACGGCCACGGACCAGCTCGACGCTGACCCGGTACCGCCCGCAGCAGGCGCAGCTCCACTCCGGCATCTCGCGAAACTAGCTCTGACCTGCGGTTATGCGATTCGCCCGGGGCGTGACGAGGAGGACGGCGCGGGACGCCACACGCACCGCCCGGCGGTGATGTGCCTCACGGTTGTCGGTGCCTTCTGGTTGACTGGTCGCCGTGGAGCTGCCTATCAACCCACCGGTCGAGCCGATGCTGGCCAAGAGCGTCCCGCGGATCCCCACCGCGCCCGGGATGACGTACGAGCCGAAGTGGGACGGCTTCCGGTGCATCGTCTTCCGCGACGGCGACGAGGTGGAGCTGGCCAGCCGGGGCGGCAAGTCGATGACCCGCTACTTCCCGGAGGTGGTCGAGCAGGCCCGGCGGCAGTTGCCGGAGCGCTGCGCCGTCGACGGGGAGCTCATCGTGATCCGCCGGGACGGCCCGGGCGGGCAGCCGCGGCTCGACTTCGAGCTGCTGGGCCAGCGCATCCACCCGGCCGCGTCGCGGGTGAAGCTGCTGGCCGAGACGACCCCCGCCGACTTCGTCGCCTTCGACCTGCTGGCCATCGGCGACGAGGCGCTGCTCGACCAGCCCTACCCGCAGCGCCGGGCCCGGCTGGAGGAGGCGCTGGCCGGCGTACGCCCACCGATGCACGTCACCCCGGTCACCACCGACCCGGAGACGGCGCAGCAGTGGTTCGACGTCTTCGAGGGCGCCGGGCTGGACGGGCTGATCGTGAAGCCGGCCGACCTGCCGTACGAGCCGGGCAAGCGACTCATGTTCAAGGTCAAACACGCCCGCACGGCCGACGTGGTGGTGGCCGGCTTCCGCTGGCACAAGTCCGGCCCGGTGGTCGGATCGCTGCTGCTCGGCCTCTACGACGACGGGGTGCTGCACCACGTCGGGGTCAGCGCGTCGTTCAGCATGGCCCGCCGCAAGGAGCTGCTCGACGAGCTGGCCCCCTACCGGGACACCGGTGGCGAGCACCCCTGGGTGCACGGCGACCACGAGCGCGGGCAGCGCATCCCGGGCGGGGTCAGCCGGTGGACCGGCACCAAGAACCTCGAGTGGGAGCCGCTGCGGCCGGAGCTGGTGCTCGAGGTCGGCTACGACGCGATGGAGGGCGACCGGTTCCGGCACACCGCCCAGTTCGTCCGCTGGCGGCCCGACCGCGATCCCCGGTCCTGCCGCTACGACCAGCTCGACCGGCCGATCCGGTTCGACGTCGACCAGGTGCTGCGCGGCGACCCGACGGCCACCGTGACGCCGGCCCCCGCCGGCCCGGCGTAGCCTGGCCGCGAGACGACCACGGAGGGCCCACTCGTGTCCCGCACCACCGACCGGCTCCGCCGAGTCCGCCTGCTCCTCGCCGGCTTCGCCGTTGCCGCGCTGCTCACCGCCGGCTGCACGTTGCCGACGTTCGCGCCCCGCGTCGAATCCGCCGGGGAACCCGCCGCCCCGGCCGCCTCCCCCGGCACCGCGCCGACCTGGCGGGCCTGTCCCGAGGTCGCCGACGACCTGGTCGGGCGGGGCGCGCCCGACATGCGCTACGAGTGCGCGCGGATCGCGGTACCCCGCAACTGGGGCACCGGCACCGGGGCCACCGCGGGCCCCGGCACCGGCGAGACGTTCGAGATCGCCCTGCTGCGGGCCCGCTCCACCAAGCAGCACGACCGGATCGGCTCGCTGGTGCTCAATCCGGGCGGCCCGGGTGGGTCCGGGGTGGACACCGCGGTCTTCCTCTCCTTCGGGCCGGCGTTCGGCGGGCTCCCCCCGGCGGTGACCGAGCGCTTCGACATCGTCGGGTTCGATCCGCGCGGGGTGCAGCGCTCCAGCCCCATCGAGTGCATCTCCGACGGCGACCTGGATGCGAGCTTCGGCTACGACCCCGATCCGCGCAGCCAGGAGGCGTTCGACGGCTTCGCGGCGTTGAACCGGAAGATCGGTCAGGGCTGCGGCGCGAAGTACGGCGACCAGTTGCCGCTCTACGGCACCGAGCAGGCGGCCCGGGACATGGACGCGGTACGCGCCGCCGTCGGCGACGACAAACTCACCTACCTCGGCTACTCGTACGGCACGCTGCTCGGCGCCACGTACGCCCAGCTCTATCCGCAGCGGATTCGGGCGCTCGTGCTCGACGGGGCGGTCGACCCGCGGCAGGGGCTGGTGGCCGGCTCGGAGAGCCAGGCGAAGGGCTTCGAGCGGGCGTTCACGAACTTCACCCGCTGGTGCGCGGCGAACGCCGGGCGCTGCCCGATCGCCCCGGACGCCCGGGCCGCCGTGACCTCGGCGATCGAGAAGGCGCGAGTCTCCCCGGTACGCGGCGACGACGGGCGGGAGGCGACCGCGGGTTGGGTCTTCTACGCGATCATCTCCTCCCTCTACACCGAGACGGGCTGGCAGGAGCTGGCCCGCGCCATCGACAGGTTGGAGGGCGGGGACCCCAAGGACGTGTTCCGCCTCGCCGACGCGTACGCCGGGCGCGGCAGCGACGGTCACTACTCGAACCTGTTCGACGCCAACCTGGCGGTCAACTGCGCCGACGAGGACGAGAAGCCGAGCCTGACGCAGATCCGCGAGCTGCAGTCGAAGTGGCGGGCGCAGTACCCACTCTTCGGTCCGGCGCTGGCGGTGGGTCTGCTCGCCTGCGCCGAGTGGCCGGGCGGGCGGGACCCGTACCCGACCGGCGCGGCGGCGGGCGCACCGCCGATCGTGGTGGTGGGCACCACGGGCGACCCCGCCACCCCCTACGAGCAGACCGGGGCGCTCGCCTCGATGCTCGGGGTGGGCCGGGTGCTCACCTGGGAGGGTGAGGGGCACACCGCCTACCCGCAGACCGTCTGCGTCACCGACGCGGTGGACGCCTACCTGATCGACCTCACGGTGCCCCGCGAAGGGCTGCGCTGCCCGGCCCGCTGACCGCACGCATGCCGGCGGATCAGCCGTGATCGCTGTGAGAGGCTCGCCGCATGGCTGATGTGATCTTCCGGGAGGCGGTCCGGGCGGACCTGCCCGCCGTGGTCGCCCTGCTCGCCGACGACGTGCTCGGCAGGGCGCGCGACTTCACCGTGGTCGACGCCGCGTACGAGAAGGCGTTCGCCGACATCACGGCCGACCCGCGCAACCAGTTGATCGTCGCCGAGGCCGGCGACGAGCTGCTCGGCTGCTACCAGGTCACCTACATCCCCGGCCTGGGGCGGCACGGCACCGAACGGGCGCTGATCGAGGCGGTCCGGGTCCGGTCGGACCAGCGTGGCCAGGGGCTGGGCCGGCAGATGATGACCTTTGCGATCGACCGGGCGCGCGAGCACGGCTGCGGCCTGGTGCAGCTCACCACCGACAAGTCCCGCCAGGACGCGCACCGCTTCTACCAGGCCCTCGGCTTCGTGCCGAGCCACGAGGGCATGAAGCTACCCCTCTGATCGGCCGCCGCGTCCCACGACGGGTCGGCCCACCCCCGGTCGGCCGTCCACCGGAGACCGGACCAGCCGGCCGACCTGACGCGCTCACCCGGCCGGCCCGTCGGCCCACCGCCATTATCGGCAGGGCGCTGCGCACGCCATGGTGGCCGCCGGGCCGACGGCCCGGTCGTGGCGGCCGCCCTGCGGCGAAGCCGAGCCCCACGACCGCGCCGTCGACGCGGGCCCGGCGGGTCAGCCGTCGACCAGGCGGCCGTCGCGCAGGGTGAGCGCGCGGTCGGCGAGTTCGATCAAATTGGGGTCGTGGGTGGCGACCAGGATGGTGGTGCCGCGCGCCTGCACCACCGCCCGCAGCAGGTCCATGATCGACCGGCCGGTCTCCGAGTCCAGCTGGCCGGTCGGCTCGTCGGCGATCAGCAGGTCCGGGTCGTTGGCGAGGGCACGGGCCACGGCCACCCGCTGCTGCTGCCCGCCGGAGAGCTCGTACGGCCGCTGCGCCGCGTGCCCACCGAGCCCGACCAGCTCGAGCAGCATGGCCACCCGCTCCTCCCGCTCGGCCGCCGGCACCTTGGCCAGCCGCAGCGGCACGCCGACGTTCTCGGCGGCGGAGAGGATCGGCACCAGACCGAACGTCTGGAAGATGAAGCCAACCGTGCCGCGCCGCAGCCGGAGCAGCTCCTTCTCCCCCGCGGCCGTCACGTCGTGCCCGGCCACCACCACCCGGCCGCTGTCCGGTCGGTCCAGGCCACCGATCAGGTTGAGCAGCGTGGTCTTGCCGGCACCGGAGCGACCCCGGACGGCGAGCAGCTCGCCCCGCACCGCGGTGAACGACACGTCGCGGACCGCGTGCACGGCGTGCTCGCCACGGCCGAAGGTGCGGCTGACGCCCTCGACCCGGACCACCTCCTCGACGGGCCGCGTGGCGGTCGCGCCGACCAGCGCACTCACCGCCGTGCCGTCCCGGCCGCCTGCCGAGCCGTCGACCCGGCCGCCCGTCCCGTTCCACCCGTTCATGCCTCTGCCTTCCCCTCGGTGCGGGACTGGTCGCCCGGCCGCACCTCCACGTGGTCCGGTTCCAGGTTCAGCCGGACCCGGTCGCGCAACTCCAGCGCCTCCACGAACGCGGCCGGCAGCTGCATCCGGCCGGTCCGGTCGAGCACCGCGTACTCCTCGCTCACCAGCTCGGTGCTGCCGTCCGCCCCGATGCGGGCGGTCCGGCGTACCTCGGAGGCGGTCCGGCCGTCGCGGATCGCGACGGTCCGCCGGACCTGGGTGGCGACCGCCTGGTCGTGGGTGACCACGACGACGGTGACGCCCAGCTCGGCGTTGATGGTGCGCAGCGCCCCGAAGACCTCCGCGCCGGTGGCCTCGTCCAGCTCGCCCGTCGGCTCGTCGGCGAAGAGCACCTCCGGGTCGTTCGCCACGGCCACCGCGACCGCGCAGCGCTGCTGTTCGCCGCCGCTGAGCTGGCCCGGCCGCCGATCCGCGCAGTAGCCGACGCCGACCATCTCCAGCAGCTCCCGGGCCCGCTCACGTCGAGCCCGGCCGCCACGACGGCCGGCCAGCTGCATCGGCAGCTCCACGTTCTCCAACGCGGTCAGGTACGGCATCAGGTTGCGTCCGGTCTGCTGCCAGACGAAGCCGACGGTCTTGCGCCGGTAGCTCAGCCGCCGCTTCGTGGAGAGGTTGAGCAGGTCGTACCCGGCGACCCGGGCGATGCCGGCGGTCGGGGTGTCCAGACCGGAGAGGATGTTGAGCAGGGTGGACTTGCCGGAGCCGGAGGCGCCGACGATCGCCACCAGCTCACCCCGGTCGATGACCAGGTCGAGGCCCTGGAGGGCGACCACCTCCACCCCCTCGGTCTTGAAGATGCGGACCAGCCCGTCGCAGACGATGTGTCCGCGCAGGCGGTCCCGGCCGCCGGCCCGCTCGGCCGCGCGCTGCGCGGCCCGCTTCTGAAGGTCGGCCAGGTCCGGCACGACAGGTGTCGCCGCGATAGCGGTCATCTCAGCTCTCCTCTCCGAGCCGGAGCACCTCACCGAGGCGCAGCCGGCGGTTGTTCAAGGCCTCTATGGCGACCGCGAAGCCCAGGGCGAGCGCCCCGAGCGCGACGACCGCCGCCACCAGGCCGGGTTCGAACGCCACCTGGACCGGCACGCCGCTGGTGAAGGCGGAGAGGCCGAGCAGCGGCGTGAGCAGCAGCGGCAGCAGCGCGCCCACGAAGGCGCCGGTGAAGACCGCGACGCAGACCAGCGGGGCCAGCTCGAGCAGGAGCATCCCCCGCCACTGCCGGCGAGACAGGCCGAGCGTACGCAGCCGCGACAGCACCTGGCCGCGGGAGCGAGCCCCGGCCAGCACGGTGAACGCGATGGCGAGCAGGCCGAGCAGGGTTCCGCCGGTCGCTCCGGAGACGAAGCCGAAGGCCAGCAGTCCGTTGGCCCCGCCCTCGCCCACCAGTCGGCGGGTCCCCGCCCAGGTCTGCACCTCGACGCCGAGCGGCCGCTCGCCGCCCGACACCACGCCGCCGCTCTGGTAGCGCTGCTGCCCCTCGTCGCCGGTCCGACGCAGCGCCTCACTCGCCACTGCGTCGCCGGCGACGACGAATCCGGTGGGCACCGCGTCCGTGGGCCGCTGCGGCAACGCCTGCAACGGCAGCACGACGAACCGTTCGGCTCCCGGCGTCACCAGCGGGAAGCTCTCCACCGTGCCGGCGACGCGGAACTCGTACCGCTGGCCCTGGACGGGAATGAACGCCGACCCGTTCAGGCCGGCCCGGGCGAGGTCGGCCGCGACCGCCGGAGAGACCAGCGCGGGCAGCGGGCCCGCGCTCGCCCCGGTGTTCAACACCGGCGGTACGGAGACGTGGCGTCCGGCTTCCCGGCCGACCCGGGCCAGGGCCGGGCCGTCGACCGCCAGGACGTCCACCTGGCTGATGCCGGCGTCGAGGCCGGCGGCGCTGCGCGCCGGTCGTCCCGAGTCGTCGATCAGCGCCGCCACCGCCCGCACGCCGGGCAGGCCAGTCAGTGCCTCCTCCGTGTCGGGGGCCAGCCGATCCCCGGTGACCAGGGCGTCGCCGGGAACCCGCTCGGCCGCCGCCCGGTCCCGGCTGGTCTCGATCCCGGAGGAGACGACCGCGCAGAATCCGGCGGTGGCGATCGCCAGCACCACCACGACCAGCGGGGTGGCCACCATGGAGCGACCGGCGCGGGCGGTGCCGAGGAAGGCGACGCTGCCCCGGGCCCGCGCCGCGAGCCGGCCGACCAGCCGAAGCGGCCACGGGTACAGGCGCAGCACCAGCACCGCCACCGCCATCGCGAGCAGGACCGGCACCGCCACCAGCAGTGGGTCCACCTCGCCGAGGGTCAGGCCACGTCGGCGCAGCAGCACCACGGCGAGCCCGGCCAGCACCAGCAGGGAACCCTCCACGGTGAGCCGCCGCGCGGACGGACGCAGCCGGACCAGGTCGCGGCGGTCGGCACCGCCCGAGGTGGCGAGCGCGGCGACGGGCAGGGTCAGGGCGACCAGCGCGGTCGCCAGCACCGCGTACGGGCCGGTGGGGTCGGGGGCGCCGGGGACGAGCGTCCCCAGCAGCCAGCCGACGGCCGCGGCCGGGGCGGCCACCAGCAGCGATTCGGCGAGGGTGCGGCGGGCCACCGTGGTCGAACCGCCGCCGCGCGCCCGCACCAGGGCGAACTCGGCCCGGCGACGGCGCGCCGCCAGTCCGGCCGCGAGGATCACCAGACCGGCCAGGGTGGCGAGCACCCCGGCGGCGATCACCGCGAGCAGCGTACGGGCCGAGGCGAGTCCGTCGCGGAACTCCCGCAGCGGCACGTCCACCCCCTGCACGACCTTCATCCCGGCCGGCAGCGTTCGCTCCAGGCGTTGCAGCTCGTCGATGGTGGCGTCCAGCCGTTTGGCGTCGACGGCGTCGGGGCTCACCCGGTACCGCCAGCTGTATGCGAGCGGCCAACCGTCGGCCGCTCGGTGGTCCAACGCGCCGATGGTGGTCAGGCCGACGGCGATGAACGGCTCACCGTCGCCCAGTGGCTCGGCCGCCCGCTGCAGCTGCGGCAGGCTGTCCCAGACCCCGCCGGCTCTGTCGTTCGGGGTGAAGATCCCCACCACGACCACCGAGGCGGTGGGGAGGCCGCTGCCCGGCAGGGCGAGCCGCAGCTCACTGCCGACCCGCAGGTCCAGCTTTCGAGCCGTCTCCTCGCTGAGCGCGATCTGCGTCGGCGCGTCGCGCGGCACGTCCTGCGCCGGCCAGCTCCCGTCGACCAGCGTGGCCGCGTCCGGCACCGTGGGCATGGCCCGCAGGCCGAGGTCGACCAGGAGGTTGTTCCGCTTCAGGTCCGGCCCGGTCAACCGGCCGCTCGGCGTGTCGGCGACGTACCAGCGCTCCGCCACCGTGTCCCGGACCTCGACCGGCATGGACTCCTGGAGGACGTCCAGCCGGCTCTGCCCGGCGCGCGCGCTGGACGGGATCGAGCCCTCCCCGGCCCGCCCGATGGTGTACGTGATGTCGCGCTGCGCCGGCAGCTGCTGGGCCATGTGCTCCCGCAGCCCCTGCTCGGTGAGCCGGTTGGCGACCCGGGGCACGCCGCTGACCAGCAGCGTGATGACCAGGGTCAGGACGCCGAGGAGCAGGAACTGCCCCCCGTACGCCCGGATCCGGCGGACGACCGCGCCGATGCTCACCGTTCTCCCCCGAACCGAAGCTGCGCCGCGGACACCCGCTGCCGGATGCCGACGGCGATGAAGGTGCTGGCGGCGAGCGCCGCCAGCAACAGGCCGACCGCGGTCAGCCCGATCGGCGCCCACGGCAGCGTGAAGACCGCCTCGGGCACCGGCCGGCCGGCGGCCGGCGTGAGGATGACCAGGGGGGCCATGGTGGCGCCGACCGCCGCGCCGAGCAGCAACCCCACTCCGACGCCGATACCGGCCAGGAAGGTCTGTTCGGCGAGCAGCGCCCGGGCCAGTAGCCGGGGGGTCGCGCCGAGCGTGTTCAGCACCGTGAACTCGGGCAGCCGGCGCCGGGCGGTGGCCCAGACGTCGACCAGGAGACCGACCAGGGCGAGCAGCACCGAGCCGAGCGCGGCGGCGACCAGTCCGACGTGGGCGCCCCGCCAGTACGGGTCCTTCTCCGCCGCCGCCGCCACCTCTCGACGGTCGAGGACGGTGACTCCGGCGAGCCCGGCGGCCGCCTGAGCCGTGGCGGTCTCCTCGCCGGTGGCGGAGCCGACCCACCACTCCGATGTCGGCCGGATGGCCCCGCCGTCGCGGATCAGCCAGTCGACCGCCGCCGGAAGATCCAGCAGCACGCCGTCACCGGCCGCACCGGGGATCGCGTCCGCCTCGCCGACGAGCTTCACCGGCAGCGTGGTGCCGGAGAGCGCCAGGTCCACCGTGTCGCCGATGTTCAAACTCAGCTCTTCCCGGACCCGCGGGGTCATGACGGCCGCCACCGGCTTCTGCTCGCCGTCGGGTACGACGACGAACCGCGACGTGGTCTGGAAGGCGAACTGTCCACCCGGGACGATGATCGCCGACCGGTCGGCGGCGACGCTGCCGCCTGTCGCGTCGGCCCGTTGCGGCAGGTCGCTCTCCGGGACGCGGAGCACCCAGCTGTTGTCGAGGGCGAGCGGCCGCGCTGCCCCGTCCGCTCCGGCCAGCCGCAGGTCGGTGATCCGCAACCGGTAGAGGGTTCCGGCCGTCTCGCCACCGTCGGCCTCGAAGCCGGCCAGCCGCAGCGGTGCGTCGCCGACGGCCGGCAGTTCGACGGTGAACCGGACGGCGCGGCCGTCGCTGCCGGCGGTCGCCGCCGGCAGCCGCCAGGCGTGTCCGTTCGCGCTGGTCACCAGCAGCGACACGGTGACCTGGACGGGACGCTCCGCGCGTTCGACGGGGGTGCGGACGACGCCGCTGATCTTCCTGGTGCCGGCGGGCAGGTCCAGCCCGGCCGCGGTGCCGCGCGTCTCGACCATGCGTTGGTACAGCTGCGACACCGGTTCGTCCGTCAACTGGTCGTTGAAGCGCACCGTTTCGGCAGCGTTGGCCGCGTCGAGACTGAGCACGGTGACCGGGAGGTTGGCCCGACCGATGCGCACCTCGTCCCGCCAGGCCGGCAGGGCCTGCTCGACGCCGGGCAGCGCGGCGAGTTGACCGGCCCGGTCGACCGGGGCGGCGCCGCTGCGCTCGGTCAGTCGCAGGTCGGCGCCGACCGTGTGGTCGGCCTGGTCGACCTGGGAGCGCTCGCCGGTGGCGACCAGCGACCAGGCGAGCGTGCTGCCGCCGACGGCGAGGGCGAGCAGCAGCACCGGACCGGCGTGCGGACGCCGGCCGGCCTGCCACATGCCGAACATGGTGGCGGTCCACGGCCGCCGGTCGACGAACCGTTCGGCGAAGCGGGTGGCCGGGGGCAGCAGTCGCAGCGCCACGACCGCCCCGGCGAGCACGCCCAGCGTCGGCGCGGCGACCAGCAGCGGGTCGATACCGAGCTGGCCGCCGCTGCCGGCCAGCGGCGAGGCGTACTGGTGCAGCTGCACCCAGGCGAGCACGGCGAGGCCGACCAGCACCAGGTCGAGGCTGGCGCGCTGGACCGCGACGCCGCGCCGCGGCCGTGAGCGGGCGGCCATGTCGGCCACGTACGTACCGGCGCCGCGCAGCGTGGGGGCGACCATCGCCACCAGGCAGCCCGCGGCGGTCGCCGCCGCGGCCGCCCAGAGCAGGGCGCTGGCGCCGGCGGCGGGTCCGGTCGTGCCCTCGGGGCGCAGGTGACGCAGCGCCTCCCCGGCGGCCAGCGGGCCGAGCAGCGCGGCCGGGGCGACCACCAGGGTGGCTTCCCGGGCGGCGAGCCCGGCGAGTTGCCGGCGTGCGGCGCCTCGGGCGCGCAGCAGCGCGTTCTGCGCGCGGCGGTCCTCGTGCAGCAGCGCGGCGACGAGCACCAACGCGTACCCACCGAGCACCATGATCAGCAGCAACGGGGTGGTGAGCGCGGATCGGCCGACCAGGTCGGCTCGAGCCATCCGGTCCAGTAGTTGGTCGACCCGGGTCACGATCTGCGCGGACGCGCCGAGGTCGGCGGCGGCCGGCAGGTCGGCCGCCGCGTCGACGGCGGCCTGCCGGACCGCGTCCACCCGGGAAGGCTCCACGGTCGTGAGGTCCGGCTCGACCATCCAGGAGGCGGAGACGGAGCCCGGGAAGGTGGCGACGAAGTCCGCGGGGTCGAGCACGAACGGTCCGTACGACGTGCCCGAGGTGGCCGCCGCGTCGCCGCTGCCCGTACCGACGCCGGGCGCGAGCCGCCAGTACGGGTCTGCGGGGTCGTGGGGCCGCCAGGTGCCGGCGAGCACCACCGGCTCGCTCCGATCCGTGCGGCGGTCCCGCAGCGGCACCTGCTCACCCGGTTCGAGTCCGAGCGCCGCGGCCACCTTCTCCGGCAGCGTCACCTGCGCGGGCCGCGCGCCCGCCACCGGCCACGCGCCGGCGGTCAGGTCGGCGCGCCCGGCCAGGTTCTCCATGGTCACCAGGTTGGCGAAGACCGCCTCGCCGCCGGGGCGCGCCGCCGAGCCGAGGTCACCGGTCAGTTCCCGGCCGGTGCCGTAGCGGGCGGCGACGACGGTGGCTCGGGCACCTCCGAGACCGCGGGCGAACTCGTTCCGGACGGCCCGGTCGCGGGTCGCGAACTCGTCGGCGTCCGCCCCGGCCGACCCGCTCACCAGCAGGCTCCGCTCCTCGGCCGAGGCGGCCGCCACCAGCGCCCGCTGGCCGGCGTCCACCGCCCGGCGGTTGTACTCGGAGAGGCCGGTCACCAGCGCCACCGCGACCAGCGCGGCGATCACGGCGGCCGCCAGCAGGCCTCGCGCCTCGCGGGCCCGCCTCCACACCAACTTCATCCGATGCCCTCCCCTGGCCCAGCGGGCCGAATCGACCAGGGAGAGCGGTCACGGCACGGAAAAGGTTCCGCCCGTTACATGATCGTTACCCTCGGCATCCGCTAACGGGGCCGGTCGCGGTCCCGCGAGGGCTGCACCCGCTTCGGCTCGCCCGGCATCTTCGGATGGTCCGGCGGGTAGGGGAGGTCACCCTGACCGGCCGCCGCGTCGCGGTCGGCCCAGTCGAGCAGCGGGGAGATGTCCCACGGGGCGTCGTCGATGCCGGCGTGCGGATCGCCGTGCTCGGCGAGCCGGGGCGGGACGGTCGCCAGGTCGAAGTCGTCCGGCTCGACGTCGGGCAGTTCTTCCCAGGTGACCGGCGTGGAGACGGTGGCGCGGGCGTTGGCCCGCAGCGAGTACGCGCAGGCGATGGTGCGGTCGCGGGCCATCTGGTTGTAGTCGACGAAGACCCGGCTGCCGCGCTCCTCCTTCCACCAGGAGGTGGTGACCAGTTCGGGGCGGCGCCGCTCCAGCTCCCGGGCCAGCGCGATGGTGGCCCGGCGCACCTCGACGAACGTCCAGCGGGGCTGGATGCGCAGGTAGACGTGCACGCCCCGGCCGCCGGAGGTCTTCGGCCAGCCGGGGACGCCCAGCTCGTCGAGGAGGGCGCGCAGCTCAGCGGCGGCCTGAGCCGCGTGGGTGAAGTCGGTGCCCGGCTGCGGGTCGAGGTCGACGCGCAGCTCGTCGGGGTGGTCGACGGCGGCGGAGCGTACCGGCCACGGATGGAACACCACGGTGCCCATCTGCGCGGCCCACGCCACGTGGGCCAGGTCGGCGGGGCAGAGCTCGGCGGCCGTTCGCCCGCTCGGGAAGGTGATCTCGGCGGTCTCCACCCACGGCGGCACGCCCCGGGTCGGAATCCGCTTCTGGAAGAACATCTCCCCCTCGACGCCCTCCGGGAAGCGCTGCAGCGTCGTGGGCCGGTCGCGCAGGGCCCGCAGGATGCCGTCGCCCACCGAGAGGTAGTAGCGGAAGACGTCGGCCTTGGTGAAGCCCCGCTGCGGAAAGATCACGCGGTCCGGGCTGGTGAGCCGTACGGTGTGCCCGGCCACCTCGACCTCGGTGACCGCTGCCTTCGTGGTGCCACCCATCAGGCGACCATATGCGAAGCCTCCGACATCCGGCGTACGGTTGCCGGGTGAGTCTGGAAGACACCGAACTGCCCCGCACCGAGGACGAGTGGCGGGTCCGGCTGACCCCGGAGGAGTTCCGGGTGCTGCGCGAGGCCGGCACCGAGCGCGCCTTCACCGGCGAGTACGTCGACACGAAGACCCAGGGGGTCTACCACTGCCGCGCCTGCGGGCTGGAACTCTTTTCCAGCGACACGAAGTTCGACTCGCACTGCGGGTGGCCGAGCTTCGACGACGCCATCCCCGGTCGGGTGAAGGAGATCGAGGACCGCAGCCTCGGCATGTCCCGTACGGAGATCCGCTGTGCGCGCTGCGACAGCCACCTGGGTCACGTGTTCCGGGGTGAGGGCTTCACCGCGAACGACACCCGGCACTGCGTCAACTCGCTCTCCATCCGCCTCGAACCCCGCTGACCGAGCCTCGCTGAGGCGACCCCGCTGACGGAGCCCGGGGCGGTCCGCCCCGGCTCGCCGACTCAGTCGAGGGCGGCCGGCGTACCCGTGATGAGCGGCACCTGCGCGGTGCGCGACTGCTCGATCCGCCGGGCGAGGTCGCGTACCCGCTCGTCGGTGCCGGCGGCCAGCTGGGCACGGGCCAGGTCGGCCGCCGCCTGCTGATGCTCGGCGAGCACCTCGCGCAGCACGGCGTCGACCTCCGCGCCGGTGGCCTCCCGCAACCGCGCCAGGTCGGTGGCGGAGACTCCGTGCCCCGAGTGGTCGTGCCGGCGCGGGTCCGGCCCGGCGCCGGCGGCCAGCCAGGCGCGCATGGTGGCCAGTTCGTCGGTCTCGGTCGCACCGATCGCGGCGACCAGCGTCCGCAGCTCCTGGTCGGCGATCCGGTCCCGGGTCGACCGGACGATCTCCAATGTCTGCTCGGTGTGCGCGGCCATCATGTTCAGGAAGATCAGATCGATGCCGCTCGGCGACGGCAGGGCGGCGTCCGCGCTCGGCACGGTGGCCACCGGCGGTACGGGGGTCCCCGCCGGGGTCGGGCCGGCCGCGCAGCCGGCCAGCAGCACGGCGGCGAGCGGGACCACCACGCGCAGCCGGGTCATGTCGAGCTCCCGAGCCCGGCCGGCGGGGACGGGGGCGCGGCCCGGTGCTGGGACACCGGCCGCGCCCGTAGGGTCAGATCCGGCTCCACAGCGCGGGCACGTTCGGCGGTTCCCAGCCGGCAATGGCGGTGTGCGCCTGCCGGCAGCGGTAGGTCGCGCCGCCGTAGGTGACCTGGTCGTTGGCCTGGTAGGCCCGGCCCGCCGTCCAGGTGCCACCCGAGGCGGGCGGCGGAGTGGGCGGGGTCGGCGTCGGAGTCGGGGTCGGCGTGGGCGTGGGCGTGGGTCCGGGGCCGCCACCTCCGCCGATCTGGAGGTCGACGCAGGAGTAGAACGCGTTGGCGGTGTCGGCGATGTTCCAGATGGCGAGGAGCTTCTGCCGGCCGGAGAAGCCGTTCAGGTTGACGGTGTGCGAGACCGTCGCCCCGGGCTGCTGGCCGTTGCCGTTGACGACGGCCACCCGGGTGTTCCCGATGTAGTACTCCCAGTTGCTGGTGGCGTGCCGGGCCGTGTTGATCCAGGTGAACGTGACCGTGTTGCCGACCGAAGTGGCCGGCCAGCCCCGACTGTCGTCGTTGAGGACGGCGAAGTGGGCGATGTTGGCGTGGCAGTTGCGCAGTCCCTTCGGCCCCTCAACGCTCTGCGGCTCGTACTTGATCTGCCCGCAGTCGGGGACCCGGTTCTGGGCGCAGAGCGCCTGCCGGCTCGGCGGTGAGGAGATGTAGCCGTGGGCCTGGGCGGGGGCCGCGACGGCGAGCGAGGAGAGGACGGCGCCCGCCGCCACGACCGGGAGGGTGATCCTTCGACGCATGTGGCACCTCCGCGGGGTGGTGAAGATGCCACCAACATAAATTAAACTTTGTTAACCGTAAAGACCCTCATCGATAAATGAGGGTACGTTCTCCGAGGTCTCAGATCACCAACGTGCAGCCCTGCCCGTCCACCCGGTCGGCACTGTCGTCGTCGAGCCACACCCCGCCGGTGGCCAGGTAGCGGAACCGGTACTCCCCCGGGCGCAGCCGCACGGTCACCGTCCGGGTGCCGTCACGACGCGGGACCAGTTCGTGTCGGCCGGGCTTCCAGTCGTTGAAGGAGCCGACCACGCTCACCACGCCGGGCGGCGCGTCCCGGGGCAGGCAGAAGGTGACCCGGGTCTGGTTGCCGAAGAGCCTGCTGCGCTTGATCACGAGGGTGCCTCCAGGGGCTCAGGGCGGTCTACCAGGCACAACGGCCGACACGCCGGAGCCGACACGCCGCCGGGGCCGGCGCGGATGCGGCATTCCTCCCGCTCCCGCCGCGACGCTGTCGCACCCTGTAGTCAAATGTCATGATTCAGGAGGTTCTAATGGCGACCTGCGAGGTCTGCGGCAACGACTACTGGATGGCGTTCGAGGTGCGGACGGTCAGCGGCGACACCCACACCTTCGACAGCTTCGAGTGCGCGATCCACCGGCTGGCACCGATCTGCGAGCACTGCCAGATCAAGATCGTGGGGCACGGGATCGAGGTCAACGGCCGCTTCTTCTGCAGCGGGCACTGCGCCCGGGCGGTCGAGGGCGCACAGGGCGCCGAGATCCGCGACGCGGTCGGGGTACGCCCCTCCTGAGCTCCGCAGGATCGCGGCCTACCATCGCGGGATGCCGCAGCAGACGATCGAGGTGCACACCGCCACCTTCGCCGACCTGGACACCCGTACCTTCCACGACCTGCTGAAGCTGCGGATCGACGTGTTCGTGGTCGAGCAGGAGTGTCCCTATCCGGAGCTGGACGGCCGGGACCTCGAACCGGACACCCGGCACCTCTGGCTCACCGACGGCACGGCGCCGCTCGCGTACCTGCGGATCCTCGCCGACCCGGGCGGCGTGGCCCGGATCGGCCGGGTGCTGGTGGCCCCGTACGCCCGCGGCGGCGGTCACGCCGGCCGGTTGATGACCGAGGCGCTGGCCCTCGTCGGCGACCGGCCCTGCGTGCTGGAGGCGCAGTCGTACCTGGTCGACTTCTACGCTCGGCACGGCTTCACCGTCAGCGGCCCCGAGTACGTCGAGGACGGCATCCCGCACACCCCGATGCGCCGCGATCCCGTCCGCTGACCAGCGGCCAGCCGGGCGGCGCGGGCCCGCCGCGGTGTCCACGGCACCACAGCGCCTCGGGACCTTCGGAGCTGATGTCGTGCCCAACTCGGGCACGATGTCGTGGACGACTCAGCTCCAAAGGCTGCCCGAGGCAGTGCTACGCCGGTCGGGCCGGCACGGCGCCGCGACCCACCCGGCACCGCTCTCCGGCGAACGGCGCGACCGGTCTGCTCAGACCAGGCAGTTGACGATCTCGGCGACCGACCGGCGGCGCCCGGTGTAGAAGGGCACCTCCTCGCGCACGTGCCGCCGGGCGGTGGAGGCCCGCAGGTCGCGCATCAGGTCCACGATCCGGTGCAGCTCGTCGGCCTCGAAGGCGAGCATCCACTCGTAGTCGCCGAGGGCGAACGAGGCGACCGTGTTGGCCCGCACGTCCGGGTAGCCGCGGGCCAACCGGCCGTGCTCGGCGAGCATCTCCCGCCGCTCGGCGTCCGGCAGCAGGTACCACTCGTACGAGCGCACGAACGGGTAGACGCAGAGGTAGGCGCGGGCCTCCTCGCCGGCCAGGAACGCCGGGATGTGGCTCTTGTTGAACTCCGCCGGCCGGTGCAGGGCCATCTGCGACCAGACCGGCGTCATCGACCGGCCGAGGGTGGTACGGCGGAAGCGCAGATAGGCGTCCTGCAGCGCGTCGCTGGAGGAGGAGTGCCACCAGATCATCAGATCCGCGTCGGCGCGCAGCCCGGAGACGTCGTACGTGCCGCGGATCGTCACGTCCTTGCCGGCCAGCTCCTCGAAGAGCGCCTCGATCTCGGCCGTGACGTTGTCCCGCAGGGACGGCAGCGGGCTGCTGGCCCGGAACACCGACCACATCGTGTAGCGGATGGTGTCGTTCAGCTCCCGCAGCCGAGCCGCGTTGGTCTGCTCGGTCATGTCCCCGATCCTCCCAGTGCAGTGATGATCTCGTCGGCCGCCGTCTCGCCCGAGCGGACGCAGACCGGGATGCCGACCCCGTCATAGCCGGCCCCCGCCAGGGCCAGCGTGGGATGGCCGGCGCGCAGCGCGGTCCGCACCGCCGCCACCCGATCGGTGTGCCCCGGGGCGTACTGCGGCAGCGCCCCGCCCCAGCGCTGCACGTGCCCGTCGATCGCGGCGGGCAGCGGCGTGCCGAGCACCGCGGAGAGCTCCCGGTGCACGGTCGCGGCCAGGTCCTCGTCCGAGCGCTGGAGCTGCGTCTCCTCGCCGTAGCGGCCCACCGAGGCGCGCACCAGCGCCAGCCCGTCCGGGCGGCGCAGGTGCCCCCACTTGGTGGTGAAGAAGGTGGACGCCTTGATCAGCAGTCCCTCGGTGCCGGGCACCAGCAGACCGGAGAGCTCCGGCAGCTGCGGCTGCGGCAGGGCCAGGGTGACCAGCGCGACGCTGGCGTAGTCCAGTCGACCGACGACGTCGGCCAGCTCCGGCGCCGGCCCGGCGAGCAGCCGCGCGGCCGGACGCGCCGGCACGGCGAGCACCACGGCGTCGACCTCGACGTGTTCCGGGTCGCGGGTCGGGCCGACGGTCAGCCGCCATCCGGTCGGCGTCGGCGAGAGTTCGCGGATGGTCGCGTCCCGGCGGATCGTCGCGCCGCTCTCCCGGGCCGCCGCCTCGATCAGGGTGCCGAGCCCGCCGGCCAGCGTGCCGAAGACCGGCACGCCCGGAGCGCGGGGCGCGGCCGCCTGCGCGGCGCGTACCGCACCGGCCAGGGTGTGCTCGACCCGGGCCGTCCGGGCCAGCGCGGGCATCGTGGTGACCAGCGACAGGTCGTCGGCCCGGCCGGCGTAGACCCCGCCGAGCATCGGGTCCACCAGCCGGTCGACCACCTCGTCGCCGTAGCGCCGGCGGACCAGCGCGCCGACGGTGACGTCCTCCCCGGGGCCGAGCAGCGGACGGCCCTCGTCGCGGTCGGCCGCCGCGGCCGGCCGCGCCACCGTCGTCACCGCGCCCAGATCCCCCGGTACGCCGACCAGGGTGCCGCCCGGGACCGGGCGCAGCCGGCCGTCGACGACGAGCGCGGCCTGCCCGACGCTCGGGTGGACGATCCGGTCGGCCAGCCCGAGCCGGCGGACCAGGGCCACCGCGGCGGACTCCCCGCCCGCCGGGTCCCGCATCAGGAACGACTCGGCGCCGAACTCGACCTGCTGGCCGGCCAGCTCGCCGGTACGCAGCTTGCCGCCGAGCGTGCCGGACTGCTCGTAGACCGTGATCTCGGTGCCCTCGGGTGCGCGGTCGCGCAGCCGCACGGCGGCGGAGAGCCCGGCGATCCCGCCACCGATCACCGCCACCCGCGCCGGACGCCGCATGTCGCTCAGCTCCGCTCGGCCGGGCCGGAAGTCAGCTCGTGCACCAGCGCGACCACCCGCGTCAGCACCTCCGGGTCGGTCTCCGGCGGCACCCCGTGACCGAGGTTGAAAACGTGCCCCGGGGCGGCCCGGCCCTGCTCCAACACCCGGCGCACCTCGGCCTCGATCACCGGCCACGGAGCGAAGAGCACCGCCGGATCGAGGTTGCCCTGCACGGCGCGCTCCGGCCCGATCCGGACGGTCGCCACGTCCAGCGGCGTACGCCAGTCGACGCCCACGACGTCGGCGCCGGCCTCACCCATCGCGTGGAGCAGCTCGCCGGTGCCCACCCCGAAGTGGATCCGCGGCACTCCCGCGTCGGCGAGCCCGGTGAGCACGGCCTTCGAGTGCGGCAGCACGTAGCGGCGGTAGTCCGCCTCGGAGAGCGCGCCCGCCCAGGAGTCGAAGAGCTGCAGCGCAGAGACGCCGGCCGCCACCTGGACCCGCAGGAACGCCAGCGTGATCTCGGCCAGCCGGTCGCAGAGCGCGTGCCACAGCTGCGGGTCGCCGTACATCAGCGCCTTGGTCTTCGCGTGCGTACGCGACGGCCCGCCCTCGACCAGGTAGCTGGCGAGGGTGAACGGCGCGCCCGCGAAGCCGATCAACGGGGTGTCGCCCAGCTCGGCGACGAGCATCCGAACCGCCTCGTCCACGTACGGGACGTCGTCGCGGTCGATCGGGCGGATCCGCTCCACGTCCTCGACGGCGCGTACCGGCTCGGCCACCACCGGCCCGGTCCCCGGCACGATGTCGAGGTCGACCCCGGCCGCGGCGAGGGGCACCACGATGTCGCTGTACAGGATCGCCGCGTCGACGCTGTGCCGGCGTACCGGCTGGAGAGTGATCTCGGTGACCAGCTCGGGGCGGCGGCAGGACTCCAGCATCCCCACGTTCGCGCGGATCTCCCGGTACTCCGGCAGCGAGCGGCCGGCCTGGCGCATGAACCAGACGGGGGTGTGCGGCCCCGCCTGCCGGCGGCACGCCCGGACGAAGGGCGAGTCGCCCGGTCCGGCAGGGGCGGGATCTCCGTCTCGGGCGGCAGTGCCCGTGCTCTCCGTGCTCATCGCGGCCATCGTGCCACGCGCCACGACGCCACCGTCGGGCCCGCCCCCACTTTGTGACCCGCCCCGCCCACCGGCGAACCAGCGGCCGGCGTCAACGCCTCCGGTACCGCCCGGGGTGCGGGTCGACGAGTCGGCCGCCCGGCTTCCGGCGCCGTGCGCGGTCTCGTGTCGGCGTGCCGTCGCGGCGGGCGAAGGCGTGGCGGCATAGGCTGCCGACATGGCCCCCCCGATCGCGCTCCCGGAGACCTTCGCCCGCGCGGTCGCCGGGCTGCGGTCCACGGCCCCCCGCCCGGAGATCGTGCTGGAGGAGGTCGGCGCGCCGCAGCGGCTCGCGCCGTACGCCTTCGCCCTCTCCGCCGGTGTGCTGCGCGGCGGGGACGAGGTGGCCACCGGCCGCCTGATCCTGCTGCACGATCCGGCCGGGCACGAGGCGTGGCAGGGCACTCTGCGCCTGGTCACGTACGTGACCGCCGAGTTGGAGGTCGACCTGGCCGCCGATCCGCTGCTGCCGGGGGTGGGCTGGACGTGGCTCACCGACGCGCTCGACGCCCAGGACGCCGGTCACCGCGCGATCGGCGGGACGATCACCCAGACCATGTCGACCCGCTTCGGCGAGCTGGCCGGGCCGCCCGCCGTCGGCGACATCGAGATCCGCGCCTCGTGGACGCCGATCGACGACGAGCTCGCCCCGCACCTGCTGGCCTGGTGCGCGCTGCTGGCCTCGACGGCGGGGCTGCCGCCGCCCGGGGTGACCGCGCTGCCGGAGCGTCGCCCCGCCGGCGCGGCCTGACCCCCACGGGCAGCGTCAGAGGTAGTTCTCGGCCTCGTCGCAGACCTTGTCGAGGCCGCTCGTGGCCTTCTCGTAGGCGCTCTTGTCGTTGGCCGCCGACGCGGCGAGCGCGGTGGTCAGCTTGTCCAGGCAGCTGGCGATGACCTTCTTCTGCCGGGCCTGCTCGTCCCGGTCGTTGCGGGTTCCGGTGAGGTCCTGCTCGGTGTCGGCGAGCTTGTCCTGCACACCCTGCAGATCGGTCTTCAGCTTCTGGATCTCCTGTGCGTTCGCGGCGATGGTGCCGTCACGCTCGCTGACCTGGGCGGAGAGACGCCGTTCGGTCTTGTCCAGCTCGCTGTTCTTGGTGACGTAGAGGCCGGTCATCACCCCGCCGAGGACGAAGAACAGGCCGGCCACCATGGCCAGGATCAGCACCGCGCGCCCCTTGCCGGCACCCGCGGCGGGCGGCCCGTACGGGGGCACGAAGCCGGGCGGCGCGGACATCGGAGCGCCGTAGTAGGGGCCGGAGACCGGCGGCACCGACATCGGCTGGTCGGCAGCGGGACCGGAGACCGGCGGCGCGGAGACCTGACCCGCGTACGGCGGCACGCCAGCCGGCGACGGGTAGCCGGCAGCCGGACCGGAGACCGGCGGCGCGGAGACCTGACCCGCGTACGGCGGCACGCCGGCCGGCGACGGGTAGCCGGCCGGGGCCGGTGGCGCGGAGAAGGGCTGCGCCGGGAAGGGCTGGGTCGGTGCCCCGGGCTGAGCGTTCGGCATGGGCTGGGCGGGCGGCATGGGCTGGGCGGGCGGCATGGGCTGGGTCGGCTGCCCGGGACCGTACGGCGTCGGCTGCTGCGGGAACTGGGTGGTGGTGCCGTCGTACGGCGGCTGACCGGGCACGGCCGGGGGCTGCGCCGGGTCCGGCGGGGGGTAGCCCTGCGGCCCGGTCGGTGGTTGGGTCATCTCTTCCTCCAGGTGAACCGGTCCGGTGCGGCGGATGCCACCGAACCTCCAGTGGTACGACGGCCGGTCGACGCGACCCGGCCGGTTGTCAGGGTCGGGCGGCCGAGGTGTCCGCAGCGGGACACTGCTCGGCCCGACCTCGGGCGTGGGTGTGGGTGTGGGTGTACGCGGAGGGGTCTGCCGCAGTCAGCAGATCTTGAAGCCGTCGCAGGCGATCTCGATCGGCACCGCGAGCCCGATCCCCTCGGCGTCCCGAGCCTTGGCGGTGGCGATCCCGACGACCTGCTTGCTGCCGTTGACGACCGGGCCACCCGAGTTGCCGGGGTTGATCGGCGCGTCGAACTGGATGACCGGCCCCGAGCCGTCCCGGGCGTCGCGGAACGCGCTCACCACACCGGTGGTGACGCTGTCCTCCAGCCCGAGCGGGGCGCCGACCACGACGATCTGCTGGCCGGACTTCACCGCCTCCGACGCGGCGGTCAGGCCGGTGAACCGCCCGGTGGTGCGCAGGTGCGCGACGTCGTTGGTCTTGTCGACCTTCACGATGGTGGCCGGGAACCGCTGGTCGGTGCGCTCCAGGAAGACCTCCCGGTCGCCGGCCTCCCAGACCGCCTCGACCACGTGGAAGTTGGTGAACAGGTTCGTCCCGCCACCGGCGGCCGGCTCGCCGATGGCGAACGCCGTACCGGTGAACTGCCCGGCACGGACCCGGAAGACGCTGGGCAGCACGGCGCCGGCCACCGCCTCCGGATTGAAGGTGGCCCCGGCCTGCTTCTCCAGCGCCTCCGCCCGCTGCTCCAGACCGTCGAGGCGGGCGCGGTCGTCGCCCTGAGCCTCGGCCAGCTGCCGCTCGGTGCCCGCGAGCCGGCCGGTGAGCCGGTCGATCTGGTACGCCTGGAAGCCGGCCAGCCCGGCCAGGGCCAGGACGACCAGCGCCGCGACCACGCTCGGCCAGCGCCGACGGCGCGGCCCGGTCGGGGGCGGCACCGGCTGGCCCGGGTACGCCCCGACGCCGCCCGCCCACGTCGGCCCGGCGGGCGGCAGCGGCCCGTTCGGCGCGTACGGCGCGGCGGCCCCGGAGGCGGGCGCTCCGGCCGGGCCGTAGTGCGTCGCTCCGGCGGGATCCGCGGCGGCCGGCACGGCGGACGCCGGGGCACCGGGCTGCGCCGGAACGGGTCCGGCCGAGTGGAACGGACCGGCGGCCTGCGCCGGTCCGCCCGGCGGGAACGGCACGCCGGGCTGCGCCTGCGCGGGCCCGCCGGGCGGGAACGGCACGCCGGGCTGCGCCGGAACGGGTCCGCCGGGCGGGAACGGACCGGCGGGCTGAACGCCGGGCTGAGCCTGCGTCGGTGCGCCCGGCGGGAACGGCACGCCGGGCTGAGTCGGCACGGGTCCGCCGGGGTGCGGCGGCGCGGACGCAGCGGACCAGACGGGCGCGGCGGCGTGTGTCGGCTCGATTCTCGGCGGCAACGGTCCGGGGCGATTCGTGGTCGGGTTCCCGGTCACCTCGTCGGGGCCGTGCCCCGCCGCCGGATCGTGGCCGCCTGGACCGTAGCCCTCCGTCATGATCGCCATGCCTCCCCGTTGACCCTGGTGCCGCCACCCGCGCTGTACTTGATCGACCCGCCCGGCGGCTCGATGGACCGTACCGGCGCGGTCGGGGTTTGTCTCCCCCGTTGTCCGTACTCGGACCGCCCTCCGGGCCATCCGACGGACGCACACGCCGACCGGCTGCACCCGCAGGTTCACGGCGCGCACTAGGGTTGTCAGGTGACCGACGAACCACCCCTGCGCCGTCGGGCCGCCGAGAGCCGTTCGGGCGACGCATCGCACGACCCGTCCTCAGCTCAGCCGGAGCCGGCGGACGCGGGGAACGAACCGACCGGCGACGGGCCCGAGCTGCTGACCGCTCCCCGTGAGGGCACCCCGCAACCGGTGGCCACCGCGGACGAGCTCGCCGAGGTCGTTGCCCGTTTCGCCGCGGGCAGCGGCCCGGTCGCCCTGGACGCCGAGCGCGCCTCGGGCTATCGCTACAGCCAGCGGGCGTACCTCGTCCAGCTGCGCCGCGCCGGCGCCGGCACCGCGCTGATCGATCCCCTGCCCCTCTCCGATCTGACCCCGCTCGACGAGGTGATCGGCGAGGCGGAGTGGGTGCTCCACGCGGCCAGCCAGGACCTGCCCTGCCTCGCCGAGGTGGGGCTGCGCCCGCGCCGGTTGTTCGACACGGAGCTGGCCGGTCGGCTGGCGGGATTCGAACGGGTCGGCCTGGCCGCGCTGACCGAGCAGCTGCTGGGGTTCAGCCTGGAGAAGCATCACTCGGCCGCCGACTGGTCGAACCGGCCGCTGCCCGACTCCTGGCTGACCTACGCGGCGCTCGACGTGGAGCTGCTCGTCGACCTGCGGGACGCGCTCGACGCGGAGCTGGCCCGGCAGGGCAAGTCGGAGTGGGCGGCCGAGGAGTTCGCGGCGCTGGTCCGCACCGGCGCCCGGCCGCCGCGGGTCCGCGCCGAGCCGTGGCGGCGTACCTCCGGCATCCACCGGGTGCGTGGGGCGCGGGCGCAGGCCCGGGTCCGCTCGATGTGGTACGCGAGGGACCAGATCGCCGCACGTCGGGACGCCGCGCCGGGGCGGGTACTGCCCGACTCGGCGATCATCGCGGCTGCCGAGCTGGATCCGAAGGACGAGCGGACCCTGCTCACGCTCCCCGGCTTCGGTGGCCGCTCGGTGCGCCGGCTGGCCCGGACCTGGCTGGCCGCGCTGGACGACGCGCGGAACCTGCCCGACGACGCGCTTCCGGTCGCCCCGGTGGTCGAGGGGCCGCCGCCACCGCACCGGTGGGCGGAGCGGGATCCGGTGGCCGCGGCTCGGCTGGTCCGGTCACGGGAGGTGGTGCTGCGGATCTCCGGGGCTCACCAGCTGCCGGCCGAGAACCTGATCGCCCCGGATTCGATCCGCCGGCTGGCCTGGGTGCCGCCCGAGGAGATCACCGAGACGACGGTGGCCGAGACGCTGCGCGGCTTCGGCGCGCGCGAGTGGCAGATCGGCCTGCTCGCCGCCGACCTGACCGACGCCCTCACCGGCCCCGACGCCACCCTCACCGCGACCGAGTAGGAACACCGACGCGTCGATCATGAGGTTGACGGGGAAGTTCGCGCCGACCTCCCCCGTCAACCTCATGATCGACTGGAGGCGCTCGGGTGTGGGGTGCGCCACACGGGGGGCGGTGTCGGGCTTGGTTACTGACAAGTAGCATCCGAGGAACACGCCCGTGCCGGCGACCCTTGTTTCGGTCCGTGCCGCCGCTGGGCGGCGAGGCCGAATCACGGTCGAAAAGGAGGCTCCAGTGCCCCGTGAAGTTCGGGATGTCGTCTTCGTCGACGGCGTCCGCACCCCGTTCGGCAAGGCGGGTGGCATGTACGCCAACACCCGCGCCGACGACCTCGTGATCCGCTGCATCCGAGAACTCCTGCGCCGCAACCCGCAGCTGCCTCCGGAGCGGGTCGAGGAGGTCGCGATCGCCGCCACCACCCAGATCGGCGACCAGGGCCTCACCATCGGCCGGACCGCCGCCCTGCTCGCCGGTCTGCCCAAGACGGTCCCCGGCCTCGCCATCGACCGGATGTGCGCCGGCGCGATGACCGCGGTGACCACTGTGGCCGGCGGCATCGCGATGGGCGCGTACGACGTGGCCATCGCCGGCGGCGTCGAGCACATGGGACGCCACCCGATGGGCGAGGGCGTCGACCCGAACCCCCGGATCCTCGCGGAGAAGCTGGTCGACCCGTCCGCGCTGGTCATGGGCGCCACCGCGGAGAACCTGCACGACCGGCTGCCGCACATCGGCAAGGAGCGCGTCGACGCCTTCGCGCTCGCCTCGCAGCAGAAGACCGCCAAGGCGTACGCCAACGGCAAGCTCCAGGACGACCTGGTGACCGTCGCGGTGCGCGACCCGGAGACCGGCTGGGGCCTGGCCACCGTCGACGAGGCTCCCCGGGAGACGTCGATGGAGAAGCTCGCCACGCTCAAGACCCCGTTCCGCCCGCACGGCAAGGTGACCGCCGGCAACGCGGCCGGTCTGAACGACGGGGCGACCGCAAGCCTGATCGCCGCCGAGGAGATGGCCCGTGAGCTGGGTCTGCCGATCGCCATGCGGCTCGTGTCGTACGGCTTCGTCGGGGTGGAGCCCGAGGTGATGGGGTACGGCCCGATCCCGTCGACCGAGAAGGCGCTGCGCATCGCGGGCCTGACCATCGACGACATCGGCCTCTTCGAGCTGAACGAGGCCTTCGCCGTGCAGGTGCTCGCGTTCCTCGACCACTACGGCATCGCCGACGACGACCCTCGGGTCAACCAGTGGGGCGGCGCGATCGCCGTCGGCCACCCGCTCGCCTCCTCGGGTATCCGCCTGATGACCCAGCTCGCCCGGCAGTTCGCCGAGCACCCCGAGGTCCGCTACGGCCTCACCGTGATGTGCGTCGGCATCGGCATGGGCGGCACGGTGATCTGGGAGAACCCGCACTGGACGGAGTCCGGCAAGCCGGCTCAGGGGGAGGGCAACAAGTGAGCGCGCTCGCCGCACCGAACGAGGTCGTCACCCGGGCGCTGCTGCGGGAGGTGGCCGTACCGGGGCTGGACCGCCCGGCGGCCCTGATCACCCTCGACAACGGCTTCGACCACACCAAGCCGAACACGTTCGGCCCGGGCGGGCTGACCAGCCTGGACGAGGCGATCACCGCGGCGCTCGCCGCCGACCCGGCGTTTCTCGCGGTCACCGGCAAGCCGTACGTCTTCAGCGTCGGCGCGGACCTCACCGGCCTGCCGCTGCTCGCCGACCGGGAGCAGGCCCTGGAGATCGGCCGGCTCGGCCACCGGGTCTTCGCCCGGCTCAAGGAGAGCAGCGTGCCCACGTTCGCGTTCGTCAACGGCGCGGCGATGGGCGGCGGCCTGGAGCTGGCGTTGCACTGCCACTACCGGACGCTCTCCGGCGGCGCGGCGGCGCTCGCCCTGCCCGAGGTCTCGCTCGGCCTGGTACCCGGCTGGGGCGGCACCCAGCTGCTGCCGAACCTGATCGGTATTCCGGCGGCGACCCAGGTGATCATCCAGAACCCGCTGATGCAGAACCGGATGCTGAAGCCGAAGCAGGCCGCGGAGATGGGCATCGCGGACGTCCTGCTGGAGCCGGCCGACTTCCTGGAGCGCTCGCTGGAGTGGGCCGCCGGGGTGGTACGCGGGCAGATCACCGTCGTCCGGCCCGAGGTGGACCGGGACATGTGGGCCGGGGTGCTCTACTTCGCCCGGCAGACCCTCGACCAGCGGCTGCACAACGCGGTTCCCGCCGCGTACAAGGCGCTGGACCTGCTCGACACGGCGAAGGACACCGACTTCGCCACCGGCACCGCCGCCGAGGACGAGGCGCTGGCCGACCTCATCTTCTCCGAGGAGCTGCGCAGCGGCCTGTACGCGTTCGACCTGGTGCAGCGGCGGGCCAAGCGCCCGGCCGGCGCGCCGGACAAGAGCCTGGCCCGTCCGGTCACGAAGGTCGGCATCGTCGGCGCCGGCCTGATGGCGAGCCAGCTCGCGCTGCTCTTCGCCCGCCGGCTGCAGGTGCCGGTGGTGATGACCGACCTCGACCAGGCCCGGGTCGACAAGGGCGTCGGCTACGTCCACACCCAGATCGAGCAGCAGGTCACCAAGGGCCGGATGGACAAGGGCACCGCCGCCAAGCTGTACGGCCTGGTCAGCGGCTCGGTCGACAAGAGCGTCTTCGCCGACGCGGACTTCGTCATCGAGGCGGTCTTCGAGGACCTGGCCGTCAAGAAGCAGGTCTGGGCCGAGCTCGAGAAGATCGTCAAGCCGGAGGCGGTGCTGGCGACGAACACCTCGTCGCTCTCGGTCACCGCGATGGCCGAGGAGCTGGAGCATCCGGAGCGGGTGGTCGGTTTCCACTTCTTCAATCCGGTCGCGGTGCTGCCGCTGCTGGAGATCGTCCGCGGCGGGCGCACCGACGACGCCACGCTGGCCACCGCCTTCGCGGTCGGCAAGCAGCTGAGGAAGTCGTCGGTGCTGGTGAAGGACGCCCCGGCGTTCGTCGTCAACCGGCTGCTCACCCGCTTCCTCGGCACCGTCTTCGCCGCCGTGGACGCCGGCACCCCGCTGGACGTGGCGAACAGCGCGTTGGACCCGCTCGGCCTGCCGATGCGCCCCCTCGCCCTGCTCCAGTTGGTCGGCCCGGCGGTCGCGTACCACGTGGGCGGAACGCTGCACGCCGCGTTCCCGGACCGGTTCGGGGTCAGCGAGAACCTGAGGCGGATCGCCGACTCCGGCCAGCCGATCGTCGTCGACGACGAGGTGAATCCGGAGGTGGCGAAGCTGCTGGTGGTCGGCGACGCGCCGCTGACCGCGGAGCAGGTACGCCAGAACGCGCTGGACGCGCTGGCCCAGGAGATCCGGCTGATGCTCGACGAGGGCGTGGTGGCCGAGGCGCAGGACATCGACCTGTGCATGATCCTCGGTGCCGGCTGGCCGTTCCACCTGGGCGGCGTCACGCCGTACCTCGACCGGACCGGAACGTCGGAGCGGGTCACCGGCCGGCGCTTCCTGCCGCGTGGAGCAGCCGGCCTGCCCGCCTGATCCCGCCGCTCCCCCCGCAGAGCGCGGTGGCCGTGACCGTCCGATCCGGACGCCGGCCACCGCGCTCTGTCGTATCGCGCTAGGGAACCGTTGCGGCAGGTGACGGTCGGCCGTCCGGGGCAGCGACGGCGCGCGGGTGGTGGTTAACATCACCCGTCCGGCTCACTCACCTGGAGCTGCCCGATGTCGTATCCGCCGGCCGATCCGTACCCGCCACCGCCGGGGCGCGATCCCTACCCGCCGCCGGGTCCGCGTCCCGCTCGGCGGCAGGGTGGCCGCCCCGGCGATCAGCCGGGTCACCCGAGTGGCCGCCCAGCTCAGCAGGCCGGCGGTCAGCCGGGACGGGGCGGCTACCCGGGCGGCCCGCAGCGCGGCGGTCATCCGGAGACACCGCAGCGCGGCTACCCGCCGTCGCGGCCCGGCGAACAGTTCGCGGCACCGGGCGGCGGCTACCCGGAGAGTTACGCCGGCCCGCCGGCGGACGGTTACCGGCGGCAGCCGCAGCGGGCCCCTTACCCGGGCACTCCGCCGCCGGGCGACCGCCCGCCCCCGCGGCACGGCGACCACTCCGGACCGCCGGGCGGATACCCGGGCCGTCGCCCGGGCCCCCACACCGCCGACCACCCACCATCGGCCGGCTACCCAGAGCAGAGCGGCCACCCCCAGCAGAGCGGCCACCCCGAGGAGGGCGGCTACCCGCAGCGGGGCGGTTACGCCGAGACGCAGGCGGGCCCTCACCCGTCGCAGCGCGGCGAACCCGTCGCGCCCCGGACCGGTCCCCCGCCCGGGGATCCGGAGCCCGCCGCGCCCGGGCCGAAGAAGTCCCGCCCCCGCAAGGCCCTCCTCACCGTCGCCGCCGCGGTGCTGGTGTTCTGCCTCGGCGGCGGGGCCGCCACCTGGTTCGTCGTCAAGGACGACGCGGGCGGGAACGTCGAGGCGGCCCGCACGCGGGTGATCGCGCCGGAGACGCTCGCCGGCCGCCCCCGGATCGCCGACAAGGAGCTGCAGAGCGTCGCCGACCAGCTGGTCGCCGACATGAACAAGCGGGCGCAGGACCAGATCACGGGCACCGTCGGTGCCTTCTACGGCGACCCCGCGAAGCGGGAGCTGGCGATGATCGCGAGCGCGTCCGGGCTGATACCCGACCCGAAGCGGAAGCTCGATGACGCGATCGCCGAGATCTCCCCGGAGCTCACCGTCACCGAGACGGCGCCGGTGGATCCCGGCCCCCTCGGCGGTGAGGCCCGCTGCGGCGACGGCAAGGTCGACACCACACCGCTGGGCGTCTGTTTCTGGGCCGACCGGGGCAGCGTCGGTGCTGTCGTTATCTATTTCAAGTCCGCCGAGCAGATCACGGCCGAGTTCGTCACGATGCGCGGCGAGATCGAGCAGCGCTCCTGACCCGCCGACCGGCTGGCCCCGACCACCGTGGTGGCCGGGGCCAGCCGGATCAGGCCGGGCCAGCCGGATCAGGCCAGGCCAGCCGGATCAGGCCAGGCCAGCCGGATCAGGCCGGGACGAAGCCCGTGGGGCCCCGCGCCGACGACCGGGAGGGCGTCACGCCGGAATGGGCCCGGGCTCAGCCCCCGCAGCCGCCGAGGCCGCGCGTTCGGCGGCGCTGCGCACCACGCAGAACTCGTTCTCCTCCGGGTCGGCGAGCAGCACCCAGCCGGAGCCGTCGGGCCGCCGGTGGTCGGCGACCTGGGTCGCGCCGAGGCCGAGCAGCCGCTCGACCTCCTCGTCCCGGGTCCGGTCGGCCGGCTCCAGGTCGAGGTGGAGGCGGTTCTTCACCACCTTGCCCTCGGGCACGGCCAGGAAGAGCACCTCCGGGCCACCGGGCGGCAGCAGCATGGCCTCCGGGTCGCCCGGGAAGTCGTCGGGCTGGCGGGGGCAGTCGAAGACCTGGGCCCAGAACCCGGCCAGGGCGTAGGTGTCGCGGCAGTCGATGCTGATGTTGTGGATCCGTGCGCTCACGGTCGCTCCTTCGAGCTGGATGAACGCGCTCCGCGGTGCCGGAACAGTCAGCGGTGACCGGGGCGGGGCGCGGGACTGGTGATGGTGGACATCGAACGCACCCCCTCTCAACCGTCGGGCTGACGTCGACGACGACCTTTTCAGATCCGACGACGGCCGGCAACCCCCGACGGGCGGTCAGCGTCCGCTACCGGCGTCCGCCCCGCCCCGGCCGTCGCCGGACGCGGGGGTCGCCGGTACGGCGTCGGCCGAGGGCAGCCGTACCGTCACCTCAAGGCCACCGCCGGGCTGGGCGATCGCCTGCACGGTTCCGCCGTGCGCGTCGCAGACCGCCCGGACGATCGACAGTCCCAGCCCGGAGCCGCGCGCGCCGGTACGCTCCCTCCCACCACGCCGGAACGGCTCGAAGAGCCCGGGCACGTCCGCCGGATCCACCTCGAACCCGGTGTTGCCGACCACCAGCCAGGAGTTCTGCCCGTCCGTGCCGGTACGCACCCAGAGCCGCCCGTGCAGGTGGTTGTAGCGGACCGCGTTCTCGATCAGGTTGCCGGCCAGCCGGTCGAGCAGGCCCGGATCACCGGCGACGGAGGCGGGCTCCAGCGACGTCTGCACGCGCAGCCCGATCCGCTCCATCTCCCGGCGCATCGCCGAGAGCGCGTTGGCGGTCCCGCTCGCCAGGTCGCACTCGGTACGCCGGCCGAGCCGACGGCCGGCCTGGGCCTCGCTGCGGGCCAGTACCAGCAGCGCGTCGACCAGCCCGTTCGCCCGCTCCGAGGCGTCCCGCACGACGGTCGCCATCCGGCGGTACTCGGCGATGTCCGCCTCGTCGTCGCTGAGCGTGACGTCGATCTCGGTACGCATCACCGCGAGCGGCGTACGCAGCTCGTGCGAGGCGTTCGCCACGAAGCGTTTCTGTGTCTCGAACGAGGCGGCTATCCGGTCCAGCATCGCGTCGAACGTCTTCGCCAGCTCGGCCACCTCGTCGTCGGCGCCCGAGTAGCCGATGCGCTGGTCGAGGGTGGCCTCGCCGAGCCGCTGGGCGGTCGCGGTTACCTGGTGCAGCGGGCGCAGCGTACGGCCGGCCACGGCGTACGCGCCGGCCACGCCGATCACGCTGATCGCCAGCAGCGCCACCAGACCCTTGACCAGCAGCTCGCCGGAGGAGACGTCGACCAGTTGGCGCTGCCACTCACCGGCGTCCAGGGTCCGGCCGTCGGCGAGCACCACGGTGCTGCCGGGCAGCGGCTGGTCGGTCGGTCGCAGCGCGTCGCGGACCAGCAGCCAGGCGAGCAGCACGAGGATCGCCCCCGCGCCGACCAGCAGCACGCCGTTGAGCAGGGTGAGCCGCAGCCGCAGGGTCGGTCGCGGTCGCAGCCGTCGGCCCGCGCCGGCGCTGCCCGTCGCGGTGGCGGCGAGCCCGGTCATGCGACCCCCTCTGCGGTCCGGTAGCCGGCGCCCACCACCGTCTCGATGAGCGGCGGGTCGCCGAGCTTCTTGCGCAGGGTCATCACGGTGACCCGGACGATCGTGGTGAACGGGTCGGTGTTGGCGTCCCAGACCCGCTCCAGCAGCTCCTCGCTGGAGACCACCGCGCCGCGGGCCTTCAGCAGCTCGCGGAGCACACCGAACTCCTTGTTGGTCAGGTCGACGGGCACGCCGGCCCGGGTGGCGACGCGCCGGGCCGGGTCGAGCACCAGGTCGGCCAGGGCGAGCACCGGCGGGGCGGCCGGGGTGGCCCGCCGTCCCAGCGCCTGTACCCGGGCGACCAGTTCGTCGAAGGCGAACGGCTTCGGCAGGTAGTCGTCGGCGCCGAGTTGCAGGCCCTCCACCCGGTCCGCCACCGTTCCGCTGGCGGTGAGCATCAGCACCCGGGTCAGCGTGTCGGAGGCGGCCAGTTCGGCGCAGATCTGGTCGCCGTGCACCCCGGGCAGGTCCCGGTCGAGGACCACCACGTCGTAGCGGGTGACGAAGGCCAGTTCGTGCCCGGTGTCACCGTCGTAGGCGACGTCGACCGCCATGCCCCGTTTGCGCAACCCGCGCGCGATCGCGTCGGCGAGGTTGCGCTCGTCCTCCACCACCAGTACCCGCATGCCGCTCTCCTCGCTGCTGACCTCCCGACAATCTAGGGCCTGGCGCAAAAGGCAGGCCCGAGCGCCGCAGCTCCGGTGGCGGCAGGGCCCGGTGGCGCGGGGCGGGCGTCGACGATCGACCCGTCGCCCCGCACCGCCCGCCCGGGCCGCCGTTGCCGGGCGCCCTCGGCGTACGCGATGCTTCCGGCATGCGGCCACAGCGACGGACGGACGCGCCATGACCAGAGCAATCCCGCCCCGGCTCCGCGACATCGCCTACCGGGGGTTCCGCCTCCCCGCCGACGAGGCGGCCGGGGTCGCCGTGGGGCTGCGCGGCGACGCGGGCGGGCTGCGGATCGCCGAGCCGGCCGGCGTCCGGCCCGGTCCGGCGGGCGACGGGCGGCGGTACGAGTGGGGCAGCTGGACCGCGCCGCCGGTGCCCGTCGGCTTCCCCGTCGTCGAGGTCGTCCCGTCGTGGACCGCGCAGACCCCGGACGGCTGCTGGATCGAGGTGGAGCTGCGCGGCTGGCACGGGGACGGCCCGGCCACCGGCTGGTACGTACTGGGCCGCTGGGCGGCCGACGACCGGACGGTGCGCCGCGGCTCGGTGCCCGGCCAGCGCGACGGGGCCGCCCGGGTGGAGACCGACACGCTGGCCATCGGCGAGGCGACGGTGACCGGGTGGCAGCTGCGGGTGACGCTGCTGCGCCCGGCCGGCGGTGGATCCAGCCCGGTGTTGCGTACGGTCGGCGCCGTCGCCACCGGCCGGGCGGGGACGGCCGCACCGGCGGCGGAGACCTCACCCGGGGCCACCGGGAACGCTGCCGGCGGTCCGGGCTCGGGTGCGCGCGATGCGGACCGGCCCGGCGACGCCCGGGGCGTCGTGCTGGACGTGCCCCGGTACGCGCAGCGGCTGCACGGCGCGTACCCGCGGTGGGGTGGTGGGGGCGACTCCTGGTGCAGCCCCACCTGCACCTCGATGGTGCTCGCCTTCTGGGGCGTCGCCCCGCCCGCGCAGCGGTACGCCTGGGTCGACCCGCCCGGTCCCCGGCCGGTGGTGGTGCACGCCGCCCGACACTGCTACGACCACGCCTACGGCGGGGCCGGCAACTGGGCCTTCAACACCGCGTACGCCGGACTGCACGGGGTCGACGCCTTCGTCACCCGGCTGCGGTCGCTGGCCGAGGCGGAGGCGTTCATCGCGGCCGGTATCCCGCTGGTGGTCTCCGCCGCGTTCCGCGCGGGCGAGGTGCCGGGGTTGGCGTACGACACCCGCGGTCACCTGATCGTGCTGGTCGGCTTCACCTCGGACGGGGATCCGGTGCTCAACGACCCGTACGCCGAGAACGACGAGGCGGTGCGCCGGATCGTGCCGCGGGACCGGTTCGAGGCCGTCTGGCAGCGCGGCAGCGGCGGAATGGCCTACGTCATCCGCCCCGCGGAGGTGACGCTGCCGCCGCCACCCGCCCAGGCCAACTGGTGAGCGGCGCGCGGGTGACCGGCGGCGGGGGTCATGGCCTGAGCTGCCACAACCCGTACCCGCCGGTGGGCTTGCGGCACGCCAGCTGATAGCCGATGCTCTGGCACTCTCCGGTGGCCTCGCGCAGCACGTCGAGCGGTCGGGCCGTGCCGGTGGTGAGGTTCAGCTCGGCGACGAGGAGCCCACCACCCGGCTGCGGCCGGATGCCGATGACCGGGCCGTCGAGCCCGCTCGGCGGGACCATCTCCCAACGGCCCAGCTCGCCGCGGACCGCACCGGTGACCGGGTCGAGGACGTCGAGCTGCATCGCTCCGCCACTGTTCGCCCTGGTGGCCACCAACCCGTCGCGGCTCGACCAGGCGATCCAGCCGCGACCCGTCCAGAGTCGCCGCCCGGTGGCCGGGTCGATCGCCTGGAGCTCCTCGGAGCGGCCCTGGAAGCAGAGGACCGGCCCGCACTCCGACGCGTAGAAGGCTTCGCCCAGTTCGGTCCGCCAGCGCAGCCGCAATCCGTCCAGGTCGTACGCGGTGACCGTCGCGGGCCGGCCGGCGAGGGTGAGCAGCAGGTCCCCGATCACCTGCACGCCAAACTCAGGGCCGTCGGTCGGCGCGCCCGTCTCGCGGCGGTCGGTGGGGTTCCACAGGTCCGCCTCCGCCCGCACCGCTCCGGTGCTCGCGTCGCGCACCTCGACCCGACCGTCGGCGGTGCTCTGCACCAGCCGGTCGATCCCGGATTCGGTGGCCCGGAAGGTGAACTGCCCGCCCGGTGTCTGCGCCTGCCAGCGCACCCGGCCGCAGCAGCTGTCCACCACGCGCAGCGTCCGGCCCTGCTCCTCGTCGCCCGTCTCCAGCAGCAGACCGCCGCCACTGACCGGCAGCGGCGACCCCGGCTGCTGCCACCGGAACTTCCCGGTGGCGGGGTCCAGTGCGATGGTCACCGTGCCCGGCGGGTCGCCCGCGGTGGCCTCGTAGCCGGCGATCAGCAGCATCCCGTCCTGCATCGACATTCCCCAGTACCGGCCCTGCACCGGCAGCGGCACCTGCCAGAGCAGCTCGCCCCCGGGCAGCCGGTACGCGTCCAGCCGGCGCTGCGAACCGTTCAGGCCGGTAGGTTCGACCACCAGGTAGAGATCGTCGGCGATCCTCGCCTCGGCACCGAGGGCCGCCGGCAGGGCGACCATCTCGCGGCGCGGCAGCGGCGCCGCGGAGACCACTGTGGCCAGCACTACCAGGAAAACCAGCGCGACGCGGAGCGGCCGGCCGACGGAGCGCGGCGGTCGGGGCAACTCCTCCGGATCCCGCTCGTGCCGCAGCTCACCGAGATCGATCACACCGTCACTCACAACGACCACCGCCAGACGCCGAAGGACGTGCCGTCCATGCTCCGGCAGACCAGGGTCAGGCCCGGGCCGCTTCCGCAGTCGCTGCCCGCGCCCATAATCACGTCCATGGTCCGGACGTCGACGGCGGCGAGGTCCAGTCCGACGACGACCTGCCGGTTGCCGGTACGGCGTCGAATGCCGAGGAAGTGTTCCTCCTGCTCGCCCCTCGGATGCAGGTCGTTGGCGTTCAGCTCCGTGAGCTGCTCACCGGTCAGCGCGTCCAGCACCGCGTACCTGGTGACGGCCGTGCGGTCCGGAAGGAGGAGCAGCCTGTCCGCCCGTGCGGCGATCAGAACCGCCGGTTTCGGCGTATTCCACCGGATGACGCCTGTCGCCGGGTCGATCGCCCGGAGGCCGCTGCTCGTGCCGACGGCGCAGAGCAGTGGCCCGCAGCTCTCGATGAACGTCGACAGCGGCAGCGGCACACTCCAGCGTCGGCGCAGCCCCTCCAGGTCGTAGGCGGTCACCACGGCCGTCCGGCCCGCCAGGTTCAGCAGCAGGTCACCGACCACCTCGACGCGCTGGTCGCCGTCTCGCACGTCGAGACCGAGGTTCGCGCGGTGCAGTAGCGCGGCGTTCGCGGTGTCACGCACCTCGACGAATCCGTCGTCCCCGATCAGCACGAGCCGGTCGACCGCACCGTCGCGGAAGTGGTACCGCAACCCGTCCTCCCGGATGGGCACCGACCAGAGCGTCCGACCGGTGGCGACGTCAACTGCCCGAACGTCCGGGACGGAAGCGTTGAAATCACGTAGCACAAGCCGACCAGAGACGTCGAGGTCGCCGGTGCCCGGCTGCCGCCACCCGACTCTCCCGGTGCGGGTGTCCAGCATCGTCGTCTCGGGGAGAAAATCCACCTCCCTGCTACTGGTCAGCAGCAGCCGACCCCGGGATACCTGCACCCGCAAGAGGTGGTGCTCGGCCGGTAGTCGAGCCCGCCACCCCGGCTGGGGCCGCTGGACGACGCGAGTCGCCCGCTCGGGCAGCGGATAGGCGACGACCTCGACCGCGCCGTCCATCGTCCCCACCACCGGCGCCTCGACGAGGAGGAGATCACCCGCGAAGAACACTCGGGCGCCGGGCCCGCCGGGCACCACAGCCGCGATCCGGGTGGGTCCGGTCTGGTCGGCGGCGAGCAGCGTCAGCACGAGCAGCGAGGCGAGGGCCGTCCAGAGCGGACGCCGGGTCACCGGCGGCCGGGAACGGGTCGGGCGGACGTCCAGAGAGGGGCCCTCGCGCAGCTCACCTAGGTCGATGGTCGCCATCAGCGTTCTCCCGTCTCCCCCGCCTGGCGGCGCACGTCCGACAAACCGACCGCCGACGTGCCGGCCCGGCAAATACCCCAGATGCGGCCTGTACGATGGCGCGTCGTGGCCGTGCCGGTGATAGATCCCTCGCTGAAACCCCTAGCCGACAACGACCAGGCCGAGGTCGGCCAGTCGCGACCGAGCCGGCGTCGACCGGCGCGAGCCGACCTGATGGCCCTCGGAGCCTATGTGTTGCTCGGGGTTCTCGTCTGCCTCAACTACTGGGGGGACGTGCAGGGTCGGGTCTCCTCGCACCTGCCCACCGACCACAGCTGGTTCGAGTGGCTCTTCGCGCACGGCGCGTACTCGGTGCGGCACCTGGAGAACCCGCTCTTCACCATGCGGCAGAACGCCCCACTCGGGGTGAACATGATGGCGAACACCTCGCTGCTCGGGGTGACGTTGCCGTTGGCGCCGCTGACCATGCTGTTCGGCCCGCAGGTGATGTACGCCCTCTACCTCGGCGGGGCTCTCGCCGCCACCGCCGCGACGAGCTACTGGATGCTCTCCCGGCACCTGGTGCGTTCCCGCGCGGCGGCCTTCGCGGGTGGCGCCTTCCTCGGCTTCGCGCCCGGCATCGTGCACCACGCCAACGGTCAGCCCAACTTCGTCTCCAACTTCCTGCTCCCGCTGATCGTGTCGCGGGTGCTGCGGCTCGGCGAGCCGGGGCGGTGGCGGCGCAACGGTCTCGTGCTCGGCCTGCTGGTCGCGTACCAGATCTTCATCAACGAGGAGATGCTGCTGCTCACCGCGTTGGCGTGCCTGGTCGTCGTGGCCGCGTACGCGGTGCAGCGGCCGGCCGCCACCCGGGCCGTGGCCGGCACGTTCAGCGCGGCGCTCGGCGTCGCCGGCGGGGTGGCGCTGCTGCTCACCGCGTACCCGATCTGGTTCCAGTTCAACGGGCCGCAGTCCTACCGGGGCCTGCAGGGCGGGGTGTTCCACAACTGGGGCGAGGACCTGGCGGCGTTCGTCACCTTCCCCCGGGACACCCTGGCCGGCGATCCCGCCGTCGAGCAGACCATCGGGTTGACCGAGCAGAACTCCTGGTTCGGTTGGCCACTGGTGCTGGTCGCCGTCGTGGCCCTCGTGCTGTTGGTCCGCCGGTCGCTGGCGGCGCGGATCACGGCGGTGTTGGTGGTGCTCTTCACCGTCGCGGCGCTCGGCCCACGGATCCGGCTCGGCGGCGAGGAGACCACTGTCAACGGTCCGTGGGCCTACATCTCCGACGACCTGCCGCTGGTCGAGATGATGATGCCGACCCGGCTCGCCCTGGTGGTGACCGCCGCGGTCGGCGTGCTGATCGCGCTGGCCTGGGACGCGCTCACGCCGCGGCGCCGTCCGGTCGGCGCGCGGGTCCCGGCGCAGCGCACCGGCGGGCCCGAGACGGCGGAGGCGGCGGCCGGGCCGGCCCGGCCGGCCGGCCTGCGGGCCACCGCGCGGCGCTGGCTGCGCCCGGTGGGCTACGCCGCCATCACGCTCGCCCTGCTGCCGCTCGTCCCGCGCCCGCTGCCCGCGCAACCGGTGGAACCGCCGCCGCGCTTCGTCACCGCGGGCGGTTGGCGGCCGTACGTACCGGCCGGGCGGACCCTGGTCCCGGTGCCGATCCCGAGCAACGTGCACGGCCTGCCGACGCTGCGCTGGAGTGTTCTCAGCGGGCAGGAGTTCCCGATCCCGGCGGGCTACTTCATCGGGCCGAACGAGAAGGGTGAGGGGGTCTTCGGCGCACCCAACCGCCCCACCAGCACCCTCATCTACTCCACCATGGACGCCGGCAAGGTGCCCGTGCTCACCGAGGAGAACCGTCGGCAGGCCGTCGAGGATCTGCGCTGGTGGCGGGCCTCGGTGGTGGTGCTCGGCGCGCAGCCGAAGGAGGCCGTGCTGCGGGAGCTGATGACCGGCCTGCTCGGGCCGCCGCAGCGGGTCGACGACGTCTGGCTCTGGGACGTACGCCCGCTGGTGGACTGAGCACGGGGCCGACGGGGCAGGTCAGCGCAGCCGGTCCCGGACGTCCCACACCCAGGCGCCGTCGACCGCCCGCCCGGGGCCGAGCAGCGCCTCGACCGTACGCCGCACCGCCTCGCCGTGGCGCAGCTCGCCCTGCACCACTATCGCGGCCCGCCAGTGGCGCAGGTCCTCGACGGCCTGCCGGCGGTCGGCGTCGGTGACCACGGGCGTCTGACCGGTCTCCGCCGCCCGCCGTAGCAGCGCCGCGGTGGGCCGGTCCGGGGCGCCCCACCGCGCCGCCGGGTCGTCCGGCCCGCTCGGGCCGATGAAGTACCCGCCGGGGGCCCGGAAGGCGAGCCCGGTCCGGGCCGACCAGAGCATCCCCGGGCTGACCGCCGCGCCGGTGACCGGTGGCACCGGGACCACTGTCGTGCCGGCCGGCACCTGCCCCCGCCACCGCTGCTCGGTGAGGAAGACCGGCACGGCGGGGGCCGCCACGGTGCGGATCGGCGTCGGGAAGAGCGGCAGCAGCGCCGCGGCCACCGCGCCGGTCCAGAGCAGCCGCACCGGCACGCCCGGCCCGGCCGGGGCGTCGGTGGGTGCGGTGCGAGGCGGACGCGCCCGGTCCAGCGAGAGGGCCAGCAGGACGCCCAGCACCGGTACGCAGATCAGCGCGAACCGGGCCGGCACCGCCAGCTCCAGCAGGGGCAGCCCGGCCACCAGCCGGTACGGGCCGGGAATGCCGGTGCCCGTGCCGTGCACCCGGATCTCGGCGCCGAGCGAGAGCAACGCGAAGAGCAGGCCGCAACCGGCGAGCGCCCGCACCAGCGGACGCCGCCCGAGCCAGATCACGATCACGGTGCCGAGCACCAGCAGCCCGGCGCCGAAGAACGAGCTCTCCTCGGTGGGGTTCGGCGCCAGCAGCCCGGGCGGGTGCTCGCCGCCGACCACGGTCTGCCGGGCGGCGGCGATGAACGAGACCGCGTCGAGCTGGTAGCTGTACGTGTCGAACGCCATCCCCCGGTAGTGCTGCGGGCCGGCGAACTGGAACCAGAGCGGGTACGCCAGGAGCAGTCCCGCCACGACCGCGCCGACCCCGGCCCGGCCGAGCAGCGCCGGTGCCGCACGGCGGGCCGCCGCCGGGTCGGCGAGCGCGTACCCGACGGCGAACACGGCCACGGCCAACGCCAGGAAGGCCAGCGTCTCCTCGCCGATGAAGGCCTGCCAGGTGACCAGCAGCCCGAGCCACACTCCGGGCCAAATCACCCGGTCGGGTTCCGGCCGGAACAGCCACGCCAGGATCACCGGCACCAGGAACTGGGCCGCGATGTGCAGGTGCGCGCCCGCCTGGGAGACCATCCCCGGTGCGAAGCCGCAGAAGAGCCCGCCCACCACCGCGGCGGTACGGGAGGTGACCAGCCGGCGGCGCAGCAGCACGTACCAGGCGGTGGCGGTGCCCGCCAGGCAGCAGACGACCGCCGTGAGGAACGCGGCCTGCGAGCCGAAGAGCAGGGTGACCGGGGTCAGCGGCAGCCCGAGGCCGAGGACGGAGGTGTTCGCCATCAGGTTGATCCCGTCCGGCGCGTTCAGGGCGGTGCTGTGCAGCGGGTTCTGCCCGGTGACCACCGACCGGGCCGCGTGGGCCAGCATCCACTCGAAGAGGATCTGGTCGCCTGCCTGGTGGAACAACCGCTCGGGCCGGCCCCACTGGCCGCCGGTGAGCAGCACGGCCAGGCCGAGGTAGCCGACCACCACCAGCGCATCGGCCGTCCACAGGGGACGGTGCGGCCGGCGCGCCTGCATGCTGGCCGGGGTGGACGCCGTCGTCCCGGTGGAGATCAAGGTTCGCGGCTGGTCAGCGCCCGCACGTCCCAGACCCAGACGTCGAGTTCCCGGCGGCCGGGCCCGACCAGCTGCTCGACGGTACGCCGCAGCGGCTCCACGTTCTGCTGGTCGAAGGGGAGCACCAGGACCGCCGCCCGCCAGTGCCGCAGCTCGTCCAGGGATCGGCGGCGTTGCCGGTCGTCCAGTTTCGGGGTACGGCCGGTCGTGGCCACCTCCTGCAGCAGCTCCCCCACGCCGCTGGGCCGACCGCCGAAGCGACCCGGGTCACCGGTGTTGCCGTTGCGCGGCGCGAGGAAGTACCCGCCCGGAATCTTGAAGTCGAGGTTGGTGGCGGCGGCCCAGCGCATGCCGTTGGTGTTGCCCATGCTGGGCACCGGGATCGGCACCAGCGTCTGGTCGGGTGCCACGTAGGCCCGCCACCGGTCGGCGGTGATGAACTTCGGCACCGGCGGGCGGGAGACCACGCTCAGCGGCATGGGCGCGATGGGCAGCAGCGCGAGCACCAGGCCCGCGACGGTGAGCGTCCGGGCAGTACGCCGGTCCGGCAGCCGCAGCGACCAGGCCCGCTCCACGGCGATCGCCAGCAGCACGGCGACCACCACCGAGGTGATCAGGCCGAACCGGGTCGGTACCACCGCGTCGAGCAGCGGCAACCGCACCAGCCACTCCCACGGTCCGGTGAGCAGCTCCCGATGCCACCAGGAGATGCGCTCGCCGAGGGAGAGCACGGCGAACACGGCGCCGGTGGCGGCGAGCGCCCGGACGATCACCTCCCGGCGCAGCCAGAGTACGATGCCGACGGTGAGCAGCGTGAGGCTCCACCCGAGGAACGCGTTCTCCTCCGAGTAGTTCGGGGCCAGGCCGACGTTCGCCCGCTCGTTGCCGCCGAGCGTCGGCGAGCCGGGGGCGAAGAAGGCGGCGATGTCGTTGCCGTAGTCGCGCACCGCGTCGCTGAGCCCGTGGTACGCCATCGGCCCGGCGAACTGGATGTAGAGCGGGTACGCCAGCAGCGCGCCGGCCAGCGCCGCGCACGCGCCGAGCCCCACGGCCAGCGGCCGCCACGCCGCCGCCCAGCGGTGCGGCTCCTGCACGACCATCGCGATCAGGAACACGCCGCAGGTCAGCGCGGTGAAGAGGAGGATCTCCTCGTTGATGAACGCCTGCGCGGTGACCAGGAGGGCGAGCAGCAGTCCGTCCCGGACCGGCCGCCGGGTGCGGGTGAGCACGAGCACCCGCCAGACGATGAACGGCAACAGGTACTGGCTGATGATGTTCGGGTGCCAGTTGGCGTGCGAGAGCATCGCCGGGGAGAAGCCGCAGAGCCACCCGCCGACCGCCGCGGCCAGCCGGTTGCGCACCAGGTGCCGGGAGAGCACGTGGTACCAGGCGGCGGCGGTGCCGGCGAGGCCGAGCGTGACCAGCAGCACGAAGGAGACCGCGGGACCGAAGAGGAGGGTCACCGGCACCATCGGGATGCCCAACGCCAGGATGGCGGTGTTGGCCATCAGGTTGACGCCGTCGGGGTAGTTGAACTGTTCGGTGTAGAACGGGAACTCGCCGTGCAGCACCACCCGTACGGAGTGCGCGAGGAAGAACTGCACCTGGGCCGGGTCGCTGCTGTAGAGCGACGCGACCCGGCCGGCCGGGTCCATCCAGATCCGACTGGTCACCCAGAGCGCGGCGAGCAGGAAGGCGGCGTAGACGGCGAGGTTCTGCCGGCGGGGACTCCACCGCCACCGTCGGGCGGGCACCGGCACGGGCGCCGCGACGTCGGCGCGGGTCGCACCGGTGGCGCGGTCGGCCCCCTCGGCCGGCGGCCGGCCGGCCTCCGTAACGGGTGGCGCATCGATGGTGGCGACCGCCGTCGCGCCGTCGCGCACTCCGCCGCCGACGCCGTCCACGCCGGCGCAGGCGAGGCTCCGATCGGGTCGGACGCCCGCGGCGGCGTCGTTATCCAGGGCGGATGCGGCGCGGGGCTCGACAGACGTCACAGTCGGCGGAGTCTACCCGAGCGGCGAAAAGGTGGAAAAACCGTGGTGTCGGTCCTTTGTGGTGTGCCGTCCGGTGCGCACGGCTGGTCCGGCACGAGGTGCTGCGTCATGTTGGTCGGACATCTCGTACTATGGCGCTTCCGACGTGAGGGCGAGTGATCGGGGGCGTACAGGTGGCTCCAGTCCGCCGACGCGGCACGACGGCCACCGCGCTGCTGGCCGTGCTGCTGGCCGTGACCGCCTGCGGTCCGGTCGCCGACCGTCGCCCCGGCGATCTGCGGGTCGGCTACGACAGTCTGGACGGCACGCTCGCGAGCTGGCCGCCGCAGGGCGACCTCGCCGGCGACGCTTCGGCGACCGCCGCGGTGACCGACGCGGTACGCGACTGGCGGTCACCGGCCGACGACCGGGTGCACCTGGCCTCCTCCGGCATCCTCTTCTCCGGCCGGGTCGACGGCGCGCCGCTGGCCCTGGTCGCAGCCGACGTGCCCGGCCACAGCGCCTCGTGGCTGCTGCAGCTCACCCGCGACGGCGACCGTTACGTCGTCGCGCGGGCCGCCGAGTACACCGACCCCGGCTACCTCGTCTACTCCGACGTGTTGCCGGTGCTGACCGCGGCCGGGCGCCGCTACCTGGTCTCCGACCGGGTGCGACGCCTCCTGGGGCCGGACGGGAAGGCGTTGGCGACCAAGGACGGCATCAGCGCGCCCGCCGAGGTGCCGGCCTGCCGCGCGGTGCCGGTGACGGCCAGCCTGCGGAGCACCGAGTCGTTGCCCCGGGGCCGGGAGGCGCAGCGCCTGCTCGACCTCGGCACGGGCCTCGACGACCCGCGCTACCCGCTGGTCGACGACGCGACCGGCTCCGGTCGGCGGGCACTGACCGGGCTCGACACCTGTGCGCTCGCCGGGGAGCGGGGGCCGTTCGGCAGTATCCCGCGCCGGATCGGCGACCGGGACGCGCCGGGCTCGGTGCCGGAGTCGTGGCCGATGGTGAAGGTGGCGGTCCGGTCGCTCGGCGAGCTGACCCTCGGCCGGGGTGAGCCGGGCGAGCTGGAGCAGCTCACCTGGCAGAGCGCCACCGACACGATGACCGCCGTGGTGTACCGGCCGCCCGGTGGCGGCCCCCCGGTGCTCTCCCCCGCCGATCGGGTCGGCCCGCTGCAGGCCTACCGGCTGCCCGTGCCCGACCAGCCGCTGACGGTGCTGAGCTGGCGTTCGACGCGGGACAGCTCCCTGTCGGTGGCACCGGGCACGCCCCTGCTGGTGGAGCGACCGGGGCTGGTGGTGATGTCGGAGCCGGAGCGGCCCGAGACGGTGAGCCTGGCGGGCACGGAGAAGACCCACTACCGGTCGGTCGGCGGTCGCTGACCCGCGCTGCGGAGCCCGTGCCCCGTCCCGGCCGATAAGCCGTCGCCCGACCGCGCGCCCGTCCCCTGTGGCGCGTACCGGCCCGTCGGCCGTCGCCGACGGCTCGCGTGCCAGGGAGCCCGCAGCACGTCCCGGCCCACCGGCCGCCGCTGACGGCCTGTCGCGGGCCCGGGGGGCCGTCCGCACCGGAACGTGCGACGGCGGGCGCCCCGTCCGGGGCGCCCGCCGTCGTCGGACTCAGTTCTGCGCGGCCTTGTCGCCGGCGGGGACGCGCACCTGATCGACCGACGCGCCGTCGAGCCCCGAGATCCAACCGGTGACGTCCCGGGCCACGTCCTGCGCGGTGAGCCGCAGGTCGGCGAGGATCTGGGCCCGGGTGCCGTGCGGATGCCAGTCCGCCGGCACGCCGAGGTCGCGCAGCGGCACCCGGACGTCCGCGTCCCGCATCGCCTGGGCGAGCGCGTCACCGACGCCGCCGATCCGCACGCCGTCCTCGACGGTGACCACGAGCCGGTGCGCGGCGGCCAGCTCGACCAGTTCGGTCGGGACCGGTCGGACCCAGCGCGGGTCGACCACCGTCACGCCGTAGCCCTGCTCGGCGACCCGGGCGGCGACCTCCATGCCGAGGTGGCCGAAGGCGCCCACCGCGACCAGCAGGACGTCGGTGCGCGCCGACTCGGTCAGCACGTCGACCGTGCCGACCCGGCGCACGGCGGGCAGGTCGCCGGCGACCGCGCCGGTCGGGAAACGGAGCAGAGTGGGGCCGTCGTCGACGGCCGTCGCCTCGCGCAGCTCCTCGCGGAGCGTGGCGGCGTCCCGGGGAGCGGCGATGCGCAGGCCGGGCACGACGCCGAAGACCGACATGTCCCAGATGCCGTAGTGGCTCGGCCCGTCCGGGCCGGTGACGCCGGCGCGGTCGAGGACGAAGGTCACCGGGAGCTTGTGCATCGCCACGTCCAGCAGGACCTGGTCGAAGGCCCGGTTGAGGAAGGTCGCGTAGACCGCCACGACCGGGTGCAGCCCGCCGAGCGCGAGGCCGGCCGCCGAGGTGACGGCGTGCTGCTCGGCGATGCCGACGTCGTACACCCGCTCCGGGTACTTGCGGGCGAGGGTGGCGATGCCGGTCGGCTCGGCCATGGCGGCGGTGATGCCCACCACGTCGGGCCGCTCGTCGGCGATCGCGACCAGCTCGTCGGCGAAGACGTGGGTCCACTTCACCGACGGGGCGGCCGTCGCCTTGCCGGTGGCGATGTCGAAGGCGCCGGGGCCGTGGAAGCAGTCCGCCTCGTCCTCCTCGGCCGGGCGGTAGCCGTACCCCTTCCGGGTGACGGCGTGCACGATCACCGGCCCACCGAAGTTCTTCGCCGCCCGCAGCGCGCCCTCGACGGCGGCGACGTCGTGCCCGTCGACCGGGCCGACGTACTTGATGCCGAGGTCCTCGAACATCGCCTGCGGGGCGACCGCGTCCTTGATGCCCTTCTTGACCGCGTGCAGCACCTCGTACATCGGCTTGCCGACCAGCGGGGTCGAACCGAGGGCGTCCTTGACCGTGTCGAGGACCTTCTCGTAGCCGGGGTTGAGGCGCAGCGAGGAGAGGTGGTCGGCGAGACCACCGATGGTCGGCGAGTAGGAGCGGCCGTTGTCGTTGACCACGATGACGAGGGGGTTGCGGGCGGTGGCGATGTTGTTGAGCGCCTCCCAGCACATGCCGCCGGTGAGCGCCCCGTCGCCGACCACGGCGACCACCGAGCGCGATTCGCCGCGCAGCGCGTACGCCTTGGCCAGGCCGTCGGCGTACGACAGGGCGGTCGAGGCGTGCGAGTTCTCGATCAGGTCGTGCTCGCTCTCCGCCTGGCTGGGGTAGCCGGAGAGACCGCCACGCTGGCGCAGTTTGTCGAACCCGGCCTGCCGACCGGTGAGGATCTTGTGCACGTACGCCTGGTGGCCGGTGTCGAACAGGAGCCGGTCCCGGGGGGAGTCGAAGACCCGGTGCATGGCGAGGGTCAGCTCCACCACGCCGAGGTTGGGCCCGATGTGCCCGCCGGTGCGGGACACCTTCGCGATGAGGAAGTCACGGATCTCGGCGGCGAGGAGCTCCAACTGCTCGGCGGACATCCGCTTGACGTCCTGCGGACCGCGCACCTTCGCCAGCAGTTGGCTGTGGTTGGCCGTGTCCTGTTCAACACTCATGACCGCAGAGTCTATCGGCCATCCGTCACTTCGCAGCCGGGCCCGACCGACGCCCGTCCCGGCGCCCGGGCGGCGGGCCCACCGAACAGCTGGTCAGGTGACGATCCGCAGCCGACGGGGGGAAATCGCCGGGGTGGCGCGCGGCCCGGGCCCGGAGGGGGTCCAGGAGCCGAGGACGGCCGCCCGGGCCGCGCCGGTCACCGACCGGATCGAACCGGGCAGACCATGCCAGGAGAGCCAGCCCAGCAGGGCGAAGGCGTACGCCTCCTTCGCCTGCGCCGGCACGCCCAGCTCGTCGGTCGTACGCAGCCGCCAGCGTCCCGCCCCCAGCTCGGTGAGCCGGGCGCGCAGCGTCGGATTGCGCACTCCACCGCCGGAGGCGATGACCTCGGTCACCCGGTGCCGGTCGCACTCGGCGGCCACCACCCGGGCGGTCAACTCGGTGAGCGTGGCCAGTACGTCGTCGGCCGCGACGGGTTCGCCGAGCGCGGCGAGCTTCTCGTCCAGGTAGCCGGCGTGGAACAGCTCCTTGCCTGTCGATTTCGGCGGCGGTGCGGCGTAGTACGGCTCGGCGAGGAGCTCGTCGAGCAGGCCCGGATGCACCCAGCCGGCCGCCGCCCGAACGCCGTCGAGATCACAGGGCCGGTCGAGGAGCCGACGGGCGGCGGCGTCGAGCAGCGCGTTCGCCGGCCCGATGTCGTACCCGAGCACGGGCGCGCCCGGGGCGACCACGGTGAGGTTGGCGATTCCGCCGAGGTTCAGGGCGGCCCGGGGCGCGTTCGCGGCGGGCCCGGCGCTGCCCGACGGCTCGGTCGCCGGTCCGGCCGAGGCGTCGGGGGCGAGCAGCAGGGCGTCGAAGGCCGGTACCAGCGGCGCGCCCTGCCCGCCGGCCGCGATGTCCGCCGAGCGCAGGTCGCTGAGCACCGGTACGCCCACCCGGGCGGCGACCCGGGCCACCGCGCCGAGCTGGAGGGTGCCCCGGGCCACGCCGTCCTGCACCCAGTGGAAGACGGTCTGCCCCGGTGACACCACGAGGTCGGCGTGGCCACCGGCCAGCTCCGTGCCGAGCGCCGCCGCCTCGGCGAAGACGTCCCCGAGCAGGTTGTCCAGCCGGCAGACCGCCTCGATCGTGGTGGCCGCCGGCGGCAGCAGCGCGCCGATGCGGGCGCGCAGCTCGTCGTCGTAGTCGAGGCCCCGGTGCCCGAGCGGCCGCAGCCGGAGCGTCTCCCCGTCGACGGTGAACTCCGCCGCCGCCACGTCCACCCCGTCGTACGAGGTCCCCGACATCAACCCGACGATCTTCACGCCCGCAGGCTAACCCCCCGTACCACCCGCCGGGAGCCACCGGTCGATCACGAGGCTGCCGGGGCGGATCGACGCGCGATCCCCCGCCAACCCCATGATCAGCGAGACGAGGGGGGCAGCAGCAGGCCGACCAGCTCGACGTGCTGGGTCATCGGGAACAGGTCGAACCCGCGCAGCGCGGCCAGCCGCCAGCCCGACTCGGCGAACGTGCGTACGTCCCGGGCGAAGGCGGCCGGGTCGCAGGCCACGTACCCGACCGCGCGCGGCCCGGCGGCGACCAGTTCGCGCACCACCCGGGAGCCGGCCCCGGTACGCGGCGGATCGAGCACCACCACGTCGACCGGGCCGGTGATCCGCCGGCGGGCCAGCGCGGTCTCCACCCGGGCCGCGACCACCTCGACGCGGGGCAGGTCGGAGAGGTTCTGCCGGGCCGCGGCGACGCCCTGCTCGGCCGCCTCGACCAGGGTGACCCGGCCGGTGTCGCCGACCCGGCCGGCCAGCGCGGCGGCGAAGAGTCCCGCACCGCCGTACAGGTCCCACGCCCGCTCACCGGGCTGCGGGTCGACCAGCTCCAGCACCGCGCCGACCAGGGCGTCGGTCGCGGCGGGGTGCACCTGCCAGAAGGCGGTCGCCGGGAGCGTCCACTCCCGTCCGGCGGCCACCTCGCGGACCGTCGCCGGCCCCTCGACGGTGCTGGCGACCCCGTCGACCACCGTCGCGACGGCCACGTCGCCCCCGGTGGAGGCGACCGTCTCGACCGCGTCGGCGTCCGGCCAGCGGGCGCCGCTCGCGTTCAGCACCGGCAGGCTCTGGATCGCCGGGTGGGCGATCAGGCAACGGTCGATCGGCACCACCTCGTGCGAGCGGTGCTTGAGCAGACCCGCCCGGTCAGCCGCGTCCACCGCGTAGCGGACCCGGGAGCGCCAGCCCAGCGAGCCGCCGGGCAGCGCCTCGACCCGTACGCCGAGGCCGTCGAGCTCGGTCTCCGTCAACCCGCCCAGGCGGCTCAGCTGCTCCCGCACCACGGCGGCCTTCCACTCGAGCTGCGCCGCGGGTGCCACGTGTTGCAGGTCACAGCCACCGCACTGGCCCGGCCGGGCGTACGGGCAGGGGGCCGGCACCCGGTCGGGCGAGGCGTCCAGCACCGTGACCGCGTCGGCCCGGACGAACCCGCGGTGCACCTCGGTCACCTCGGCGACGACCCGCTCCCCGGGCAGGGCGTGCCGGACGAAGACCACCTGCCCGTCGACGCGGGCCACGCAGTGCCCGCCGGGGGCCACCGGGCCGACGGTGAGCTCGACCCGCTCCGCCTCGGCGAGACCACGCTCCCCGGCCACGTCGCGGTCCGGGGCCGAACCGGGGTCGCGTCCCACAGTGCCGGGGTCCTGGTGCGGCTCAGCCACGGTCACTCCCGCCCGGCTCACCGGAGGGTACGGAGACCACCGGCGGGGCGTCCGAGGGCGGCGCGCTGCGCGGCACCACGCGCGGGCCGCGGGCGGGGCCCCGCGAGAGCGTGGCGTCCAGCCGGGAGAGGTTCTTGTTCGCGGTCGAGGCGAGCTGCCACGGCACGCTGGTCACCATCACACCCGGCTCGAAGAGCAGCCGGGTCTTGAGCCGCAGCGCGCTCTGGTTGTGCAGCAGGTTCTCCCACCAGCGCCCGACCACGTACTCCGGGATGAAGACAGTGACGACGTCGCGGGGCGACTCCCGGCGGGTGTTGGCGACGAACCCGATGATCGGCCGGGTGATCTCCCGGTACGGCGAGTCGATCACGGTGAGCGGTACGGGCAGCTCCCGCCGCTCCCACTCCTCCTGAAGGTCGCGGGTGTCCTTCTCGTCCACGTTCACCGTCACCGCGGTGAGGGTGTCCGGCCGGGTGGCCCGGGCGTACGCGATGGCCCGCAGCGTCGGCTGGTGCAGCTTGCTGACCAGGACGATCGCGTGGTTGCGGGCGGGCAGCACGGCGCGTCCCTCGTCCGGCGGCGTGAGCTCCTCCGCGACCCGGTCGTAGTGCCGTCGGATCGCCAGCATCAGCCCGTAGATCACCGCCATCGCGGCGATCGCGATCCAGGCGCCGAGCAGGAACTTGGTGAGCAGCACGATCACCAGGACGGTGCCGGTCAGGCCCATGCCGAAGGCGTTGATGGCCCGGGAGCGGTGCATCCGGCGGCGCGCCTCCGGGTCCCGTTCGGTCTTCAGGTGTCGGTTCCAGTGCCGGATCATGCCGGCCTGGGAGACGGTGAACGAGACGAAGACCCCGACGATGTAGAGCTGGATCAGTCGGGTCACCTCGGCCTGGAAGCCGACGATCAGCACGATCGCGAAGGCGGCGAGGAAGAGGATGCCGTTGGAGAAGGCCAGCCGGTCGCCCCGGGTGTGGAACTGCCGGGGCAGGAAGCGGTCCTGGGCGAGGATCGAGCCGAGCACCGGGAAGCCGTTGAACGCGGTGTTCGCGGCCAGGAAGAGGATCAGGGCGGTCACCCCGGCCACCACGTAGAGCAGGATCGACCCCGAGCCGAAGACCGCCTCGCCGAGCTGGGTGGTGACCGTCTTCTGCACGTAGCCGTCCGGGCCGGAGACGATCTGCTTCACCGGATCCTCCACGAACTGGAGGTGGGTGAGCCGGGCCAGCCAGATGATTCCCACCAGCATGCTCACGGCGATTCCGCCGAGCAGCAGCAGGGTGGTGGCCGCGTTGCGGCTCTTCGGCGGCTTGAACGCGGGCACCCCGTTGGAGATCGCCTCGACACCGGTGAGCGCGGCCGCACCCGAGCTGAACGTCCGGAGCAGCAGGAAGATCAGAGCGAAGCCGGTCACGCTGTGCTCGGCCTGGATGACCAGGTCGGCGCTGGGCGCGCGCAGGTCGTCGCCGAGCACGAAGACCCGGATCAGGCCGGTGAGCAGCATCCCGCCGATCACGATCACGAAGCCGTAGGTGGGGATCGCGAACGCCGTGCCCGACTCGCGCAGCCCGCGCAGGTTGACAGCGGTCAGCAGCACCACCGCGATCACCGCGATCATGACCTTGTGGGTGGCCACGAAGGGCACCACCGAACCGAGGTTCGCCACCCCGGAGGAGACCGACACGGCCACCGTCAGCACGTAGTCGACGAGCAGCGCGCTGGCCACCCCGAGGCCGAACTTCGGCCCGAGGTTCACGGTGGCCACCTCGTAGTCCCCGCCGCCGGAGGGGTAGGCGTGCACGTTCTGCCGGTAGCTCGCCACCACCGTCAACATCACCACGACCACGGCGAGCGCGATCCACGGCGAGAAGACGTAGGCCGAGGCGCCGGCGATCGACAGGGTCAGCAGGATCTCGTCCGGCGCGTACGCGACGCTGGAGAGCGCATCGGACGCGAAGACGGGCAGCGCGATGCGCTTCGGCAGGAGGGTGTGCTGGAGCCGGTCGGACCGGAACGGTCGACCGACGAGCAGCCGCTTCAGCAGCGAGGTGGGACTGGCCACGAACGCCAAGGGTACGTCCACCGCGGCGGCGGCGTGGGGGTGGGCGATCGGCGCTGGTGCACGTGGGCGCGGTACCGTCGGTCCCCGTTCCCGGCCGGGACATGGCAGGCTCGCACTCGACGGGCCCGGGCGGACGGGCGCGCAGCTTGGGAGGAAGCGTGCATGTCGTGATCATGGGATGTGGGCGGGTCGGCTCGACCCTCGCCCACAGCCTGGAGTCCCGTGGGCACTCGATCGCCGTGATCGACCAGGACGCGGACGCCTTCCGCCGGCTGGGCCCGGACTTCGCCGGAGTCACGGTGACCGGCGCCGGTTTCGACGGGGACGTGCTGCGGCAGGCCGGCATCGAGCGGGCCGACGCGTTCGCGGCGGTCTCCAGCGGTGACAACTCCAACATCATCTCCGCCCGGCTGGCCCGGGAGACCTTCGGTGTGTCCCGGGTCGTGGCACGCATCTACGACCAGCGGCGGGCGCAGGTCTACGAGCGGCTCGGTATCCCCACCGTGGCGACCGTGCGGTGGACCGCCGACCGGATGCTGCGGCACCTCGTACCCGAGGGGAACGTGGAGATCTTCCGCGATCCCACCAGCACCGTCTCGATCGTCGAGGTGCCGGTGCACAAGGACTGGGTCGGCCGACCGGTGCGCGCCATCGAGGAGGCGGTCGGGGCGCGGGTGGCGTACCTGACCCGGTTCGGTATCGGCACGCTTCCCACGACGTCCACCGTGGTGCAGGAGGGTGACCAGATCTTCATGCTGGTCACCGACGACATTGTGGCGACGGTCACGTCGGCGGCGTCGCGGCCGCCGGAAGGAGGGCACTGAGCCATGCGGGTCGCCATCGCCGGCGCCGGCAACGTGGGGCGGTCGATCGCCCAGGAGTTGATCGACAACGGCCACCAGGTGATGCTCATCGAGCGGCAGCCCAAGATGCTGCGCCCGGAGCGGGTGCCCACCGCCGAGTGGGTCCTCGCCGACGCGTGCGAGCTGACCAGCCTGGAGGAGGCGGACATCGCCGGCTGCGACGTGGTGGTCGCGGCCACCGGCGACGACAAGGTCAACCTGGTGGTGTCGCTGCTGGCCAAGACCGAGTTCGCGGTGCCCCGGGTGGTCGCCCGGGTGAACCGGGCCGAGAACGAGTGGCTCTTCACCGAGCAGTGGGGCGTCGACGTGGCGGTGAGCAAGCCCCGCGTGATGGCCGCGCTGGTCGAGGAGGCCGTCACCGTCGGCGACCTGGTCCGGCTGATGACCTTCCGGCAGGGCGAGGCGAACCTGGTGGAGATCACCCTGCCACCGACCGCGCCCTACGTCGGCCAGCCGATCCACGCGGTGCCGCTGCCCCGCGACGCGGCGCTGGTGGCGATCGTGCGCGGCAAGCGGGTGCTGGTGCCCAGCCCGGACGACCCGATCGAGGCCGGCGACGAGCTGATCTTCGTGTGCACCGCCGAGGTGGAGGACGACGTCCGCGCGGTGATCCTCGGACCGGACAGCGTGCAGCGCACCCGCGGGGGCAGCTGACCCGGATCGCTCGCGCCGCCTCGACTCGGGGCGGCGCGGGCCACGGGGCCGGTCAGCTACCGGGCAGCGGCTCCGGAGTCGCCTCCCGGGTCACCCGCCGGACCGTCCAGACGGTGATGAGCAGCAGGAGCGCGTACGGCGGGTAGCCCAGCAGCAGCCGGGCCACGCCGAGCGCGGTGTCCTGGTGGGCGAGGTAGAGCCCCGCCTGCACGCCGACCTTCGCCAGCCACACCACGCCCCAGAGCACGGTCAGCCCGGTGAAGGTGCGGACCAGCCGTGGGTCGTCCCGCCACTCGGAGCGTCCCTTGGCGACCAGCACCGACCAGATCCAGCCCACCAGCGGCTGGCGGATGGCGGCGGAGAGCAGCAGGGCGAGCCCGTAGCCGACGCCGTAGAGGATGCCGGGCAAGTAGAAGTCCCGCTCGTCACCGGTGCGCCAGGCGATGGCCGCGCCGATGGCGATGCCGAAGAGCCCGTTGACGGCGTGCCGGATCGGGCGACGCTGGGCCAGCCGGAGCCCGGCGATCAACAGCGCCACCGCCACCGAGGCGATCACCGCGGGGCGCAGCTCGCCGATGACGTTGGCGATCACGAAGACCACCACGGGGATGCTGGATTCGACCAGCCCCCGCCAGCCGCCGAGCTGGTCGGCCATCTGCTCGGCGATGGTGGGCAGCCGCTCCTCGTCCGGCGAACCGGTCTCCGACGAAACGGCGCGGTCCTGTCCGGTGGTCATCGGCTCCCCTGGCGTCCGCGCGGTCACTTCGGCAGGTCCAGCTCGTAGTACGGGTTGTAGATGACCTTGCGGTCGTCGCGTACGGCGACTCGGCCCCGCGCGGTCAGGTGCCGCCCCGGCTCGATGCCGGCGATGTGCCGGCGTCCCAGCCAGACCAGCGTCACCACGTCGCTGCCGTCGTAGAGGTCCGCCTCGAGTGTGGGCAGGTTGGTCCGCGGCGTGTAGACCACGGTGCGCAGCCGACCGCTGACCGAGACCACCTGGCCCCGGGAGCACTGCAGGGCCGGCACACCGCCGCACTCCGCGCTCTCCCGCTGCAACTCCTGCGCCTCGATCTCGGCCTCGCTGGCGGTGAGCCGGTGCAGGATGCGCCGCAGCGACCCTCGGCTCTCGTCGGTGGTCATGGACCCCGCGTCACCCTCTCAATGCTGGCCGGCCGCGCCGACACCGGTCCGGTCCCGGCGTCGCCGGGACCGTCCCGCCAGCGTACGCCGATCCGCTCGGTTCCGGCGGGTCGGCGATGCCCGGTCAGACCTGTCGCGGCTGCTCGGTCGGGCGTCCGCCGTCCGGGTTGGCGGCCGCCGACTCGTCGGTGGCCTCGCGCGGCAACCGCAGCGGCAGCGGCTCACGCACCGGCTTGGCCTCCTGCCCCCGGTCCACCACCAGCCCCTCCAGGCAGACGGCCAGCGGGCCGGCAGCCACCGGATCCACCGCCGCCGCGCCCTGGAAGACGCCGCGCACCATCCACCGCGGGCCGTCGATGCCCACGAACCGCAGGTCGGTCGGGCCGTCCGGGGTCCGCACCTGGGCCCGCAGCTCGGGGCCGTACTCGCCCTCGACCTCCTGGGTCGCGGCGCCGTCGGCGAGCAGCGACTGGCGGATCTCCTCCCGCACCTCGTCCCAGATCCCCTCGGACCGGGGCGCGGCGAAGACACCGAGCTGCAGCGCGTTCTGCCCGTGCACCAGCACGACCTGCTGGACCACGCCCTGCTGGTCGGCCTGCACCCGCACCTCGACGTCGGCGATGGCGGGGATGTGCAGGCTGCCCAGGTCCAGCCGCGCCACGTCGGACGGCGCCTCGGAGATGTCGTAGGGGCCGCGGCCGGAGGCCGGCGAGGCGGTCTCCTCGGCCTGGAGGTCCTCGAGGACCTCGGTGCTCCGCTCGTCACCGGCGTGCCGCTCGGCACGCTTCCGGGAGAAGATCACTACGCCCGCCCTCCGCTGTTCGCCTTCAACCTGTCACTTCCTCGCTGCGCCGCTCGTCCCCGGACGGGTCGGTCGGCGCCGGCACCAGGCCGGCGTGCCCGCCGGTGGAGCCGTGCCCGCCCGTCCCGCGCGGGGAGGGGGCAAGCTCCGCCACCGGCTGGAACTCCGCCCGCGCCACCCGCTGCAGAACGAGCTGGGCGATCCGGTCGCCCCGGGAGATCTTCGCCGAAGCGAGCCGATCATGGTTGATCAGGTTCACCATGATCTCCCCCCGGTAACCGGCGTCGACCGTACCGGGCGCGTTGAGCACCGTCACACCGAGCCTGGCCGCGAGCCCCGACCGGGGGTGGACCAGGCCCACGTACCCCTCCGGCAGGGCGATCGCCACGCCGGTCGGGACCAGGGCACGGCCGCCGGGCGGCAGCTCCACGTCGACGGCGGCCAGCAGGTCGGCCCCGGCGTCGCCGGGATGGGCGTACGCCGGCAGCGGCAGCTCCGGGTCGAGCTGCCGTACGGGCACGGGTACGACGTCGGTCACGGTTCCCTCTTCCGTCGGGTACGGCGGTGACCCTGCCATCCTGCCGGGTGGCGCGGCCTCCGTCCGCCGTACCCTCGGACTGTGAGCCTGTCGCCGTCCTCATCCTCCTCGGCGCCGCCCGCCGTGCGCCGCGCCGAGCACTCCGAGCGGCTCTTCCTGCCCTGGTGGCTGTGGCTGGGCGGGCTGACGGCCGCCGGTCTGCTCGCCGTCGAGGTCTGGATGGGCGCGCCCGGGGTGCGGGCCTGGCTTCCGTTCGTGGTGCTGCTGCCCGTCACCGCGCTGGGCCTCTGGTGGCTCGGCCGGATCCGGGTCGCGGTCCACGCCGGCGAGCTCCTCGTCGACGACGCCCGCCTTCCGGTGCGGTACGTCGCGGACGTGGTGCCGCTCGACGCCGCAGGCCGTCGGGAGGTGCTCGGCGTGGGCGCCGACCCGCTGGCGTTCGTGGTGCAGCGTCCCTGGCTCGGCAGCGCCGTCCAGGTGGTGCTGGACGACCCGGACGACCCCACCCCGTTCTGGGTGGTGAGCACTCGACGCCCGGTGGAGCTGGCCGAGGCGATCCTGGCCGCCCGCGACGCCGGCTGAACGCGCGGCGCACCGGCCGGCGAGGTCGGTGGGCAGCCCGCTGAGCCGCCCGGTGGGTCAGGGGGCACCGGGCAGCGAACGCGGCGGAACGGAGAGCTCCCGGCGCCTGCGCCGGAGGTCGTCGCGGACCTGGTCGCCGAGCCCCCTGGTGGCCCGACGGTTGAGGTAGCTGGCCACGGCCGCCCCGGTCAGGAACGGTCCCAGCGTGGTGAGGTTGCGCCCGAAGCGCCGCAGCAGGGTGTCGCGCAGCTCCCGGCGGGCCGCGGTGCCGAGCACCGCGCCGACGCCGGCGCCGGGCATCATCGGGTTGATTCCGCGTTGGGCGGCCCACGCCTGCACCAGGGCGAGGGCGCGCTGACCCCGTGCGGCGGGGAGGATGACGCCGTACACCTCGTGCAGCTCGCCGATGAGCTTCAGTTCGATCGCCACCACGGCGACCGTCTCGACCGCCAGCAGCACCGGGGCGGAGAGCAGGGTGGGCGTGACCGTCCACTCCACGGCGGCCACCCCGCCGCCGGCGGCGCCCACTCCGGCAGTCGCGCGGGCGGCGTTGCGTACCAGACGATCGGCGATGGCCTCGTCGTCCAGGCCCTCGAAGTGCCGTCGCAGGGTGGCCAGATCCCGGATCGGCACGTGCGGGGCGACCTCGGTGACGGTGTCGACCATCCAGCGGACGGCGGCCCGGGGCTTGAAGAGGTCACCCAGTCCGCGGCGCCGGGCCTGGCCGATCAGCCGGCCGAGCAGCTGCCGCCGTCGGGCGGGCTCGATGTCGTCGGCGGTCAACGCCGCGACGGTGGCGCCCAGCTCGGCCGGATCGCGCTCCGGGGCGTCGCCTCGCTCGCTCATCGACCTCGACCTCCCGGATCGCTGGTTCGGCTACCCGTTCCGAGTCAAGCAGGTCCCCACCCGTGGCGCATGACGACGCCGACAGCGGCGGCCTCGATCGGGAGGCCGCCGCCGATTGAAATGATGAAGGTCAGACGCACTCGCGGCAGATGAGGTCGCCGTTGCGCTCGACCGCCAGCTGGCTGCGGTGGTGCACCAGAAAGCAGCGGGCACAGCGGAACTCGTCCTGCTGCATCGGCAGCACCTTGACCGTGAGCTCCTCGTCGGCCAGATCGGCTCCGGGCAGCTCGAAGCTCTCGGCCACCTCGGCCTCGTCGACGTCCACGGCGCCCGACTGTGAGTCGACGCGCCGGGCCTTGAGCTCTTCCAGGCTGTCCTCGCCGAGGTCGACCTCGTCGCGACGCGGGGCGTCGTAGTCGGTGGCCATCGGTTTCACTCTCCCATATCGATGTGGTCGTACGGTTGTAACGCCGGACGACGCTGTTCCGGTTCCGCTGGCCGGCCACCCGTTGTGTCGGTCACCCGACCCGACGACCAGTAGTCGGTCGAGGCCGCCAGAGAAACTCCCCCAGCGAGCGCGGTACCTTACCCCCCGTTCGGGCGAGGCATGTATACCGCCCTCGTGGCAGAGATGTACGCCCCCGCACGGGAAGTTGTTCCCAATGTGACTCAGGCGACACGAAGATAGGGGTAGTAGTACCTGGTTCATGGGCGGCGCGCCGCCATGTCCGGCTGTTTCCACGCGACGGTCGGACAACCGTTAACCTCAGCGGCGTACCCGACGGCCGGGGCGGCACTTTCGCCGTCGGCCGCCGCCACCCATGTGAAGTCCGGGGAGCGCCCAGATGAGTTTTGCGCGAGTGCGGGCACTCGTTGTCGTCGGCCTGTTGGCGATCCTCGCCCTGGTCTTCGTGGTCGTCGCGGTGGTTCGCGACAGCCAGGGTAACGCGGGCACCGCCAAGAGCTGCCCGGACGGCTGGCCCCTCGCCGACGTGACCCTGCGCGAGACCAAGGACGTCAAGATCAACGTGCTGAACGCGACCGACGAGGTGGGTCGGGCGGGCAGCGTCGCGGACGACTTCCGCAACCGCAAGTTCCAGGTGAAGAAGGTGGGCAACGCCCCCAAGGGGGTGGACGACGTGGCCGTGCTGCGATTCGGCCCGAAGGGCGTCGGTTCGGCGCACCTGCTCCGCGCCTACTTCCTCGACAACGCCGAGCTGGACTACGACGACAAGCGCACCGACGACACCGTGGACGTGGTGCTGGGCAGCGCCTTCCAGCAGTTGGCCACCACCACCGAGGTGAACCAGTCCCTCGGTGACCTCGGTTCGCCGGCTGCTCCCCCCGGTTCCTGCCCCGCGCCCGTCAAGAAGTGACAGTCGCCTCCGGTGGCCCGTCACGGGCCGCCGGAGGCGTCCAGGTCGGCGAGCCGGTCGTGCAGCGGCGTGAAGAGCGCCGGAGGCGCGGCGATCACCAGGTCCGGCCCGGCCGGCCGGCCGCCCAGGCCCGCGACCCGCAGACCCGCCTCGGTGGCCACCAGGCCCCCGGCCGCCTGGTCCCACGCGGCGAGCCCCTTCTCGTAGTAGGCGTCCAACCGCCCCTCGGCCGCCAGGCAGAGGTCCAGCGCCGCCGCACCGAGGCGGCGGATGTCGCGTACGTGCGGAATCAGCTCGGCCACCACGCGGGCCTGGTGCGCGCGTCGTTTCGGGTCGTAGCCGAATCCGGTGCCGACGAGCGCCTGACCCAGATCGGTCTCGGTCGAGCAGCGCAGCCGCTCCCCGTCGCGCCACGCGCCGCCGCCGGCGGTGGCGGTCCACTCCTCGCCGGTGGTCACGTTGCGCACCACCCCGGCGACCACCTCGCCGTCGACCTCGGCGGCGAGCGACACGGCGTAGTGCGGCAGCCCGTAGAGGTAGTTGACGGTGCCGTCGATCGGGTCGAGGATCCAGCGCACCCCGCCCGGGGCGACCTCGGTGCCGCCCGCCCCGTACTCCTCACCGAGCACCGCGTCCGCGGGGCGGAGCCGGCGCAGCGCGTCGAGGACCTGGGTCTCGACCGCCCGATCGGCCGCGGTCACCACGTCGGTGGCCGTGCTCTTGGTGGCGGCCACCGAGACACCCTCGACCCGCATCCGGTACGCCGTCGCGGCGGCGTCCCGGGTCAGCTCGACCGCGATCTCCAGCAGCTCGCCCGATGACGGCGCCGTACGCTCCATGCCTCGTCCCCTTCCCGCACGATCGGGGTGTACCGCACTCGCGCGCGGGTACCATCCTTACAAACTCCACATCTGCGCCGTTTCGACGGTCTCGACAACCCGATACGCCGTGCGGCGCAGGATGATCGCCGCAGACGGCGTTACAATTCACCCCTGCCCACGCGCCACGGACGGCCGACGACCGGCCCACCCGGGACACGGGGGTTCTCCAAACACATCGCCCGGCGCGGTGGCCCCTGCTGCGCCGGACGCCCCGGCCGTGCTCGCTCTTCGCCTCCGGAAGGTCATTCGTGACAGAACCCCGCCAGACCGGCGCCGACGTTCGCTCGCTCACCGACACTCTGATCGCCCACGCCCAGAGCGCCGGCGGTCAGCTGACGTCGGCCCAGCTCGCGCGCACCGTCGAGTCCGCCGAGGTGACGCCGGCCCAGGCCAAGAAGATCCTGCGGGCGCTCTCCGAGGCGGGAGTGACCGTGGTCGTGGACGGGTCGGCCAGCACCCGCCGCCGAGTGGCCGCGGCCCGGTCCGCCACTCCGGCGTCGCGCGCCACCACCGCCAAGACCACCAAGAAGGCCGCTCCGGCCCCGCAGCAGGCGCCCTCCGCCGAGGCCCCGGCGCCCGCCCCACGGAAGGCGACCGCGCGCGGGAGCGCCGGCACCACGGCCGACGTGGCCAAGGCTGCGGCGCCGGCCAAGGCCGCCAGGCCGACCCGGGCCACCAAGACGACCGTCGCCGCGGCCGGCAAGGCCAAGGCCGCCCCCGGCAAGGCCAAGGACGGGGCCGACGGCGACATCTCTCCCGAGGAGCTGGCCGCCGAGATCGAGGACGTGGTCGTCGACGAGCCGGCCGAGCTGACCCAGGCGGCCGAGGCCGACGCGGCGAACTCCGCCAGCGACAACGACTTCGAGTGGGACGACGAGGAGTCCGAGGCGCTCAAGCAGGCTCGGCGGGACGCCGAGCTGACCGCCTCCGCCGACTCCGTCCGGGCCTACCTCAAGCAGATCGGCAAGGTGCCGCTGCTCAACGCCGAGCAGGAGGTGGAGCTCGCCAAGCGGATCGAGGCGGGCCTCTACGCCGCGGAGCGGCTGCGCGCCGCCGAGGAGGGCGAGGAGAAGCTCACCCGCGAGATGCAGCGGGACCTGATGTGGATCTCCCGGGACGGTGAGCGGGCCAAGAACCACCTGCTCGAGGCGAACCTGCGACTGGTCGTCTCGCTGGCCAAGCGCTACACCGGTCGCGGCATGGCCTTCCTCGACCTCATCCAGGAAGGCAACCTCGGCCTCATCCGCGCCGTCGAGAAGTTCGACTACACCAAGGGCTACAAGTTCTCCACCTACGCCACCTGGTGGATCCGCCAGGCCATCACCCGCGCCATGGCCGACCAGGCCCGCACCATCCGCATCCCGGTGCACATGGTCGAAGTGATCAACAAGCTCGGCCGCATACAGCGTGAGCTGCTCCAGGACCTGGGCCGCGAGCCCACCCCGGAGGAGCTGGCCAAGGAGATGGACATCACACCGGAGAAGGTGCTGGAGATCCAGCAGTACGCCCGGGAGCCCATCTCGCTGGACCAGACCATCGGTGACGAGGGTGACAGCCAGCTCGGTGACTTCATCGAGGATTCGGAGGCCGTGGTCGCGGTCGACGCGGTCTCGTTCTCGCTGCTGCAGGACCAGCTCCAGCAGGTGCTGCAGACGCTCTCCGAGCGTGAGGCGGGCGTGGTACGACTGCGCTTCGGCCTGACCGACGGTCAGCCGCGCACGCTGGACGAGATCGGTCAGGTCTACGGGGTGACCCGGGAGCGGATCCGGCAGATCGAGTCGAAGACCATGTCGAAGCTGCGCCACCCGTCGCGGTCACAGGTTCTTCGGGATTACCTGGACTGAGCCGGAATCGTCAACCCGGTGTGTCGTTTTGATCACCTGGCGTGCAACGCCGGATGGTGATCCGCCGGTTGCACGATTGTGATCGTTGACGTGGCACCCTTGGTGCACGGCACACTGTGCCTGTCATGTGTGACCTCGGTCCCCCGCGGGCACACAGGGAAGGCCAGGAGCCACATGGATGTTGCAGGATAGGTGAGCAACGACCGAAGAGATTGTTCATCGGTGACGACCAGAGGAGGAAGGCGATGACCCCGACCCTCACGCCGCCGCCCGAGACGGTGAGCCCCCCGGCCGCCGATGAACGGTGCGACCGCTGCAATGCTGCCGGCAAGCTCCGTATCACGCTCGCCGGTGGGAGTGAACTGGTGTTCTGCGGGCACCACGCGAACAAGTACGCGGAGGATCTCGTGAAGATCACCGTTCGTTACGCGGCGGACCCGGAGTTCAGCTGGCGCGGCGTCGACTTGATGGCGAACTGAATCCGCAAGCCGACATAAAGGCCGGCCGGAGGCACCGAGAGGTGCCCCGGCCGGCCTCTTTTTGCCCCCACCCCACCCACCCCACCCGACCCCCAGGGTCGATCATGGGGTTGGTGGTGGAGTTGATCGCGAGAACACCCGCAAACCTCATGATCGACGCATCGGTGACCGGGACGGCGACCCGGGACGCCGGGGTCAGAGGGTCTGGACGGTGGCGATGCGCTCCTCGAGCTGCTCGATCGTCGCCTGAGCGCTCGGCGGACCGCCGCAGAGCCGGCGCAGCTCGGCGTGGATCTTGCCGTGCGGCTGACCCGTACGGTGGTGCCGCGCGGCCACCAGGGCGTTGAGCTGACGGCGGAGCGCCACGCGACGCTGGGCGGCACTCATCGGTGGCGGCGGAGCCGTGGGCGCGTCAGCGGCCGGCTCAGCGGTCCGTACGGCCGCCTTGCGGCGCTGGGCGGCGAGCTGCTCGGCCTGCCGCTTCGACAGCAACACGGCGACCTGGTCGGCGGTGAGCAGACCCGGCAGCCCGAGGTACTCCTCCTCCTCGGGGGTGCCCGCCTGGGCGGCGGTGCCGAAGGACGCACCGTCGAAGATCACCTGATCCAGCTCGGCGGTGGCGGAGAGCGCGGCGAACCGCTTCTCCAGCTCGCCGCTGGCCTGGTCGTCACGCTGGGCCCGCTCGAGCAGGTCGTCGTCGAAGCCCTCGCGGTCCTTCGGCTTGCCCAGCACGTGGTCGCGGGCGGCCTCCATCTCGCTGGCGAGCCCGAGCAGGTGCGGCACGCTGGGGAGGAAGACCGAGGCAGTCTCCCCCGGACGCCGGGCCCGGACGAAACGGCCGATCGCCTGGGCGAAGTAGAGCGGTGTGCTCGCGCTGGTGGCGTAGACCCCGACCGCGAGACGCGGAATGTCGACGCCTTCGGAGACCATCCGTACGGCGACCAGCCACCGCTGCTCGGACGCCGCGAACGTCGCGATCCGGGCCGACGCTCCCGCGTCGTCGGAGAGCACCACCGCCGCCTTCTCGCCGGTGAGCTGCTCGATGAGCTTGGCGTACGACCGGGCGGTCTGCTGGTCACTGGCGATCACCAGCCCGCCGGCGTCCGGCATGCCCGCGTTGCGCAGCACGCTGAGGCGGGCGTCGGCGGCGCGCAGCACCTGTGGCATCCAGTCGCCGGCCGGATCCAGCGCGGTCCGCCAGGCCTGGGCGATGAGGTCCTGGGTCATCGGCTCGCCGAGCCGTGCCGCCAGCTCCTCCCCCGCGTTGGTCCGCCACCGGGTCTCCCCGGAGTACGCGAGGAAGAGCACCGGCCGCACCACGCTGTCGCGGAGCGCGTCCGAGTAGCCGTAGACCGAGTCGGCGCGGGACCGCAGCAGCCCGTCCCCGCCCCGCTCGTACGTGACGAACGGGATCGGGTTGTCGTCGGAGCGGAAGGGCGTACCGGTGAGCATAAGGCGGCGTACGGCCGGCTCGAAGGCCGCCTTGACCCCGTCGCCCCACGTCCGGGAGTCACCGGCATGGTGGATCTCGTCGAGGATGACCAGGGTTCGGCGGGTCATGGTGCGCCGCCGGTGCACCTGCGGCGCCATGCCGACCTGGGCGTACGTGACCACGGCGCCGTGGAAGTCGGCCGACGAGTGCACGTCGGCGTTACGGAACGCGGAGTCCAGCTGGATGCCGACCCGGGCCGCGGCCTGTGCCCACTGCGTCTTCAGGTGCTCGGTCGGGGCGACCACGGTGACCGCCTCCACCGTGCCGTCCACGAGCAGCTCGGCGGCGATCCGCAGGGCGAACGTGGTCTTACCGGCGCCGGGCGTGGCGACCGCCGTGAAATCGTCGGAGCGCCGCCGCAGGTACTCCACGAGCGCCTTGCGCTGCCATGCGCGTAGTGCCGGAAACGTCTCGATCGCCGGCGACGGGGCTGCCACGCGAAGGCTCCTCTCCGACCGCATGAAGGCGGACCTGGGTCAGGGCCACGGTCCGCAGCGCCCATGAAAACGCCTCCGCGCAGTAGCTGCCGCGAAGGCCGACTCAGCATAACCAGCGGGCGTCCCTGCGCCCAGGCGACGCCACGCTGGTCACATCAGCGCGGATCCGGACCGGGGTCTTGGGTACGCGGCGGCCGCAGCGTCGCCACCGGCACCGCCCAGCGTCGCCGCAACGCCACCACCCGCACCACGAAGATCAACACTGCCGCCGCGGCGATCGGCGCCGGGCCGGCCTGTCCCACCCGTTGCAGCACCGCCACGACGACCGCCCCGGCCAGGGCGGCGACCGCGTAGATCTCCCGGCGCAGCACCACCGGGATCTCGCCGGTGAGCAGGTCCCGGCCCAGTCCGCCGCCGATCCCGCTGAGCATGCCGATCACGCAGGCCCCGACCGCGGGTACCTGCGCATCGAGCGCCTTGAGCGTGCCGGTGACGGTGAAGAGCGCGAGCCCGGCCGCGTCCAGCAGCAGCACGGTGGTCCGCAGCCGAGCCAACTGGGGGTGCAGCCAGAACACGGCACCTGCGGTGATCGCGGCGGTGGCGGCGTACCGCCAGTCGCCGAAGGCGAGCGGCGGTACCTCGCCGATGGCCAGGTCGCGGAAGATCCCACCGCCCAGGGCGGCCACGAAACCGACGAAGGCGACACCGAACAGGTCGAGCCGTTTGGCCACCGCCGCGGAGGCACCGGAGGCGGCGAACACCGCGACGCCGACGAGGTCGGCGATGAGCAGACCGGTGGAGGTGGTCACCGCCGAAGGCTACGCGCGGGATCGCGGCGGCAGCCTCCGATCAGCGGCTGAAGGAGTCGTAGATCTCCTTGCACTTCGGGCAGACCGGCGACCCCGGCTTCGCGGCCTTGGTCACCGGGAAGGTCTCCCCGCAGAGCGCGATGACGAACGTGCCCATGACGGCACTCTCGGCGATCTTTTCCTTACGGACGTAGTGGAACATCTCGGGACCGGTGTCGGCGTCCTTCAGCTCCGGACGCTCGAGAACCTCTGTGCTCACGTCTGCACCTCCAACCGTCAAGTTTGGCAGCTCCGGACGGCCCGGTCCAATTCACGTCCGGCCTGGAGCGGGCCGTACGGTGATCACTGTGACCAACTTTCACATCCGTTTCGGCGCCGAGGTGTCCGACGCCCTGCGGGACGGGCGCCCCGTCGTCGCTCTGGAGAGCACCATCGTCTCGCACGGCCTCCCCCGGCCGGAGAACCTGCGGGTCGCCCGGCAGATCGAGGCGACCGTACGGGACGCCGGGGCGGTCCCGGCCACCATCGGGATGGTCGGCGGCGAACTCGTGGTCGGGCTCGACGACGCCCAGCTGACCCGCCTCGCCACCGTCGACGGTGTGGCCAAGCTCTCCGTCCGTGATCTGGCGGTGGCCGCGGCGACCGGCGCGGACGGCGCCACGACCGTCGCGGCGACCAGCGCGGTGGCCGCCGCGGCGCGGATCGGCGTCTTCGCCACCGGTGGCCTCGGCGGGGTGCACCGGGAGGCGGCGCAGAGCTTCGACGAGTCGGCTGACCTGGTCACCCTCTCCCGGACTCCGATCGCGGTGGTCTGCGCCGGGGTCAAGTCGATCCTCGACGTGGGGGCGACGCTGGAGCGGCTGGAGACGCTCGGGGTCGGTGTGGTGGGGTACCGCACTCAGCGTTTCCCCGGCTTCTACCTGACCGACGGCGGCTTCGACCTCGACTGGTCGGTGGACTCGCCGGAGCAGATCGCCGACGTGCTCGCCGCCCGGACGCAGCACGGCCTGACCAACGGCGGCCTCGTGGTGGCCAACCCGCTCCCCGTCGACGAGCAGCTCGATCCGGTGCTGCACGACCGGACGCTCACCGAGGGCCTGGCCCGGCTGGAGCGCGACGGGGTGACCGGCAAGGCCGTGACCCCCTACCTGCTGGCCCACTTCCACTCCGCCACCGAGGGCGCCAGCCTCGCGGTGAACGTACGGATCATCCTGCGCAACGCCGACCTGGCCGCGCGGATCGCGGTGGCCTCGGCAGCCCGGCGCGCCGACACCGGAGCATGAGCCCGAACCGACGGGTCGTCGTCGTCGGTGACGTGATCACCGACGTGGTCGCGGCGCTGCGCGGGCCACTCGCCTCCGGCTCGGACACGGCTGCCGAGATCCGGTTCAGCGGCGGCGGTCAGGCGGCGAACACGGCCGCCTGGCTCGCCGCGCAGGGCACCCCCGTGACGCTGGTCGCGGCGGTCGGTGGGGACGCCGAGGGGCGCGACCGGGTGGTCGAACTGGGCGCCGCCGGCGTCGCCTGCGCCATCGAGACCGTCGAGGACGCCGTGACCGGCACCGTCATCGTGCTGGCCACCGCGGGCGAGCGGACGATGGTGAGCCAGCGAGGGGCGAACCTGCGGTTGACGGCAGCGCACGTCGATCAGGCCCTCGCCGGGGTGCCCGACGCGGGGCATCTGCACCTGTCCGCGTACACCCTGTTGGACGCCGAGTCGCGCGCGGCCGGGCTGAGGGCGCTGGCCGCCGCCCGCGAGCGGGGGCTCAGCACCAGCGTCGACGCGGCCTCCGCGGCGCCGCTGCGGCGCGTCGGTGTGCCCGCCTTCCTGGCCTGGGTACGCGACGTCGACCTGCTGTTGGTCAACGCGGACGAGGCCACCGTGCTGGCCGGTGGGCTGGAGCCGGCCGCCCAGGCGCGGGCGTTGTCGGCGACCGCGCGCCGGGTCGTGGTCAAGCGAGGCGCGGCCGGCGCGGTCTGGGCGGATCGGACGGGGACGCTCTGTTCGGCGCCGGCCCGCCGGGTGGCCGTGGTGGACGTCACCGGGGCCGGGGACGCGTTCGCCGCGGGGCTGCTGACCGCCTGGCTGGCCGGCGCGGATCCGGCTACGGCGCTGGCTCGGGCGGGCGACCTTGGCGCGGTGGCGGTCTCCACCCTCGGTGCCCGTCCGAAGCCCTGAACCTGGCCGGGGCGGCACCCGCGAGCCGGGCCGGCGACAGCGCAGCGTCCGTTCGGCGGCCCGGTGAACCCGGGCCGCCGTCAGAGGTCGGCGTCGATGACCTTGTGCGGGCGCTCCTCGGCGGTGACGCTCATCGGCGGTGCGGCGTCGCGCTGCTCGTGCCGGAAGCGGTTGGAGAGCCGGTGCTCCTCCTTCGGCGGACGGTCGTTGGCCAGCAGCACGGCGAGCCACGGGATGAGCACCATGCCGAGGCCGCAGAGCGGCAGCCAGAGCCAGAGCAGGGGAGCCTGCGCGCCGACCAGGATCGCACCCACGACCAGACAGGCCACCCGGATGCTCATCATCAGCACGTACCGCCGCTGCCGGCTGGTGAGCTGGTCGTCCTGGCTGCGTGAGGCGTCGGTGATCAGGATCGGCTGGTACGCCTGACGCTTCACCACGGACCTCCTCGAGGGGTTACGCCCCATCCTGTCACTCGGTGGCCGTGATCAGCGAAGTTCGACGTGACGGACGGCCCCAGGAGTGACCGGTGGCACCACGAGAGGAGGTGCTTCGTGTTACGCCCGTGGTACGCTCCGCCCGTGGGCAGCAGGTTCAGCTTCACCGAAGAGGCGCTGGCCAACCTGAAGGTCTACGACGTCACGCCGGGGGAAGTCTGGGAGGCGCTGCACAGCGTCCGGCGGGTGATCCGCCACCTGGGCGACGACGTGATGGTCGTCTACGCCGCCGCCAGGCGGGGCCGTCGGCTGGCTGTGCTGCTCGCGGAGGCCGACGGCACCGACAACGACTGGGACATCCTCTCCGCCCGTGAGCTCAGCGACGCCGAGTCGAAGCGCTACGACGAGGCGGTGCGGAGAGATCGCCGATGAGGAGGCGGTGACATGCACCGTGACGACGCGACCAAGCAGTTCCACAGCGGCGACGACCGGCTCGCGGAGTTGATCGACGAGAGTCAGCCGGCGGAGCTGCCCGTTCCGGACACCGATGTGCCGATGGTCAGCCGGTCGGTGCGGCTGCCGCTGGAGACGTACGAACGCGTGCGGGCGGCGGCCGAGGCGCGGGGCATCGGGGTCACCACCCTGATGCGGCAGTGGATCGAGGCGGGCCTGGCCGACCTCGACGACTCGACGACCGTCTCCCTCGCCGACGTCCGGCGGGCGCTCGCCTCGCTCGCCCACCCCACCGCCGCCTGAGTCCACGCGGCGGTCAGCCGGCAACCGCCGCCCGGTGCAGGTCAGGCGGCGGTTCAGCCGGCCGCCTTCGCCTTGGCCGCCGCCTTCATCTGCTGCTTGTACTCCCGTACCCGACGCAGCGACTCACCGTCGGTGACGTCGGCGACCGACCGGTACGCGTCCGGGTCGCCGTACCCGCCGGCCGCCTCCTGCCAGCCCTGCGGGCGCACGTCGAAGCGCTTGCCGAGCAGGGCGAGGAAGATCTGCGCCTTCTGCTTGCCGAAGCCGGGCAGCCCGGCGATCCGGTCGAACAGCTCCCGACCGTCGGTCACGCCGGTCCAGAGCCCGGCGGCGTCGCCGTCGTACCGGTCGACGATCACCTGGCACACCTCCTGCACCCGGGCCGCCATCGCCTTCGGGAACCGGTGCAGCGCGGGCGGCTGGGCGAAGACGGCGATCAGCTGTTCCGGGTCGTACCCGGCCAGCTCGCCCGCGTCGAGGTCGTGCCCGAGCCGCTGCGCCAGCACGTACGGCGAGGAGAACGCCTTCTCCATCGGAATCTGCTGATCAAGGACCATGCCGAGGATGCGGGCCAGCGGATCCCGGTTGAGGAGATCGTTCGCCGCGGAATCGATCGGAAGTGCCAACGCCATGACCCAATGCTGCCAGACCCCGCTCGACTGCCGGCGGACACACGCGCGACCAGCACCTCCCCGCCGTACGACGACGCGGGCGCGCCCCCGCGCGCAGCCCCCGGACGGTGGCCGTCGTGCCGGTCTCCTCGGCCCGGAGATCGGTCGATCGCGCCTGCTCACGGCGCGGATGTCCCGGGTGGGCCCGCCCGGGACAACGGCAGCAGGCAGGATGGCGAGGTGGCCGAACAAGACATGCTGCTCTCCCCCGCCGGCGTCGAGGCGTTGCGTACCGCGCTGACCCGGGCCCGCTTCACCTCGAACGGCATCGCCGACCGGCTCGGTCCGCAGGCGACCGGCGGGGTGGCGCGCAACGACTTCCGCGCCGCGCTGAAAGCGACCGAGGACCGCGACCCGCTCGCCACGCTGATCCGGGTCTTCATCTGTGACCAGACCGAGTCGGAGGCGGTGGTGGCCGCCGCGCTCGCGCCGCTCGACCTCGCCGAGGCGGTCGAGGGCGGGCTGCTCGAACGGCACGGCGACGGTGTGCGCGCCGGCGTCGACCTGGAGCCGTACGGGGACGAGTGGTGGGTACTCGCCGACGTGCCGGCCAGTGCCCGCCCCGGTCGGCCGCTGCACTCCGAGCACGTGCTCGGCATCGGCGGCGCGACCCAGACGTTGATCGGCGCGACCGTCCGCCGACCGGTCGGCACCGCGCTCGACCTGGGGACCGGCTCGGGCGTACAGGCACTGCACCTCTCCACCCATGCGCGCTCGGTCACCGCCACCGACGTCTCCCCCCGGGCCCTGCGTTTCGCCGCCACCACCGCCGCTCTCAACGGCCAGGACTGGGAGCTGCTCCGCGGCGACATGGTGGCCCCGGTGGCGGGACGCCGGTTCGACCTGGTGGTGAGCAACCCACCGTTCGTGGTCGGGCCGGGCACCACCACGCACGTCTACCGGGACTCCGGCCGGGTCGGCGACGCGATCGGGAGCGAACTGGCCGCAGCCGCGCCCGCCCTGCTCACCGAGGGCGGCACGATGCAGTACCTGGCGAACTGGGTGCACGTCGCCGGTGAGCAGTGGGACGAGCGGGTCGCGGACTGGTTCGCCGGCACCGGCCTGGACGCCTGGGTCATCCAGCGTGAGGTGGCCGACCCCATGGCGTACGTCAACCTGTGGCTGACCGACGTCGGCGAGGCGGCCGACCCGCAGCGGATGGCCGCCTGGCTGGACTGGTTCGACGCGCACAAGGTGGAGGCGATCGGCTTCGGCATCATCTCGCTGCGCCGCGGCGGGCACGCCGACCCCGTGGTCCGCGTGGAGGATCTCCGGCAGCGGGTCGAGCCGCCGATGGGCGACCAGATCGGCGCCTGGTTCGACCGCCAGGACTTCCTTCAGGTACGCGACCCCGAGGCGCTGCTCGCCGAGCGCTACCGGGCCGCCGAGGGGCTCCAACTTCGGCAGGAGGCGACCCTCGGCGACGAGGGCTGGGCGGTGGACCGGCAGGTGCTGGCCATGCCGCACGGGCTGCGCTGGACCGAGGAGATCGATCCGCTGGTGTTGGCGCTGGTCGGTGGAGCCGACGGCCGCCTGCCGCTGCGCGACCAGCTCGCCCTGCTCGCGGTGGCGCACGACGTGGCGCCCGACGAGCTCGCCGAGGCGGCCGGTCCGATCGTGGCGCACCTGGTCGCGCGGGGCATCATCGAGCCGGTGACCGACTGATGCTGGCGACGACGCCGGCCGGCGTCGGCCAGATCGTCGAGGTCCTCGTTGCCCGGCACGCCCGGGTGGTCGGGCGGAGCGGCGGACGGGGAGCCTGCTGATGCGGGCGGTGGTGCAGACGGTCGGCCGGGCCAGCGTCACGGTCGACGGCGACGTGGTCGGCGCGATCGACGACGGGCTGCTGGTGCTGCTCGGCGTGACCCACACCGACACCGGGGAGACCGCCCGGACGATGGCCCGCAAGGTGCACGAGCTGCGGATCCTCGACGAGGAGCGCTCCGCCGCCGACACCGGCGCACCGATCCTCGTGGTCAGTCAGTTCACCCTCTACGGCGACGCCCGCAAGGGCCGCCGTCCGAGCTGGACGGCCGCGGCGCCCGCGGAGGTCGCCGAACCGCTGGTGACGGCCGTGGTCGAGGCGCTGCGTGAGCGCGGCGCCAAGGTGGAGACCGGCCGTTTCCGCGCTCACATGCTGGTCGAGAGCGTCAACGTCGGCCCCCGCACCATCCTCCTGGACCTCTAACCCCCCTCCCCCACACCTCTCACCCCCACCCCCTCCCCGCCTCGCCCTGTTGATCAAGAGGTGTGCGTCAGGATCCTGGCCCCAGCTGACGGAAACCTCTTGATCACCGGGAGTAGAGGGGGGCGGGAGGAGGGGGAGGGAGGGAGGGGGTGGGGGTTAGGAGAAGAGGCCGCGGCGTTGGAGGGACTGGCGTAGCCAGCCGTCGAGCTGGGCGGCCCAGTCGACACGGTCCATCGTGGCGTAGTCGACGGTGAACCGGCCGAAGGCGTCCCGCCCCTCGGTGAGGAGGCCGCCTCGCTTGTCCAGCTCCAGCACCACCTGCATCTGCCGCGAGTCGGCGATGAAGGTGACCTCCAGCTGGTTGATGGCCCGGCCGTACTGCGGCGCCGGATAGAACTCGATCTCCTGGTAGAACGGCAGCGACTGCCGTACGCCGTAGATGTGGCCCCGCTCCACGTCCGCCCGGGTGAACCGGAAGCCCAGCCGCAGCAGCGCCTCCAGCAGACGCTCCTGCGCGGGCAGCGGATGCACGGCGACGGCGTCCAGATCACCCTTGTCGACCGCCCTCGCCACCTCCAGCTCCGTACGCAGACCCATGGTCATCCCGTGCAGGTGTCGCCCGTACAGCTCGGTGACCGGCGTCTCCCACGGCACGTCGAAGCGGAACGGAATGTCGTGGCGCTGCCCCGGCTCCAGCCGGAACGCGCCGGTGGCCCGCTGCCGGTGGAATTCCTGGTTCGTGTCGTACTCGTTGTCGCCGCTCTCCACCTCGACCCGGGTGACCAGCCCGAGCGCCACATACTCGATGTCGACCTGATGGTCACCCCCCGTTACCTGGATCCGGCCCTCGAGCTGGCCGCCGGGGCGGCAGTTCGGGTTGGTCAGCACGGTTTCCACCGACGGGCCACCCACACCCATCGCCTGCATGAGCCGTTTGAAGACCACTGCGCCCCTCCGTAGCCTCGCGGGCCGGCCTCACCGGCCGATCGATCGCACGGTAACCGGGTCGGGCAAAGCAGCCCGGTCGACACTCCCGACCCCGCTCACGCCCCGCCGGGTCCACCGACCCGACCGGATTGCTGTCGGGTCCCCGATCGCCTCACTCCCGTTTTACGCCCCGCCCGCCAAGCTGTTTGTCACCGGCGGTACTGGGCCGGGAACGCACGACACGGACACGGGGAGAGACGAAAGATGGCCCTGCAGATGACGGAGCACCAGATGCGCCCGACCGCGGGCACGGACACCGACCTGAGCGCCGAGGTCCTCACCGACTTGGACGCCACCGACGAGCGGGGCGTCTCCACGGACCTCGTCCGGGCGTACCTCAACGGCATCGGTCGGACGAAGCTGCTCACCGCGGCGCAGGAGGTCGAGCTCAGCAAGCGGATCGAGGCCGGGCTCTTCGCCGAGGAGAAGCTCGCCACCTGCACCCCGGTCTCCGCGCAGCTGCGGGCCGACCTGGAGCTGATCGCCACGGAGGGTCGGGCCGCCAAGGACCATCTGCTCGAGGCGAACCTGCGCCTGGTGGTGAGCATCGCCAAGCGCTACACCGGTCGCGGCATGGCCTTCCTCGACCTCATCCAGGAAGGCAACCTCGGCCTCATCCGCGCCGTCGAGAAGTTCGACTACACCAAGGGCTACAAGTTCTCCACCTACGCCACCTGGTGGATCCGCCAGGCCATCACCCGCGCCATGGCCGACCAGGCCCGCACCATCCGCATCCCCGTACACATGGTGGAGCAGGTCAACCGGATGGTCCGGGCCCGCCGCGAACTGTCGGTGGCGCTGGGTCGCGAACCCACCGTCGCCGAGGTGGCCCGGGCGCTCGACGTTCCCGAGTTCCAGGTCATCGAGCTGATCTCGTACGACCGGGAGCCGGTCAGCCTGGACCAGGCGGTCGGCGAGGACGGCGAGAGCGCGCTCGGCGACTTCGTCGCCGCGGTGGACCCGCGCCAGGAGCCCGGCGACGCGGCGGCCCAGGGCGAGCTGCGTAACGAGGTACGGATCGTACTGGCCACCCTCTCGCAGCGGGAGCAGGCGGTGATCCGGCTGCGGTTCGGTCTCGACGACGGCCGGCAGCGCACGCTCGACGAGGTCGGCCGTGAGTTCGGCCTCTCCCGGGAACGGATCCGGCAGATCGAGAAGGTGACGCTGCTGAAGCTGCGCGCCCCGGAGCGAGCGCAGCGCCTGGAGGCGTACGCCTGCTGACGGCGCGTGGTGAGAGGCCCCGGCGGTTCGCCGGGGCCTCTCGCATGCCCCCGCCGGGCGCGGCGGTGATTGACTCGACGGGTTCGGTGGGCTACTCAGGGCGTGACCAGCTTCACTCGCGGCTTGAGAGGACGCAGCATGAACTGGACGTTGGAAGTGGTGGTCGTACCCGTGTCCGACGTGGACCGGGCGAAGGCGTTCTACGCCGACCAGCTCGGATTCGTCGTCGACCATGACACCGCCATCGGCGGGCTCGGCCGGATCGTGCAGCTGACCCCACCCGGTTCCAGCTGCTCCATCGTCTTCGGCGCCGGCGTCGTCCCGGAGATGCCGCCGGGTTCGCTCAAGGGACTCCAGCTGGTGGTGCCCGACCTGCGCAAGGCCCACCTGGAGCTGGTGGAACGCGGCGTCGAGGTCAGCGACGTCCAGGTCCTCGGGGAGAACCCGGGGCCGGTGCCGGACCCGCTGGACAACGTGGGCTTCGTCTTCTTCTCCGACCCGGACGGCAACTCCTGGGCCGTCCAGCAGATCTCCAGCCGCGCCTGACCCCGCTCTACGCACCACCGCCCCGCGAGGGTGAAAGGGCCAGCAACTACAGGCGGCGAGGGCCGGTGTCCGGTCGGTCGGTGGCGGCGCCGAGGCGCACGGTGGCGTGCAGCACCGAGAGTCCGTCCGGGCGGGCGAGCACCGGATTCAACGTCAGGGCGCGCACGCGAGGCTGCTCGTCGGCCAGCCGGCCGACCCTCAGCAGCAGCTCGGCCAGGGCGGACCGGTCCACCGGGGCGGCTCCGCGATGCCCCCGCAGCAGCGGGGCGGCCCGCGGCTCGTCGACCAGCTCCTCGGCACGCGATCGGTCAACGGCACCGCCCGCCACGCCCGGTCGCCGAGCAGTTCGGTGGCGACACCCCCGACCCCGAAGCCGACCACCGGCCCGAATGCCGGATCCTCCACCAGCTCGACCACGCAGGCCACCCCGGGCGGCACCATCCGCTGCACCAGGACGTCCGGGCCGAAGGCCGCGGCCAGCTCGGCGTACGCCCGGCGGAGCGCGGCCGGGTCGGGCAGGTCGAGGCGTACGGCACCCAGGTCGAGGCGGTGCCGCAGCCCGTACGCCGCCGCCTTGAGCGCCACCGGGAAGCCGAGCCGGGTGGCCACCTCGACCGCCTCGTCCGCCGAGCGCGCCGACGCCGACTCGACCAGGTCGATTCCGTACGCGGCGAGCAGACCGGCGGTGTCCACACCGTCGCGACGCAGCGCGGCCTGACCGGCGGCGGGGTCGATGCCGGTCAGCTCCGGCAGCGCACCGGGCGACCGGCGGAGCCAGTCCGCGTACCGGTGCACCCGGGCCAGCGCCCGGATCGCCTCCTCGACACCCGCGTACGCCGGCAACCCGGACACGGTCCGTCCCGCCAGTACGGTCACCACGACCGGCTTGCCGGGACGCAGCGCGGCGGGCAACGCGACGGCGAGGTCGGCCTCCGCCGGTTGACCGGGCAGCGGCGGGGCGAGCATCACCGCGAGCGCGTCGACCCGGTCGTCGCCGGCCGCCGCGGCGAGCGCGGCGGCGAACTCCGCGGCGGTCGCGTTGGGCCCGACGTCGCGGGAGCCGCCCTCGGCCGGCGTGAGTCCCTGAGCGACGCAGGCGCGGGCGGCGAGCCCGGTCAGCGCCGACGAGTTGCCCACCACCGCCACCCGCGGGCCGGCGGGCAGCGGCTGGTTGGCCAGCAGCAGCCCGACGTCGAGCAGCTCGCCGACGGTGTCGACCCGGATCACTCCGGACTGGGCGAAGAGGGCGGCCACCGCCACCTCGTCCGGGCCGGCGGAGCTGGCCGTACCGACCGGCCGGGCCGGCGACGCGAGCGCCACCACCGGCTTCGTGCGCCCGATCCGCCGGGCCAGCCGGGCGAACTTCCGCGGGTTGCCGAAGGTCTCCAGGTGCAGCATGACCACGTCGGTGCCCGGGTCGTCCTGCCAGTACTGAAGGAGATCGTTGCCGGAGACGTCGGCCCGGTTCCCCGCCGAGACGAAACCGGACAGGCCCAGGCCACGGCGGTCCGCCTCGGCCAGCAACGCCACCCCGAACGCCCCGGACTGGCTGAAGATGCCGACCCGGCCGGGCGGTGGCAGCACCGGCGCGAGCGTGGCGTTGAGGCGTACCGCCGGATCGGTGTTCGCCACGCCGAGGCAGTTCGGCCCGATCACCCGCATGCCGGCGGCGTACGCGGCCCGGACCAGCGCCCGCTGCGCGGCGGCGCCCTCCGCGCCGGCCTCCGCGAATCCGGCCGAGATCACCACCAGCCCGTGCACCCCGGCGGCAGCCGCGTCGGCGACCACCGCCGGTGCCGCGTCCGGCGCGACCGCGACCACCGCGAGGTCCAGCGGTACCCCGGCGTCGACCGCATGCGGATACGCGGGCAGCCCGGCGACGGTCGCCGCGGTCGGGTGCACCGGCACGACGGCGCCCACGAAGCCGCCGTCGCGCAGGTGCCCGAGTACGGCGGCACCGACGCCCTGCCCGGTGGCGCTGGCACCGTAGACGGCGACGCCTCTCGGCGCCAGGAGACGGGCTATCGAACGCGCCTCCGTGCGGTGCTCCCGGCCACGCTGGACCGCCAGCGTCGCCTCGGTCGGCGCGATCGGGAAGGTCAGGTGCACCACCCCGTCGGCGAACTGCCGCCGCACCTGGTAACCGAAGTCGGAGAAGACCCGCAGCATCGTGCCGTTGGCGGGCAGCACCTCGGCGACGAAGTGCACGATGCCCACCCGGCGGGCCGCGTCCGCGAGGTACTCCAGCAGTACCGAGCCGATGCCGCGCCCCTGGTGGGCGTCCTCGACCACGAAGGCGACCTCGGCCTCGGGGGCCGCCGGGCCGAGCCGCTCGTACCGGCCCACGGCGACGATCCGGCCGCTCGCCAGGACCACGAGCGCCTCCCGGTCGCGGTGGTCGACGCTGACGAAACGCCGCAGGTCGCGCTCCGGGATCCGCGGATACGGCGAGAAGTAGCGAAGGTAGCGGGTGCGCTCGGAGAACCGGCCGTGCATCGCCACGATCTCCGGCGCGTCCTCGGGACGGATCGGTCGCAGTTGGACGGTGCTGCCGTCGCTGAGCAGCACGTCCACCGGTCGGTCCACGGTCGTCACGGGCCCGGCTCCCGTGCGCTCAGTCGCGTGGGTCGTACGGGTCGAGCCCGAGCAGCGGAAAGACCGTCTTGCGGGTCGCCGCGATCGCCCGGTCCACCGCGGTCGGCTCGCCGCTGGGCTGCCACGGCTCGTACGACGGGTCGACGTCATCGGTCATCCGCAGCGGCACGTCGCGGCCCGGCCCGCGCGCGGCGGCCAGCTCACGCCAGGCGAGCGGGGTCAGCGTCGCCGGGTCGATCGGCTCGCCGGTCGCGACCGCCAGCAGGTGCGTCCAGGCCCGGGGCACCGCCTCGACGAGGGCGTACCCGCCCCCGCCGGTGGCCACCCAACGGCCCCCGCAGAGCTCGTCGGCGAGCGCCCGCAGGGCGAGGTAGGTGGCGCGCTGGCCGTCGACGGAGAGGTGCAGGTCCGCGAGGGGGTCGAGCCGGTGCCCGTCCGCGCCGCACTGGGTGACGAGCACCTGCGGCCGGAACGCCCGCAGCACCGACGGAACGACCGCGTGGAACGCGCGCTGCCAGCCCGCGTCGCCGGTACCCGGCGGCAGCGCCACGTTGACCGCGCTGCCCTCGGCCTCCGGGCCGCCGGTCTCGTCGGGGAAGCCGGTGCCGGGAAAGAGGGCGAGCGGGGTCTCGTGCAGGCTGATCGTCAGCACCCGCGGATCGTTCCAGAAGATCTGCTGCACGCCGTCGCCGTGGTGCACGTCCACGTCGACGTACGCGATCCGCTCGGCACCGAGGTCGAGCAGGCGGGCGATCGCCACGGCCGGGTCGTTGTAGACGCAGAACCCCGAGGCCCGGGCCGGCATGGCGTGGTGCAGCCCACCGGCCACGCTCACCGCCCGGCGCGCCTCGCCCCGCCAGACCGCCTCGGCGGCGGCCACCGTGGCCCCGGTGACCAGGGCGCTCGCCTCGTGCATCCCGCCGAAGATCGGGTTGTCCGAGGTGCCCAGCCCGAACCCCGCGAAGAGCGGGTCGGCGGGTGCGGCCCGGACCGCCGCCAGGTAACGCGGATCGTGCACCCGGGTCAGGAGCGCGTCGTCGGCCGGTTCCGGCTTGACCAGGCGCACCCGGGGCCGGTCCAGGACTCCGAGCTCCCGGGCGAGCGCGACGGTCAGCTCCACCCGGACCGGGTCGAGCGGATGGTCGCCCATGTCGTAGGCGAGCAGGGACTCGTCCCACACCACCACCGTGTCGTCGGACATGCGCCCATCGTCGCACGTGGACCGGCCCCCCGCGCCGGACGCGCTGGGTGTCGCCGTGGCACCGGTCACATCCCCGGTCGTGGCCCGCGCGGGGGTCTCACGCTCCGGTGGCCACCGGGCGCTCCGGGTCCGCGACCCAGTTGCTCCACGAGCCGACGTAGAGCGCGGCGTCCAGCCGGCCGGCGAGGTGCAGGGCGAGCACCGCCTGGGCCGCGGTCACCCCCGATCCGCAGTACGCCCCGACCGCCGTGCCCTCGGCGACCCCGACGGTGGCGAACCGGTCCCGCAGCGCCTCGGCGGCGGGGAAGCGGCCGTTCGTGACGTACTCCGGGGCGGGCACGTTCACCGCGCCCGGCACGTGCCCGGCCACCGGGTCGATCGGCTCGGTCTCCCCCCGGTAGCGGGGCGCGGCCCGCACGTCGATCAGCACCGCGCCCTGCGCGGCGGCCAGCCGGGCTGCCTCCCCCGCGTCGAGCACGGGCAGCGCTCCGGGTCGGACCCGGACGTCACCCGGCACCGGCGCGGGCACGTCGGCGCCGACCGGCAGGCCGGCGGCCGTCCAGGCCGGATAGCCACCGTGCAGCACGCGAACCGGCTCGTGCCCTGCCCAACGCAGCGTCCACCAGGCGCGGGCGGCCGCCATGCCGTCCCCGCCGTCGTACACCACCACGGGGTGACCGGCCCGGACGCCCGCGGCCCGCAGCGCGGCCTGCAACGCCGCGGGATCGGGCAGCGGGTGCCGGCCGGCGGCGCCGGGCGCTCCGCAGAGCTCGGTGTCCAGGTCGACGAAGACCGCGCCGGGCAGGTGGCCGACGGCGTAGTCGTCCCGGCCGGGCGGCCCGGTGAGCCGCCAGCGGATGTCGAGCACGGTGGGCGGGTCGGCGGATTCGAGCTCGGCGGCGAGTCGTTCGGGCTCGACCAGCAGGTCGTCGGTACCGGACATGGCGACCAGTCAACACCATTCGGTGAGCGGACTCGCGTTTCGGCTTCGGTCGTTACACCTGCGACGCGGTAACATCGATCACCGGAGGGCCGCTGACGTGAAACACGACCTGGTCGACACGACGGAAATGTACTTGCGCACCATCCTCGAACTCGAGGAGGAGGGGGTGCCGCCGCTGCGCGCCCGGATCGCCGAGCGGTTGAAACAGAGCGGTCCCACAGTGAGTCAGACTGTCGCGCGGATGGAGCGCGACGGCTTGCTCACGGTCGAGGGTGACCGGCACCTCACGCTCACCGCGGACGGCCGCAACGCCGCCGTCTCCGTCATGCGTAAGCACCGGCTCGCCGAGCTGCTGCTGGTGAACGTGATCGGGATGCCCTACGAGGAGGCCCACGAGGAGGCCTGCCGGTGGGAGCACGTGATGAGCGACGCGGTCGAGAAGCGGGTCTACGACCTGCTCAACCGGCCGACCCGCTCGCCCTACGGCAACCCGATCCCCGGCCTGGAGGAGCTCGGCTCGCCGGAGCCGGAGGACGCCGCAATCCTCGACGGTGAGCGGAACCTGGCCTTCCCCGGCCTCTCCGGGAAGGTTGTCGTCCGGCGGATCTGCGAGAGCGTGCAGACGAACGCGGACGTGCTGCGTCAGCTGCACGCCGCCGGCGTCGATCCCGGTGCCATCGTGACCGTGGCCCAGGAGCGCGACGGGGTGTCGATCGATCGTTCCGGCGACCGGGTCCGGCTTCCGCGCGAGGTCGCTTCCCGGGTCTTCGTCGCCGCCGGCTGACCTGGTCGGCCGGGCTACCCGGCCGGCCATGCTCACCCCGCGCGCCTCGCTGCGACCGGTGCCTGGTTCACGGTGTTTGCCGCCGGGCGTCCGGTCCGCACGGGTCCGTCCGGTGCTCGGGCGCAGCGAGTTCATCACCCGCGACCGGCGTCACAGGGCGCGGGTGTTGACCTTCTTCGCCAGGGCCGCGAGCTGAACCGCCACCTTCTCCGCCGCGGACTTGGCGGTTCCCTTGGCGGTGGTCCAGCTCAGGACGGCGAGCCGACCCTCGGTGGAGAGCCAGCCCACCTCGGCGACCGGGCCGTGGCCGTCCGCCGCGCCAGTGGTACGCCGGTAGGCCTGCTGGCCCAACCCGGACACCTTGCCGGCCGAGTCGGGCACCACGTCGGCGGCGAAAGTGGCCTTGTCCATCGACGTCTCCGTGACCGTCAAGGTCAACTCCGGCAGAGTCGCCTCGCCGGCCCGGGTCACGCAGGTGTGGGTGTCACCGCGCTCGCTCGCCGCGGCCACGTCGAGACGGACCTTCACGTGCTGCTCGATGACGGCGAAGTCGAGCAGCCGGCAGGCGCCACCGGAGGAGGCGGCGGCCACGTCCAGGGCGATCGGCGCCGGGGGCGGCACCTCCACCGGTTCCCGCTCTGTCGAGCAGCCCGCGGTCAGCAGTACGGCCGCGACGACGGGCAAGATCCGGGAACGCACGTGGAACCTCCGCGGTAGTCGGCGGGGGCGGCCGCCGGATGTCCGTCGGACACCGTACGGAATGTCCGGGCCGGACGGAACCCCTCACCCGTCGCGTCGTTGCGGCGTCACGTCCGCGTCACCGGACGGATCATCGACGTACGGGCAGTGGCGGCAGCCACGGCCGCAACAGGTTCCGCGGCGGGCGAGGAAACCGGCGGTGAGCACGAAGAGACCCGACTCCGGATCGAGATAGCCGGCCTCCCCGGCGTCGAGCGCCGCGGCGTGGGCGGCGAGAACGCGTTCGCGCTCCGGGTGGTCGAGCGGCAGCCGGGACGGGTGCGGCTCCGTCAGCGGGCGCGCGGCCAACGGTCGTCGCTCCCCGGTCACCGCCGCAGTCTAGGCCTGTTCCGTGAGGCTCGCCCGAGCGAGCCGGGCCCCGGCGGACCGACAATGCCGTCGGCCGTCGCCCGGGGCCGGCGCGGCCGAGCACGGTCTCCTGACACAGGCAGTGGGTACGGCGGGCCCGCTCAGCGGAACCGGGCCAACGCGACGACCAGTGCGTCGGCGTGCAGGCCGGCGGCGAGCAGGAGCCTGAGCAGCACCCGCCCCTTGTACGGGTCGAGCAGCCCGCCGTTGAGCAGACCGCGCCGCTGCAGGTCGGTCTCCGAGCCGACCGCCCCGTACGTCTGGCGCAGCACCGACCCGGCGCCGGTGCGGGAGGTGAGCAGCACCGGCATCCGCCCGGCCAACTCCCCGAGCCGCGGCGCCAACGCGGCGGGCACGTGCCCCACGCCGAAACCGGCGACCACCAGCCCGTGGTGCGTGTCGGCGACACCGGTGAGGAGCAGACCGTCGTCGTCCAGGGTGACCGGGTAGAGGGCGACCCGGGTGGCGTCGAGCCGTCCCCGGTCGACCGGCGGCAGCGGGTCGCGCCGCTGCGGCCGCACGAGCACGCGAACCTCGCCCTCGATCACCTGCCCGAGCGGACCGGTGTTCGGCGAGGCGAAGGTCGCGGTGCTGGTGCTGTGCGTCTTGCGTACCCAGCGGGCTGCGTGCACCTCGTCGTCGAGGACCACCAGCACGCCCAGGCCACGGGCCTCGGACGCGGCGGCGACCCGGATCGCCGCCAGCAGGTTCGCCGGACCGTCCGGACCGGCCAGCGTGGGGTTGCGCATCGCACCGGTGAAGACCAGCGGGGCGGCGTGCGACCAGACCAGATCCGCCAGGAACGCCGACTCCTCCAGGGTGTCGGTGCCCTGGCTGACCACCACACCGCTCGCCCCGGCGGCCACCGCGGTCGAGGCGACGTCGACCACGTCGAGCACCTGCCGGTAGGTGAGGCTCGCGCTCGGCACCGCCTGGACGTCCCGGACATCCAGCGGCACCCCGAGCTCGGCGAGGCCCGGCACGGCGGCCGTCAGGTCGGCGCCGCTGAGCCGGGTGACCACCCCGGGCCGCCCCCGGTCCACCCCGCCCATCGCGATCGTGCCGCCGAGGGTGATGAGGACGATCGACATCGGGTGGGCCTCCGTTCCGCCGCCCGCCCGGGCGGGCCCTCGGACCGTACCCGGGCCGATATCGGGTGGCGCGGGCGGCAGCAACGGCGGCAGGCTGGCGTGGATCTTGTGACCGCCCCCATCGACGCTTCGTTCGCACAGACAGGCAGACCCGTGAGCCAGCACGTCGCCGATCCTCCGGCGCCCGCGACCGTCCGACCGCCCTCGCTGCTGCGCAGCCGCAACTTCCTGCTGTTGTGGAGCGGGCAGACGGTCAGTGAGCTCGGCACCCGGATCGCCGGCGTGGCGGTTCCGCTGCTCGCCGCGGAGACCCTGCACGCCAGCGTCTTCCAGGTCTCGCTGCTCACCTTCCTGGCCTGGCTGCCGTACCTGCTCGTCTCGCTGCCGGCCGGGATCCTCGCCGACCGGGTGGACCAGCGCCGCCTGATGATCCTCTGCGACCTCGGCCGGGGCGCGCTCATGCTGTCGCTCCCGACCGCCGCGCTGGTCGGGCAGCTCACCCTCGGCTACCTGTACGCGGTGGTGGGGCTCTCCGGCGTGCTCACCGTGCTCTTCACCGTGGCGTACAAGAGCCTGCTGCCGGGGCTGATCCCGGCGACGCAGCTGGTGGACGCCAACGCCAAGCTCATCATGAGCCAGGACGCGGCCGAGCTGATCGGTCCGACGGCCGGCGGTGTCCTCATCGGACTGGTCGGGGCCGCCCGGACGTTCCTGAGCAACGGGCTGGCCTTCCTGGTGAGCGCGCTGACCCTGCTGCTGATCCGCCCGGTGCCTCGCCCAGCGGAGAAACGGGAGCGGATGCCGCTGCGGGTGGAGATGACAGACGGGTTGACGTTCATCCGTAGCCAGCCGATCCTGCTGAGCATCCTGGCCTGCACGACCACCTCCAACTTCTTCGTCATGGCGGCCAGCTCGATCGAGGTGACGTTCCTGCTGCGCGAGCTGCACGCCTCGCCCGTGCAGGTCGGCCTGGTCTTCTCGGTCAGCGCGATCGGCGGACTGGTCGTCGGCGCGTTCGCCGGACGGCTGTCGGCGCGGATCGGCTCGGCCCGGGTCATCTGGGTCGCGATGGCCGCGCCCGGACCGTTCTACCTGTTGATGCCGTTGGCGCAGCCGGGCTGGGGTGTGCTGCTCTACGGCGTCGGGCTGGCCGCGTTCTCCGCCAACGCGGTGCTCTACAACGTGGCGTCGACGAGCTACCGGCAGCGGATCACCCCGTCGGCGATCCTCGGCCGGGTCAACGCGGCGTTCCTCTGGATCTGCTTCGGGGTGATCCCGCTCGGCGCGCTGCTCGGTGGGGCGCTCGGTACGGCGCTGGGCCTGCGTACGGCGCTCTGGATCTGCGTACTGGGCACGTGGAGCGCGTGCCTCTTCGTGGTCTTCTCACCGCTGCGTCGGATGCGGGACACCCCGGAACCGGGGCTTGCGTCGTAGGGGACGGGCAGACTCGACCGGGACGTCCGCGCCGGAATCCCCCGGTCACGCGGAGATGGGCCGCCGCCTCACCGCCGACCCGGTGGACCACCAGCGTCGAGACGGTGGGTCAGCCGAACCAGAGCATCGACTGGCCGTGCCCACGGGACCAGGCGAGCGGCGTGCCGTCCAGCGCGAGCACGTTGTGCAGCCCCGCGTCGGGCGGATCGGGCAGCCCGCCGTACGGCAGCACGTCGGGAGCCTCGTTGGAGATCCAGTGACCGGGCAGTCCGCGTACCAGGTCGACGAAGGCGTCGCGCCGGCGTCGGGGCACCTGGTAGAGCACCGAGGTGTGGAACACCACGAGCGTCGCGCCCGCCGGCGCCTGCGCGGCCAGCGCCGGCAGGTCCTCGACCAGGTCGCCGCGGACCAGCAGGGGTGGTTCGGCGGCGGCCACGGCAGCGGCGGCCCGCAACCGCTCCCGGCGATGGGCGTGCTCCGGCCAGATGAGGGCGTCCAGCCACGCCACGTCGGCGGGGTCGGTCACGTCGAGCGGATTCGAATCCAGGCCGGCCCGCCACACCACCTCGGGCAGCCGGGTGGGCGGCACCGGACCGTCGGCCGCGCACTCCAGGACCGGCTCGCCCGCGCCGAGCCGCCGGTCGCCGTAGCGGTACGCGTACCGGTCCGGGTAGAGGCAGAGCCCAGCGGACGCGCCGACCTCCAGCAACGCGAGCGGCTGCGGCAGCGCGGCGAGCAGCGGCAGCAGCACGGCGCAGCGGCCGGCCTCGTTCGTCTGGGTGGCCCGGACCCGCAGCTCCGCGTCGACCGCCGACCAATGCGTCACCGTGAAGTCGTGGAACGCCGCCGGGTCCTCGACCGGGCCACCGAGCAGTCGTACGACCCCGAAGAGCAGGTTCGGCTGCCGCTTCGCCGGCGGAAGCGTGCCGAGCAGGTCGAGCAACTCGTCGTCCGCGGAGACCGCGAACGCCAGGCGTTCGTAGACGGGTGACACCCCGCGCAGCTCGCGGGCGGCGAAGTTCGCGTAGTCGCCAGCTATGGACATCTGTCGATCCTCGCAGTGGGCGGCGCTGGACGGGAACCCCCGCCGGACGTGACGGACGGCGCAGTGAGTCGAAGGGCACATCCCTTCCCGTGGGAACGACGTGGGGCAGCGCCGCCGGTGCCTCGTAGAGTCTGCGACGGCCGGGGCGGCTCAGCCCGGCCCAGGCGCAGCGGGGAGGACTGGTCGTGCGGGGTGAAGGTGTCCGGGTACTGATCGTCGGCGGCGGTGTCGCCGGACTGGCGACGGTCGCCGCACTGCGGGACTGGGGCGCGACGATCGACCTGGTCGAACGGACCGAGGCTCCCGCCGACTCCGGCACCGGCATCTACCTGACCGGCAACGCGACCCGGATGCTCGACGTGCTGGGGATGTGGGAGCCGGTCGCCGACGTGGCCGTGGAGATCAAGCGGCAGCGCAGCGCCAACCAGCGCGGCCGCCGCCTCTTCGACATCGACGTGGCCGCGCTGTGGCACGGCGTCGGGCCGTGCGTCTCGCTCCCCCGGGCCGAGCTGCACCGGGCGCTGCTCGCCGGCGTCGGGGACTTCCCGATCCGGTGGGGCCGCCGGCCGGTCGCGCTCACCCGGGAGGGAGAGCGGGTCGCGGTCGAGTTCGACGACGGCACCACGGAGTCGTACGACCTGGTGATCGGCGCGGACGGGGTGAACTCGGCCGTGCGGCGGCTCGCCTTCGACGGGCAGCCGGCCCGGCCCCTCGGCCAGCACGCGTACCGGTGGCTCGCCCCACGGATCGACGCCGAACCGGTCTGGTCCGTGCAGTTGGGGCGCGGCACCCAGTTTCTCACGATCCCCATCAACGACGAGCTGACGTACTGCTACTACAACGACGGCGCGGTCGCCGACCGGCCGGGCTGGCGCGACGAGCTGCGGGCGACGTTCGCCGGCCCGGCCGCCGCCATGCTCGACGCGCTCGACGCCGATGCCTCCACCCTGCACACCGGCCCGAACCAGGAGGTCGTGCTCGACTCGTGGTCGCGCGGCCCGGTGCTGCTGATCGGCGACGCCGCCCACGCCACCTCCCCGAACATGGCGCAGGGCGGCGCGATGGCGCTGGAGGACGCCGTGGTGCTCGCCGACTCGCTCGCGACCGCCGACAGCCTCACCGAGGCGTTGCGCGGGTACGAGGCACGCCGCCGGCCGCGGGCGGACTGGGTGCTCGGTCAGACCCACCGGCGGGACAAGGCCGTCGGCCTGCCGCCCGTCCTGCGCGACACGGTCATGCGCCGCCTCGGCGAGAAGATGTTCCGCGCCAACTACGGGCCCCTCTTCGCCCAGCCCTGAGCACGACTTCCGCTCTCCGCCCGACGGGCTTGATGTCGGGGCGTCCCCCGCACCGGAGACCGCGACATCAAGGATGTCGGGTCGATCACCTGAATACGGAGCTGCCCCGACCCCCTACCGGGGATCGGGGCAGCGCCGTTCGTGCGTAGGTCAGCTGCAGCCGCTGGTCGAGCCGCAGCCCTCGCAGACGTAGCAGCTACCGGCGGGGCGCATCTTCGTACCGCAGGTGAAGCAGAGCGGGGCGTCGGCGACCTGGCCCAGCACGGCCTCCAGCAGCTCGGTGCTGGAACCCACCGACGGCGCCGGCTTCACGGCGGCCACGTCGGCGGTCTCCAGCGCGGGCTGGGCGACCGGACCGGTCTTCGGCTCCTCCACCACCTTGACCTCGACCGGGGCGGAGGCGGCCATCGCGGTGAGGTCCGCACCGCTCGCCTCCGCCTCCGCCTCGGCCTGAAGCTGGGCCGCCCGCTCCTTGGCGGTGAAGATGCCCAGCTCCGCGCGGCGCTCGTACGGCAGGAAGTCCAGCGCCAGCCGACGGAAGATGTAGTCCATCACCGAGGCGGCCATCCGCACGTCCGGGTCGTCGGTCATGCCGGCCGGCTCGAAGCGCATGTTGGTGAACTTGCTGACGTACGTCTCCAGCGGGACGCCGTACTGGAGACCGATGGAGATGGCCACCGAGAAGGCGTCCATCACGCCGGCCAGGGTCGAGCCCTGCTTCGACATCTTGAGGAAGACCTCGCCGAGGCCGTCGTCCGGGTAGGACGACGCGGTGAGGTAGCCCTCGGCGCCACCGACCGAGAAGGAGATGGTCTCCGACGGGCGCTTCTTCGGCAGCCGCTTACGCACCGGCCGGTACTCGACGACCTTCTCGACCACCTTCTGCACCTCGGCGGTCGGGGTCTCGGCGACGGCCTTGTTCGGCTTCGCCACGGAGAGCGGCTGGCCGACCTTGCAGTTGTCGCGGTAGATCGCCAGGGCCTTGAGGCCGAGCTTCCAGCCCTCGAAGTAGATCTTCTCGACGTCCTCGACGGTTGCCTGCTCCGGCATGTTGACCGTCTTGGAGATGGCGCCGGAGATGAACGGCTGGACGGCCGCCATCATCCGCACGTGCCCCATCGGGGCGATGGAGCGCTCGCCCATCGCGCAGTCGAAGACCGCGTAGTGCTCCGGCTTCAGACCGGGGGCGTCCACCACGTGACCGTGGTCGGCGATGTGCTCGACGATCGCCTCGACCTGCTCCTCCGGGTAGCCGAGGCTACGCAGGGCGCGCGGCACGGTCTGGTTGACGATCTGCATCGAGCCGCCGCCGACCAGCTTCTTGAACTTGACCAGCGCCAGGTCCGGCTCGACGCCGGTGGTGTCGCAGTCCATCATCAGGCCGATGGTGCCGGTGGGGGCGAGCACGCTGGCCTGCGAGTTCCGCCAGCCGAACTTGTCACCGATCTTGTTGCCCTGCGTCCACTGCCTGGTGGCCTCCCGCTGGATGGCGGTGGCCACCGTGCCGGCCGGCTTGATCTCGTCGTTCGCGGCGGCGTGCTTGCGCATGACCCGCTTGTGCGGCTCGGCGTTGCGGGCGTAGCCGTCGTACGCGCCGACGATGCCGGCCAGTTCGGCGGAGCGGCGGTACGCGGTGCCGGTCATCAGCGAGGTGATCGCGGCGGCGACCGAGCGGCCCTGCTCCGAGTCGTAGGGCAGGCCGGAGGCCATCAGCAGCGCGCCGAGGTTGGCGTAGCCGATGCCGAGCTGCCGGTAGGCGCGGGTGGTCTCACCGATCTTCTCGGTCGGGAAGTCGGCGAAGCAGATCGAGATGTCCATCGCGGTGATGACGAACTCGACCGACTTGACGAACTTCTCCACCTCGAAGCCACCGTCGGCGCGGAGGAACTTCATGAGGTTCAGCGAGGCCAGGTTGCAGGAGGAGTTGTCCAGGTGCAGGTACTCCGAGCACGGGTTCGACGCGGTGATCCGCCCGGTCTCCGGGCAGGTGTGCCAGTCGTTGATCGTGTCGTCGTACTGCAGACCGGGGTCGGCGCACTCCCAGGCGGCCTGGGAGATGGTGCGGAACAGCTTCTTCGCGTTGATCGTCTCGATCACCGCGCCGTCCAGCCGGCCGCGCAGGTCGAAGCCGCCGTCCTTCTCCACCGCGGTCATGAACTCGTCGGAGACCCGGACCGAGTTGTTGGCGTTCTGGTACTGGACGCTGACGATGTCGGCGCCGCCCAGGTCCATGTCGAATCCGGCGTCCCGCAGGGCGCGGATCTTGTCTTCCTCGCGCGCCTTGGTGACCACGAACTCCTCGATGTCCGGGTGGTCGACATCGAGGATGACCATCTTGGCCGCGCGCCGGGTGGCGCCGCCGGACTTGATGGTGCCGGCGGACGCGTCGGCGCCGCGCATGAAGCTCACCGGGCCGGAGGCGGTGCCGCCGGAGGAGAGCAGCTCCTTCGAGGAGCGGATCCGGGACAGGTTGACCCCGGAGCCGGAGCCGCCCTTGAAGATCAGGCCCTCTTCCTTGTACCAGTCGAGGATCGAGTCCATCGAGTCGTCGACGGCGAGGATGAAGCACGCGCTGACCTGCTGCGGCGACGGCGTGCCCACGTTGAACCAGACCGGCGAGTTGAAGCTGAACACCTGGTGCAGCAGCATCCAGGTCAGCTCGTGGGCGAAGATCTCGGCGTCCGCCGGGCTGGCGAAGTAGCCGTACTCCTCACCGGCCGTCCGGTAGGTGGTCACCACCCGGTCGATCAGCTGCTTGAGCGACCACTCCCGCTCCGGGGTCCCCACCGCTCCCCGGAAGTACTTGGTGGTCACGATGTTCGCCGCGTTGACGCTCCACGACTCGGGGTACTCCACCCCGCGCTGCTCGAAGTTGATCGAGCCGTCCCGCCAGTTCGTCATCACGACGTCCCGGCGCTCCCAGGTGACCTCGTCGTACGGGTGGACCCCCTCCGTCGTCCAGACCCGCTCGACCTTCAGCCCTGCGCCTGCCTTGCTCCGCGACCTGCTCGTCGTCACGCCGTCGCCCCCCTTGTCTGCGCGGTCACCCACCACGCGTCCCATACCGATATAGAGAAAACCGAAAAGTCAGTTGGTGCGGCCCGCGGTCTCGACCGCGTCGGCCCCGCCGTTCTCGCGGGCGCGGGCGGCGGCCCGCAACGACTCGATCTCGCGCTCGAAGTCGGCGAGGGAGTCGAAGGAGCGGTAGACGCTGGCGAACCGCATGTACGCCACCTCGTCCAGGTCCCGCAGCGGGCCGAGGATCGCGAGCCCCACCTCGTGGCTGGGGATCTCGGCGGCGCCCTTGGCGCGGACCGTCTCCTCCACCCGTTGGGCGAGCAGCGCGATCGAGTCGTCGTCGACCGGCCGGCCCTGGCACGCCTTGCGCACCCCACCGATGATCTTCGTCCGGCTGAACGGCTCGGTCACCCCGCTGCGCTTGACCACCGCGAGGACGGCCTCCTCGACCGTCGTGAAGCGCTTGCCGCACTCCGGGCAGGACCGCCGCCGCCGGATGAGCTGGCCGTCGTCGGCCTCCCGCGAGTCGACCACGCGTGAGTCGGCGTGCCGGCAGTACGGACACCGCATCGCTGACCTCCTTGATCGACCACTGTCGCACCGGGGATTCCCGGGCACGGCTCACCACGGCGGAGCCATCACCCGATGGCCGCCCGCCGTGACACTGTACGGGAGTGCGGTCGGTAGTCGGACCCAACCTATAGGCAACTTACGCCCGTGTGACTACTACATCTAGGGGTCGACCGTATGTCGCCAGCCGACCCCGGTCAAGTTGGCGGCATGTCCCGCGTGTCACTCCCGCACCTGCCGCCGGCACCCGCCGGGACGGACGAGCGGACCCGGTCGAGCGGCCCGCCGGGGCGGGCCGATCGGCCCGCCCGCGCCACCGGTGAGCCCAACGGCCGGGGGCATCCGGAGTTACCGTCCGCCCGGTCGGGATTCGGCCGACGGACCGACAGAATTCGAACAGGAGTGCCAACTGACGTAACATTTAGCAGAACAGCAGTACGAAAGAAGCACCTTTGCCCGCGACACGCCGGTGACAGGTCGTACAGATGTTTGAAAATGGCTGATCTCACCTATACGGTCATGACCAACCGGTCGGGGCGGGATTCCGCCGCACCGGTACGCACACCGGCATCACCGCACGCAGCACGGGACGCCGGGCGCACCCAGCGCCGACAGGGAGGACGGACGTGACCGACGACGGGGCCAGCCGGCCGAAGAACCCGCAGCAGGTCGCCGAGGCGGGTCCGCCGGCCACTCGGCGCCGGAGCGCCGCACGCAGCCGGACGGGGCAACCCACCGTACGGCCCGTCACCCCTGTGGTCAGCAGCTTCCCCGACCCGGCCACGGTCGATCTGACGGCTCGGCAGCGGCGGATCCTCGAGTTCATCCGCACCTGGGTGGAGCGGCACGGCTACCCGCCCAGCGTCCGCGAGATCGGCGAGGCGGTCGGGCTGGTGTCGCCCTCCAGCGTCGCCTACCAGCTGAAGGAACTGGAGAAGAAGGGCTTCCTGCGCCGGGACCCGAACCGTCCACGCGCCGTGGACGTCCGCTCCCCCAGCGACGCGCTCGACGACGAGCTGACCCGCTCGCAACGGCCCACTCCGGCGTACGTGCCGATGCTGGGTCGGATCGCCGCCGGTGGCCCGATCCTCGCCGAGCAGGCCGTGGAGGACGTCTTCCCCCTCCCCCGCGAGCTGGTCGGCGAGGGCGAGGTCTTCATGCTCCAGGTCAAGGGCGATTCGATGCTCGACGCGGCGATCTGCGACGGCGACTGGGTGGTGGTTCGGCAGCAGCCGATCGCCGAGTCCGGTGACATCGTCGCGGCCATGCTCGACGGTGAGGCCACCGTCAAGACCTACCGGCGCCGTGACGGCCATGTCTGGCTGATGCCGCAGAACCCGGCCTTCGACCCGATCCCCGGTGACGACGCCACGATCATGGGCCGAGTCGTGGCGGTGCTGCGCCGGATCTGACAGGCGGCGCCCACCCGGTCGGCCGTGCCGCCGGGTGGGCGCGCCGCCCGCTCCGTCCGTTCGCCGCGAACTCAGCCGGCGCCGCGAACTCAGCCGGCGCCGAGGGGATCAGTAACGGTCCCCGCCGCGGTAGCCGTCGCCGCCACCGGGGTACTGGCCGTACGGGTCGTCCTCCTGGCGTCGGCGACCGCCGCGTTGACCCCGGTAGTCCTGGTCCGGTCCGCCGCGTCGAGGCGGTTCGGCACGACCGCCACCGCGGCCGTAGCCACCACCGCCGGGCTGCCCGCCGCCGTAGACGCCGCCGCCGCCCTGCCCGCCGCCGGGTTGTCCGCCACCACCACCGGGTCGGCCACCAGCCGGGGGTCGGCCACCGCCGGAGGGCCGGCCACCACCGGAGGGCCGGCCACCGCCGGAAGGCTGACCGCCACCGGGAGGCTGGCCGCCACCGCCGTAGACGCCGCCACCGCCACCGCCGGCCGGGCGGCCGCCACCAGCGCCGTTACCCCGGCCACCGCCGTAGACCCCGCCGCCGGCCGGCGCGGCACCACCCCGGCTCGGACCACCGCCGTAGACTCCGCCGCCCGCAGGCGCGGCACCACCCCGACTCGGACCACCGCCGTAGACCCCGCCGTCCGCGGGCGCGCCCCGATCACGACTCGGGGCGCCGCCGTAGACACCACCCCGACCGGGGTCGGCCCCCGGAAGCTCGTCGGCCCTACGGCCGCCGGGCGAGCCGTCGCCACGGTCTCCGCCGGAGGCGTCGTCGCCGGCCCCCTTACGTTTGCGGGACCGGAGGATCCCGACGATGCCGGCGCCGACCAGCAGCAAGCCCACCGCGCCGATCGCCGCGACCAGGTAGGTGATGTCCTCGATGCTGAGGTCGGAGAACCACGAGCGGCTCGCCGTCGCCTCGACCTCCGCGTCCTCGGCGATCGGCTCGGCGCCCTTCGCGGAGGGGGTGTAGCCCAGGATCTCGACCTTGGCCTCGTCGTCGTCGAGCTTCCCGACGTCCGAGGCCGTGAGGAAGCTCTTCCCGTCCGGGGTGTAGGTGATCGCCTCACCGAACGGGTCGGTGAGCGGCGTCACCCGGGGCTCGTTGGAGAGCGCCTTGACGATGTCGCCGCCCGTGACGTCGTACTCGAAGGCGTCCGCGTACGTCCGCAGCACCACCCTGCTGCCGTCCGGCGAGCGCGCCGCACCGGTGATCGCCACCCGGCCCATGACGCCGAGCGGGTTCTCCGTCTGCGTCTTCGGCAGCTTGACCGTGCCGACCTTCTCCATCGGCACCGGGTCGCCGGCGGTGAGGGCCGCCGTCGGACGGTAGATCTCGGCCGCGCCCGAGGTGACCTTCGTGATGATCAGCGGCAACTTGTCGTCCGCGATCAGGAGCGCCTCGGCGTCGTGCGGCTTCCCCTGCGGGTAGGTGAGACGGTACTGGGTCGGCTTCTTGCCGCCGCTGACCGGCATCGTCCAGACCGAGACCGACTTCCGGCGCTCGCCGATCGGCTCGTCACCCGTGTCGGCGATCCAGAGCGTCTTCTTGTCCGGGGAGAGCGCCAGATCCTCCGTGTCGGTCGGCCCGTCGCCCGAGTACGACACCGGGTCCTTGGCGATCTCGCACTTGCTGTTCAGCAGGAAGACGCGCTCGCGCGACTCGATCTCGCTACCGTCGTTGATGACGACGTATCCACTGCTGGTCGCCACCAGGCCGGAGAGCTGACGGGCCCGCTCGTCGGTGATCGTGCACCGCTTCTTACCCGGAACCGGGTCGACGGCGGTCGAAGCAGCGGGAGCCGCCAGCGCGACTCCGTGAAGCGCCACGGTCGCCCCGAATAGTCCGAGGGCGACCGTGACCAAGGAAACAGCGCGGCGCATTGCGCAAGTGTCGCATGCCCCGGTTTCGACCGGGTGACGCCCGCAAGGCGACTCGGGTGACGCCGGCAAGGCGGCTCGGGTGGTGCCGGCAAGGCGGCTCGGGTCCGCTTCACAGGGCTCGCCCGAGCGAGCCGATGCCCGAACGGCGATCCGGAAAGGCGGAGGTTCGTCCGGACACAACACCGAGTATCCGGACGAACCGCCAACGCAGCCGGTCGTCACCGGGGGCCGGCGCAACCGAGCACGATCTTGTGAAACGGACCCTACGGGCGCGCGGGCGCCATGCTCTGCTCCGCGTACGGGGCCAACTCCGCGGCGAGCGCCTGGTTGACCCGGACGTGCACCCGGGTGCCCTCCGGCAGGTGCGCGGTGCCGAGCATCTCGCCGAGGCGGTGCACTCGGGCGACCAGGTCGCCCCGGTCGTACGGCAGGACCGCCCGGACCTCCACCGCCGGCCTCGGCAGCCGGTCCTCGATGGCGGCGCGCAGCTCGTCCATCCCACGCCCGGAGTGGGCGGAGACGAAGATCGCATCCGGCCAGAGGCGCTTGAGCCGCAGCAGGGTCTCCTCGTCCGCCGCGTCGGTCTTGTTGACCACCAGCAGCTCGGGCAGCCGGTCGGCGCTCACCTCGGCGAGCACCTCACGCACGGCCCGGACCTGCTCCTCCGGATCCGGATGGGCGCCGTCAACGACGTGCACCACCAGGTCGGCGTCGGCGACCTCCTCCAGCGTCGAGCGGAACGCCTCGACGATCTGGTGCGGCAGGTGCCGGACGAAGCCCACCGTGTCGGAGAGCGTGTAGACCCGCCCGTCGGTGGTGGTGGCCTTGCGGATGGTCGGATCCAGGGTCGCGAAGAGCGCGTTCTCCACCAGCACGCCGGCGCCGGTCAGGCGGTTGAGCAGGCTCGACTTGCCGGCGTTCGTGTAGCCGGCGATTGCGACCGCGGGCACCGCGTTGCGGGTACGTCGGGCGCGCTTGGTCTGCCGTACCGTCCGCATGCCCTTGATCTCGCGGCGCAGCCGCGCGATCCGGGTGCGGATCCGGCGCCGGTCGGTCTCCAGCTTGGTCTCACCGGGACCGCGCAGACCCACGCCACCGCCGGCGCCGCCGCCGCGCGCGCTACCGCCGGTCTGCCGGGAGAGCGTCTCACCCCAACCGCGCAGGCGGGGCAGCAGATACTCCAGCTGGGCCAGCTCGACCTGAGCCTTACCCTCTTTGCTCTTCGCGTGCTGGGCGAAGATGTCGAGGATCAACGCCGTCCGGTCGACGACCTTGACCTTGGTGCGCTGTTCGAGGTTGCGCAGCTGGGACGGGGAGAGCTCACCGTCGCAGATGACGGTGTCAGCGCCGGAGGCGAGCACCACGGAGCCCAGGTCGGCAACCTTGCCCCGACCGATGTACGTCGCCGGGTCGGGCCGGTTACGCCGCTGGATCAGCCCCTCCAGCACCTGCGAGCCGGCGGTCTCGGCCAGCGCGGCCAGCTCGGTGAGGGAGTTCTCGGCGTCGATCTGCGTACCCTCGGTCCAGACCCCGACCAGCACCACCCGCTCCAGGCGGAGCTGCCGGTATTCGACCTCGGTGATGTCCGTGAGTTCGGTGGAGAGGCCGGGGACCCGCCGCAGCGCCTGCCGCTCTGACAGCTCGAACTCGCCCGTGGTGGCGTCGAGTTCCTCGTCCTCGAAGGGGACGACGACGGTGTCCTGGTCGCGCAAGCCGATCTCCTGTCCGTTCTGTTCGGGTACCAAGCAATCCTGACATGTGTCAACGCCCGACGCACCTGCTATATGCCCGCGTGGCCGCTTCTCAGCCCGGCCACCCGTCCCCGAGTTCATGATCGTCGGCCGTCGACCACGGGCCGCACCAGGTGCGCGAGGTGTGGCCGTACCAGCCGGTAGCGGGGCCGGATGCCGGTCGACCTCGGCGAGCGGGTAGAAATGCGAGTCGAGCCGCTCAGCGTTGACGGAGGAAAGACCTGTGGCCATCACCCGACTCCCGAGTGCCGGATTCTCCATCACGATCCGGATCGCCGTACCGGCGGACGCCTCGTCGATCGGGCGGCTGACCACCTCCGTCGGAGAGGCCGGGGCGATCGTCACCGCGCTGGACGTGGTCGACTCCGACCCCACCCACGTCCTCGTCGACCTCACCTGCGACACCGCCGACGCCGGCCACGCCGACCAGGTGGTCCAGGCGATCTCCGCGCTCGACGGGGTCGACGTGCGGAAGGTCTCCGACCGGACGTTCCTGCTGCACCTGGGCGGCAAGATCGAGGTCAGCTCGAAGGTCGCCCTGCGCACCCGTGACGAACTGTCCCGCGCATACACCCCCGGCGTGGCCCGGGTCTGCATGGCCATCGCGGAGAACCCGGCGGACGCCCGGCGGCTGACGATCAAGCGCAACACCGTCGCCGTGGTCAGCGACGGCTCGGCTGTGCTCGGCCTGGGCAACCTCGGGCCCGCGGCTTCGCTGCCGGTGATGGAGGGCAAGGCGGCGCTCTTCAAGCGGTTCGGCGGCGTGGACGCCTGGCCCGTGGTGCTCGACACGCAGGACACGGACGAGATCGTCTCGATCGTCAAGGCGATCGCGCCCGCGTACGGCGGCATCAACCTGGAGGACATCGCCGCGCCGCGCTGCTTCGAGATCGAGGCCCGGCTGCGCGAGGCGCTGGACATCCCGGTCTTCCACGACGACCAGCACGGCACCGCCATCTGCGTGCTGGCCGCCCTCACCAACGCGCTGCGCGTCGTGGGCAAGCAGCTCGCGGACGTCCGGGTGGTCGTCTCCGGCGCCGGCGCCGCCGGCACCGCGATCATGAAGCTGCTGCTGCGCCAGGGCGTGGGCGACATCATCGCGTACGACCGGCAGGGCGCCCTGCACCGTGGCCAGACCGACCTGAACTCGGCCTGGCAGTGGCTGGCGGAGAACACCAACAAGGAGAACTACTCCGGCGACCTGCGCGGCGCGATCCGGGACGCCGACGTCTTCATCGGCGTCAGCGCGCCGAACCTGCTCACCGGCGAGGACATCGCCACCATGGCCAAGGACTCGATCGTGTTCGCGCTGGCCAACCCGGACCCGGAGGTGGACCCGCGGGAGGCGCGCAAGCATGCCGCGATCGTCGCCACCGGCCGCTCCGACCAGCCCAACCAGATCAACAACGTGCTGGCCTTCCCCGGTGTCTTCCGCGGCATGCTGGACGCCCACGCCGAGGAGTTCACCGAGGAGATGGCGACCGCGGCCGCCAACGCCATCGCGGACGTGGTCGGCGAGGACAAGATCAACCCAACGGTGATCGTGCCGAGTGTCTTCGACTCCCGGGTCGCCCCGGCCGTGGCCGCCGCCGTACGCGCCGCCGCGCACAACCCGGCCCCCGCGCCCGCGGCCGACCCCGGCCCGGCCGACCTGCCGGAGATCGCCGCGGAGGCCTCCGCCAACCCCTGAGCTACCCGACCCTCGCGGGTCTTGCCTGAGATGTCGGAAGGGCGGTGCCTCTCACGGGGCACCGCCCTTCCGACATCAGCTGGATCGTCCGCGGGCGGAGAGTCAGACGTGCAGGTTGGCCGGGTCCAGCCGGCCGGTGGCCACGAGCACGGCGGGACCGGCGAGCCAGCAGCTGTCCGCGGTGACGGTGACGGTGACGCGTCCGCCGGGCACGTCGACCGCGACCACCCCGGTGTCCCGGTGCGCGTCCCGCAGAGCCACCGCCGCCACCGCGCAGGTGCCCGTGCCGCAGGAGAGGGTCTCGGCCGAGCCGCGCTCGTAGACCCGCATGAGCACGTGCCCGTCCGTTCCGTCCACCGGGCCTCCGGGAGCGGTGAACTCGACGTTCACCCCGGCCGGGAAGACCACCGGATCGAACTCGGGCGCCCGGGTCAGGTCCAGCGCCGGCAGGTCGAGACCGGCGGGCAGCGCGCAGACCAGGTGCGGGTTGCCCACGTCCACGGCGGTACCGGCCAGCGTGAGCCCGCCCAGGGTGGCGGTGGAGGTGTCGTAGAGCCGGGGGCGGCGCATCTCGACGGAGATGGTGTCACCGTCGACGAGGGCGCGTACGACACCGGCCCGGGTCGCCACCGGCAGCCCCTCGTCGGTGACCGTGGCCAGGTCGGTGTCGATCAGGTAGCGCACGAAGACCCGGGCGCCGTTGCCGCACATCTCGGCGGCGGAACCGTCGGAGTTCCAGTAGTCCATGAACCATTCGGCCTCGCCGGCGAGCGCCGCGCCCTCCGGGTGCTTGGCGGAGCGGACTACCCGCAGCACCCCGTCCGCGCCGATCCCGCGCCGCCGGTCGCAGAGCGCGGCGACCAGCCCGGGGGTGAGGTCGAGCGCCCCGTCCGGGTCGGGCAGGATCACGAAGTCGTTGCCGGTGCCATGTCCCTTGGTGAACTCCACGCCCCCATCATCGCGCAGCGGCGGGGACCAGCCGCAGGGCCTCGACGACCAGGCCCGGATCGGCCGAGTCCAGCCAGTGGACCCGGGGGTCACGCCGGAACCAGGAGCGCTGCCGGCGGACGAAGCGCCGGGTCGCCCGGATCGTCTCCTCGTACGCCTCGGCCTCGGTCAGCTCGCCGGCGAGGAAGCGCAGCACCTGCTGGTAACCGAGCGCCCGGCTGGCCGTACGCCCCTCCGGCAGACCGTGCCCGACCAGCTCACGGGTCTCGGCGATCAGCCCGTCGGCCCACATCCGGTCCACCCGCAGGGCGATCCGCTCGTCCAGGGACGCGGTGTCCAGATCCACACCGACCTGCACGGACGGGTAGTACGGGATCGGTTCGGGCAGCGCCGCCGTGAACGGCGCCCCGGTCAGCTCGATCACCTCCAGGGCCCGGACGATCCGGCGACCGTTGCCCGGCAGGATCCCCTCGGCGGCGGCCGGATCGGCGGCGCGCAGCCGCGCGTGGAGCGGCGCCGGGCCGACCTCGACCAGCTCCCGCTCCAACCGCTCCCGGATCGCCGGGTCGGTGCCCGGGAACTCGAACTGCTCCAGCACCGCCCGGACATAGAGGCCGGAGCCGCCGACCAGCAGCGGCACCCGTCCCCTGGCCAGGATGTCGTCGATCGCCGTACGGGCCAGCCGCTGGTACTCGGCGACGCTCGCCGGCTCGGTGACGTCCCAGATGTCCAGCAGGTGGTGCGGAACACCTTCCCGCTCGGCCGGGGTGAGCTTCGCCGTGCCGATGTCCATGCCGCGGTAGAGCTGCATCGAGTCGGCGTTGACCACCTCGCCGTCGAGGGCGTGCGCCAGCGCGATGCTCAGCGCCGACTTGCCGGCCGCCGTCGGCCCGACCACGGCCACCACCGTCCCGACCGGCGGGCGGCCGCCACCGGCCTCGACCGGCCCGGTCACGCCGCCTCCCAGCCGGCCACGAAGTAGGCCACGCCGTAGGGGGCCGCCGCGTAGTGCAGCTCGCCGCGCCAGTCGCCGCCCGCCGCGTGCACCGCACCCGCGAGCACCTGCCAGGGCGCGCGGCCGGCGACCTTCAGCTCCGCCGACAGCACCGGGTCCAGGCCGAGCAGGGCCTCGGCGTCCGCGCTGGCCAGGGCCGTGGCCACCGATTCGTCGTACGCCTGCGCACGCGGGTCGTCGTAGCCGGGCGACTTCTGCCCCCGGCAGGCCGACCCGTCCCCCATCGTCAGCAACCCGACCCGCGGTCGGTACTCGTCGACCTCCTCCGCGAGCCGGGTCACCTCGTCGGCTGACGCGGCCGGCGCCACCTGCACGCCGACGACCCGCGCGCGGACCGGGTGTCGGGCGAGCAGCCACGCTCCGATGGTCAGGCTGATCGGGAGCACCGCGCCCCCGCCCGCCTCCCCCGGCGTCGGAGCCAGCGGAACGGTCAGGTCGACGCCGAACGGGCCGAGCGTGCCGATCGCCGGTGGGATGATCCACTCCGTCGACGGGCCGGAGCCCAGCACCACGACACAGTCCGGCTCGGCGGCGAGCAGCCGGCTCAGCGCGGCGTCGCAGGCGGCGCGGAGCGCGTCGAGCTCGGCGGCGGCGGCACCGGCCACCTCGGGCACGAGCAGGGGCGGGTGGGGGCAGACGGCGGCGGCGACCAGTGGCACCCGTTCACGGTAGCGGGACGCGCCGGTGCGTCTGTGCGCCGATCCGGTCATCCGGGCGCTAGGACACCGTATGGTCACGGTCGGCGATAGGCGCTCGACGGGGACGGGGTCGTACCTGTGACAATGCCGGGGAGAAACTTGGCTGCGCTGTGGCGGCGATCGGGACACTGCTCTCCCGACGCCGGGAGAACGAGGATGGGCACATGAGCGACTGGACTGCCTTCGGACGGGTGGACGCGGACGGCACCGTGTACGTCAAGACCACCGAGGGCGAGCGGGTGGTCGGATCCTGGCAGGCCGGGGCACCGGAGGAGGGGCTGGCGCACTTCGCCCGCCGCTTCGCCGACCTGGTGACCGAGGTGGATCTGACCGAGGCCCGGCTCAACTCGGGTGCGGCGGACGCCGGCCACTCGCTGAGCACGATCCGCCGGATCCGGGCTTCGCTCGCCGAGGCGCACGTGGTCGGCGACATCGACGCGCTGGCCGCACGGCTGGACCGGCTCGCGACCGTGGCCGAGGAGAAGGCGGGCGAGGCCCGTGCGGCGCGGGACGCGGCGCGCGGCGAGGCGCTGGCCCGTAAGACCGCGCTGGTCGAGGAGGCGGAGAAGCTCGCCGCCGAGTCGACCGGGTGGAAGACCGCCGGGGACCGACTCAAGGAGATCCTCGACGAGTGGAAGACCATCCGCGGCGTCGACAAGAAGGCCGACGGGGAGCTGTGGAAGCGGTTCGCCGCGGCCCGTGACGGCTTCACCCGCCGCCGGGGCGCGCACTTCGCGTCCCTGGACGCGCAGCGCAAGCAGGCGCAGGCGGAGAAGGAGGAGCTGGTCACCGAGGCCGAGAAGCTCAAGGACTCCAGCGACTGGGCGGCCACCGCCAACCAGCTCAAGGACCTGATGACGCGGTGGAAGGCGGCGCCACGCGCGTCCAAGGAGGCCGAGCAGCGGCTCTGGGAACGGTTCCGCGCGGCGCAGGACGACTTCTTCACGCGGCGCAGCGAGGTCTTCTCGGCTCGGGACAACGAGCTGCGGGGCAACCTGGAGCGCAAGCAGGCGCTGCTCGCCGAGGCGGAGGCGCTGGACATCGACAGCGACCCGAAGGGTGCCCAGGCGAAGCTGCGGGACATCCAGGCGCAGTGGCACGAGGCCGGCCGGGTGCCCCGCGAGGCGGCTGCCGGGCTGGAGCGTCGGCTCCGGGTCATCGACGAGAAGGTCCGCGAGGTGATGGACTCGGCCTGGCGGCGGACCTCCAAGGAGGACAGCCCCCTGCTCGCCCAGATGCGGGCGCAGGTCGCCGAGGCGGAGGAGCGGCTGGCCCGGGCTCAGGCCGCCGGTGACGCCCGCCGGGTCCGCGAGGCCGAGCAGGCGCTCGCGTCCAAGCGGCAGTTCCTTCAGCTCGCCGAGCAGTCCAGCTGACCTGATCCAACCCGAAAGCCCCGGTCCCCTCGCGGGACCGGGGCTTTCGCGTCGCGGTCACCCGGCACGCCGGTTGACGTCGACGGGGGCCCGCTCCAGCTCAGTGCGCGGCGCAGCCGGAGGTGGGGGCGGGCGGGGCCGCCGGCGCCCCGATGGTGGGCAGTCCGAGCAGTACGCCGGGGGTGCGCGGTGAGCGCCCCGCCTCGAACGCGTCACCGGCCCGGGTACGTCGGTGGGAGAGCGGCTCACCGTCGGCGTTCAGGTGGTGCGGGGCGGCGTACGTGACGGTGGTGTGCACGATGTCACCCGGGCGGAGCTGCCCGGCGAGGGAGCCCGCGTCGAAGTGCACGAGGCGGCCGTCTCGGGCGCGGCCGGACATCCGCCCGGTGCGCTCGTCCTTGCGGCCCTCGCCGACGGCGACCAGCACCTCGACGTTCTCACCGACCAGCTTCTTGTTCTCCGCCCAGGTGATCTCCTCGACGCAGGCGATCAGCCGGTCGTAGCGCTCCTGCACCACCTGCTTGGGCAGCTGCCCCTCCATCGTCGCGGCGGGGGTGCCGGGGCGCTTGGAGTACTGGAAGGTGAAGGCCGAGGAGAACCGGGCCTCCCGCACCACGTCGAGGGTGCGCTCGAAGTCGGCGTCGGTCTCACCGGGGAAGCCGACGATGATGTCCGTGGTGATCGCCGCGTCCGGCATCGCCGTCCGGACCTTCTCGATGATCCCGAGGTAACGGTCGGCCCGGTAGGAGCGGCGCATGGCGCGCAGCACCGTGTCGGAGCCGGACTGCAGGGGCATGTGCAGCGAGTGGCAGACGTTCGGCGTCTCGGCCATCGCCGCGATCACGTCGTCGGTGAAGTCCTTCGGATGCGGGCTGGTGAAGCGGACCCGCTCCAGCCCCTCGACCTCGCCGGTGGCGCGCAGGAGCTTGCCGAAAGCGAGCCGGTCCCCGAACTCGACGCCGTACGAGTTGACGTTCTGCCCGAGCAGGGTCACCTCCAGCACGCCCTCGTCGACCAGCGCCCGGACCTCGGAGAGGATGTCGCCGGGACGGCGGTCCTTCTCCTTGCCGCGCAGCGACGGCACGATGCAGAAGGTGCAGGTGTTGTTGCACCCCACCGAGATCGACACCCAGCCGGCGTACGTCGACTCGCGGCGGGTCGGCAGCGTCGACGGGAAGACGTCGAGGGATTCCAGGATCTCCACCTCGGCGGCGGCGTTGTGCCGGGCCCGCTCGAGGAGCACCGGCAGCGAGCCGATGTTGTGCGTGCCGAAGACCACGTCCACCCAGGGGGCCTTGCGGACGATGTCGCCGCGATCCTTCTGGGCCAGGCAGCCGCCGACGGCGATCTGCATCTCGGGGTGCTTGTCCTTGACCGGACGCAGCCGGCCGAGATTGCCGTAGAGCCGGTTGTCGGCGTTCTCCCGGACCGCGCAGGTGTTGAAGACGACGATGTCCGGGGTGTCGTCGCCCCCGGCGGCGCGCACGTAACCCGCCTGCTCCAGCAGGCCGGAGATGCGTTCCGAGTCGTGCACGTTCATCTGGCAGCCGTACGTCACGACGTTGTAGGTCCTAGCCACCTGCTCGGCGCCCCTTTCTTCGGGGTACCAGGGTAGCGGCCCGCTCGGCCGAGCCGATCGCCCGGCATTGGCCCGGCGGCCCATGGCGGGGTCACCCGGCGGGCAGTACGCTGCACACCAGGACTGTGTTCTGGGTGGTTTCGGGGGCTTTGCACTCAAGACCCACCGGTGTGCGTTCGGGGAAGCACATGACGAAGCCGCGGGAGGCCACCGTGACGCTAGAAAACGCGGCACAACACACCGTCGTCACCCGCGACGGGCGGCGGCTCGCGGTGGAGACCTCCGGTGCTCCCGACGGCCCCGCGGTCTTCCTGCTGCACGGCACCCCCGGCAGCCGCAGCGGCCCCCGCCCCCGCCCGGTCGTCCTCTACCGCCTCGGCGTGCACCTGATCTGCTACGACCGGCCCGGCTACGGCGACTCCGACCGGCACGAGGGCCGTCGGGTGGCCGACACGGCCGCCGACGTCGCGGCGATCGCCGACGCCTTCGGCATCGACCGGTTCGCCCTGGTGGGCCGCTCCGGCGGCGGTCCGCACGCGCTGGCCTGCGCCGCGCTGCTGCCGGACCGGGTGACCCGGGCGGCGGTCCTGGTCGGGCTCGCCCCGGCCGGCGCCCCCGACCTCGACTGGTACGCCGGCATGACCAGCGAGAACGTCGACGAGCACAGCCTCGCCGACGCGGACGCCACCGAGCTGCGCGATCTGCTCACCGTGCGGGCCAAGGACGTCCAGCGGGATCCGATGACCCTGCTGGAGTTCCTCCGCCCGCAGCTCACCGAGCCGGACATCCGGGTGGTCGACGACGTGGCGATCCGCCGGCTGCTCACCGACATGTACGCCGAGGCGCTCCGGCACGGTCCGGAGGGCTGGATCGACGACGTGCTCGCCGTCCACCGGTCGTGGGGCTTCGACCTCGGCGCGATCCGGCTACCCGTCCGGCTGTGGCACGGCGAGCAGGACCGCTTCTCACCGGTGGCGCACTCGCGGTGGCTCGCCGCGCGGATCCCGAACGCCGAGGTCCAGGTGCAACCGGGGGCGGCGCACTTCGGCGCGGTGGAGATCCTGCCGCAGACCCTCGCCTGGCTCAGCACCCCCGAGCTGGCCGCCGCTCCGCGGCTCTGAGCCCACCGGCGCCGGTCCCCTCCGGACCGGGCGCCCGCCCGAGCGGTCACCCGGCAGGGCGGTCCGTCCCGCGGTGATCGCGGCCACGGCGCTTCCCTGTCGGCCGCCGGACACCCCGCACGACCGACCGGTGAAGAGCCGCCCCGACCTGGCGGCCGGTCAGAACGCGTTCGGGTCGATCACCCGGGCCACCAGCCGACCACCCCGCAGCGTCTGCACGCTGGGGTGCTCCTGACCGATCACGTCCGCCAGCCGATCCGCAGCGGCACCGGCGTCGGCCTCCGCTCCGGCGGCACCGATTCGTCGGGTCACCACGGCCAGGTCGCCGAGGCAGCGCAGCGTGTCGGGGTGGTCCGCGCCGATGGCCAGCACCAGCCGGTCGGCGGTGTCCCGCAGCCGCTGCCGGGCCGACTCCCACTCGCCGTCCTCCGCGAGACAGACCGCGTGGTTGACCTCCGCCGCCAGGGTGTGCGGATGCTCCGGGCCGAGCACCTTGCGCAGCTCGTCGGCGGCGTGGGCGGCGGTGGCCCGGGCCGCGGGCAGCTGACCGAGGGCCCGTTCGGCCGCCGACCTGTTGCTCAACGTGGCCAGCGTGTGCGGGTGCGACGGGCCGAGGCCCAGCGCGTCCTCGTACGTCCGGCCGACCGCGACCATCTCGCTCAACGCCCGGTTCCCCTCGCCGATCGCCAGCAGGTTCGCGGCCCGGCTCGACCGGCAGGCCACCGTGTCCGGGTTGTTCGGACCGAACCGCTCCTCCAGCTTCCGGTAGGCGTCCTCGAAGATGGGCATGGCGTCGGCGGGCCGGCCCACGCTGCGCAGCGACACCGCGACGTTCACCTGGGCGGTGACGGTCAGCGGATCGTCGGCGCCCAACACCTCGACGAAGCTGTCGAACACGCCGCGCAGCAACGCCACCGCGTTCTCGTACTCGCCGGCCTCCCGCAGGTCGCTGCCGAGCCGTACGGCCGACTGCAGCGTGTACGGGTCGGTGGGGCCGAGAACGGCCCGCCGCCGCTGGTGCACGTCCTCGTCCCACTGCCGGGCCGAGCGGTAGTCGCCGACCAACCGGTACGACACGGCGAGGTTGTTGGCCGCGCTCAACGTGCGGGGATGCTCCTCGCCGAGCAGGTCGACCCAGGAGGCGTAGGTGGCGCGGTCCCGCTCCAGCGCCTCGCCGTACCGGCCGAGGGCCCGCAGGTCGGCGGCGAGGCTGCCGGCCGTCATCAGGGCGTGCGGGTGGTGCAGCCCGAGCCGGCGCTGCTGGTCGTCGAGGACCTGCTTGTCCAGCTCCCACGCCTCGGCGAACCGGCCCATGGTGCGCAGGATGTTCGCCCGGTTGAACCGCAGGTGCAGGAGGTGCTGGTCCGGCTCGACCTCGCCCCCCGCCCCGGTGAGCTGGGCCGACCAGATCTCGTCGACCTGCCGGGTGAACTCCTCGGCCTGCGTCAGGCCGCCGCGCTGCCACAGGTACCGGGCCCGGTCGATGAGCAGCTGGCGCGCCGACTCCTCGCGGCAGCTCAACGCGTCGGAGACCTCGAGGTGCGGCCAGAGCATCCGCAGGCGCGGCCAGGTCGCAGGGTCGTCCACGTTCTCGCGCGGCCGGGACGCCGCCAGCACCAGGTGGACCTGGTGCCGAGCCTCGGTGATCTCCTCCGCGTCCATCCGCTCCCGGACCACCGCCTGCAACAGCCGGTGCACCTGGATCCGGCCACCCTGCACGTCCAGCTTCAGCAACGCCAGCCGGTTGATCTGCTGGACCAGGGCGCCCCGCACCAGCCGCTCCGACACCGCCGGGTCGTACGGCACCAGCGCCGCCGCCATCTCGTCGCTGTAGATGAGGTCCAACGCGATCTCCGGCGCCAGCACCGAACAGAGCTGCAGGAGCCGGTACGCGGCCGGCGCCTGGGCCCGCAGCCGGTTGAGGGAGAGGTCCCAGGTGGCCTCGACCGACAGGGCGCTGGGGCCGTGCCGTTCGATCAGCCGCAGGTACTCGGGGACCGGCGTGCCGGTGTCGGCCAGCCAGGCGCCCGCCGCGGCGACGGCGATCGGCAGGTCGCCCAGCGCCTCGGCGACCCGGTCGGCCTCCTCGCGGCTGATCGCCGGCACCCGCTGGGCGAGGTGCGCGACGCTCTCGGACCGGTCGAAGACGTCCACCTGGACCGGGGTCGCCCGCTCCCCCCACGCCCGGTTGCGTGAGGTCAGCAGCACGTGCCCGGGCCCCTGCGGAAGGAACTGCTCGACGTGTTCGATCTCCTCGGCGTTGTCGAAGACGATCAGCCACCGCTCGTACGGCTCACCCCGGCCGAGGGCCTGCAGCACCGCCTGCACGGTCTCGGGCAGGGCCGGACTCGCGGGCAGGCCGAGGCGGGTGCCCAGGTCGGCCAGGGCCGTGTCGACGAACTGGGGCGGGTCCGCCACGACCCACCAGACCACGTCGTACGCCGACCGGAACCGGTGCACGTACTCCAGGGCGACCTGCGTCTTACCGACACCGCCCATGCCCTGCAGGGCGACCGGGAGCACCACCGCGCTGCCCCCGCTCTGCAGCTGCCGGCGCAGCTCGGCGAGGTCGTCCTCGCGGCCGGTGAACCGGGCGTTCCGGTTCGGAGCGTTGAAGATCAGCGGCTCGGCGCCGGGGAAGCGGGTGGCACCGGCCGGGGCGCCCTGCGCGGCCGGCGGCACCGGCCGGCCCACCAGCCGCAGCACCCGCTCGACCGCCGTCTCCGCGGAGACGTTGACCAGATGGGCGGAGACCTGCGCCGGGAACTCCGCCAGCGGGCGCAGATCCGCGACGTAGACGGCGAGCGCCGTCGAGCCGGTGCTCGACTCCCGGGGCGGCAGCCCGCCGGTCGGGGTCGCCAGGTAGGCCGGCGAGATCACGGTGAGTGTCCGCGGGGCGGGGGTGGCCGCCGAGCCGACCGCGGCGGCGGGGGCCACCACCTGCATTCCGGCCGCGCTGAGCACCCGCTCCAGCCACTCCGCCCAGACGGTGTCCTCGGGCGCGTGCCGGAGCACGATCTGGTCGTCGACGGCCTCGGCGCGGCGGCGGAACCGGGCCTTGCCCCGCTCCCGGACCGACTCGTCCATCACCGGCAGCGCGGCCACGTCGCTGTCGGTGAGGATCCCGGTCAGCGTCTCGAACGCGGAGAGCAGGGAGGTCGGCGAGCCGGGCGGGTCACCGAAGGTGGCGAGGGTCTCCTCGTACGCGTAGAACGGCCGGTACGGCACCTCCACCGCGGCCCAGTAGCGTCGGCGCTCCGCCTCGGTCATGCCGGTGGGCAGGCCGGCGAAGCGGCGCATCGCCAGCGAACGGCCGGCCTCCGCCTTCTCCTTCTCCGCCTGGTCGACCCGCATCGGCACCGGAAGGATGCGGATGTCGCGGCGGCGGAACCGGTCCCGCACCGAGTGGGCCACCCGGGCCGCCCCCTCGATGCCCTGGTCGCTGAGGGTGAAGCAGTCGACCAGGGTGTCCGGCAGGTGCAGGGTGCAGATGTCGGCGACGTCGCTGAGGCCCGTCCGGCTGTCGATGAGCGTGTAGTCGTACTCCCGCTTCATGTCCGCGCGCAGCGCCTCGAAGAACTGCGCGCCGCCGAGCCGGTTGTAGAAGTTGTCCCAGTCCAGGCCGCTCACCGACACCGCGTAGTCGCTGTTCTGCCGGCCGGCGGAGAGGAAGTCCAGGCTGCCGCCGTCGGGGAAGTTCCAGCGCAGCGAGAAGGCGTGCCGGCGGACCCGGGCGAACTGCTCGACCCAGCGGTCCGGCCGGTCCACCGTGCGGGTGGTCTCCCACTCGTAGTCGCGGATCATGTCGATGACCCCGCTGGTGCTCTGGATCGCCTCGGCGTCCAGGAACGGGTGGAAGAAGCGGTGCAGGCCGGGGGATTCCAGGTCCCAGTCGGCGACCAGCACCCGCCGGCCGTTGGCGGCCAGGATCCAGGCGACGTTCGCCAGCGCCATCGTCCGGCCCGTACCACCCTTGAACGAGTAGAACGTGACGACCTGACCTTCACGATCGTTGCTCATCGGTTCTCTCCGTGGGGACGCGGCGACGCCGGATCGTCGTGGGCGGGCGGCGGGTCGAACGACGCGCCGGGGCGCGGGCGCGGCTCCCGCCCGTGCCGGAGGCTGGGCGGCGGTTCGGCTTCGGGGAACTCCGTCACCGGACCGTGTTTCAGGTACTGCCGGCGGGCCTCGGTCACCAGGGCCGGCATGAGGTCCACGAACTCCTGGACGCTGCTGGCCCGCTTGACCTGCCGTACGCCCGCATTGTGCAGCACGTCGGCGACCTCCGCGGCGTGCCGCGTGGCGTCCTGCGGGTCGTCGCCGTCGGTCACCACGATCGGCACCACCCACGGGCGCAGGCCACGCACCGCCTCGAGGGTCTGGGCGGCGTCGGGCGCCGCGGCCGCCCACGGGTCGATGAGCAGCACGGTGGGCCGGCGCTCGATCAGGTCACCGGCGTCGTCGAAGTCCGCGGTACGCGCCGAGAGCCCGAGCCGTTCGGCGGTGCTGGCCACGTACTCGGCCGCCGGGAGCTTCTGCCGGCCACCGAAGGGCCGCCACTGGCGGGCGGTGCCCGCATATCCGCTCTTGGTCCGACCGGAGGGCAGTCGCCCTCGGGTGGGTGCCAGCACCGCCACCACGAGGTCCGGGTCGGCCGGCGCGGGTCGGCTCACCTCGTCCAGGCCCGGTGCCCGGGACGGGCCGAGCGGGTGCCGCTCCGCGGTCGCCACGATCCGGCGGGCCAACCGGTCGAGCAGTTCTTCGTACTCCTGCCGGTAGGCGGCGAGCATGCAGAGCGCGCGCAACCCGTTCTCGGCGTACTCGGGGAGGTCCCGGCCCAGCGCCAACGCGTCGTCGAGCTCGGCACGGCTCTCCCAGCTCGGAAACGGGATCCAGAGGACCGGCAGGACGTGCGCGGCGGTGTCCGGCGCGTTGGCGCTGGCCAGCCGAGCGCGGAAGGACTCCTGCTCGCCGAGCGCCCAGGGGCGCCGGAAGTAGCCCGGGGAGTAGAGCGGCACGAAGACCTCGACGCCGCCGAGCGCCTCGGCCAGCGCGGCCTTCCAGTCCGCGTTCGCTGGGATCTGCTGGTCGAAGAAGCCGATCCGCATCCCGGCCACCGGCCTGGCGTGTCGAGCCACCTCCGCCGACAGCTCGGCGAAGAACTGTCCCACCCAGATGTCGGGGTCGGTGCCCGCCCCCTGCGGCGGGGCGGAGTGGGCGTAGCTGAGGAAGAAGTAGGTGCCGCGTGCCGCCGGCCGCGCGCGCGGCGTCGTGCCGGGGCGGCTCACCCCGGCTCCCTGGCGAACAGGTTGCGCAGCTCGCCGACGCCCGACGGCACCAGGGGTTCGACCCGGTACGCCCGATGGATCGCGACGATGCGCTGGGCGAGCCGCCACACCACCGCCCGGTACGCGTTCTCCATCTGCAAGGTCAGCAATCCGTAGACCCCCTCCCGCTGGTACTGGGCCACGATCTCCGCCGGCATCGGGTTGGGCGAGAACCGTTGGATCTCGCGGACCGCTTTGGGTAGGCGCGCACCCTCCGTCGGTGACCAGGTGACGGGGACGATCGCCGTCTCGTGCGCCGAGACGTCGTCGCGTCGCCGCTCGATACGCCGGCGCGAGAAGGCGTGCCACTCCATCCCGCACCAGTCGCTGCCGAGCAGCGCGCTGGAGAGCAGGGGCACGAAGACCTGGCAGGTCCCGGCGGCGCGCAGCAGCTCCGGCGTCCACCGCTCCCCGCCGGTCATCACGGTGTCCATGAAGCCCGGATCGACCCCGGTCTCCGGACCGACCAGCTCGCTCACGTGCACCGAAAGGTCGTCGTAGAAGCGGAGCAGGTCCTCTGAGGGGCCCACGGCGGCCCGGCGGGCGGGCGAGCGGGAATGGCTCAGGAAGAACAGCGGGGCCCGCATGCCGACGGGCATGTCCACTGTGCTCACCCGTGTGCCTCCGCCCCTCCCCGCGCGGCCGAACCATCAGCCTAGTCCCCACGTCAACGCCCCCGATGCGATCGATGGACGCTGAACCAGTCGACCGCGAAGTCCACTGTGTCGCGTACCGGCAGCAGCCTGGCGTCGGCCCTGCCGACCCGGCCTCGGCGGACGAATTGCTCCTGGTCGAGGGCCTGCCCGGCGACGGGGAAGTCGCTGTCGTCCAGGTCGAGCGCCTCGAAGTCCAGGCGTACCCGCTGCCCGGAGATCTGGCGGTAGCAGCGGTACGGCCGGCGGGGCGGTGACACCGGTAGTCGGTACTCCGCCAGGTGCAGCGCCGTGCACGCCTGGTAGCCCACGCCGAGCAGCAGGATCCAGCCGCCGGCGGCGTAGAGCCGGCCCAACGGTGACCGCTCCCCCAGGTGGCAGTCCAGCTCGTGGTCATCGGTGAGCTCGACGGCACGGGGGCCCAGCGCGGCGAACGAGGTCTGCGGATGGTCGCTGCGGACGGCGTCCGGGGCCAGCCGGACGTGTTCGGCGAACGCCCCGGTGCCCTCCGAGGGTGTGCCGGCGCGGTCCCAGCCGGGCATCGTCGTGTGGAAGGCGGCGAGCTGCCGCGCGTCCATCCCCCGGGTCGCGGCCAGGTAGGTCCGTGAGCTCGTCGAGTTGCCGGCGTTCTCGGTGGGCACGAGCACCGTGCCGGTCGGGCCGAGAACCTCCCGCAGCGCCGCCGCCAGGGTGGCCGGGCCGCCTGCCGGCCGTCCCAGCTGTCTCAGCGAGGAGTGCACCAGCACGTCGCGGCCGGCGGCGAGGCCGAGCGCGCGCAGGTCGGCCACGAGGCGCGCCCCGTCGACGCCGCCACGCACCGCCTCGACCGTGTGGTCAGTCCGGGTCGGCACGGAGCCCCTCCAGGGCGTGCCGCATCCGCCGGACGAACCGCTCGCCGAGATCGGTGAGCGCCCCGGAGCCGAGCAGGGCGTCGACGGCGTCTCGGGTCCAGTCCCGGTAGCGCAGCGCGTGTTCGCGGGCGGGCCGCGCGTCGGGCCGGTCGGTCGCGGCTCGGGCATGCCACACCTCGGCCACCGCCAGGTGCGCGTAGACACCCTGGAGCACCCCCTCGACGGGGCGCGGATCGGGGCGCCAGGCCACCGGGATGAGCACCGTCGACGCCGGGTCGACGAGGTCGTAGAGGTCCAGCAGGGCACCGAGCTTGCCGTGCTGCCACTCGTGCACGAGCAGCACGGCCAACGCCTCCGCGTCGGGCGTCCGGGTCACGGCGACCGCGCCGAAGGCCTCCCGGGCGGTGGCGCTGCGCAGCGGTGCCCCCGGATCCGGCGCCAGCGGCACCACGGCCCGCAGCCCGGTGTCGAGCGCGGCGCCGTGCGCCGGCACGTCACGGTGCACGACCTGCCAGGCCCGGGCGAGCGTACGCCCGAGAGCGACGGCCGCCGGCTCGTCCAGCGTCGGCGCGACCGGTTGGCCGTAGCAGTTCCGTTCGGGGTCGACGTCCTCGATGGCGAGCGCCGCGCCGACGACGGGCGCGCGGCGGACCGGCTGCCAGCCGACCCGCGCCGCGGCGTCGCCGTCGAGTGGGACCATCCGCTCGACCGACCCGGCGCGGACCCGCAGCCCACCGGCGATGGTGCGGACCGTGGCGGTCCGCTCGCCGGCGAGCGTCAACCGGCCCAGCGTCGGCAGCACGAGCGCGTCGCCGCGCGTCGGCACCTCCACCACCGTGTCGACCCCGGCCCGTACGGCGGCCACGACGGCGAGCGCCGGCAGGAGGTCGTCGTCGGGCGTGCCGGGCCGGGCGAGCCGGCGCACCAGCCAGGGGCGGAGGAACGGGTGCGTGAGCACGGCGTCGACCGCGTCGCCGGCGGTCGCGTCGAGTTCGGTGAGCAGCTCCCACGCGACGCTGTCGCCGGTGGTGTCCCGCCAGGTTGCGAGCAGCGCCCGGGTGATGGAGAGCTGGGTCTGCGCGAGCACCCCCAGCGCCCAGGAGTCACCGTGGCCGCCGGCGATCTCGGTGAGCAGCCGGTCGGTGGCCGACTCCCCGGGCCGGTCCTCGGCACTCCCGGCACTCTCGCCAGCCCGCGGTGCGGGGATGCCCGGCCGGCGCGGTGGTTGACCGTCGGCCGCGGCCGGAGCCGCACCGGAGCCCGACTCTGGGGCGACGGCCCGATCCGGCCGCGGACGGCTGTCCACTGTGGCGATGAGCGCCAACAGATCCGCGCAGTAGACGGAGGGGTTGTCGAAGCCGGTGCCGGTACGCCAGCGGTGCGGGTACAGGCCGCCGCCGCAGCGGCTCACCACGGGGCAGGCGCGGCACTCGGCGCAGAGCCCGGGGAGCCCGACCTGGCGGATGGCCACCCCGGGGTGGCGCGCGGCGTCGTCGACCGGATGGGAGAAGACGTCCAGGCCGGTGTCGGGCGCCCCGTGGAAGGCGACCTTCAACGAGTCGACCTGCTCCCAGCTGCCGTCGGTCTCCACCACCAGCAGGTCGGCCGGGGCGAGCCCGACGGCCTCGGTGCCGCCGCCGGGCTGCCCGGGGGTCAGGGCGTCGAAGAGCCGGATCGGCACCGGCCGCCCGTCGTCCACCCAGCGCTGGTGGATCCGGCCCAGCCAGTCGGCGTAGGGGGTGGCGACGCCCGGAGGGCGCCAGGGTGGCCGGTCCCAGGTGGCGTGCGGCAGCAGGAGGTCGATCCGGGGTGGCGCCTCGGCCAGCAGCGCCGAGTAGACCTCGTCCGGGTCGTTGCGCACGTCGACCGTGCAGAGGATGCCCGCGTAGCTGCTGCGGAACTCGGGGCGGCGGAGCAGGGCCAGCGCGCGTCGCGCCTGGGAGTGGCTGCTTCCGCCGTGGGCGAAGACCCGGTGCCGGTCGTTGGCCGCGCGGTCGCCGTCGAGCGACACCCCGACCTTCACGTCGTACGCCACCAGCAGGCGGCACAGCTCCTCGTCGAGCAGCACGCCGTTGGTCTGCATGCGCAGGTCGAGCACGACGCCCGGGGTCAGCGCGGCGCGCAGCTCGGCGAGCACCTCACGCAGCCCGGCCGGACCGAGCAGCAGCGGCTCGCCGCCGTGCAGCACCACGTGCACGACGGGGAGGGCGTGCGCCCGGGCATGCTCGGCGATCCGGTCGGCGGCGGCCCGGACGGTCGACGCGGCCATCCGGATCGGCCTGGTCTGCCAGGTCTGGTCCGCCCCCTGGTAGACGTAGCAGTGGTCGCAGCTGAGGTCACACCGGCTGTGCACCTTGAGGACGTACTGGCTGATCGGCCGGCAGGGCGCGGCCGAACCGGCGGCGCCGCACCGACACGTCATACCTCAGATGGACGAGTTGAACGCCGCGACGGGCACGGTGCCCGGCTGGGCGGCCTGGCCCGCCAGGACGCGCCGGCGGACGAGCGCGAGCGTGTCGGGGTGCTCGGTGGCGACCCGACCGAGCGGAGTCCGCAGGCTACGCGTCAGGAGGTCGACGGACGGTGGGCTGTGACGAGGGGCTGTCTGGTCCACAATTGTCTCCGGGGGCCCGAGGCGCGACGGCGCAGGCGGCAGCATGGCTCGAAGGGCTCTGATCCGTGACCAGAATAGACAAGTCTCGACCGCTTGTCACCGTCGGTGCGACACCGAGCACCGCTTGTGCAGACCGTGGTCGGGCGAGGAGGAGCTGAGCATGTGCCGGAGCATCAAGACCCTGCGGGAGCCGTACGTCCCGGACGTGACGCCGGCGGACATCGACGCCGCCGCGCTGCAGTACGTCCGGAAGATCTCGGGCTTCCGCGCACCGGCCCCGCACAACGCGGAGGCCTTCGACGCCGCGGTGGCTGCGGTCGCCGCCGCCACCGCCACCCTGCTCGACCAGCTCGTGGTGCGCGGCGCACGGTCGGGCGGGGCCACCGCCGCGGCCGGATCCTAGGGCGTGTGTCGAAGTCCTCGGTCGAGCCGAGGCGGAGTCCAGGCGGCGGTCCGGCAAGGCGGGGATTCGTTCGGATACCGGTGTTGTATCCGGACGAAGCGCCGACGCCGCCGGTCGTCGTCTGGGCCCGCCGCAGGCCGGCCAGGGACTTTGACACACGCCCTAAGCACCCCGGCCGGTTCCACGCCCTTCCGACCGTCATCCCCGCCCGGATTCGCCGGGCGGGGATGCGCCGGTCAGGCCGCGGCGAGCGCCGGGGCGACCGTGTCGGGGGCCCACCGCGAGCGGTGGCACTGCGACCAGCCGCGGCAGCCCGGATCGGCCTCGGTGCAGAGGCGCTGATTGGTGAGCATCTCGCCGTCGTCGGTCTCCCGGACGTCGAAGTGCACCGGTCGGATCGTGCCGTCGGGGGCGACGAGCAGATGCCGTCCGGCGTCGAGCGTGTCGTCGCGCAGCAGGCAGCTGTGGTCCAGCAGCCGAGCCAGCGCGGCGATGCTGGCGTGCTCGGAGAGCCCGTCGGGCACCCCGTAGCAGTCAACGATCGTGGCGAACTCGCCCGGTGCCTGCCAGACGTCGCAGATGACCGCGTACGCGGGCAGTCGAGCCGGGTCGGCGATCGCCAGGGGCATCACCACCCGGCCGAGCGCCTCGGCCAGCGCCGGGTAGACCTCCACGGGTCGTACCTGGTCGATTCTCCAGTTCCACAGCTCGGTCATGCCGCCTCCTCGCTGCGTTCGTCCCACCGGCCTCCGGATCGGGCCTTACTGACGATGGTGCGGTGCATTTGACCCCAGCCGTGGGCAAGTTACCTGTCTGTGACCATTCCGGGCAAAATTTCCCGCCACCGCATCGCTCGGAGTAGCGGGAAGATGACAGTTTATCGGGTATGGTGCGGCTTCCCGCGCCGCCGCACCGGGCCGTCAGACGCCCGGAATCACGTCGGACGAGCCCCCCGGACACCCCTCAGCGGAGGACGACCAGCTGCTCGCCGCGCGGCAGCAGTTCACCGACCACCGCGGCACCGGGCAGCTCCCCCGCCACCAGCAGTCCGCCGGAGGTCTGGGCGTCGGCCAGCAGCAGCCGCTCCTCCTCTCCCGCCGCGCCGAAGTCGGTCCACGGGGTGACCCACTCCAGGTTGCGGCGGCTTCCGCCACTGACGTATCCGTCCCGCACCGCCTCTCGGGCGCCCGCCAGGTACGGCACCCAGGCCGCGTCGATCGCCACGGTGAGGCCGCTGGCCCGGGCCAGCTTCGAGGCGTGCCCGAGCAGACCGAAGCCCGTCACGTCCGTGCCGCACCGGATCCCCGCGGCGACCGCCGCGCGGGCGGCGTCCCGGTTCAGTGCGCTCATCGAGGCGACCGCCTCGGCGAACACCTCACCCGTGGCCTTGTGCCGGGTGTTCAGCACCCCGACGCCGAGCGGCTTGGTCAGCGACAACGGCTGCCCCGGCCGGCCCGCCTCCAGCGTGATCAGCTCCTCCGGCCGGACCACCCCGGTGACCGCCAGCCCGTACTTCGGGCCGTCGTCGTCGACGCTGTGCCCGCCGGCGAGATGGCAACCCGCCTCGCGGGCCACGTCCTGCCCGCCGCGCAGCACCTCACGGGCCAACTCCATCGGCAGTACGTCCCGGGGCCAGCAGAGCAGGTTCAGCGCCACCAGCGGGGTACCGCCCATCGCGTACACATCGGAGAGCGCGTTGGCCGCGGCGATACGCCCCCAGTCGTAGGCGTCGTCGACGACCGGGGTGAAGAAGTCGGCGGTGGCGACGAGGCCGGTCCGCTCGTCCAGGCGGACCACGGCGGCGTCGTCGCCGTGGGCCAGGCCGACCAGCAGCTCGGCGGTGCCGGTCGCGGGTGCGAGCCCGGCGACCATCGCTTCGAGCTCACCGGGTGGGATCTTGCACGCGCAGCCGCCGCCTCGGGCGTATCGGGTCAGCCGTACCGGTTCGGTCATTCACACATGATCGCCGCGTCGGAAGGTCACCGCTACAGGTGCCGGACAAGTCGCCTGGTCGAAACCGGACACTCGACGCCGGCCGCGGTGGGTGTTACCGCTCCGTGACCAACTGAGTTGCATTCCGCCACAACTCGCCGCCTACAGTTGCCCAACCAGGGGTCAACCGGCCCCGAGCGGGAGACGACAGGGACGGTGGACTACGTGACGACGGGCGAACCGCTCATCGTGCTGGACTCGGTCAACAAGTGGTTCGGGCCGCTGCACGTGCTCGACGAGGTCTCGCTCTCGGTCGGCCGCGGCGAGGTGGTCGTGGTGATCGGACCGTCCGGCTCGGGCAAGTCGACGCTGTGTCGGACCATCAACCGGCTGGAACCGATCAACTCCGGCGCCATCACCTTCGACGGGCAGCCCCTGCCGGCTGAGGGCAAGGCCCTCGCCAAGCTGCGCAGCGAGGTCGGCATGGTCTTCCAGTCGTTCAACCTCTTCGCGCACAAGACCATCCTGGAGAACGTGACCCTCGGTCCGATCAAGGTCCGCAAGGAGAAGCCCGCGGTGGCCCGGGAGCGCGCCATGGCGCTGCTCGACCGGGTCGGCATCGCCAACCAGGCCGACAAGTTCCCGGCCCAGCTCTCCGGCGGCCAGCAGCAGCGGGCGGCGATCGCCCGCGCGCTGGCCATGCAGCCCAAGGCGATGCTCTTCGACGAGCCCACCAGCGCGCTGGACCCGGAGATGGTCGGCGAGGTGCTGGACGTGATGACGTCGCTGGCGAGCGACGGCATGACGATGGTCGTGGTCACCCACGAGATGGGCTTCGCGCGGCACGCGGCCAACCGGGTCATCTTCATGGCCGACGGCCAGCTGGTGGAGGATGCTCCGCCGGCCGAGTTCTTCGCCAACCCGCGCAGCGAGCGGGCCAAGGACTTCCTCTCCAAGATCCTCACGCACTAGGCGTCCACCCAGGAGCGCGCCATCCCTCGGCGGGCTTCGTCGAAGAAGGAGAAGAGTATGCGTATGAAGCGCGTGGCGGCGGTCGCGGCGGCCGCGACCCTCGCCCTCGGGCTGGCTGCCTGTGGCGACAACGGGTCCGGTGAAGGTACCGGCAGCGGCGGGGAGACCAAGTCGTTCGCGGCCGGCAGCACGATGGAGCGGCTCAACAAGGCCCAGGCCATCAAGATCGGCACCAAGTTCGACCAGCCGGGCTTCGGCCTCAAGGGCCTGTCGGGCAAGCCGGAGGGCTTCGACGTCGAGGTCGCGAAGATCATCGCCAAGGAGCTCGGCATCCCCGAGGACAAGATCGAGTGGGTCGAGGCCCCCTCGAAGGTCCGTGAGGACGTCATCGTCAACGGCACGGTCGACCTCGTCGCCGCGACCTACACGATCAACGACAAGCGCAAGGAGCGCGTCGCCTTCGCGGGCCCGTACTACGAGGCCGGCCAGAACATCATGGTGAAGAAGGACGACACCACGATCACCGGCCCGGACTCCTTCAAGGACGGCGCCAAGAAGGTCTGCTCGGTCACCGGCTCCACCCCGGCCGAGGAGATCAAGAAGCACGTCAAGGACGTCGCCACCCAGCTGGTGCTCTTCGACACCTACGACAAATGCCGGGACGCCCTCAAGGGCGGCCAGGTCGACGCGGTGACCACTGACAACGTGATCCTGCTCGGCTACATCGCCAAGGACGAGGCCTCGTTCAAGCTGGCCGGCGAGAACTTCACCAAGGAGCCGTACGGCATCGGCGTGAAGAAGGAAGACACCGACTTCCGCACCTTCGTCAACGACACGCTGGAGAAGGCGTACGGCGACGGCAGCTGGCAGAAGGCCTGGGACGACACCGCCGGCAAGTTCGGCGCCGAGCTGGGCAGCGCGCCGACCATCAACCGCTACTGATCTGACCCGTTGATCCGGAGGGTGGGGAGGAAGTCCGACCCGTGAGTGTGCTCATCGACAAGTTCGACGTCTTCGCGGGGGGCTTCTGGCTCACCCTCCAGATCTGCGTACTCGCCGCGATCGGCGCCCTGATCCTGGGCGCCGTCGTGGCGGTGCTCCGCATCTCACCCGTACCGCCGCTGCGAGCCGTCGGCACCGCGTACGTGAACACCTTCCGGAACCTGCCACTCACCGTGGTCATGTTCTTCGCCGCGTTCGGCCTGCCGGCGCTCGGCTCGAACGCGGACTTCCTGCGAATCCCGGTCCTCGACTCGCTCTTCAACCGGCTCGGCACGGACCTGCCCTACTTCCGCTTCGCGCTGATCGCGCTGGTGCTCTACACCGCGGCGTTCGTCTGCGAGGCGCTGCGCTCGGGGGTCAACGCGGTGCCGGCCGGTCAGGCCGAGGCCGCCCGGTCGCTGGGCCTGACCTTCGGACAGAACCTGCGCTACGTGGTGCTGCCCCAGTCCTGGAAGGCCTCGATCGTGCCGCTCGGTTCGGTGATCATCGCGATGATCAAGAACTCGGCGCTGATCGGCTTCTTCGGCGTGGTCGGTGATCTGTCGGCCACCGCCGACCAGCTCACCGGGGCCGAGGGCTACGCCTTCATCCCCGTCGCCATCGGCATCTCGATCGGATACCTGATCATGACCGTCCCCCTCGGCGCGCTCCTCGACCGGATCGAGAAGCGGCAGGCGGTGGCCCGATGAGCCAGCAGACCGTCCTCTACGACGTACCCGGGCCCCGGCAGCGCCGGATCACCCTCGTCAGCAGCCTCGTCGCCATCGTGCTGGTGGCCGTCGGCGTGTACTTTCTGATCTACCGGCCGTTGGACGACAAGGGCCAGTTCTCGATGGAGCTGTGGGGGCCGCTCGTCGACCCCTCCAACGAGAACTTCTCGCTGGTCTGGAAGCGGATCGGGCTCGGCCTCAAGAACACCCTGATCGCGGCGGTGCTCGCGATCGCCTCCTCGCTGGTGGTCGGCACGCTCCTGGCGGTGCTGCGGATCCAGCTCAAGAGCCTGACCCAGCGCCGGTTCACCGGGCTCGCCACGCCGCTGTCGTACCTGCTGCGCGGGCTGAGCCTCGTGCTGTCGGCGATCACCCGGGTCTGCGTCGAGGTGTTCCGCGGGCTCCCCGTCGTCATCACCATCTTCTTCGTGGCGCGCGGCTTCCCCGAGTTCGGCGTCACCTTCGAGACGCTCTGGTACCTGGTCATCGGCCTCACCATCTACAACTCGGTGGTGATCGGCGAGATCCTACGCTCCGGCATGGAGGGTCTGCCCGGCGGCCAGGCCGAGTCGGCCGCCGCGATCGGTCTCTCGCCGCTGCAGACGACCCGGATGATCCTGCTGCCGCAGGCGTTCCGGATCATGCTCCCCGCGCTGATCAGCCAGCTGGTCGTGGTGCTCAAGGACACCTCGCTCGGCTTCATCATCAGCTACGAGGAGACCCTGAACATCGGCAAGCAGATCATCGGCGCCCTGGAAAACCCCATCCAGGTGTACGTGGTGATCGCCGTGCTCTTCATCGCTGTCAACTACTCGCTGTCGAAGCTCGCCCAGTACGTGCAGCGCCGCCTCGCCCGGGGCCGCAAGACGGCCGGCACCCCGGCGCAGAACCCGCCGCCCGCGGCGCTGGCCTCCCAGTCGGAGAGCTCCGGCCAGGGAATCTGACGCCCACCTGACGGCGTGAAGGGCCGGCCCGCAGTTCGGGGCCGGCCCTTCACGTATCTGTTCTCCCAACCCGGGCACCCGCCCTACGACTGAGCGCCCCACGCGGGAGGCAGAATCCAAATCGATGAACACTGTCGCCCGGGTCGCCCTCGGAATGGTGGCAGCGCCGTCCGCTGCCGTAGCCGTCTACCTGCACGGAGTGTGGGCGGGGCACTTCCTCGACCTCCGTGCCACCAGTGAGTACTGCCCCGCCAAGCCATTGGACTCCACCTCGACCAGCGCCGACTGGCTGCCACTGCGGCACCTCTGCCGCTACGCGGACGGCACCACAACGGATCTGGTTCCCGCGTACGTCAACCCGATCGTGTTCCTCTGTCTGGCCGTCGCGGTGGCCTGCACGGCGCTCACCCTGCGGTCCGCCCGCCGTCCATGATCATCAGCACCGCCGCTCCCGCACCAGGGCAGCGGCGGTGCCGACGAGCGGCTCAACCGGCTGCACACCGCTGCGGAGCGCTGCCGGGCTCCACCGTGTCCGGGGAGCCGCCGTGGTTCTTCAAGGGCGCCCCGTCAGCGGGCGATCTCGGTGACCCGGGACTCGCGGACCACCGTCACCCGGATCTGACCGGGGTAGGTCAGCTCCTCCTCGATCTGCTTGGCCACGTCCCGGGCGAGCACAGCCGCGCCGATGTCGTCCACGTGCTCCGGCTTGACCATCACCCGAATCTCCCGGCCGGCCTGCATGGCGAAGACCTTCTCCACCCCGCCCTTGCCGCCGGCGATCTCCTCGATCCGCTCCAGACGCTTGACGTACGCCTCCAGGCTCTCCCGCCGCGCGCCCGGCCGACCGCCGGAGCAGGCGTCGGAGGCTTGGGTGAGCACCGCCTCGATGGTCTGCGGCTGCACCTCGTTGTGGTGCGCCTCGATTGCGTGCACCACCTCTTCGCTCTCGCCGTACTTGCGGGCCAGGTCGGCGCCGATGATGGCGTGACTCCCCTCCACCTCGTGGGTGAGCGCCTTGCCGATGTCGTGCAGGAACGCGGACCGCTTGATGAGCGGCACGTCCAGGCGCAGCTCGGCGGCCATGACGCCGGCGATGTGAGCGGTCTCGACGAGGTGCTTGAGCACGTTCTGCCCGTACGACGTCCGGTAGCGCAGCCGGCCCAGCAGGGTGATCAGCTCCGGGTGGATCTCGGTGATGCCGACCTCGACGAGCGCGTCCTCGGCGGCCCGCCGGCAGAGCTGCTCGACCTCCTGCCGGGCCAGGTCGTAGACCTCCTCGATCCGGTGCGGGTGGATCCGCCCGTCGAGCACCAGCTTCTCCAGGGTGAGCCGCCCGACCTCGCGGCGGACCGGGTCGAAGCAGGAGAGCAGCACCGCCTCCGGGGTGTCGTCGATGATGAGGTTGACGCCGGTCACCGACTCGAAGGCGCGGATGTTGCGCCCCTCCCGGCCGATGATCCGGCCCTTCATCTCGTCCCCGGGCAGGTGCAGGACGCTGACCACGCTCTCCGCGGTCTGCTCGCTGGCCACCCGCTGGATCGCGTCCACGACTATGTGGCGGGCCCGCTGCTCGGCGGTGCCCCGCGCGTCGGCCTCGATGTCGCGGACCAGCAGCGCCGCCTCCCGCTTGGCCTGGCCCTCGATCGCCTCGATCAGCTCCGTTCGGGCGGCCTCGGCGGTGAGCCCTGCGACCCGCTCCAGCTCGCGGCGACGATGCAGCTCCGCCTCGGCGAGGCCGGCCTCCCGCTGGTCGAGCGCGGCATCTCGGGCGGCCAGCGCGGCGCTCGCGGCGCTCAGCTGCCGCTCGCGCTCGGCGAGCCGCTCGACCTCCTCGGTGTGCAGGCGCTCCCGCTCGTCCATCCGGGCCGCCCGTCGGTCCACCTCGGCGGCCTGCTCGCGGGTGGTCGCGGCGAGCACCGCGACCTCCCGCTCGCCGCCGCGGCGGGCGGCCGTGCGCAGCTGCTCCGCGTCGGCCTCAGCCTGCTTGTGGGCACGCTCCAGGACGGTGTCGGCCTCGGCGCGGGCGTCGTCGAGCATCCGGCGGGCCTCCGCCCGAGCCGCCTTCGCCTCCGCCTTCGCGGCCGCGGCCTCGGCGCGCGCCGCAGCCGCCGCGGACTTCGCCACGTCGATGGTGCTGTTCGCCTCGTCGGCCGCGTTGCGCAGCGCCGCCAGGGACTGCTCCTGGCGGTCCTTCTCGGCGATGAAGGCCGGGTCCGCCGGTCGGGCGCCGCCCAGCTGGCGCAGGGTCCGCAGGCCGACCGTCAGCGCGCCGACGACCACCAGGGTCAGGATCAGGACCACGACCAGGAGCACCGTGTCGAAGGCGCTCATGCGGGGACTCCGCGCGGACCACCGGTCAACCTGTGCCGTCCCGCCATGGCCGCCTCCCCTGAACGTCGGCGCCGCAGCAACCGTGCCGGAGGCACGCTCCTGCGGCTTCGGACGCCCGACCGGAGCGACTGGCCGTGGGTAGCTTCCTCCACCGGCGGTGCTCGCGGGCATCGCCGGTGGCCTGGTGCAGTTGTCGCTTCAGCTCCGGACCGGCCTGTCCGGAGCTGCCGCCATAGGTCGGGCGAGCCGACCAAAGTGTTGTTCTTCCGTTACGCGATCTATGTTGTGCGCTTAGCCTGCGCTGGTCGGGCAATGTGAGCCTGTATGGCGAGGCTAGGTCGCCAGGGGTGGTCTGGTCAAGGAGTGATGATCAAACCCCCCGAACGGAGAGAAGTTGCCCCGTCACCCAGCGCTCACCATGCGCCGGACACCAGCGGACAAACACCACCGGCGGTCGACCATCGCCCCGTCACCGTCGCTCGCCACGGCGCCGAGCATGACGTCACGTCCCGCCAGTGGGCTGATTCCGCGCGTGATCGACTCAGGTACCGCGGAGGTCGGGCAGCTCGCTCGCCGGTCACCGGGAGTTCACTGAGGACGAGTCGAGACGCCACCCGCCGGACCGGCGCCCCGGCCACGATTCCGGCCTGAGGATGCCACCCGTCACATCCCGAACCGCCAGCCGCGACTCGGGTTCCTTGAAGTCGGGGCATCACGCGGCCCAGACACCGCGACATCAAGGAAACCGAGTCGATCACCGCGCGCCAGCGCGAGACCGGTCAGCCGGTCGCCCGACCGTCGCGCTCGATCTCACCCTCCGCCTCAGCCAGGGCGTCCGCGTCGATCTGTTCGGCGAACTCGGCGGCCTCGGCGCTCTGCGCGGCGAGCGCTTCCTTGACGGCTCGGATCGCCACTCCCGGCGGGTAGCCCTTGCGGGCCAGCATCCCCACCAGGCGGCGGAAGACCGCGTCCGGCTCACCCCGGGCGGTGCGCAGCTTCCGCTCGACCAGCGCCCGCGCGGTCTCCGCCTCGGCCTCCTCGCTGAGCTCGCCGAGCGCCTCGCTCGCCACCTCACCGTCGACGCCGCGTTGGCGCAACTCGTTGGCGAGCGCGCGGCGAGCCAGGCCCCGCCCCGCGTGCCGGCTGCTCACCCAGGCCCGGGCGAACGCGGCGTCGTCGATGATGCCGACCTCGTCGTAGCGGTCGAGGACCTGAGCGGCCACCTCCTCGGAGATGCCCCGCTTCGTGAGCGCCCCGGCCAGCTCGGCGCGGGTACGCGGCCGCACGGCGAGCTGCCGCAGGCAGATCTCCCGGGCAACCTCGGCCTCGTCCCGGGGCGGGGCGGGCGCAGCCGCCGCCGCCTCCGGATCAGACTCCTCGGCCCTGCCCCGCCGACCACGACGAGGGCGCGGCGTGCTGGGGTCATCGCCCGGGCGGGGTGGGCTGGCATCCCAGCCTCGCCCCGCACGGGCTCGTCGTCCTGCCACAGTTCAGGTCAGAAGTCGACCGGCGGCAGCTCCGGGCCACCGGCGGCGTCGCCCGCGCCGACCCCGACGCCGAGCTTCTCGAGGATCTTCTTCTCGATCTCGGCCGCCACGTCCGGGTTCTCCTTGAGGAACTCCCGGGCCTTCTCCTTGCCCTGGCCGAGCTGGTCGCCGTCGTAGGTGTACCAGGCGCCGGACTTGCGGATGATCGCCTGCTCCACACCGACGTCGATCAGCGAGCCCTCACGGGAGATGCCCTTGCCGTACATGATGTCGAACTCGGCCTGCTTGAACGGCGCGGCGACCTTGTTCTTCACGACCTTGACCCGGGTGCGGTTACCGACCACGTCCGTGCCGTCCTTGAGGCTCTCGATGCGGCGGACGTCGAGCCGGACCGAGGCGTAGAACTTCAGCGCCCGTCCACCGGTGGTGGTCTCCGGGCTGCCGAACATCACACCGATCTTCTCGCGGAGCTGGTTGATGAAGATCGCCGTGGTGCCGGTGTTGCTGAGCACACCGGTGATCTTCCGCAGCGCCTGGCTCATCAGCCGGGCCTGGAGACCCACGTGGCTGTCGCCCATCTCACCCTCGATCTCGGCGCGCGGCACCAGGGCCGCCACCGAGTCGATCACGATGATGTCGAGCGCGCCCGAGCGGATCAGCATGTCCGCGATCTCCAGCGCCTGCTCGCCGGTGTCCGGCTGGGACACCAGCATCGCGTCGGTGTCGACGCCGAGGGCCTTGGCGTACTCCGGGTCGAGCGCGTGCTCGGCGTCGATGAAGGCCGCGATGCCACCGGCCCGCTGGGCGTTGGCCACCGCGTGCAGGGCCACTGTGGTCTTACCGCTGGACTCCGGGCCGTAGACCTCGATGACCCGGCCACGAGGCAGGCCGCCCACACCGAGCGCCACGTCGAGCGCGATGGAACCGGTCGGGATCACGGCGGTCTGGACGACCGGCCGCTCCCCCAGACGCATCACCGAGCCCTTGCCGAACTGCTTGTCGATCTGAGCGAGAGCAAGGTCGAGTGCCTTCTCCCGGTCAGGCGCTGCCACCATCGTTGCCACCCCTGCCTTCGCCGGCGTCTTTGCTGAGCTTCGCGTCACGCGGACACGCTAGGCGCTGGGTCCGACAGAAAACCAGCCGACGGGCCGCGAGCTGTGGACGAGCACCCCGCTGTGGACAATAGCCGAACAGGTGTACGAGTCGGCAAGCGACACGCGGACCGGTGGAAAACGCTGCTCAGCGTAGTCGCGCCGGCACCCGGTCGGGGTAGGCCGCGCAGACCGCCCGCCACACCACGTGCGTCTCCTCACCCCCGGCGAGGGCCTGCTCGATGGTCCGTCCGCCGAGCTGGGAGAGCACCTGGTCGCTGGCGATGCTGGCCGCGTAGCCGGGGCCGAAGGCCTCCTCCAGCCGCGTCCAGAAGTCGGTCAGCCGCACGTGATCACTCCTCCTCGTCCGGTGCCCCCGCCGGCACCGGCCGCAACGCTAGCGCCACCAGGGGCACCGTGGCGACCGCGGCGAGCAGGGTGAGGACGGGATAACCGGCGGCCCGCATGACAAACCCGCTGACCGCCGCGGCCACGGCGCCGGCCAGCCCCATCGTCAGGTCGGAGAAGCCCTGCACGCTCGGCCGGACGGCCGCCGGCACCGACTCCGAGAGCAGCGTGGAACCCGCCACCATGGTGCCGGACCAACCCAGCCCGAGCAGGACCAGACCGATCGAGAGGCGGGGGGTGTGGTGCCCCGCGGTACCGGCGACCGCGCACGCGGCGAGCAGCAGCGCGACGCCGACGAGGATCACCGCCCGCCGACCGAGCCGGTCGGTGAGCCAACCCACCACCGGCGAGAGCGCGTACATCCCGGCGATGTGCAGGCTCAGCACGATGCCGACCACCCGCAGCACGTCCGCGTCGCCGTGCGACTCACCGAGGCGGACCGGGGTCATCGACATGACCGCCACCATCACCGTGTGACCCACCGCCACCGCGACGATGCCGAGCCGGGCGGCGGGCAGGCCGCGTACCACCCGCCAGGCCGCACGCATCCCGGCACCGCGCCGGGCGGTCCTGGCCGACGCGGAGGTGGCCTCGGCCGGCGCGGAGGTGGCCTCGGCCGGCGGGGGGAGCTCGGCCGCGGCGCCGACCGCCACCGGCGCAGCGGGCGTGGCCAGCCGGCGCGCGGTCAACAGCGGATCGGGGCGCAGCAACGCCAGGAGCACACCGGCGGCGAGCACGAACGCGACCGCGCTGAACGCGAACGGGCCGGCCAGCGGGGGCAGCCCCCAGCCGGTGGTGGCGTGGTCGGCCAGGTCGGCGAAGTTCGGGGCGGCCACCGCGCCGATCGTGGTGGCCCAGACGATCAGCGAGAGCTGGCGGCCCCGCCGAGCCGGCTCGGCGAGGTCCACGGCCGTGTAGCGGGCCTGGAGGTTGGCGGCGGTCCCGCCGCCGAAGAAGAGCATGCCGACGAAGAGCAGCGGTACGAAGCCGGTGACCGTGGCGAGCACGACCAGCACCGCCCCGACGGCGCCGGCCAGGTACGCGACCGCGAGCCCGGGGCGGCGGCCGTGCCCGTTCATGATCCGGGTGACCGGGACCGCCAGCAGGGCACCACCCACCACGGAGGCGCTCTGCGCCACACCGGCCAGCGCGGTGCCGGCGACCCGCGCCGCGAGCAGGGCCCCCACCGAGATGCCGATGGTGACACCGATCCCGCCGACGATCTGGGTGCCGAAGAGCAGCCGCAGCGTACGCCGCTGAATAGGCGCGACGTCCGGGCGGACCGGCGTCGACGCGGTCAGTTCGGTGGCCATCGGCGGCTCCGGGGTGGGTACGGCGGTATGACGCCGCCCATCCTCGCGCACGACCGGCGGTCGCCGGTGCCCGGGCGAGGGCCGGGCCGACGCCCGCCCGGTCAGGTCGCGAGGGCGCGGGCGGCGACGGTGAGGTCGGTGACCAGCCCCTCGTACGCCTTGTCGTGATCGTCGGCGCGCAGCACCGCGGAGGGGTGGATGGTGGCGAGCAGCTGGGCCGGCGGAGTGTCGGCCCGCTTCCCGGCGCTGTCCACGGGCACGCCCCGGAAGTCCTCGGGGTGCTGGGCGGAGTCCGGCCAGGGCAGCAGCTCGCCGCGCTGCCGGGTGACCCGGAACGCCGGCCCGAGCAGCGCCTTGGCGGCGGTGGCGCCGAGCACCACGACGACCGCCGGACGCAGGCGGGCGAACTCCGCGACCAGCCAGGGCCGGCAGGCGGTGATGTGCACCCGGTCCGGCGTCTGGTGGATGCGCCGCTTCCCGCGCAGCTCGAATCGGAAGTGCTTCACGGCGTTGGTCAGGTAGATCGAGGCGGGGTCGAGGCCGGCGTCGTCGACGGCCCGCCGCAGCAGCCGGCCGGCCGGGCCGACGAAGGGCAGCCCCTTCTGGTCCTCCATGTCGCCGGGCTGCTCACCCACGAACACCACTCGGGCGCTCTCGTCGCCCCGGCCGAAGACGGTCTGCGACGCGTCGCGGTAGAGCTCGCAGCCGTGGCAGTCGGCGGCCGCCGTGCGCAGCTCGTCGAGGCTCTCCGCCCCGGGCGGGATGAACCGTTGGGCGCCGGGGGCGTTAGCGGTCTGCTCGGCCATGCCGACTGTTATATACCCGTTCCGGGATCGATGCCGGATACCCGACCGGTGGGCGTCCGGCGCGGGCGCCCGGTCGTCCTCGTTCAGGGGCGGCCGCCGGCACCGTCGGAGACCACCACGACGATCACGATGATGATCGCGATGACCGCCACGGCGATCGCGATCCAGATTCCCTTCCTCGCTCCCGAAGACGCCATGGACGCCCACCTCCCGCACCGCGGTTACCCGCCCGTTCCCGCCTGACGCCCCCGTGGCGGGTCGACCACGGTGACCTCGCCCCTCCCGCCCGCTGCGCTCGCCGGCCGGCCGGCCCGCCCGCGCCGGGGCCGGGTGCGGGGGCGACGTCGGCGCGGCCCGGTCAGGCGGTGAAGCCGCCCGGGTGCGGCGGTCGGACGGCGCGGGCCAGCGCGTCGGCGAGCGGGGTGACGTCGGTGTCGACGAGCGGGCTGACCGTGATCCGCAGGCCGGGCTCGGCGGCGATCCGGTAGAGCGCGCCGGGCGCGACCGACCAGCCGGCGTCGCGCAGCGCGGTCACCGCGCTGGTCTCCTCCGGGACGGGCAGCCAGACGTTGATGCCGCTTCGCCCGCGCGCCTCGATGCCCCGCTCGGCGAGCGCGGCGAGCAGTGCCGTACGCCGCCGTTCGTAGCTCTCCGCCGCGCGGTCGACCTGCGCGGCGACGGCCGGGTCGCGCCAGAGCGCGAGCAGCAGCCGTTGCAGCACGGTGGAGACCCAGCCCGCGCCGACCCGGGTCCGGCCGGCGACCCGGGCCACCGTGGTCTCGTCGCCCACCAGCACCGCGAGGCGCAGGTCCGGGCCGAAGGGCTTGCTGGCCGAGCGAAGGAACGCCCAGCTTCGCGTCGCCCCGGCGAGCGGGTGCAGCGGTACGCGGGCCAGTTCGGCGGCGTGGTCGTCCTCGATCAGCAGCAGCTCCGGCCAGCCGGTGAGGAGTTCCCGCAGCGCCGCGGCGCGGGCGGCGGAGATCGCGGCGCCGGTCGGGTTCTGCGCGCGGCTGGTCAGGATCAGCGCGCGGGCCCCGGCGCTGAGCGCGGCCGAGACCCCGGCCGTCAGTGGCCCCTCGTCGTCGACCGGTACGCCGATCGGGCGCAGCCCCAGCGCGGCGATCAGGTCGAGCAGGTTGGCCCAGCCCGGATCCTCGACGGCGACCGCGTCACCGGCGCGCAGGTGGGCGCCGAGCAGCCGTTCGATGCCGTCGAGCGCGCCGCCGGTGAGGGTCAGTTCGCCGGCCGGTACGCCGTCGGCGGCGAGCCGGGCGCGGGCCGCCTCGGCCAGCTCGGGGAGGACGCCTCCGCCCGAGTAGCCGATCGAGGCTCCGGCGTCGGCGGCGAGGGCGGCCAGATGCGGGCCGAACGGCGGCAGCAGCGACGGATCGGGCTCACCGGCGGAGAGGTCTCGCAGGCCGGGCGACGGGGGCGGGCGCAGCGCCGAACGGCGGGCCGCCACCGGCGGGCGGGGACGGACCCGGGTGCCGTGCCGGCCGGCGGTGGCGACCAGCCCGCGCTGGCGGAGCTCCTGGTAGGCGCGGGAGACGGTGGCCGGGCTGACGGCCAGTTCGGCGGCGAGCGCCCGGACCGGTGGAAGGGCGGCCCCGGGCGGCAGGGCTGCGGTGCGGATGCCGGACTCGATGCTGGCCGAAATCTCGACGGCCGTCGCCCCGGTCACCTGATAGCGTGCTGACACAAATACGGGATTGTACTAGAACAAAGGCGGATCGCGATGGTCACCCCTGGAACCGACCCGACCACCTACCCCCGGACCACGCGGACCACCCCGAACCGCTCCCGCGACCGGATGAGCTACGACCGGGCGGGCGTGCACGCCGTGCTGGACGAGGCGTACCACTGCGTGCTCGGGTTCACCGTGGACGGCGAGCCGCGGGTGCTGCCCACCCTGCACGTACGCGTCGACGACACCCTCTACCTGCACGGCTCCACCGGCAGCCGGCCGCTGCTCGCCGCCCGGGGCGACGGGCTGCCGGTCGCCGTGGCGGTCACCCTGCTAGACGGGCTGATCTACGGCCGGTCCCAGTTCCACCACAGCGCCAACTACCGGTCCGTGGTCGCCCACGGCACCGCCCACCTGGTGACCGACGAACGGGAGAAGGCCGCGGCGATGACCGCCCTGGTGGAGAAGGCCGCCGCCGGGCGCAGCGCGGACAGCCGCCCGCCCAGCCGCAAGGAGCTGGCCGAGACCGCGGTGCTGGCGCTGCCGCTGCACGAGGTCTCGCTCCGCCGCCGCGTCGGCGGAGTCCGCGAGGAGGAGTCGGACCTCGGCCTGCCGCACTGGGCCGGGGTGGTGCCGCTGCGGCTCACCCGGGGACGTCCCGAGACCGACCCGGCCGTGACCGCCCCGATCCCGGCGTACCTGCGGCCGGAGCGCTCGCCCTGGCTCGACCCGGTGGTGCTGCGCGGCGAGCACGTGACGCTCGAACCGCTCGAGCTCGCGCACGCGGGCGAGCTGCACGCCGCCACCGCCGACCCGGAGGTCTGGCGGCACCTGTCGCGGGCCGTGCCGACCGACGCCGCCGCGACGGCCGCGGTGATCACCGAAGCGCTGGCCGCCCACGACCGCGGCGAGCGGGTGCCCTGGGTGCAGCGCTGCGCGGCCACCGGCGCGGTGGTCGGCAGCACCTCCTACTACGAGGTGGACCCGCAGCGCCGTTCGGTGGCGATCGGCCACACCTGGCTCGGCCGGCCCTGGTGGCGTACCGGCATCAACACCGAGGCGAAACTGCTGCTGCTCACGCACGCCTTCGAGGAACTGGGCGCGGTCCGGGTGGTGTGGCACACCGACATCCGCAACGAGCGCTCCCAGCGGGCCATCGAGCGCCTCGGCGCGACCCGCGAAGGGGTGTTGCGCATGCACCGGCAGCGCCCGGACGGCTCGTGGCGCGACACCGTGCAGTACGCCCTCACCGTCCAGGAGTGGCCGAACACACAGCAGGCGCTGTGGGAAAGGCTTCGTCGCACGGCACCGGCGGCGTGATGATGGCCGGCGTGCTGGGGATCACCGACATCGGAACGTACGTGCTGGGCACCGTCGCCATCATCCTGCTGCCCGGACCCAACTCGCTCTTCGTGCTCTCCACCGCCGCAAAGCGCGGCGTGGCCGCGGGCTACCGGGCCGCCGGCGGGGTCTTCCTCGGCGACGGGGTGCTGATGCTCCTCTCCGCCGCCGGGGTGGCGTCCCTGCTGAAGGCGTACCCGCCGCTCTTCCTCGTCATCAAGTACGCGGGTGCGGCGTACCTCGGTTACATGGGTCTGACGATGCTGCGTGGCGCCTGGCGGCGCTGGCGCGACCGCAACGACCCGACCATGCCGCGGCTGATCGACGCGGCACAACCGGCGGAGCTGCGCAGCCCGTTCCGCAAGGCGCTGGTGATCAGCCTGCTCAACCCGAAGGCGATCCTCTTCTTCGTCTCGTTCTTCATCCAGTTCGTCGACCCGGCGTACCACTGGCCGGCGCTCTCGTTCCTGCTGCTCGGGCTGATCGCGCACCTGACCAGCGCGCTGTACCTGACCGCGCTGATCTTCACGGGTACCTTCCTGGCCGCGCAGTTCCGTCAGCGCCGACGGCTCGCGGCGGGCGCCACCACCGGCATCGCCGCCCTCTTCCTGGGCTTCAGCGTCAAGCTCGCGACCGCGAGCATCTAGGGTCGGGGGCGTACGGCCGGCTCAGGTGCCGTCGCCGCCCCCGCCCCCGCCGCCGACCCCCGGGCCCCCCGCGGTCCCGCCGAGCCCCGTCCCCGGATGGACTGGCTCGTCGGGCGGGCGGCTGACATGCGCGGACTCGGTGATCTGGGCGGACCAGTCGGAGTGCGCGGCGACCGCCGCGTGCTGATTGATCGCCGTACGCAGCCAGCCGTCCACGGTGCTCACCCAGTCCCGCTGCTCGGCGCCGGTGTGCCAGATCCGGAAACGGCTGATGCTCTGATGGGTCACCCCGGCCAGGGCGAGCCGGCGGTCCAGCCAGAGGATCACCTCCAGGCCGGCCGAGTCGGCCACGAAGATCAGTTCGAGCTCCGTGATCGGCCCGGCGTAGAGCGGGGCGACCCAGAAGCCGATGCGCTGGTGCAGCGGCAGGGTCTGCTGCACCCCGGGCAGCCGCGCGTCGAGCAACCCGGCCTGACGCAGGGTGAACCCGAGGGTGTCCAGCGCCGCGAGCACGTGCCCCTGGGTGGGCAGCGGATGCACGAAGACCGGCACCATCGCGCCCTGGTCGAGCTCTGGCTCGATCGCGACCTCCGTACGCAGGCCCATCCTGAGGCTCAGCAGCGGCACGCCGCCGAAGATGGTCACCGGGGTCTCCCAGGGCATCGGGAACTGGAACGGGATGGTCCGTCCCCGCCCGGCCCGGAGCACGAACGCGCCGGTCAGCGCCGCGCCGTGGAACTGCACCAGGCGGCGCGGCGCCGACGGGTCGTCCGGCTCGGCCGTGGTCACCAGACCGAGCCGGACGTGCCGCACCGGCACGTCCGTGGAGCCGGCCGTCACCGTCACCCGGCCGGGCAGCCGCAGCCCCGGCCGGGTACTCGGATTGGTGAGCGCCGTGGTCACGGTCAGGCCGGTCCAGCTGGACTCCGGTGACACCCCCGTGTACGGCACCGGACCTCCTCCCGCCGCTCGCGCCTCCACCCCCACTGTGGCGGAACGCGCCCCCGGTCACTCGGGGTTCGCCGGTTCCGCCGCCCGGATCGCGGCGTGCGGAACCGGCGCCCGGCTCACGGTGATGTCAGACCCGGGCGGGCCGGCTCATCTCAGCCGGCGGCCGCGCGGCACCGGGTCGGTCTCGTCGTCGAACTCGCCGATGACCTCCTCCAGCAGGTCCTCCAGCGCCACGAAACCCACCGGCCGGGTGGGCCCGCCGCCGTTGCGCACCAGGGCGAGCTGGGACTGACGGCCACGCATGGCAGCCACCGCCTCGGTCACCGTCGCCTCCGCGGGCAGGGTGAAGGCGCTGCCCATCAGCTCACCGGCGGTGCTCCGCTGACCCGTGGTGACGGCGCGCACCGCCTCCCGGACGTGCACCAGACCGCAGACGTCGCCGGCCGCGTCCAGCACCGCCAGGCGGGACCGGCCGCTCTCGCGGCTGACCTGCTCGATCCGCTCGGCGGAGTCGTCCCGGTGGACCGTCACCATGGTCGAGAACGGCTCCATCACCTGGGCCACCGTGGTGCCCTGCAGCTCCAGCATGCTGGTCAGCAGCTGGTGTTGCTCGGCGCCGAGCAGCCCGTGCTCCCGGGACTGCTCCAGCAGCATCCGCAGCTCGTCCGGGCCGTGCACCTGCGCCAGCTGGTCCTGCGGATTGACCCGGGCCAGCCGCAGGATCGAGTTGGCCAGCGCGTTGAGCGCGCTGAGCACCGGCCGGGCGACCCGGGCGAACGCCCGGAACGGCAGCGCCAGCAGCATGGCCGAGCGTTCCGCGTCGGTGATCGCCCAGGACTTCGGCGCCATCTCGCCGACCACCAGGTGCAGGAAGGTGACCAGCGCCAGCGCGAACACCAACGCCACGATGTGGCTCGCCGCGTCGGGCAGCCCCACCGCGTGCAGCACCGGGCTGGCCAGGTGCTCGATCGCCGGTTCGGCGAGCGCACCGAGACCCAGCGTGCACAGCGTGATGCCGAGCTGCGCGCCGGCGAGCATCAGCGACAGTTCGCGTACGCCGTCCAGAGCCGCCCGGGCGGCCCGTCCGCCACCGGCCGCCGCCTGCTCCAGGCGGTACCGCTTGCTCGCGACCAGGGCGAACTCGGCGGCCACGAAGAAGCCGTTCAACGCCAGCAGCACCACCGAGGTGACCAGCGCGACCCCGGGGCTCATCGCAGCCCTCCTTCGTTCGCGACTGCGGGGCTCGCAAGCTCACTCCTCGCACTCACCGCACCGCCTTCGTTCGCGACTGCGGGGCTCGCAAGCTCACTCCTCGCGCTCACGCGGACACCTCCGGGCGCTTGCCGGACTCGGTGACCCGCAGGCGTACGGAGTCGGCCACGTGCCGGTCGACGGCGAGCACCTCCACCAGCACACGCGGCTCCGCCGCGCCGTCCTCGGCGTCCGCGGCCGGGCCGATCTCGAGCCGGTCACCAACCTCGGGCACCCGCCCCAGCTCGCGCATGACCAGGCCGGAGAGGGTGTCGTACTCGGGGGCCTCGGGCAGCAGGATGCCGGTGCTGTCGGCCACCTCGTCGATCCGCCAGCGGGCCGGCACGACCCAGGAACCGTCGGCCTGCCGGGCCGGCGCCCGCTCCGGCGGGTCGTCCTCGTCGCGGATCGGGCCGACCAGCTCCTCGGCGATGTCCTCCAGGGTGATCACCCCGGCGAAGCCGCCATACTCGTCGACCACGCAGGCCAACTGCCGGTGCCCGGACCGCAGCCGGTCCAGCACCGTCGGCAGCGGCAGCGTCTCCGGGACCAGCAGCGGTGGTCCGGCCACCGAGCCCACCAGGGTGGTGGCCCGCTCGTGCGACGGCACGCCGAGCACGTCGGCGATGCCGACCACGCCGACGAGGTCGTCCACCCCCTCGGCGCCCCGGACGGGGAACCGGGAGTGCCCGGTGTCCAGCAGCTCGACGACCCGGCTGACCGGCTCGTCGGCGCGTACGGTGTGCACGTCCACCCGCGGCACCATGGCCTCGCCGGCGCTGAGCTCGCGGAAGTCGAGCCCCCGGTCGAGCAGGGTGGACATCTCCGCGTCCAGGTGCCCCTCGTTCCGGGACTCGGCGATGATCTGTTCCAGGTCCTCCGGGGTGGCGCCGCTGGGCAGCTCCTCGATCGGCTCGATGCCGACGCGACGCAGCAGCCGTACCGCGGCCTTGTCGAAGAGCCGGACGACCGGTCCGGCCACCTTGAGGTACATGAGGGTCGAGCGGGACAGCGCCCGGGCGACCGTTTCGGCGCGGGCGATGGCGAGGTTCTTCGGAGCCAGCTCGCCGAGGACCATCTGCACCACGGTGGCGATGACGAGCGCCAGCACCACGGAGAGCGTGACGCTCAGCGTCTCGGAGACGCCGGCGACGCCGAGCAGATCGGCCAGGCCGGCGCCGAGGTACGGCTCGGCGGCGTAACCGACCAGCAGGGCGGTGACGGTGATGCCGAGTTGGGCTCCGGAGAGCATGAAGGAGAGTCGGCCGGTCACCTCGAGTGCCCGGGCGGCCGGCTGGTCGCCCTCGTCGGCGAGCTGGCGCAGCTTGCCTCGGTCCACGGCGACGAAGCCGAACTCCTGGGCCACGAAGTAGCCGGTGAGTGCGGTGAGAACGATGATCAGGACCAGGCCCAGGACGATCAGCACGGGAGGCTCAGGGCTCCTCGCAACCACGTCGGGGCCTTCGAATGCCGGGCACGACCCGGCTGGCTACTGCTGCCCTCCTGGGCAGAAGAGTCGATCATGCGGGTCATTTTATCGGCGTTGGCTGTACGCCCGCTGAAGGTGCGGCGAAGCCTCCCCGTTGTCCGGTTCGCCCGGCGACGAATCGGCCGGGAAGGGCGGTTCCGCGGTCTCACCGGTCGGCGAGTTCGTCGACGTCGAGGAGGGTGGGGTCCACGCGGCCGGCGCGGTAGGCGGAGCGCGCGATCATCTGGGCGGCCACCGGAGCGGTGGCCAGTTGGAAGACCGCGACCAGCGCCACCATTCCGAGGTCGGCCGGCGTACGCAGCCGCAGGGCGACCCCGGCCAGCAGGAGGAGCACGCCGAGCGTCTGCGGCTTGGTGGCGGCGTGCATCCGGTCCAGCACGTCCGGGAAGCGCAGCACGCCGATCGCGGCGGCCAGGGCGAGCAGCGCGCCGGAGACCAGGCAGGCGGCGCCGAGCCAGTCGGCGACGGTGGCCGGCATCAGGCGCCCTTGCGGGCCGCGAAGCGGACGAGTGAGATCGAGCCGACGAAGCCGAGCAGCGAGAGCACCACCAGCACCGGCAGGGTGGTGGCGTGCCGGTTCACCGCCGCCTCGGCGGCGACCGCGCCGACCATCGTGGCGAGCAGCATGTCGGCGGCGACCACCCGGTCGAGCAGCGACGGGCCGCGGTAGAGCCGGACCAGCACGAGCAGCGCGGCCGCCGAGAAGAGTCCGGTGAGGACGACGGCGAGGAACGTGGTCACGGTTTTTTCTCCCTTTCGTCGGGTTCGCTGTTCAGCCGGCGTACCTCGGCGGCCGAGCCGACCGCCCGGACGATGCGCCGCTCGATCTCGAGGACCCGCGCCCGGTTGTCGGCCAGGTCCTGCGGCCGGCGTACGTCGAGCACGTGCAGGTAGAGCACTCCCGCCTCCCGGTCCACCTCGAGGATGAGGGTGCCCGGAACGAGCGAGACCAGTTCGGCGGTGAGCGCCAGATTCAGGTCGGTGCGGACCCGCAGCGGCACCGCGATGATCGCGCTGCGCGGCTGGAACCCGGGCTGCACGGCGATCCGGGCCACCCGCACGCTCGCGACCACCAGTTCGACGACGAACCGGGCGACGAGCACCAGCAGCGCCCGGGGCCGCAACCGGCCGCCGAAGGTGACCGGCGGCAACGGGAAGAAGACCAGCACCACGGCCCCCACCAGCACGCCGCCGAGCAGGTTGCCCCAGGTGAACTGGCCCCAGAGCAGGTTCCAGATCAGCACCAGCCAGCCGAACGCGACGCCCTGGTCGCGCCAGGTCGCCGCCCGGCCGCGCAGCCGCCCGGCCGGCCGCCCGCTGGTCCTGCCGGACCCGCCGGTCACGGCGTACCCGCCGGGAAGACGGCGCGGAGGTACGGGGTGCGGTCGCGCAGGTCGTGGGCGGCGTCGGCGGTCACGTCGAAGAGCGGCCCGCCGGCCACGGTCAGCGCCAGCCCGAGCGCGACGAGGGCGACGGTGGCCCCCACCATCAGCGCGGGCAGCCGCACCGCTGGCTCGTCGGTGGCGAGCCGGGGCGACCGCCAGAAGGCGATGTTCCACACCCGGGCGGCCACGTAGAGGGTGAGCAGGCTGGTGAGCGTGCCCGCCGCCACCAGCGCGGCGGGCAGCGCACCGCCGTCCGCGACCCCGGCCTGGAGCAGACCGAGCTTGCCGAGGAAACCCGAGAAGGGCGGCACGCCCGCGAGGTTCATCGCCGGTACGAAGAAGAGCACGCCCAGCAGCGGCGCCAGCCGCGCCAGCCCGCCGAGACGCCGCAGGTCGGTGCTGCCGGCCCGGATCTCCACGAGACCGGCCACCAGGAAGAGGGTGGTCTGGATGGTGATGTGGTGCACCACGTAGAAGATCGCGCCGGAGAGCCCGGCCACGGTGCTCAGCGCCACCCCGAAGATCATGTAGCCGATGTGGCTGACCAGCGTGAACGAGAAGAGCCGCTTCAGGTCCGACTGGGCGACCGCGCCGAGGATGCCGACGAGCATGGTCAGCCCGGCCACCACCATCAGCAGTGGGGCGACCTGCCCGTCCGGGAAGAGCAGCGTCTCGGTGCGGATGACCGCGTACACGCCGACCTTGGTGAGCAGGCCGGCGAAGACGGCGGTGACCGGGGCCGGCGCCGTCGGGTAGCTGTCCGGCAGCCAGGCCGACAGTGGGAAGACCGCCGCCTTGACGCCGAACGCGAGCAGCAGCATGAGTTGAAGCGCCAGGCGGACGTCGTCCGGCAGCGCGTCCAGTCGCTGGGCGAGCTGGGCCAGGTTGAGCGTGCCGGTGGCCGCGTAGACCAGCCCCACGGCGGCCAGGAAGACCATCGAGGAGAGGATGCTGACCACCACGTACGTTGAGCCGGTCCGGATCCGGACCTCGGTGCCGCCCAGCGTGATCAGCACGAAGCTCGCGGCGAGCAGGATCTCGAACCCGACGAAGAGGTTGAACAGGTCACCGGCGAGGAACGCGTTGGTCACGCCGGCGGTCAGCACCAGGTAGGTGGGGTGGTAGATGGTGACCGGGGCGCTCTCACCGGCATCCGCCTGACCCTGGCCGATCGAGTAGAGCAGCACGCAGAGGGTGACCGCCGAGGAGACCACCAGCATCAGCGCCGCCAGCTGGTCGGCGACCAGCACGATCCCGACCGGCGGCGGCCACCCGCCGACCGCGAGCACCACCGGTCCGTGCCGGTACGCCTCGACCAGCAGCACCGCGGCCACCGCCAGGGTGGTGGCCAGGCCGACCACGCTGATGCCCCGCTGCAGCCGTGGCCACCGGCCCAGCACCAGGGTCAGCGCCGCGCCGAGCAGCGGCAGCACCACCGGCAGCGGCAACAGCCGGTTCACCGGGCCACCCCTGCGGCCGGGTACCCGATCACTCGACGCCCTCCCCGCGCCGCAGCCGGCGGCGCGCCGGCTCGGGGTCGACCTGCTCCGGGTCGGCGTCCGCCCCCTCGCCGCCGAGGTCCTCGGTGGTCACCTCGTCCCGCTCGGCCCGGCGGATGATCTGCCGGTCCTCGATGTCGTCCGGCACCTCGTCGTCGCCGGTCAGGTACCAGCTGCGGTAGCCGACCGCGAGCAGGAACGCGGTGAGCCCGAAGGTGATCACGATCGAGGTCAGCACCATGGCCTGCGGCACCGCGTCGCTCATCTCCTCGACCGCGCCGGTGCCGACCACCGGGGCGATGCCCGGCCGGCCCCCCAGCAGGATCAGCAGGTTGACCCCGTTGCCGAGCAGGATGACGCCGAGCAGGATCCGGGTCAGGCTCCGCTCCAGCAGCAGACTCACGCCGCAACCGACGAGCACGCCGACGATGACCACCAACACCAGCGTCGGGCCCGCCCCGCCGGCGCTCACGCGCCCTCGCCCCGCTCGACGGCCAGCCGACTGGTGGCGCCGCCGGCCGCCTCGATGTGCCGATCCACCTCGGCGCCCAGGCTGCGCAGGATGTCCAGCATCAGCCCGACCACCACGAGGTAGACGCCGATGTCGAAGAAGATCGAGGTGACCAGGTAGAAGTCACCGACCCCGGGCAGGTACAGGTCGACGCGCGCGCTCTGCAGCACCGAACCACCGGCCAGCAGCGAGACCACGCCGGTGCCGACCGAGACGGCCAGCCCGGCGCCGAGCACCGTACCGGCGCCGATCGGCGCCGCCTCGGCCAGCTCGTACCGGCCCCCGGCCAGGTAGCGCACGACCAGCGCGAGGCCCGCCACCAGCCCGCCGGAGAAGCCGCCGCCCGGCGCGTTGTGGCCGGAGAAGAGCAGGTACAGCGAGAAGAGCACGACGGTGTGGAAGATCAGCCGGGTCATCACCTCCAGCACGATCGACCGGCGCCGCTCCTCCAGGCGGGCGCCGCCGCGCAGCCAGACCGGGCGGCCGGGACGCTGCGGCCGGGCTCCCCGCTGCTGCCGTCGCGGTCGAGGCCCGGTCCGCGAGCGCTGGAAGACGAGGCTGGCCACCCCGGTCGCGGTCACCACGAGCACCGCCATCTCGCCCATCGTGTCCCACGCCCGGATGTCCACCAGGGTCACGTTGACCACGTTGCGGCCGTACCCCTCGGCGACCGCCAGGTCGGGGAAGGCCGCCGAGATGGTGGGTGCGTTCCGGGCGCTCGCGGCGACCAGCGCGAGGCCGGCGGTCACCAGCCCGACCGCGGCGCCGACCGCCCGGCGCAGCCACCGGCTGCGGCGCAGCGGCCGGGCCGAGAAGCGGGCGGGCAGCCGGCGCAGCACCAGCACGAAGACCGCGATCGTCGCGGTCTCCACCAGGAACTGGGTCAGCGCCAGGTCGGGCGCGCCGTAGAGGACGAAGAGCATGGCGGTGCCGTAGCCGGTCACCCCGACCAACAGCATCGCGGTCATCCGGCTGCGCGAGCCCACGGCCAGCACCGCCGCGACGGCGAGCACCGTGGCGACCACGAGTTGCAGCGGGGTGTCCCAGAGGGCGATTTGCTCTCCCCACGGCCGCGCGGCGAGCATCGCACCGCCGGGCAGCAGGACGAGCACGACCAGGATGGTGCCGAGGTACTGCGGGAGGGAGCCGCGCTGGGTGGCGCCGGTGACCTCGACGGCGAACCGGTCGAAGCGGCCGACCACCCATTCGTAGCCGGGGTTGCCTCCGACGGGCGCGCGCAGCCGGGCCAGCAGCGGGGTGAGCGGACCGCGCAACGCGAAGAGCGCGCCGCCGGCGACCAGCACCAGCGCCGAGAGGCCGAGCGCCGGGGTTGGGCCGGGCCAGAGCACCAGGTGCGCGTGGACCACGCCGAAGAGTTCGGCGTACGGCCGCAGCACGCCGTCCAGGCCACCGGCGAGCGGACCGGCGACCAGCCCGGCGACGGCGAGCAGGGCGGGGGGCAGCAGCAGCGGCGCGGCGATCCGGTCGAGCCGGGCGGGCGGCACGCCGGGCCGGTCGGCGAAGGCGCCCCAGAGGAAGCGCGCGCTGTAGGCGACCGTGAGGACGGTGCCGGCGACCAGTCCGGCGAGGATCACCGGCCGGTCGAGAAACGCCGCGAAGACGGCCTCCTTGGCCACGAACCCGATCAGCGGGGGGATCCCGGCCATGGAGGCCGCCGCGAGCAGCGCCACGGCGACCAGTGGGGTGGCGCCGTGCCGGAGCCCGGACAGTTCGCGCAGGTCCCGGGTGCCGGCACCGTGGTCGATGATCCCGACGACCAGGAAGAGCGTCGCCTTGAACAGGGCGTGCGCGAGCAGCATGGCGATCCCGGCGAGCGCGGCGTCCGGGGTGCCCGCCCCGGTCAGCACCACCAGCAGGCCGAGCTGGCTCACCGTGCCGTACGCCAGCAGCAGCTTCAGGTCGGTCTGCCGCAGCGCGGCCCAACCACCGACGATCATGGTGGCCAGCCCCGCGCCGAGCACCACGGGACGCCAGGGCCCGACGGTGGCGAGCGCCGGCGCGAGCAGCCCCACCAGGTAGACACCGGCCTTCACCATGGCCGCCGCGTGCAGGTACGCACTCACCGGGGTGGGTGCCGCCATCGCCACCGGCAGCCAGGAGCTGAACGGCAGCACCGCCGACTTCGACAGCGCGCCGATCAGGATCAACACCACGGCGGTGATCAGGTAGCCGCCGGCGGGCAGCGAGCCGGCGGCGATCTCCGACCATCGGTAGGTGCCGGCGTGCTCGCCGAGCAGGATGAAGCCGATCAGCATGGCCAGCCCGCCGAGGGTGGTGACCATCAGCGCCTGGGCGGCCGCCCACCGACTGGATCGACGTTCGGTGCTGTGCCCGATCAGCAGGTAGGAGAAGATCGTGGTCAGTTCCCAGCCGACGTAGAGCAGCAGCAGGTCGTCGGCGAGGACGACGCAGAGCATCGCCCCGGCGAACGCGACCAGCACGGTGGCGAACCGGGCCAGGCCGAGCGAGCCGGGGCTGAAGTAGCGGGCGCAGTAGACCAGGACGAGCGTGCCGACCCCGCCGACCAGCAGGGTCATCAGCCAGTTGAGCGTGCCGAGCCGGAACGCGAATTCGAGCCCGAGCTGCCCGACCCACGGGTACGTCTCGACCACCGCCCGCCCGTCGCGGACGGTCGGGGTCTGCGCCAGTGCCCAGCCGAACGCGGCGGCCGGCGCCAAGGCCAACGGGTAGCACGCGCGCGGACCCCACCATCGCACGAAGAGCGGCGCGAGGAGTGCCGCCACGAGGTGGAGGATCAGCAGTACGAGCACCCGCACTCCCGGTCGTGGTGGCAGCGGCGGACGCCTCCGGCGGGTCGGCGCCTAGGGCGTGTGTCGAAGTCCTCGGTCGAGCCGAGGCGGAGTCCAGGCGGCGGTCCGGCAAGGCGGGGATTCGTTCGGATACCGGTGTTGTATCCGGACGAAGCGCCGACGCCGCCGGTCGTCGTCTGGGCCCGCCGCAGGCCGGCCAGGGACTTTGACACATGCCCTAGCTGCGATCAGACGCCAGTTCTGCGCGCTTCGGGCGCGTTTACGCAAAGTCGCCCGCGTTGTCCGTGTCCCGGGTTCACCCGATGCACCGGCCCGGACCTGCGCCGGGCGTTGATCGACTCGACTTCCTCGATGTCGGGGCGTGCCGGCGGCGTGGATGGCCCGACATCAAGGAGGTCGAGTTGGTCTTGCGCTCCCAATCGGGGCGAGGCCACCAGACCGAGCAACGGGCGGCACGGCCGGGGCCGGGCGGCTCAGCCGGGGCCGGGCGGCTCAGCCGGGGCCGGGCGGCTCAGCCGGGGCCGGGCGGCTCAGCCGGGGCCGGGCGGCTCGCCGAGAGGGTTTGGTCGTCGGCGCGGGCGCGGGCGCGGCGACGACCGGGGCCGGGCGGTTCGGCGCAGGGGTCTGGTCGTCGGCGCGGACGCGCGGCCGGCCCGGCGGGTGCCGGCGAGGACTCAGCGGGTGACGGCGCGGCCGGCGGGGCCCGGGTCGACGGCCCGCCCCACCCCGGCGCCGCACGACTCCGGGCCGGGCCGGTCGTCGAGCGGCAGCTCGGCCAGCAGGTCGGCGTGCCCGAGCTGCTCGGCGACCCGCCGCACCACCCGCTCGGCGGCGGCCAGCGAGCGGACCGAGAGCAGCCGCCCTCGGCTCTCGCGGCGGAGCACGAAGTAGTGCACGGCGGCGCGGACCTGCCCCCGGTCGGCGGCGCTGGCGTGTGCGGTGGAGACGACCAACTCGCGCAGGCAGCGGCCCAGCCGCTCGGCGAGTTCCAGCTCGGCGCCGCGCAGGCCGGCGCGGACCGCGGCGAGATGACTGTCGACCTTGCGGATGAGCACGTCGGTGCCGGGCTCGAGGTTCCGCTGTTCGACGGTCATCCGATCCCCTCCACCCGCAGCGTGTCGTGAGTGAAGTTACTTTATGTTGCTCAACCCAAGCAAGCAGTTAAGTGAGACTTAATACGTTAAGTGTCATATCCACGGTTGAAGCTCTTGTAGTCGGACAAAACCATTGCCCGCCGCTACGGCTTGTCAGAGGCGCGCGGCAGGATAGAGAGATGGCGGAGATGGCAGCCGGCCCGGCAGCGGGCGGCACAGACACGCTGGGCGAGTTCGGCCCGGCGACGCGCGAGTGGTTCAGCGCCGCCTTCGCCGCACCCACCGCCGCCCAGACGGGGGCCTGGCGCGCGATCTCCGCCGGCCACAACGCGCTCGTGGTGGCGCCGACCGGCTCCGGCAAGACCCTCGCCGCGTTCCTCTGGTCGCTGGACCGGCTCGCCCGCGAGCCCGCCCCGGCCGACGCCCGGCAGCGCTGCCGAGTGCTCTACGTCAGCCCGCTCAAGGCGCTCGCCGTCGACGTGGAGCGCAACCTCCGCGCCCCGCTCGCCGGCCTGCGCCAGGCGGCCACCCGGCTCGGCATCGCCCCGCCCGAGATCACCGTGGGGATGCGCACCGGCGACACCCCCGCCGACGAGCGGCGGGCCTTCGCGCGCACCCCGCCCGACATCCTCATCACCACGCCGGAGTCGCTCTTCCTGCTGCTCACCTCCGCCGCCCGCGACTCGCTGCGCGGCGTGGAGACGGTCATCGTCGACGAGGTGCACGCGGTGGCCGGCAGCAAGCGCGGCGCGCACCTCGCGCTCTCCCTGGAACGCCTCGACGAGCTGCTACCCACGCCCGCCCAGCGGATCGGCCTCTCCGCCACGGTCCGCCCGATCGACGGCTGCGCCCGGTTCCTCGGCGGCGCCCGGCCCGTCGACGTCGTCCAGCCGGCCACCGCGAAGACCATCGAGGTCACCGTCCAGGTTCCGGTCGAGGACATGACCCGCCTCGACGAGCAGGAGCAGCCCCCCGAGGACGGGCTGGGCGGGCCGGGGCCGAGGCGCGCCTCGATCTGGCCGGCCGTCGAGGAGCGGGTCTACTCCCTGATCCGGGCGCACCGCTCGACCATCGTCTTCACCAACTCCCGCCGCGGTGCCGAACGGCTCTGCGCCCGGCTCAACGAACTGGCCGCCGACGAGCTGGCCGGCGGCCCCGACGGCGAGCCCGGCAACGCCCGCGAGGCGCAGGCGCGGACGGCCGGCCCGCTGCGGGCACCCCGCCCGCCGGCCGAGGTGATGGCGCAGTCCGGCGCCGCCGTCGGCGCCGCGCCGGTGATCGCCCGGGCCCACCACGGCAGCGTCTCCCGGGAGGAGCGCAAGCACATCGAGGAGTCGCTCAAATCCGGGCAGCTCCCCGCCGTGGTCGCCACCTCCAGCCTGGAGCTCGGCATCGACATGGGCGCCGTCGACCTGGTCGTGCAGATCGAGGCGCCGCCCAGCGTCGCCGCCGGGCTGCAACGCGTCGGCCGCGCCGGGCACCAGGTCGGTGCGGTCTCCCGCGGAGTGGTCTTCCCGAAACACCGTGGCGACCTGCTCTCCTGCGCCGTGGTCGCGGAACGGATGGGCGCGGGCGCGATCGAGGAGCTGCGCCTGCCGCGCAATCCGCTCGACGTGCTGGCCCAGCAGATCGTCGCGATGGTGGCGCTCGAACCGTGGGGCGTCGGCGACCTGGCCGTCCTGGTCCGCCGGGCGGCGCCCTTCGCCGAGCTGCCCGACTCGGCCCTGCACGGCGTGCTCGACATGCTCTCCGGCCGCTACCCGTCGACCGCCTTCGCCGAGCTGCGCCCCCGGCTGGTCTGGGACCGGGCCACCGACCTGCTCACCGGGCGGCCCGGGGCGCAGCGGCTCGCGGTGACCAGCGGCGGCACGATTCCCGACCGGGGTCTCTTCGGCGTCTTCCTGGCCGGAGCCGAGCGCGCCGCCCGGGTCGGGGAGCTCGACGAGGAGATGGTCTACGAGTCGCGGGTCGGCGACGTCTTCCTGCTCGGCTCCTCCTCCTGGCGGATCGAGGAGATCACCCCCGACCGGGTGCTCGTCTCCCCCGCGCCCGGGCAGGCCGCCCGGATGCCGTTCTGGAAGGGCGACACCGTGGGCCGCCCCGTCGAGCTGGGCCGGGCCATCGGCGCCCGGGTGCGTACCCTGCTGCGGCAGAGCGACGAGGCGGCGATCAACGCGCTGCGCGCCGGCGGGCTCGACGACTGGGCCGCCGGCAACCTGATGGCCTACCTGCGCGAGCAGCGGGCGTCCACCCGATCCCTGCCGGACGACCGGACGATCGTCGTCGAGCGGTTCCGCGACGAGCTGGGTGACTGGCGGCTCGCCGTGCACAGCGTGCTGGGAGCCCGGGTCAACGCGCCCTGGGCGCTGGCCATCGCCCGGCGACTGACCGAACGCTACGGCGTGGACGCCCAGGTGATGCCCTCCGACGACGGCATCGTCGTACGCCTGCCGGACACCCTCGACGAGCCGCCCGGCGCCGACCTGGTCGCCTTCGAGCCCGACGAGATCGGCCAGCTCGTGGAGGAGTCGGTCGGCACCTCCGCGCTCTTCGCGGCCCGCTTCCGCGAGTGCGCGGCCCGCTCCCTGCTGCTGCCCCGCCGCGACCCCCGCCGCCGGCAGCCGCTCTGGCAGCAGCGCCAGCGCTCCGCCCAACTGCTCGACGTCGCCCGGGAGTACGCGGACTTCCCGGTCACCCTGGAAGCGGCCCGGGAGTGCCTGCAGGACGTCTTCGACCAGCCCGCGCTGGCCGACGTGATGCGCGACCTGGCCGCCCGCCGGGTCCGCCTGGTCGAGGTGGAGACCAACCAGCCGTCGCCCTTCGCCCGCTCGCTGCTCTTCGGCTACGTCGGCGCGTTCCTCTACGAGGGTGACGCTCCGCTCGCCGAACGGCGCGCCGCCGCGCTGGCGCTCGACTCGGCGCTCCTCGGTGAGCTGCTCGGCCGGGTCGACCTGCGGGAGCTGCTCGACCCGACGGTCCTCGCCGAGTCCGAGCGGCAGCTGCGGTGGCTGACCGAGCAACGTCGCCCGCGCGACGCCGAGGACGTGGTCGAGCTGCTGCGGGTGCTCGGCGACCTCAACGCCGCCGAGCTGGCCGAGCGCGGCGTACCGGACGGCTGGCTCACCGAGTTGGCGGCGGCCCGCCGGGTGCTGCGCGTACGCATCGCCGGTGAGGAGCGCTGGGTAGGCGTAGAGGACGCCGCCCGGCTGCGCGACGCGCTCGGGGTGGCGCTGCCGGTCGGGGTGGCCGAGGCGTACCTCGCCCCGGTCGCCGACCCGCTCGGCGATCTCGTCGCCCGGTACGCCCGCACCCACGGTCCGTTCGCGGCCGCCAGCTGCGCGGCCCGGTTCGGGCTCGGTGTCTTCGTGGTGGAGCAGGCGCTGCGCCGGCTCGCCGCCACCGGCCGGGTGGTCTCCGGCGAGTTCACCCCGGAGAGCGTCGGCACGCAGTGGTGTGACGCCGAGGTGCTGCGGCTGCTGCGCCGCCGGTCCCTGGCCGCGCTGCGCCGCGAGATCGAACCGGTGCCGCCGCGAGCCCTCGCCGCGTTTCTGCCCCGCTGGCAGCAGGTCGGCTCGTCCGCCCGTGGCGTGGAGGCCCTCGCGGCCACGGTCGAACAGCTGCAGGGCGCGGCCGTGCCGGCGTCGGCGCTGGAGCGGCTGGTGCTGCCGAGCCGGGTCGCCGACTACTCGCCGGCCCAGCTCGACGAGCTCTGCGCCAGCGGCGAGGTGCTCTGGGCCGGTTCCGGCGCCATCTCCGGCGGGGACGGCTGGGTCACCCTCGCGTACGCGGACACCGCGCCGCTGCTGCTGCCCCCACCGGACGAGGCGCTGACCCTCACCCCGCTGCACGAGGCCGTGCTCGACGCGCTCTCCGACGGGCAGGCGCTCTTCTTCCGTCCGCTCGCCGACCGGGTCGGCTCGACCGACGACGCCGCGCTGACCGGCGCCATCTGGGATCTGGTCTGGGCCGGTCAGCTCACCAACGACACGCTCGCCCCGCTGCGGGCGGTGCTCGGCGCCGGCGGAGCGCACCGCTCCCGGCCGTCCGCCCCGCGCACCCGCTACCGGCGTCCGGGCCGGGTGGCGCTGCCCAGCCGCGGCGGCCCACCGACCGTGGCCGGGCGCTGGTCCCGACTCCCGGAGCGGGACGTCGACCCGACCCGCCGGGCGGCGGCCCTCGCCGACGTGCTGCTGGAGCGGCACGGCGTGGTCACCCGGGGCGCGGTCGTGGCCGAGCAGGTCGTCGGCGGCTTCTCGGCGGTCTACCCGGTGCTCTCCGCGCTCGAGGAGCGGGGGGCGGCCCGGCGGGGCTACTTCGTCGAGGGGCTGGGCGCGGCGCAGTTCGCGGTGCCCGGCGCGGTGGAGCGGATCCGGGCACTGGCCGAGTCGGCCGACGGCGAGCGGGGCGGGCGGGGCGGGGCGACCCTGGTGCTCGCGGCGACCGATCCGGCCAACCCGTACGGCGCCGCGCTGCCCTGGCCGGATCGGGCGGTCGACTCGGGCGACGGCGACACCCCGGCGACCGGGCATCGGGCCGGCCGCAAGGCGGGTGCCCTGGTCGTCCAGGTCGCCGGCGACCTGGTGCTCTACGTGGAGCGGGGTGGGCGCACCCTGCTCTCCTTCACCGACGACGCGGACGTGCTCGCGGCGGCCGGCAAGGCGCTCGCCGACGCGGTCCACTCCGGCGCGCTCGGGGCCATCTCCGTGGAGCGGGCCGACGGCGAGGCGGTGCACGCCTCGCCGCTGCGCGACGCGCTGACCGCCGCCGGTTTCCGGACCACCCCGCGGGGCCTGCGGCTACGCGGCTGACCCGGCGACGACGCGCCGCGGGCTACGCGGCCCGACCCGGGATGACCCGGCGCAGAGCCCGCGGTTGACCGACCGACCACGGGACGGCGTGGCGCAGAAGCCCGCAGCTACCCGCCCGACCACGGGATGAACCGGCGCAGAGCCCGCGGTTGACCACGGGACGACCGTACGCGGGCGGATCGGTCAGCCGAGGCCGGCGAGCACCTTCTCGTAGCGTGGCCGGTCGGCGGCCGGGGTCCGGGCCGCCAGGTAGTTGAGCACCACCGCGCCCCGCCGGTACGACTGACCGCTCCAGGTGTCGGCGATGTCGCTCGCGCTGGTGGCGTCGGGGAAGACGTACACCGTGAGCGCATCCGTGGCGACGATCTCCGAGCAGCCCAGCCCGAGCCCGTCCGGTCCGCAGTCGACGGAGCGGTCACGGGGGTTGGGCACCTTCAGACCCGCGGCCCGGAACGCGTCGATCACCTGCTTGGCACCCGGGGCGCCGGCCGGACGGCGGGGCAGCACCACCGGTGGCGGGCTGGCCGGGCGGCGCTCGGTGGGCTCCTGCACGGCGGGTGCGTCGCCGGCCGGCGGCACCGCCGGAGCAGTGGGGCTCGGCCCGGCGACGGACGGGCTCGGCGAGAGCACCGGGGACGGGCTGGTGGTCGGGGTGCTGGACGTCACGGCCGCCGCCCCCGTGGGCCTGTCCCCGTCGCCGCATCCGGCGATGAGGGAGACAGCCACGACGAGCACCGCGACCGCGGGCAGGCTCCGATGTGTCACCAGGGCAGTCTCCCGAACGGTGGCGCAGGGCGGCAGTGGCCGGTCGGCCAGTGGCCGTGTCCCATATCCGGCACGAGACGCCGCTGTCGCGCAGGCACCGGGTGCGTCGGTGCGGACGGGCGAGCGCGCTCGCCGACGCGGAACTCGCGGGCGCTCGCCGGGTGTCCCCGCTAGCATCGCCGGCTGACGTGACACCGGCGGATGAGGAGACGGCATGGGCGAGGTCACCGTACGGGAGGCGGAGCGCGACGACCGGGCGGGCGTGGACGCGCTGCACGACCGGGAGTGGGGCGGCCCGTACGTCATCGCCCACGACGTCCGCTACGACCTGCGTACCGTGCCGACGCTGGTGGCGGTGGACGGCGCCGGCGCCGTGGTCGGCGCGCTCGCGTTCCACTGCGACGCCGACGGGCTGGAGGTGGTGAGCGTGGTGGCCGCCGTCCCCGGCGAAGGGGTCGGCACCGCCCTGCTGGAGGCGGCCGCGACGCGGGCCCGGGCGGCGGGCCTGCACCGGCTCTGGCTGATCACCACGAACGACAACCTGCGGGCGCTCCGCTTCTACCAGCGGCGCGGCCTGCGGCTGGTCGCGGTGGACCCGGGGGCGGTGGACCGGGCCCGTCGCCTGAAGCCGGAGATCCCGTTCGTCGGCGAGGACGGCATCCCGCTGCACGACGAGCTGATCCTGGAGCTGCGTACCGCCCGGTGAGCGCGGCGGCGCCGGGTCGGATCCCGGGCCGACGTGCCCGCCCGGGAGTTAGCCTGCTCTCCATGCCCGGCACGCCCTGGATCTCCCTGACCACCGACTACGGTCTCACCGACGGCTTCGTGGCCGCCTGCCACGGAGTGATCGCCCGGCTCGCCCCGGCCGCCCGGGTGATCGACGTGACGCACCTGGTGCCGCCGGCCGACGTACGCCACGGCGCGGCCGTGCTCGCCCAGACCGTCGCGTACCTGCCGGTCGGGGTGCACGTCGCGGTGGTCGATCCGGGTGTCGGCACCGCCCGTCGCGGTGTCGCCCTGGCCGCCCCGGACGGGCTGCTGATCGGGCCGGACAACGGGCTGCTGCCCGACGCCGCGGACGCGCTGGGCGGGGTGACCGCCGCGGTCGAGCTGACCAACCCGGCCTGGCTGGCCCCGCGGGTGTCCGGCACGTTCCACGGCCGGGACGTCTTCGCACCGGTCGCGGCGCGGCTGGCGCTCGGTGCGTCGCTTCACGAGGCCGGACCCGCGATCGACCCGGCGGGGCTGGTCCGGCTGCCCGAGCCGATCGTGGCGGCGGACCCCGCCGGCTTCACGGCGGAGGTGTTGACCGTGGACCACTTCGGCAACGTGCAGCTCGCGGCCGCGGCCGAGCTGCTGGACGGGCTCGCCCCGACGGTGCGGGTGAGCGCGCCGGCCGCCGCCCCGCTGCCGGCGCCGGAACCGGTCGAGCAGAGTGCGTCGGGCCGGGTGGCCGTGCGGGGGCGGACGTTCGGCGACGCCCGGCCGGGTGGGCTCGTGGTGCACCCCGACTCGGCCGGCCGGGTGGCGGTGGCCGTGAACGGCGGCCGGGCCGTGGACCGGCTCGGCGTACGCCCGGGGGACCTGGTGCGGATCAGCGGCTGAGCGTCGGTCGGTCGACGCCGGGCGCCGGGCCGGGACGCAGGGTCCCGGCCCGGGGCGGGCTCAGCAGCGGGGCACGGTGCCGCCGTAGACGGCGGAGATGTAGCCGTGGCTGACGTACTGGCCGGTGGCGAGGCGGTTCCACCGGTTGGTGGTGCGGAACGGGCCGGCGACGGTCTGGCCGGTCACGTAGCACTGGATCGGCACGTTCGCGTAGCGGGCGGCGAGCCCTCGGGACGCGTACGTGGTGCTCGCGCCGGCGCGGATGTTCAGCGGGCCGTCGCCGACGACACCGTGCGGGCCGGAGCCGGTCCACAGGTAGGCCACGTCGACGAAGACGTTCGTGGTGAGCAGCAACCCGTCCCAGAAGGTCCCGTCGGCGAGGTCGATGCCGGCCGGGTTGAGCACCACCCGGCCGAACTGGTCGCGCCCGCCGTTGTAGCCGTTCTGGTAGGCCGCCTGCGCCTGCGGCCGGCCCTGCGGCAGGTCCTTCCAGTTCTCCCGTACGGCGCTGGGGTTCCAGTAGTCGTCCCGGGTGTTCCACGGTCCGACGTCCCACACGGGGGCGTAGGTACAGCGGCTGCCGCTGGTGGTGCAGACCCGCACGGTGTAGTCCCCGGTGTTGTTCGGCGCGAGCCCACGCCGGGAGGGCAGCGCCACGAAGTGGTCGCGCGGCTGGATGGTCCGCCCGTTGGCGGTGACCTCGCCGACCAGGCCGATCCGGGTGGCGAAGACGCGGTAGGTGCGGCCGGGGCTGGCGGCCGTCACGGCGGCCCGCGCGTCGGCGGTGAGTCGGACTCCACGGATCGTGGCGACGGCCCGGGCGTCGCGGGCGGTGAGGACCAGCCGGGGCTGCACCCTGGTCACCGGTTGGTCGAAGACGGCGGTGGTGGCGCGCCACTCGGTCCAGCCGCCGATCGTGCGCCAGCCGCGCACCTGCGTCTCCACGGTGGCGCCCGGCGGGACCGCCGCGGTGACCTCGGCGTGCACCCGGGTGGCCGGCCTCGCCAGGTTGTGCGGCGCGCCGAGGAGCATCCCCTCGGCTGTGGGCCGGGTGGACCGCGCGACTCCCGATCGGGGGTCGCGCAGGCGGAGCCCGGCGGGAGTGCGCCGGACGTTGACGTCGTCGCCGCCGACGACGGAGAGGTCGACGCTCCACCGTTCGGCGTCGCCCGGCGCCGCGGCGGCGAAGGCCGTGACGAGCGGTGGGGCCGCCGGCACCGGGCCGGCGGCGGGGAGCAGTGCGGCGGTGAGGAGGACGGTCAGGGAGGCGAGGACTGCGAATCGGATACGACGATGACGGTGTCTCATGGGCATTCTCCTCAGAACTCCCTGATAGTGCCCATGTCAGGAGATCAAGCGTAACCACGGTACAAATAGCGATACATGCGAATCAGGCTCGGCCGAGGGAGAATGGCAGGATGCCCGAAGGCGACACCGTCTGGAACACCGCCCGCGTCCTGCACCGGGCGCTGGCCGGCGCGACGCTGACGGCGAGCGAGTTCCGGGTGCCGCAGCTCGCCACCACCGATCTCGCCGGCTGGACCGTGCGCGAGTCGGTCGCCCGCGGCAAGCACCTGCTGCTTCGCCTCACCGCCCCGGTCAGCGCCGGCGCCACCCCGGCCGGCGGGCCCGAGGGCACGAACGGCGCCGCCCCGGTCGCCTCGACCGCCGACGGGAGCACGCCCGCGGCGAGCTGGACGCTCCACTCGCACCTGCGGATGGACGGCGCCTGGCGGGCGTACGCGCCAGGGGACCGCTGGGCCGCCCGCCCCGGCCACCTGATCCGGGTGGTGCTGCGCAGCACCGAGGCGGTGGCGGTCGGCTACCACCTGCACGAGTTGGCGCTGGTGCCCAGCGCGGAGGAGGAGCAGCTGGTCGGTCACCTCGGCCCGGACCTGCTCGGTCCGGACTGGGATCCGGCCGAGGCGCTCCGGCGGCTCGCCGCCCACCCCGACACCCCCGTCGCCGAGGCGCTGCTCGACCAGCGCAACCTCGCCGGGGTCGGCAACCTCTACAAGTGCGAACTGCTCTTCCTGCGCGGCGTCTCGCCGTGGACGCCGGTGCGCGCGGTGCCCGACCTGCCCGGCCTGGTCGCCCTCGCGCAGCGGCTGCTCGGCGCCAACCGGGGCCGCTGGACGCAGAGCAGCACCGGCTCGCTGCACCGGGGGCAGACCACCTACGTGTACGGGCGGCGGGCCCAGCCGTGCCGCCGGTGCGGCACGGCGATCCGCAAGGAGGAGTTGGGCGAGCGGGTCACCTACTGGTGCCCGGTCTGCCAGCCGGACCCGGCCCGCTGACGCGACGGCCGCCGCGCCCCGCCGGGTCGGCCACCGGGTTGACGAACACGCGCCCGCTGGTGACGTGCCCCGCGACGTTTCACCGTGGCCTGCCGTTCCGCACGCCACGGGCTACGCCACCCGTTGCCCAGAATGGGACGATTGGGTAATTCCTAACCCGACCCCGAGGTCGCATGCTGCGATTGGGCGTTCACCAGACGTCAGCAGAGCCGGCCCGACCGGATCCGCCACGCCGGGGTGGCGGCGGTCGTGCCCCGACCCCGGGGAGAGCCATGGCGATGTTCCGCAGACTCCGGACCAGCTGGGCGGAGCGGGCGACGCGCGGCGGCACCGACCGCTCCGCCGACAACGGTGCGGCGACGACCGTCCCGACGGCCCGCGCCGCCGAGGAGACGGTCACGGCCGCACCGGCCAGCCTGGATCCCGCCGCCGTCCCGCGCTGCTTCGGTCCGGTGCCGAACTTCGCCCGCAGCCCGCTGCCGATCCGCGAGCCCGACGGCAAGGTGCTGCCCGGCACCGGCCTGCGCAAGTTCGTCGACGCGCTGCCCGGGCCGGGTCCGCTGCACCGCACCGAGTTGGGCGGCTACCTGCCGGTGGCGGTGCCGGACACCATCACCTACCCCGGCTGCGACTACTACGAGATCGGCCTGCAGCAGTACGCGCAGCGGCTGCACCGGGACCTGCCCGCCACCCGGTTGCGGGGTTACCGGCAGCTCAACCTCGGTACCGACCGGTCCGGGCACAACACCGTGGCGCCGCCGGGCCGTCCATGGCACCTCGGCCCGCTGATCCGCGCCCGGCGCGGCCGACCGGTGCGGATCAAGTTCATCAACCAGCTCCCCACCGGCCGGGCCGGCGAACTCTTCCTGCCGGTCGACGAGTCCGTCGAGGGCGCCGGCCTCGGGCCGTTGGACGGCCCGGCACCGTACCCGCAGAACCGGGCCGTGCTGCACCTCGCGGGCGCCCAGACCGGCTGGATCAGCGCGGGCAACCCGCTGCAGTGGGTCACGCCGGCCGGCGAGATCACCCCGTACCCGACGGGCGTGTGCCTGAACCACGTGCCGGACATGCCACCACCCGGCACCGGCGCCACCACGCTCTACTACCCGAACGAGCAGAGCGGCCGGCTCCTGTGGTTCCACGACAACACCCTGGGCCTGTCCCGGCTGACCGTCTACTCCGGGCAGCTCGCGCTCTACCTGCTCACCGACCCGGTCGAGGAACAGCTCGTGGCCGACGGGGTGCTCCCCGGCGACGAGCTGCCACTGGTGATCCAGGACAAGACGTTCGTGCCGGACGACACCCAGCTCGCCGCGGAGGACCCGACCTGGGACCGGGACCGCTGGGGAGCGCGCGGCAGCCTCTGGTTCCCGCACGTCTACCAGCCCCGGCAGAATCCGTACCGCGGCGAGGGGACCAACCCCACCGGCCGCTGGGACTACGGGCCCTGGTCGCGGGTCGCCGACGACGACCGCGAACTCGACCAGGACGGAGGCTCGACGCGTCCCGGGCCGGTGCCGAACCCGCACCACGACCCGGTGGCCGCGGCCGAGGAGCCGCCGTTGACGCCGGGGGTGCCGCACCCCAGCGCGGTTCCCGAAGCGTTCGGTGACACCCCACTGGTCAACGGGGTCGCCTACCCCTACCTGGAGGTGGAGCCGCGGGCGTACCGGTTCCGGATCCTCAACGCCTGCCTGGACCGCGGCCTCAACCTGCAGCTCTACCGGGCCGGCTCGGACGCTCCGATGTGGGACGACGAGGGCGGCCTGCTCGACGCCGACGCGGGCGAGGTGCCGATGGTGCCGGCGGCGCGGGCACCCGGCCGGCCGGTGGACTGGCCGGCCGACGGGCGCGACGGCGGGGTGCCCGACCCGCGCGCGGCCGGGCCGGAGCTGATCCAGATCGGCAACGACGGTGGCCTGCTGCCCGCGCCGGTGGTGATCCGCAACCGTCCGGTCGGCTACCGGTACGACCGACGCGATCCGACGGTGCTCAACGTCGACGGGCAGGCGCTGCTGCTCGCCCCGGGCGAGCGCGCGGATGTCGTGGTGGACTTCTCGACCGTGCCACCGGGCGGCACGCTGATCCTCTACAACGACTGCCCCGCCCCGCTGCCCGGCTTCGACCCTCGCTACGACCACCACACCGACGCGCCCGACCGCACCACCGAGGGCGGCTCACCGCCCACCCTCCCCGGGTACGGGCCGAACACAAGGACCCTGCTCCAGTTCCGCGTACGCGGCACCCCGGCGGCCCCGTACGACCTGGCCCGGCTGCGGGAGCGGCTGCCCCGGGCGTACGCGGCCAGCCAGCGTCCGCCGATCGTGCCGCAGCCGGCCTACGACGCGGCGATCGGCACCCGCACGCCCCGGGAGACGGTGGTGCCGGTGCACGCCGCGACGGTGACCTTCACCCCGGCCGGCGGCGCCGTGCCGGTCGCGGTTCCGATCGCGGTGAAGGCCGTGCAGCAGGTCTTCGAGCCCGGGTACGGCCGGGCCGCCGGCCGGCTCGGCGTGGCGCACCCGCACGCCGGGCCGCTCTCCCCCGCCACGCTGCCGCTCGGCCCCGACGACCCGGCCACCGAAATCCTCTTCGCGGCCGACCCGGCGGTGCCCATCGGTGCCCCGGCCGACGGCACTCAGCTCTGGCGGATCGTGGGCAGCAGCCGGCAGACCGAGGCGCTGCGTCTGGACGGCTGCGACCTGCAGGTGGTCAACCGGGTCGGGTGGGATGGCACGATCCGCCCGCCGGAGCCCGGTGAGCTGGGCTGGAAGGAGGTGGTTCGGGTCAACCCCCGGGAGGACCTGGTCGTCGCGCTGCGTGCGGTCGCCCCGACCCTGCCCTTCAAGATCGGCGACAGTGTCCGGCTGCTGGACCCGACACGACCGGCCGGCACCCGCACCGGCTCGACCCCGGTGAGCCCGTTCGACGGGCGGCCCGCGGTGGTCGTGAACCAGCTGGTGAACCTCGGCTGGGAGTACCGCTGGCACAGCCAGCTCGGCAGTCGCCGCGACCTGGGGATGAACCGTCCGCTGGTGCTCCGCGTCTCGCCGAAGGCGCCCACCGGGCTGACCGCCACCTCGGCGCCGGGCTCGGCCACCGCGCTGCCCGCCATCGCCCTCACCTGGACCGGCAACGGCGGGCGGCCACCGGCCACCAGCCACCTGCTGCAACGGGCCACCGACGCGGCCTTCACCACCGGGGTCACCACGATCACCGTGGCGGCCACCGCCACCCGGTACACCGACGCCACGGTCACCCCGGGAATCACCTACCACTACCGAATCCGGGCCGAGAACGCCGTGAGCTGCTCGTCCTGGTCGAACAGCGTGCCCGCATCGGTGCGGCTCACCGCCCCCGCCGGGCTCGCCGCGGCGATCCCACCGGCCGCTCCGCTCCGGGTCGCGCTGCGCTGGTCGAACCGCTCCTTCGCCACCGGGATCGACGTGCAGCGGGCCACCAACCCGACGTTCACCAGCGGACCGGCCACCACCGCCATCGCGGTGGGCGACAACCACCTGGACACCGCGGTCGCCCCGGACACCACGTACTACTACCGGGTGCGGACGACCTATCTCGGCGCCGCCTCGCCCTGGTCGACGGTGGGCACGGTCACCACCCCGCCGGCTCCGGCGACCCCGACCACGGTGACCGTCGGCGCCGACGCGCCCGGGCCGGACACGGCGACGGTGCTGTTGGGCTGGTCACCGGGGACCGCGCCCGGTCCGGGCGCCGGGTTCATCGTCCAGCGCGCCGTCGATCCCGCGTTCAGCCGCGAGGTCGCCACGTTCACGGTCACCGGGCCGAGCTTCACCAACACCGGGCTGGCCCGCGGCGTCACGTACCACTACCGGATCCGCGCGTTCAACGTGGTCGGCAGCTCCGCCTTCACCGCCCCCGCCACCATCACCACCCCGTCCTGACCCCGGATCGGGTGCCGCACTTTCACTGAAAGAGTGCTCATTCCGCGTGGAACAGCCACTCTTTCCGTGAACGAGTGGCCCGGACCTGGCCGGGGGGTCAGGGCAGCGGGGTGCGGAGGGGGTCGGCGGCGGTACGCAGCTCCGCCAACGCCCCGGCGACGCCGTGCAGCAGGTCGGTCGCCTCGGTCAGCCGGGCGGCGGCCGGGTGCGGGGCGTCCGGCCGGGCGTCCTCGGCGACGTAGCCGGCCGCGGCGACGACGAGCCGCTCGTACGCGGCCACTCCGCTCTCCAGCTGTTCGGTGAGGATCCGGTGTGTGTCGCCCAGCGGCGCCCGGGCGTCGACCGGGGCGAGCCGGAGCGCCCGCTCCACACTCGCCACCCGGTGCGCGAGTTCCCGCAGCGAACGGTCGGCGGCGGTGGCCTCCTGCACGGCCGGCTCGGCCGGGCCGGTCAACCGCTGCGTCATCCCGCCCAGGGTGAGCGTCGCCCGGTCCAGCCGGGCCCAGAGCTGCGCCGCGCTGGTGCCGCGCAGCGCCACCCGGGCGCGCACCCGGCGTACCTCGGCGACCACACCGGATCCGGCCGGCAGTCGCTCGACGGCGGCGATCAGCCGGGCCCGGGACCGGGCGGCGGCCTCGACCGGGTCGACCGGCGGCGGCGCCGGCTGGGCGGCGAGGGCCCGCAGATCGATCCAGCGCCAGGCGGCGAGCGCCACCGCGCTGCCCGCCGCACCGGCCCAGGCCGCGTCCGGCAGCCCGAGCCCGGCGTACGGGGTCAGCACGGCGGCGGCGCCCCCGAGGCCGCCGGCCAGCACGCTCCACCGTCGCGCCGACCGGCGAAGCCGGGTCAGCCGCCGGAAGTACCGCGTACGCTCGTCTGCCACCCTGACCTCCTCTGGCCGCCCGCTCAGCCGGCGGGGGTGGTGTCCCCGGTGCCCCGTTCGCGGGCCATCGTCGCGCGGAGTTCGTCGAGGCGGGCGGCGGCGGCCGGATCGGCCGCCGGAGGCGCGGACTGCTCGGCGCTCTGTCGCTGCGCGCCGAGCTGCTCGCCGGCCATGCTGGAGCGGATCTGCTCCAGCCGGGCCGAACCCGCCGAGTCGAGACTCGCCTTCTGGATCTCGAGCATCCGCCCCTCGTTCGAGTTGCCAGCCAGCTCGGCGCGGCCCATCGCGTTGGCGTAACGGCGCTCGATCCGGTCGCGAACCTCGTCGAGCGAGGGGGTGGTGCCGGGCGCGGTGAGCGCCGACATCGACTCCAGCGAGCGGGCCACGCCCTCCTGCATCTTCGCCTGCTCCAGCTGGCTGAGCAGGCGGGTGCGCTCGGCGAGACGCTGCTGGAGGATCATCGAGTTGTTCTCCACCGCGCGGCGGGCCTGCCCGGCTGCGGCGAGCGCCTGGTCGTGCAGGGTCTTCAGGTCCTCGGCGGACTGCTCGGCGGCGACGAGCTGGGTGGCGAGGGTCTGCGCACTCTGCTCGTACCGCCCGGCCTCGGCCTCGTCGCCCCGGGCGCGGGCCTGGTCGGCGAGGACCAGCGCCTGGCGGGCGTTGGCCTGGAGGCGCTCGACCTCGGACATCTGCCGGGAGAGCTTCATCTCCAGCTGGCGCTGGTTGCCGATCACCGCGGCGGCCTGCTGGACGAGGGCCTGGTGCTGGCGCTGCGCCTCCTCGATGGCCTGCTGGATCTGGACCTTCGGATCGGCGTGCTCGTCGATCCGGGCGCCGAAGAGCGCCATCAGGTACTTCCACCCCTTGACGAACGGGTTCGCCATCTCCGCGGTATCCCCTCAGTAGCGTCGCTGCGCCTGCTCGAGCCGGACGCGACGACGGACCACCGGCGCGGCAGTTCCTCCATCGTCCCAGGCGGGCGCCAGACCGGCACCCGTACCGGCGAGCAGGCGGCCGACACCGTCTGCGATCAACCCTACGCGGACCGCGCGAGGGCGGCTACGGCGCTGCGAAGGAGACTCAGGCGGCGCAGACGACGTCGCGGTCGCGCTCGGCGGGGCGGACCCGGGTGCTGCGCAGGGTGGCCTTGAGCGGCGAGTCCTGGCGGACGGAGACGGCGACCGTGCCGTCGGAGCTGACCTGGCGTACGGCCCGACCGGTGGCCTTGGCGGCCGCGGCCGGCGAGACCGGCGTGGAGTCGGCCGGCTCGTCCTGGACGGGGACCAGCACGTTCGGCATCTGCTCGGCGAGCGCGACGGTGTCGCTCACCTCACGCAGCAGCTCGGAGAGGCGGGCGCCCAGCGCGTCACAGATGGCGGCCAGCAGCTCGCTGGAGGGTTCCTTCTGGCCACGCTCGATCTCGGAGAGGTAACCGAGGCTGACGTTGGCGGCGGAGGAGACCTCACGCAGGGTGCGTTGCTGCCCCTGCCGGCGTGCCCGCAATGCGTCCCCGACCACTCGGCGTAGCAGGACCATCGCACCTCCCCCTCTCCGGCCGCACGTCTCCCGGCTTCACGGGCCGAACGTGGCGGACCAGACCGGCACCGACCGACGGAGCCTTTCCGCAACGGTACCCGGTACCCGGCCCGGCGACATCCCGCCCCGCCCGTCGGATTGCCGGCGCCGGTGTGCACACCCGGCCGGCCTCGGCCCGTCAGCCGGCGAGGGCGTCGGCGTCCGCCCCGGCAGCGGCGTCGGCTCGTCAGCCGGCGTCCGCAGCCGGTCGGTGTCGGCTCGTCAGCCCGCGACGGCGTCGGCTTCGGCGGCCTCGGCCTCGGCGGCGTCGGCCTCGTGGATCCGCTCGGCGAGCAGCCGCAGCGCCTCGATAACCGCGGCGGAGCGGATGTGGTCCCGGCCACCGGTCAGGTCGAGCTGCCGCACGGCGGTGCCGTTCGGCCCGCCCGCGGCCACGTAGACCAGCCCGACCGGCTTGTCGTCCTGCGGCTGCGGGCCCGCCACCCCGGTGGTGGCCAGCCCCCAATCGGCGCGGCAGCGGCGCCGGCCGCCCTCGGCGAGCGCCACCGCGACGTCGGGGTCGACGGGGCCACGCTGGGCGAGCAGCTCGGCCGGTACGTCGGCCAGCTCCGACTTCAGCTCGGTGGCGTAGACCACCAGGCCGCCCCGGTAGATCCCGCTCACACCCGCGATCTCGACCACCGAGGCGGAGAGCAGGCCACCGGTGAGCGACTCGATCGTCGCCAGCGTCTCGTTCCGCTGGGAGAGGCTGTGCACCACCCCTGCCGCCGGGCTGCCGACCGGCCGCTCCCCGTTCGCGTCGCTCTCCATGCCCCCATCCTTCCCCGGCTCCCGCCGAGCAACCGCCGACCCCCGCTCCGACCTCGGCGCTCGCCGTCGATCACGAGGCTGCCGACCGGCAACCTCATGATCACCGGGGCTGGGCGCGGGAGGGGTCAGGCGTCGGGACGGGGGCGGCGCAGGCGCACGGCCTGGGCCAGGTAGTCGAAGCCGGTGGCCACGGTCACCACCACGGCGGCCCCCATGATCCACGGACCGACCGGGGCGAGAGCGGCCGGCATCGGCCAGAGGTACCAGGCGATGGCGAGGATCTGGAGCGCAGTCTTGATCTTGCCGCCCCGGCTCGCCGCGATGACTCCGTGCCGGATCACCCAGAACCGCATCGCCGTGATGCCCAGCTCACGCAGGAGGATGAGTGCGGTCACCCACCAGGGCAGCCGGTCGTACCAGGAGAGCAGCACCAGGGCGGCGCCGGTGAGCGCCTTGTCGGCGATCGGGTCGGCCACCTTGCCGACCGAGGTGACCAGCCCGAACCGGCGCGCGATCCAGCCGTCCACCAGATCGGTCACCGAGGCGAAGGCGAAGATCAGGCAGGCGGCCATCCGCCAGCCGGCGTGCGTCATGGCGGAGGCGACCACCGTGGCGGCGAAGACCGGCACGAGCAGCAACCGCAGCGCGGTGAGCGCGTTGGCCGCGTTGAGCAGTGGCACCGGGCGGGCCACCCGGGCCGGCGTGGAGTCGGTCGCCTCGGTCACCGCCGCACTCCGCCCGGCCGGCCGTGGCGTCTCCCGTACCCCACCACGTGGCCTCCCCGCTCCGTCCGGGCCCGCCGTCACCGTGCCGCGCCGGGCGCCGCCGAGATCATCCCATCCGGCACGGCGAACAGGTCCACTCCTTCGGTGCCCGTCACCGTGGCGCGTACCAGATCGCCGGGGCGCAGCGCCGCCAGGTCGACGCCACCCTCCTCGGGGGCGACCAGGGTGGTGGAGCCGTCGACCTCGGGCGCCTGGTGGGCCGCCCGGCCCTCCACGACACCGCCCTCGACCGAGTCGACGAGCACCTCGACCGTCGAGCCGAGCCGCTCCTCGGCCCGCTGGGCGCAGAGCTCGTCGGCGAGCGCGCTGAGCTTGTCGTACCGCCGCTTGATCGTCGCGGCCGAGACCTTGCCCGGCAGCCCGGCGGCCTCGGTGCCGTCCTCGTCGCTGTAGTCGAACATGCCGATCGCGTCGAGCCGCGCCGCGGAGAGGAACCGGACGAGCTCGTTCACGTCGGCGCGGGTCTCGCCCGGGAAACCGACGATGAAGTTGCTCCGGGCCCCCGCGTCGGGCGCGAGCGCCCGGGCGCCGGCCAGCAGCTCGAGGAACCGGTCGGTGGAGCCGAACCGGCGCATCCGGCGCAGCACCGGCTCGCTGGAGTGCTGGAACGACAGGTCGAAGTAGGGCGCCACGCCCGGCGTCGTGGCGATCGCCTCGACCAGGCCGGGCCGGGTCTCGGCCGGCTGGAGGTAGCTCGCGCGCACCCGGACGATGCCGTCGATCGCGGCGAGCTGCGGCAGCAGCTTCTCCAGCGCTCGGGGGTCACCCAGGTCCTTGCCGTACGAGGTGGAGTTCTCACTCACCAGCACCAGCTCACGGACGCCGGTCTTGGCCAGCCACTCGGCCTCGGCGAGCAGCTCGTCGGGCGTGCGCGAGACGAAGGCACCCCGGAACGCGGGGATGGCGCAGAACGCGCAGCGCCGGTCGCAGCCGCTGGCCAGCTTGAGCGAGGCGACCGGGCCGCTCTCCAGCCGGCGACGCAGCACCGGGCGCAGGTGGGCGGGGGTGTGCTCGTCGGTCTCCACGACGGCCCGCAGCGGGGTGCCGTGGCCGGGCAGCGACACCGCCGCCGTACGGCGGTTGACCGGGGTCAGCGGAAGCAGCTCACGCCGGTCGCGGGGGGTGTGCGCGTCGACCTGCTCGCCGGCGAGCACCGCGTCGAGGCGGGCGGCGATGTCCGGGTAGTCGTCGAAGCTGAGCACCGCCTGCGCCTCCGGCAGGCTCTCGGCCAGCTCCCGGCCGTACCGCTCGGCCATGCAGCCGGCCGCCACCACCTTGGCGCCGGTGTCCGCGGCGGCGAGCAGGGTCTGGATCGAATCCTGCTTGGCCTTCTCCACGAAGCCGCAGGTGTTGACGAGCACCACGTCGGCGCCCTCACCGTCGGTGGTGACCTGCCAGCCGTCGGCGTGCAGCCGGGCGGCGAGCTCCTCCGAGTCGACCTCGTTGCGGGCACAGCCCAGAGTCAGCAGGGCTACACGGCGGCCGTCGGTGGCAGGGGAGGTGGCAGAGGTGGCAGACACCATCCGAGGGTACCGGGCCGCTGCGGGCCGCCCACCAACGGCGGCCCGCCGAGCCGGCAGCGGCCCATTGATCACCGCCCCCGTCGGGCACCGTGGCGCGGGCGGCGGCTCAGACGGTGGCCGCGCCGACGCGGACCAGGCGGTCGAGGAGGAAGACCTCGGTGCCGGCGAGGCCGACCGAGCAGAAGACCGAGATCTGCTCCGGGGCGGTCCGGCCGGGCACGGCGCCGGCGAGCACGGCCCCGAGGTCGTGCAGGCGCTCGACGTGCGGCGGCTCGGCCGCGAGCATGGGCGGGGTGTACGCGTGCGCCTGGGCCGGTGAGTCGGTGGCCAGGACGTCGGCGGCGGCGAGCAGGTCCGGCCCGAACTCGGCGCGGTCCTGCTGTTTGAACCCGACGGCGTTGACGTGCGTGCCCGGCGAGACGTCGGCGGCGTCGAGCACCGACGTGGGGCTGGTGGTGGCGAGCACCACCACGTCCCGCCCGGTGACGGCGCTCGCCGGATCGCCCACCGCCCGAGCTGTCACGCCCAGCTCGGCGCCGACCCGGGCGGCGAACGCCTCCCGCCGGGCAGCCGAGCGGCTGTAGACGGTGACCTCGCGCAGGGGGCGTACCGCGGCGGTGGCCCACACCTGCGTCCAGGCCTGCCGACCGGAGCCGATCACGCCGACCGTCTCGGCGTCCGGACGGGCCAGGACGTCGACCGCCACCGCGCCGAGGCCGCCGGTGCGCCGGGATCCCAGCTCCTCGCCGACCGCCACCGCCCGCACCGCGCCGGTCCGCCCGTCGTGCAGCACCACGAGCTGCTGGGACTCCGGGTGACCGAAGGTGTCGTACGAGCGGTAGCCGTACCACTCGCCGGTGAGGCAACCCGCGGTCAACACCATCCGGCCGCCGCCGAGCGGCGCCGAGGTCCGCGGTGGGGCCGTCAACCGCCTGTCGTACGCGGCCAGCAGGGCGCTCCGCATGGCATCGACCGTGGTGGGGGCGTCCAGCGCGGCAGACACCTCCGCGTCGGAGTAGAAGAGGGTCATAACCGCAAATACTGCAAGCTGAAGCGAGGTTCAAGTCAACCCTCCGCGGCCCGATTCGCGCCCCCACCCCGCGGACGCCCGGATCACCGGCACGGCCCGGCACACGGTGCTAGCCTCGGCTCCGGTGGCCCTCGTGCGGCCGCCCCGGACGAGCGGTGGGCGTACCCGGTCAGGCAAGACGCCCCGATCAGTGTGAAACCGACTCGTCCCGGCCCCGGTGGTCCGGGCGCTCACCGAAGGTGGCGGCAATGGCCTGGATCGTGCTCGTACTCTCCGGACTGCTCGAGACGGCGTGGGCGATCGCCCTGGACCGCAGCGCCGGCCTCAGCCGGCTCGTACCCTCAGTGATCTTCGTGGTCGCCCTGGTCCTCAGCATGGGCGGCCTGGCCTACGCGCTTCGCGAGATCCCCGTCGGCACCGGCTATGCGGTGTGGGTCGGTATCGGCGCGGTGGGCACCGCCCTGGTCGGCATGCTCGCGCTGCACGAATCGGCCAGCCTGCCCCGGATCCTCTGCCTCTTCCTGGTGATCGCCGGCGTGGTCGGTCTGAAGTTCTTCCACTGAGCGCACCGGCCGCCCCGCCGGGCCGCCCGCAACGCCCCACCGGTCCCGGGTAACCCGCCCGGCATCGGCCCGCATGAGTACATCGAGGTCCGGCTGGGTAGTGATCGGCCGACAGTCACGGCTCTCACCCCGGAGGACGTCATGGCCGACATTCCGAGCACCGCCCGCCCGCGCAGCAGCGCGGCCCGCGTCTGCACCATCCTGGGCTTCGTCTTCGCCGTTCTCGCGATCTTCCTGCCGCCACTGATCTTCGGCGTGCTCGGCGTGATCCTCGGCATCGTCGGCGCGGTGCTCGGCGACAAGCCGCTCGGCTGGTACGCCGCAGCGGCGAGCGTTGTCGGCGCGCTCCTCGGCATGCTGCTCTTCGCCGCGCTCGTCAACTCCTGAACCGCACCGCTCCGGGCCCGTCGGTCGACCGGCGGGCCCCCCGCGCTGATCCACCGGCCGGGCCGGTCAGCCCCGGTCGGCCACCAGCACCCGGTTGCCGTCCGGGTCGAGCACGACCGCCATCCGCTCCCCCCACGGCTGCGCCGCCGGCTCGGCCACCACCCGGACGCCGGCGGCGCGTAGCCGCCGCACCGCGGCCGCGCAGTCGGCGACGTACACCCAGAGCGTCACCCGGTCGTTCTCCAGCCTGCCCGGCTCGTCCTGCCGACCGAGACCGAGCTGCGCGGCGCCGAGGCGGAGCGTGACGTACACCGGCTCGCCCTCCTCCGGGAACCGGTAGCTCACCGTGCCACCGAGCAGCTCACCGTAGAAGCGCAGCGCCGCCGCCAGGTCGCCGGTGGTGAGGATCGGGAAGAGCTCCTCCGCCAGCGGGGCGTCACTCATCGCCACCGCCCCGGATGCCGGCCATGACCTCCTCCAGCTCGTCCGGCTTGATCAGCACGTCCCGGGCCTTGGAGCCCTCGGAGGGCCCGACGACGCCCCGCGTCTCCATCAGGTCCATCAGCCGGCCGGCCTTGGCGAACCCCACCCGCAGCTTGCGCTGCAACATCGAGGTGGAACCGAACTGCGAGGTGACCACCAGCTCCACCGCCTGCAACAACAGGTCGAGATCGTCGCCGATGTCCTCGTCGATCTTCTTCTTGCTCTCCTGCGCGACGGTCAGCACGTCCGAGCGGAACTCCGGCTCACGCTGGTCCTTGCAGAACTTGACCACGTCGGCGATCTCACGCTCGGTGACCCAGGCACCCTGGATCCGGATCGGCTTCGACGCGCCCATCGGCAGGAAGAGCCCGTCACCGCGGCCGAGCAGCTTCTCCGCGCCGGGCTGGTCGAGGATGACCCGCGAGTCGGCCAGCGACGAGGTGGCGAAGGCGAGCCGGGACGGCACGTTCGCCTTGATGAGGCCGGTCACCACGTCGACCGAGGGTCGCTGGGTGGCGAGGACCAGGTGGATCCCCGCGGCCCGGGCGAGCTGGGTGATCCGGACGACGGAATCCTCCACGTCCCGGGGCGCGACCATCATGAGGTCGGCCAGCTCGTCCACGATCACCAGCAGGTACGGGTACGGCCGCATCTCCCGTTCGCTGCCCGGCGGGGCCTTGATCTCGCCGTTGCGCACCTTGCGGTTGAAGTCGTCGATGTGCCGAACCCCGTTGGCGGCGAGGTCGTCGTAGCGCATGTCCATCTCGCGGACGACCCACTCCAGCGAGTCGGCCGCCTTCTTCGCGTTGGTCACGATCGGCGTGACCAGGTGCGGGATGCCCTCGTAGCCGGTCATCTCGACCCGCTTCGGGTCGATCAGCAGCAGCCGCACCTCGTCCGGAGTGGCCCGGGTCAGGACCGACACCAGCAGCGAGTTCAGGCAGCTCGACTTACCGGCGCCGGTCGCCCCCGCGATCAGAATGTGGGGCATCTTCGCGAGGTTGGCCACCACGAAGCCGCCCTCGATGTCCTTGCCGAGGGCCACGACCATCGGGTGGTGGTCGCCGGTGGCCGCCCGGGAGCGCAGCACGTCGCCGAGCGCCACGTTCTCCGGGTCGGTGTTGGGGATCTCCACCCCGACCGCGCTCTTGCCCGGGATCGGGCTGAGGATCCGCACGTCCGGTGACTTGACCGCGTACGCGATGTTGCGGGAGAGCTGCGTGATCCGCTCGACCTTGACGCCCGGTCCCAGCTCCACCTCGTACCGGGTGACCGTCGGCCCCCGGGTGAAGCCCGTCACCGCCGCGTCCACGTCGAACTGCTCGAAGACCCCGGTCAGCGCGGCGATCACCTCGTCGTTCGCCTTGCTCCGGGTCTTCGGCGTCGCACCGCTGCCGAGCAGGTTCGCCGGGGGCAGCGTGTAGTCGCCCGCCATCCCGGTCAGTGCGAGCTGCTCGGCCCGGGTGGGCAGCGGCGAGTGCTCCGGCGGTTCCACCGGCTTGCGACTGACCGGCACCTTGGTCGGGGGCGTACGGGTCAGCACGAGGGTTTCCTGCAGGTCGACGCCGTCCAGGTCGTCGAAGTCGTCCGGGTCGACGGGCGAGGGCGTACGCTTCGCCGGCCGCTTGCGGGCCGGCTTCGCCGGGGCCTCCTCGGCCTCCTCCTCCTTCGTGGACGGCGCGACGAGCGTGCCGGCCAGCAGCCCGAGCCGCTCCGGGATCTTGTTGATCGGGGTCGCGGTGACGACCAGCAGTCCGAAGAGGAGCAGCAGGACGAGCAGCGGCATCGCCACCCAGGCGGTCACCGCCCGCTCGAGCAGGCCGCCGATGCCCGCGCCGATCAAGCCGCCCGCGTAGTCGCGCTGCGCCGGGTCGACCGGCTCCTGTCCGATGTGCAGCATGGCGGCCGTGGCGAGCAGCATCGACCCCCAGCCGACGAGCCCCCGGCCGCGGTGCTGCGGATCGACCGGCTGGCGCATCAGCCGCCAGGCGCCGATCCCCAGCAGCACCGGCACCACGACGGCGATCGCGCCCAGGAAGAGCCGGACGGTGTCGGCCAGCCGCTCCCCCACCGGGCCGGCGCCGGAGAACCAGATCCCCACGGCGCTGAGCAGTGCGAGGCCGAAGAGCAGCAGCCCGGCCCCGTCGCGGCGGTGCTCCGGGTCGAGTTCCCGGGCCGAGGCCGCCTGGCGACCGGCGGCCCGGACGGCCCACCCCATGCCGTGCGCCAGACCCATCCACAGCGCACCGACCGCGCGTCCGACGTAGACGGCGGGGCTGGGGCGGGCAGGCCGGGTTCGGCGGCGCACCGGGGTCCGGGTCTTCTTCGCCGGTTGACGTGCGCGGTTGTTCGTCGCACCGCGCGGCGACGCGCCGCGCCGCCGGCTCGCCTGAGAGGTACGGCCCGCCATAGCATCACCGTAACGGCGCGGCCCGGCGGATCGCCGCTTTTCCGGGTCGTGTCCGCGCGTCGCAGCACGGACTCCGCCACATGACGTGATATCTGCCTCAGAAGGGATGCCCGATGGCGTCGCCGGGAATCGAGGACGGTCCGGACGATCCCCTGGCCGGGCACCCGCGACAGCTGCGACCGCTGACCCGCGAGCTGATCGCCGCGGTGCTGGGCAACCGTGGGTACGCCGTGACCGCCGACGCGGACGGCGACCTGGTCGGTCGCTGGGGGGAGAACCTGGTCTGGTTCCTGCGGCTGGGCGAAGCCGGGGAGCTGCTCCAGATCCGCACCCTGATCGCGTCGACCTTCCCGATCGAGCAGGTCCCCGGGTTGCACGCCTTCTGCAACTCGTGGAACCACGACCGGCTCTGGCCGAAGGCGTTCGTGCACGTCGACGACGACGGCCGGGCCCGGGTCTGCGGCGAGGTGATCACCGACCTGGAGCGCGGCGTCACCCCGCACCAGCTCGACCGGTTGCTCGACTGCGGCATCTCCACCGGGTGCCAACTCGCCACGGCGGTCGGGCAACTCCCCCGGGAAACCGCGCCGTGAGTGGGCCCGGCGGGCGGCCCCGTCGTGAGGTGAGCGGGCCCGGTGGTCCGCGCGGCGGCGACTCCAGCGGCCCCGTCGGTCGCCCGGACCGGGGCGCGCGGGGGCCCGGCGTACGGGCCACGCCGCTCGGTGACGTCGGCCTCGTCGGGCCCGGCCGCGCGCCGGCGGGCCGCAGCCGGGAGCTGATCAGCGCGCTCGCCGAGGCCCGGGACCTGCCCGACGGCCCGGAGCGGATGATGGAGTTGGAGCGCATCGCCACGGCGGCCGACGCGGCCGGCGACGACCGGGCCGCGGTCGACGCCCGGCTCGCGCTGATCGAGACGGCCCTCGTCCAGGGTGAACGGTGGCGACTCGTCGAGCCGGCCCGGCGCTGCCTCGCCGTGCTCGACCGCCGTCCCGAGATCTTCGCCGAGGGCGAGGGCGAGTTGCTGACGCGCTACCAGCGGTACGCGATCGAGGCGCTGCTCGGCACTCCGCGGGTCGGGCTCGACCAGCTCCGCGCGGTCGACGACCTGGCCCGACGGGTCGGCGCCGACGCCGAGGCGGTGGCCGAGCTGCGCTGCCGGATCGCCGACCACCTGGGCGACGAGCCGACCGCCCGCGAGTGGTACGAGCGCTGGGCGGGCGCCGATCCCGACGTGACGGGTGGCTGTCCCGGCTGCGCACCCGTCCGGCGGGCGGAGTTACTCTCCGACTGGGGCGACCAGGCCGCCGCGCTGGCCGAGCTGGCCGACGTCCTCGACGGCGCGGTCGACTGCACCGACCAGCCGGAGCGGTCGCTCACCGCGGCGCTGCTGCCGTGGCTGAGGAGCGGCGAGCCGGAGCGGGCCGGCGTCGCGCACGTGCGGGCGTACCGGCGGCACCGCACCGAGCGCGGGTCCTTCCCGTACCTCGCCACCCACCTGCGCTTCTGCGCGCTCGGCGGGCACCCGGGTCGGGCGCTGGAGATCCTCGCCGAGCAGCTGCCCCGGCTCGACCACCCGTACGACGACCTCTCCGCGATGGAGTTCGCCGCCGCCGGGGCGCTGGTCTGCCACCTCGCCGTCGAGGCGGGGCTGGGCGGGCGTACGGTGCGCCGGCCGGCGTACGGGCAGCGCTCCGCCGCCGACCTGGAGATCGGGACGCTCGGCGCGGTGCTGCTGGCGGTCGCCACCGAACTGGCGGGCAGCTTCGACGCCCGCAACGGCACCGGGCACCAGTCGGGCCGGATCGCCGCGTGGCTGGCCGAGCGGCCGGTGGCCGGGGCGGTGCCGCTCCCCGCCGACGACCCGATCGACGAAGCCGAGGGCGCGGAGGACGATCCTGGGCCGGCCGACCTGGAGCCGGCGCCGCTGACCCTGGAGATGATCACCAGCGCGCTGGATCGGCGCGGCGACCGGTACGCGGTGGAGCCCGGCGCGACGGTGGTCGGCCGCTGGGGCGACGCGGTGATCCAGTTCCGGCGGCTCGGGGAGCGGGGCGAGATCCTGCACGCCCGGTCGCTCGCCACCCGCCGCCTGCCCGCCAGCCGACGCGCGGAGGCGTACGCGTTCTGCAACGGGTGGAACCACGACCGGCTGCTGCCGAAGGCGTACGTGCACGACCCGGGCGGTGAGCTGGTGCTGGCCGGCGACGTGAGCACGGACCTGACGCACGGGGTGACCTCGACGCAGCTGGCCGTGCTGCTGAACGCCGCCATCACCACGGGCGTCGCCTATGCCGACGCGGTGGCGGCCCTGCCCTGACGGCGACCGGCCCGCGCCGAGGCGTCGGGCCGGTCGCAGGCGTCGGTCGGGTCAGACCTCGACGACGGTGGGCACGATCATCGGACGCCGCCGGTACGCGTCGTTGACCCAGCGCCCCACCGTCCGGCGGACGATCTGCTGGAGCTGGTGGGGGTCGGTGATCCCGTCCGCGGCGGCCCGGTTGAGCGCCTCGGTGACCAGCGGAACCACCGCGTTGAACGCCTCCGGGTCCTCCGAGAAGCCCTTCGCGGAGACGGTCGGGCCGGCGACCACCTTGCCGGTGACCGAGTCGACCACGACGGTGGCGGCGATGAACCCGCCGTCCCCGAGGATCCGCCGCTCGGTCAGCAAAGACTCGCTCACGTCACCGACGGCCAGACCGTCGACGTAGACGTACCGGCTCTTCACGCGGCCGACCAGACTGGCCCGCCCGTCGACCAGGTCGACGACGTCGCCGTCCTCGCAGAGCACCACCCGGTCCGCCGCCACCCCCGACTCGATACCGAGCCGGGCGTGCGCGCGCAGGTGACGCCACTCGCCGTGCACCGGCATCAGGTTGCTGGGGCGCACCACGTTGAGCAGGTAGAGCAGCTCGCCGGCCGGGGCGTGACCGGAGACGTGCACCTTGGCCACATCCTTGTGCACGACCACCGCGCCGGCCCGGGCCAGCCGGTTGATCACCCGGTAGACGGAGGTCTCGTTCCCCGGCACCAGGGAGGAGGCGAGCACCACGGTGTCGCCGGGGGCGATGGTGATGTGCCGGTGGTCGCCGCTGGCCATCCGGCCCAGCGCGCTCATCGGCTCGCCCTGCGAACCGGTGGACATGAGCACGATCTGCTCCGGCGGCATCGCGGTCGCCTCGTCGAGGCCGACGACGAGACCGGGTGGGATGTTGAGCAGACCCAGGTCACGCGCGATGCCCATGTTGCGCACCATCGACCGGCCGATGAGCGCGACCTTGCGGCCGTGCTCGGCGGCCGAGTCCATCACCTGCTGCACGCGGTGCACGTGCGAGGCGAACGAGGCGACGATGATCCGCCCTCGCGCCTTCCCGAAGATCGAGTCGAGCACCGGACCGATCTCGCGCTCCGGGGTGACGAAGCCGGGGATCTCCGCGTTCGTGGAGTCCGACAGCAGCAGGTCCACACCCTCGGCGCCGAGCCGGGCGAACCCGGCCAGGTCGGTGATCCGGCCGTCCAGCGGGAGCTGGTCCATCTTGAAGTCGCCGGTGTGCAGCACCAGGCCGGCGGGGGTACGCACGGCCACCGCGAGCGCGTCCGGGATCGAGTGGTTCACCGCGAAGAACTCGCACTCGAACGGGCCGAGCTGCTCCCGGCCGCCCTCCCGCACGGTCAGCGTGTAGGGCTGGATGCGCCGCTCGGCGAGCTTCGCCTCGACGAGGGCGAGGGTGAACTGCGAGCCGACCAGCGGAATGTCCGGCTTGTGCGCGAGCAGGTACGGCACCGCGCCGATGTGGTCCTCGTGGCCATGGGTCAGCACGATCGCCTGCACGTCGTCGAGCCGGTCCAGGATCGGCCCGAAGTCGGGCAGGATCAGGTCCACCCCGGGCTGCTCGACGTCGGGGAAGAGCACCCCGCAGTCGATCACCAGCAGCTTGCCGTCGTACTCGAAGACGGTCATGTTCCGACCGATGGCGCCGAGTCCGCCGAGCGGAATGATCCGCAGTCCGCCCTCCGGCAGCGGTGGGGGAAGCTCCGCCTCGATGTGCGCCTCGGTCACGCGTTCACCTCATTCTGCGACGCCGTCATAGGGCGTCCGTCGTGTCGTTCGATCATTCGGGCAGTGCGAGGCCCGCCGCGGCGCAGTCGGCGCGCAGCTGGGCGATCTCGTCGTCGGTGGCGTCCACCATCGGGGGCCGTACCGGGCCGGCGGGCAGGCCGGCGGCGTTCAGCCCCGCCTTCACCAGGATGACCCCCTGGGTGCGGAAGATGCCGGTGTAGAGCGGCAGCAGCCGGCGGTGCAGGGCGAGCGCGGCACCGTTGTCGCCGGCGTCGTGAGCCTCGATCATCTGCTTGGTCAGCGCGCCGGTGAAGTGGGTGGAGGTACCGACCACGCCGACCGCGCCGACGCCGAGGGCGGGCAGGGTGAGCGAGTCCTCGCCGCTGTAGAAGGCCAGGTCGGTGCGGCTGGTCACCCAACTCGTAGCGGTCAGGTCGCCCTTGGCGTCCTTCACCGCCACGATTCGCCCGTGCTCGGCGAGACGCACCATCGTCTCGGTGGCGATCGGCACACCGGCGCGGTGCGGGATGTCGTAGAGCATCACCGGCAGGCCGGTGGCGTCCGCCACGGCGGTGAAGTGGCGCAGCAGGCCGCTCTGCGGCGGCTTGTTGTAGTACGGCGTGACCACCAGCAGCCCGTGGGCGCCCGCCTTCTCGGCGGCGGCGGCCAACTCGATGGTGTGCCGGGTGTCGTTCGTCCCCACCCCGGCCACGATCCTGGCCCGGTCGCCGACCGCCTCCGCGACGGCCCGGATCAGGCGCTCCTTCTCCGCGTCGCTGGTGGTGGGCGACTCGCCGGTGGTGCCGTTGATCACCAGCGCGTCGTTGCCCTGCTCGTCGACCAGGTGGTTCGCCAGTCGGGCGGCACCGTCGAGGTCGAGCTCGCCGTCAGCGGTGAACGGAGTCACCATTGCGGTGAGCACCCGCCCGAAGGGGCGGGACGCCGCCCGGGCGGGGGTGTCAGGGTGGTCGTGCGTCATCCTCCTAACCTAGCGGACGACCCGGGAGCACCCGCCGGGGAAGGGCTCAGGAGAGCGCGGCGTACGGGCTCGACGCCACCTCGGTCGGTGCCGTCCCGGCGCAGTGGCGAGCACCGAGTCGGCGAAGACCCGGCACGGACCGGCTGCCCGCCGAGGGTCAGACGTACAGCGAGGTGAACGGGGCCAGCGGAAGGTTGCGCAGCACCGAGAAGGCCAGCCAGGCGGCGAGGAAGCCACCGATCAGCTTGTTGCTGACGCGCAGCTCCGGCAGCCGCCAGCCGAACGCCTGCCGGCCCGCCCAGGCGACGAAGAGGTACGCCAGGAAGGGCAGCGCGAAGACCAGCAGGAAGTGGTGGCGGGCGGCGGCGGGAACGTCGCCGTGCAGCACGTACCAGAGCGCGCGGGTGCCGCCGCAGCCCGGGCAGTCCAGGCCGGTGGTCAGCTTGAGCACGCAGCTGGGCGCGGCCGTGGGGTCGGACCGGGTCGGGTCGGTGATCAACGTGTAGCCGATGCCCAGCGCGACGCAGCCCAGCGCGGCCAGCGGCACCGCCCACCGGGGCGAGCGGTCGTAGAGCCGGACCACGAACCGGGTGAAGCGGTCCGGCTCCGGCACCGGATAGGGCGGGATCGGATAGGCCCCGGCGCCCGCCTCCGTCGGCCAGCCGGCCGGCGGGATCACCTCGGGTGCCGCGACAGCCCCGTGCGCGGCGGCCGTGCCGGGTGGGGGGACCGCACCGGTCGGCGGCTGCGGTGGAACGGCGGGCCCGTCAACGCTCGACACGCGAATCACCGTACACCCGCGACGCCCACCAGGGCGGCGGCGAGCGGGGCGGCCAGGTCGCCCACGACGGGCGGGGCCACCGAGTCCAGGCCGAGCCAGCCGGCGAGCCGGTAGAGCTCGGCGGCGAGCGCCACGGCCGTCTCGCCCGGGTCGGCGCCCGGCTCGACCCAGGCGGCGGGCACCAGCAGCGCACGCGCCTTCCGATCGGCCTTCAGGTCGACCCGGGCGGTGAACCGCTCCCCCTGGAGGAACGGGAGCACGTAGTAGCCGTGGACGCGCTGCGGAGCCGGCACGTAGATCTCGATGCGGTAGCTGAAGTCGAAGAGCCGTTCGGCCCGGTTGCGCTCCCAGACCAGCGGGTCGAACGGGCTGACCAGGGTGTTGGCCCGCACCCAGCGGGGTAGCCGGGCCGAGGCGTGCAGCCAGGCGGGCTGCCGCCACCCCGACACGGTGACCGGCAGCAGCTCACCGGCCTCGGCGAGCTCGGCGATCGCCTGGCGGGCCCCGGCGACCGGGAGCCGGAAGTAGTCACGCAGCTCCGGCTCGGCGGCCACCCCGAGCGACCGGGCGGCGACCGCCACCAGCGCCCGGTACGCCTCGGCGTCGGTCGGGGTCGGCGCGTCGAGCGCCGCGGCCGGGAGCACCCGCTCGGGCAGGTCGTAGCGGCGGGCGAAGGAGCTGGTGCGCTCGGCGGCGCTCACCTCGCCGGCCCAGAAGAGGAACTCCAGGGCGCGCTTCACCGCCGACCAGTTCCAGCCCCAGTTGCCCGTCTCCCGGGGGGCGTCGTGCTCGATCTCGGCGGCGGTCAGCGGCCCCCGGGCGGCCACCTCGGCGCGGACCCAGGCGACCAGTTCGGGCTGCTCCTGGGCGATCCGGCGCATGCCGCCCCAGGCCTCGCTGTGGGCGCGGGCCATCCGCCAGCGCAGCGCCGCGTGCAGCCCGACCGGGACCAGGGACGCCTCGTGCCCCCAGTACTCGAAGAGGTCGCGGGGCCGGCGGTAGGCCGCGGTGTCGAGCAGGGCGGTCGGGTAGGGCCCGAGCCGGCTGTAGAGCGGCAGGTAGTGCGCCCGCTGCAGCACGTTGACGGAATCCATCTGGATCAGACCGACCCGGTCGAGCACCCGCCGCAGGTGGCGGCGGGTGGGCACGCCGGCGGGCGCGGGATCGGCGAAGCCCTGTGCGGCGAGCGCCACCCGGCGGGCCTGGGCGAGCGAGAGCGATTCCGGAGCGGCCATCGCGGCGACCCTAGCTCAGCGGTCCGACATCCCGGCGCGGACGCTGGACGGCTCGCCTATAGGGGCATAGAACGGACCCGTGCTGACGATCCGACCCGAGGAGCCCGATGACGCCGAGGCGATCGCCCAGGTGCACGTGCACGGCTGGCAGGCCGGTTACGCCGCCATCATGCCGGAGGAGGTGCTGGGGCGGCTGAACGTCTCCGCCTGGGCACAGCGTCGACGTGACCTGGGCACCGCCGACCCGGAGCATCCGTTCACCACCCTGCTGGCCGAGGCGGGCGGCTCGAAGGTCGTCGGGTTCGCCTCCTTCGGGCCGTACCGGGTCGACCAGGATCGCGCCAACCTCGACCCGACGCACGGCGAACTCCTCGCCCTCTACGTCGAGCCGGGGCACTGGGGCGACGGCACGGCGACGGCGCTGCTCGCCGCCGCCCGCGAGGGGCTGGCCGCGCGGGGCTTCCCGACGTACCGGGCCTGGGTGCTGGCGGAGAACGAACGGGCCCGGCGGTTCTACGCGCGGGCCGGGCTGTCACCGGACGGAGAGTGGACGACCTATCCGGTGCCGCTCAGCGGCGGGCGCCCGCCCGTCCGGCTCGTCGAGCTGCGGTACGCCGGACCTCTCGGCGGTTGATCCGGGCGCGACCAGCCGGCGGCGGACCGGCAGGAAGGCCAGCAGCGCGAGGCTGATCCACACGTACGTGTTGCTGCCGAGGAAGCCGTCCAGCCCGGTGAAGTCCTGCTCCCAGGCCCAGACGATCCGGCTGGTGAGGAGCGCGTACCCGGCGAGCGCGGCGGCCAGGAGCAGCCGGCGCCGGTGGGTACGGGCGGGCGCGGCCATGGCGTTGTCGACCAGCAGGATGAGCGCCGGCAACAGCCAGACCAGGTGGTGCACCCAGGTCACCGGGCTGATCAGGCACATCACCGCGCCGGTCAGCGCCAGCCCGGTCGCCTCGTCGCCGGCGGCCGCGGCGCGGCGGGACCGCCACGCCCAGAGCGCCAGGGTGCCGAGGGCCAGCGCCAGCCAGGCGAGGGTGCTCGGGTGCTCCGGGTCGAGCCGGGCCACCACTCCGCGCAGCGACTGGTTGGAGACGAACGCCAGCTCGCCGACGCGGCCGGTGTTCCACAGCGCCTCGGTCCAGAACTCCCGCGAGGCGTCGGGGAAGAGCGCGCCGGCCACCAGGCTCGCGGCCGCCGCGGTGGCCATCGACGTGACGGCCGCCCGCCAGCGCCGGGTCACCAGCAGGTAGACGATGAAGATGCCGGGAGTCAGCTTGATCGCGGTGGCCAGCCCGATGCCCACGCCCGCCCAGCGGCTCCCGGCCGGAAGCAGCCGCAGCAGGTCCACCGCGACCAGGAAGAGCAGCAGCATGTTGACCTGGCCGAAGTTGACCGTCTCGCGCATCGGCTCGTACGCGGCGACCAGGCAGAGCGCGACGGCGAGCGCGAACCAGCGGGTCCAGCCCGCGCGCACCGAGATCGGGTCGATCAGCCACCAGAAGAGCACCGCGGTCACGGCGACGGTGGCGATCACGCTGACGACGATGGCGGCCAGCCACGGCAGGTACGCCATGGGCAGCATGACGAGGGCGGCGAACGGCGGATAGGTGAAGCCGTACTGGGTCAGCGGCCGCAGGTAGTCGTAGATCTCCCCGCCGTGCACCCACCAGGTGAGTGCCCCGTAGTAGACCTGGAGATCGAAGAAGCCGTGCCGGACGGCGGCGACGGAGAGGAAGGCCGCCACCGCGACGGCGAGCAGGAGCACGCCCACCACCTGCGTGACCGTCCTACTGGCACCCTGCAGCACCGTCGCCTCCCTCGCCCTGCGTAGGCTCACGTCCCATGGCTCTCGGGTACGTCCGCCCGGCGCGTCCGGAAGACGCCGGCGAGATCGCACGCATCCAGCTCGCGACCTGGCGGGTCGCCTACCGCCGGATCCTGCCCCGGCACGTCCTCGAAAACCTGGACGAGGCGTGGCTGGCCCGGCGGTGGACCGCCGCGGTGCAGGAACCGCCGTCGGCCGCCCACCGGGTGCTGGTCGCCGTCGAACAGGCCGAGCAATCGTATCTGGTGGGGTTCACGGCGTTCGGTCCGGCCGATGCCGAGGCGCTCGCGCCGAACGAGCCGGCCGAGGCGCTCGGCGCCGACGTCGCGGCGGTCACCGACCTGCTCGTCGAACCGCGGTGGGGCCGGCGTGGGCACGGCAGCCGGTTGCTCGCCGCCAGCGTCGACCTGTGGCGCTCGGACGGCTTCGCCAGCGCGGTGGCCTGGGCGTTCGACGGTGACGAGGCGACCCGCAAGTTCCTGACCAGCACCGGTTGGGCGGCCGACGGGGCGGCCCGGGCCCTCGACGTGGAGGACATGCTGGTCCCGCAGCTCCGGCTGCACGTGGCGCTCCCCGCCGAGCCCGCGCCCACCCCGCCGGCGCCAGCCGCGCCGGTCGACTGAGCGCCGCCTCCGAATGGAGTGCGTCGCGGGCCTCCGGGTGCCGGAGGCCCGCGAACCGGGCGGGGCGGCTCAGCCCTTGTCGGAGCCGTCGTTGGCGTCACGTACGAAGTAGCGCTGAAACACCACGAAGATGATCGCCACGGGGATCGTGGCGAGCAGGGCGGCACCGAGCTTGAGCGGGTACTGACTGCCCTTGCCGAGCGACCCGCTCACCAGGTCGGCCAGACCGCGCGGCAGGGTGAACAGATCCGGGTCCTGCACCGCCACGAGGCTGTGCGGGAACTCGTTCCAGGAGCCCTGGAACGACAGGATCGTCAGGGTGATCAGCGCAGGCTTCGCCATCGGCAGCACCACCGACCAGAAGGTGCGGAAGACGCTCGCCCCGTCGATGCGGGCCGCCTCCTCCACGCTCACCGGGATCGACTCGAAGAACTGCTTCATGATGAAGACGCCTGCCGCGTCGGCGAGCAGCGGCACGATCAGCCCGCTGTAGCTGTTGTAGATGCCGAGCTGGTTGAGGACCAGGAACTTCGGGATGAGCAGCACCACAGGGGGCACCGCCATGACCGCGACGACCATGGCGAAGAGCCAGGAGCGGCCCCGGAACCGCAACCGGGCCAGCGCGTAACCGGCCAGCGAGTCGAAGAAGACCCGGCCGACCGTCACGAGCACGGTGACCAGCAGCGAGTTGCCCAGCCAGAGCGGAAAGTTGGTGCCCGCGAAGATCCGCTCGAAGCCGGCCAGCGTGAGCGGGTCGGGAATCGGCGAGAGCGGGTTGGCGGCCGCGTCCGGCTCGGTCTTGAACGAGTTGCCGAGCTGGATCACGAACGGGTAGAGGAAGACCAACCCGAAGAAGATCAGCGTGGCGTACCCCAGGACCCGGGAGACCAGGCTGCGGCGGGCGCGACGCCGCCGCGCGGGCTTCGCCGCGACCGGCGGCCGGTCGGTCAGCACGGCCATGTCACGACCCTTCCGGTACGCGTCGACGCCACCGGCCGCGTCGCCGGGCGACCGGATCGCGGTCGGCCATCACGCGGCGCTGGATCAGGGTCAACACGATGATGATCAGGAACAGCACGAACGAGATCGCCGCTCCGGAGCCGTAGTCGAACTCCCGGAACGCGGTCCGGTACGACAGGTAGGCCGGGGTGAGGGTGGTCTTGGCGGGGTCGCCCTGGCTCATCACGTACACCTGGTCGAAGACCTGCCAGGAGCCGATCAGGCCGAGCGTCACCACCAGGAACATGGTCGGCCTGATCATCGGCAGCGTGACGTACCGGAGGCGCTGCCAGCGGCCGGCGCCGTCAAGGGTGCTCGCCTCGTCCAGCGTCACCGGCACGTTCTGCAGCGCGGCCAGGAACATCAGCATGAACGTGCCGCTGGTGGTCCAGACCACCAGCGTGATGATCGAGACCATCGCGACGCTCGGCCCGGAGAGCCACTCCCACCAGCTCAGCCCGAACGGTCCGCCGCCGGTCAGCGCGGCGGGCGGGTCGTCCACCCCGAGCGCGCCGAGGAGCAGGTGCAGCACGCCCCGGGAGTCGGCGAACCACTGCGGGCCGGCGACACCGAAGAGGCTGAGCAGCTTGTTGACCGCCCCGGAGTTGGCGAAGAGGAAGAGGAAGACCACGCTGATCGCCACCGAGCTGGTGACGGAGGGGAAGTAGAAGGCACTCCGGAAGAAGCCCTTCCCCTTGAGCATCCGGTTGTTCACGACCAGCGCCAGGCCGAGGGCGAGGATGGTCTGCGCCGGCACGACGATCCCGACGTAGTAGATGTTGTTGCGCAGGCTCGTCATCAGGTCGCGCCGCGCCAGCCCGTCCTCGGCGAAGAGCCGGGTGTAGTTCTCCACCCCGACGAACGGCACGTTCCGGGTGAAGGGGCTGCCCTGGCCGTTCCAGTCGGTGAGGCTCACCCAGAGCGCCATCAGGATCGGCAGCAGCAGGAAGAGCCCGAGGATCGCCACGACCGGCGCGACGAAGAGCCAACCGGCGAGGTTCTCGCTGCTCCGGGTGCCACGCCCACGCCGTCGAGGCGCGCCGCCGCGTACGACCACCCGAGCCGCCGGTGCCTCCGTTGCCATTGTCCCTCCCTCACGAGAAAGGAGGTGCGGGGCGAGGGCCCCGGCCGAGACCGGGGCCCTCACAGCACACCTCAGTCGCCGAGCGCCGCCTTGGCGTTCTTGTCGAAGTTCGCCAGGATCGTCTTCGGGTCGCCGGTCGAGAGGGCCTGCAGCCCCGCCTCGAGGTCACGCAGGACGCTGTCCATCTTCGGCGCGTTCACCGGGCCCTGCGCGTACTCGACGCCGTCGATGAAGGGCTTGTCGGCGGGGAAGGCGCTGACGTACTGGTCGTGGACCGACTGCCGGGAGGGCATCACGCCGAACGCCCGCGCGAAGGCCATCTGCTGCTCGCCGGCGGTCATCGCCTCGACGAACTTGATCGCCTGCTCCTTGTACTTCGACTTGGCGGCGATCCCCCAGCACTGCGTGAAGGAGAGCGTGCCCGGCCCCTTCGGACCGGCCGGCAGCGGGACGACCTGGTACTTCACGTTCGGGAAGTCGTTCTGCAGGGCACCCTTGATCCAGTTGCCCTCGATGGTCATCACCGCCTTGCCCCTGCCGAACGCCTCGCCGGACCACCCGGCGTCCAGCTGCTTCGGGTACTGGGCCAGCCCCTTGGTGACCAGGTCCTTCACGTACTGGAGGGCGGCCAGGTTCTCCGGGGTGTCCGCGGTGGGCTGCTTGCCGTCCTCGCTCATCAGCCAGCCGCCGTTCTGCACCATGAACGCGCCGACGCGGTCCCGCGTGTCGCCCAGCGCCAGCGGCACCTGCCCCTTCGCCTTGATCTTCTGGGCGGTGGCGGTGAGCTGGTCCCAGGTGGTGGGGATGTCGGCGTCGGTCAGACCGGCCTTGGTCCAGAGGTCGGTGTTGATCTGCAAGGCCAGCGTGGAGAAGTCCTTCGGCGCGCAGTAGAGCTTGCCGTCGTAGGTGAACGCGGTGCGCAGGCTCTCGTAGAAGTCGCCGGTGTTACTGATCTTGTCGCCGTAGGGTTCGAGCGCGCCGACGCTCGCGTAGTCGGCGAACTGGGCCGCGTCGACGTAGAAGACGTCCGGCGGCGTACCGCCGGCGAGGCCCTGGCCGAGCTGCTGGGTGAGGTCCTGGGCGGGGGTCACGGTGGCGGTGTTGCCCGATTCGCCGGCCCACTTGGCCGCCGCGTCCTGCACGGCCTTCGTCTCGGCGTCGCCGGACGAGCCGATCAGGATCTGCAGGCTGGCCGGGCCGCTGGACTGGGCGGTGCCCTCGGAGCTGTCGTCGAAGCCGCTGCCACAGGCGGCGGAGCCGAGCAGTGCGACGGCGGCGAGGCCGGCCACCGCCACCCGGGCGAGGGGTCGAGGTGCCATCTGGTTTCTCCTGTTCGGGGATGGGTTACGCGGTGTGCCGGAGCACCAGCGAGGGCTGGAGCAGCACGGGTTCGGGAGACTGCTGGTCCCCGTCGAGGACCGCGGTGAGCAGGTCCACGCAGCGGGCGGCGGCCTCGCCGAGGGGTTGGCTGACGCTGGTCAGCCCGGTCGCGGCGGCGACGGGGGTGTCGTCGAAGCCGACCACCGCGACGGCCGGGTCGCTCGCGCGTACCGCCTGGAGTGCGCCGAGGGCGAGGGAGTCGCTGGCACAGACCACGGCGGTCGGGGGTTCGTCGGCGTTGAGCAGGTCACGCATCGACCACTCCCCCTCGGCGATGCCGTCCTCGACCGCCCGCTCCAGCCCCGCCGGGTCGATCCCGGCGGCGTGCAGGGCCGCTCGCCACCCCGCGCGGCGGTCGTCGCCGACGCCGGAGGGGGCGGGCCAACCCAGGAAGCCGATCCGGCGGTGGCCGCGTTCGAGCAGGTGCCGGGTCGCTCGGGCGGTGCCCGCCGCGCCGTCGACGTCGACCCACGGGTGGGCGGTGAGGTCGTCCCAGGGGCGGCCGAAGGCCACGAACGCCACCTCCCGTTCGGCCAGCCAGGCCGTCCGGGGGTCGCCGTGGTCCGTCCCGGTCAGCACGAAGCCGTCCAGGTCGTACGCGCTGAGCAGGTCGTCGTAGGCGGTGATCTCCCGCTCGGTGTCGCCGGCGGTGTAGAGCATCACCCGGTAGCCGGCGACCTCCGCGCTCTCGGTGAGGCCGTGCAGGAAGCGGTCGAGCACCGAGCCGTTGATGCCGTCCCGGGTCGGCTCGATCCTCATGGCGATGAGACGGGAGCGGCCGGTGCGCATCTGCCGGGCGGCCTGGCTGACGCGGTAGCCGAGGGCGACGATCGCCTCCTGGACCCGCTGCCGGGTCTCCTCCCGCACGATCTGCGGCGTGTTGAGCACGTTGGAAACCGTCTGGCGGCTCACACGGGCGTGTCGGGCCACCGTCGCGATGGTCACCTTTTCAGCCACAAAATCCCTCTCGCCATCTTGAACGATCCAATTTGGATAAGGCAGGATTGGATCGTTCAAGTTTCTGGAATGTTTCGCACTTTGCACCGGACGGAGCGACTTGTCAAGACGTCGTTTCGCAGCTACAGGATCTGGAGCAACATCGTGACCGAGCGCCAACTGCAACCCCTGCTGCACGAGTTGGTCGGAGTCGTGCTCGCCCCCACCAGCGCGCTGGGGGACGCGGCCGGGCAGATCCGCCCGACCGGCGTCCAGGGCGTCTTCCACGCCGACGCCCGGGTGCTGTCCCGGGCCGAGCTGCGGGTCGACGACCGGGAACCGGAGAGCCTGGCCCGGGGATCCGTGGGTCCGCACGCCGTACGTTTCGTCGGGCTGACCCGGTGGCTCGGCGACCCCGGGCCGGACCCGACCGTCCGGGTCGAGCGGCTCCGCCGCGTCTCACCCGGCGGACTCACCGAGGAGATCCAGGTCGTCTCCACCGCCTCGGTGCCGGTCCGGGCCGTCGTGAGCGTCGAACTCGCCTGCGACCTGGCCCCCATCGAGGTGGTCAAGTCCGGCGGCGCCACCGAGGCACTGGAGGCCAAGACGGGCGAGCCCGGCGAGCTGGTCTGGGCCGCGGCCGGCATCACGGTCACCGTGACCGGCGACGGCGCCACGACCGAGACGGGCCACGGGGCCGCCACGCCCCGACTCACCTGGCCGGTCGAGCTGCCGCCCCGCGGTCGGGTGGAGCTGAGCTGGCGACTCGACGTCGACGACCCGCGGGCCGTGGTGGTCTGCCCACCGGGTGAGCCCGCCTGGTCCCGGCCGGACCTGCACGCCGACGACCGCCGGCTGGTCCGGCTGATCGACCGCAGCCTCGACGACCTGCGCGGCCTGCGGCTGGCCGAGGCGGGCGCGCCGGAGGACGTCTTCCTCGGCGCCGGAGTCCCCTGGTTCCTCACCCTCTTCGGGCGGGACAGCCTCTGGGCGGCCCGGATGATGCTGCCGCTCGGCACCGACCTGGCCGGCGGCACGCTGCGGGTGCTCGCCAGACGGCAGGGCGCCCGGGTAGACCCGGCCACCGGCGAGGCGCCCGGCAAGATCCTGCACGAGCTGCGCCGGCACGAGTTCGCCCCGGGCGACGGGCTGCACCTCCCGCCGGCGTACTACGGCACCGTCGACGCCACCATGCTCTGGGTCAACCTGCTGCACGACGCGTGGTGCTGGGGCCTGCCCGCGGAGCAGATCGAGCCGCTGCTGCCGCAACTGGAGGCGGCGCTGCACTGGGTCGGCGAACACGCCGACGCCGACGGCGACGGCCTGGTCGAGTACATCGACACCACCGGACGCGGCCTCGCGAACCAGGGCTGGAAGGACTCCGGCGACGCAGTCCGGTTCCGCGACGGCACCCTCGCCGCGCCGCCGATCGTGCTCGCCGAGGTGCAGGGGTACGCGCACGAGGCGGCGGTCAACGGCGCCCGGTTGCTGGACGCGTTCGGCCGCCCCGGCGGCGACCGCTGGCGCGAGCACGCGGCCGGGTTGGCGCGCCGGTTCCGGGCGGCGTTCTGGGTCGACGGGCCGTACGGGCCGCAGCCGGCTCTCGCGCTGGACCGGGACAAGCGGCCGGTCGACTCGCTGACCAGCAACATCGGCCACCTGCTCGGCACCGGGTTGCTCAACGGCGAGGAGGAGGCGCAGGTGGCCCGCCTGCTCGGCACCGACGCGCTGGCCGGCGCGTTCGGGCTGCGCACGATGTCCACCGACGACGCCGGGTTCAGCCCGCTGTCGTACCACTGCGGCTCGGTCTGGGCGCACGACACCGCGATCGTGCTCGGCAACCTGGCCCGCGCCGGCTTCCGGGACACCGCCCTCACCCTCGCCGACGGCCTGCTCGGGGCGGCCGAGGCGTTCGACTACCGCCTGCCCGAGCTCTACGGCGGCGACGACCGCTCGCTGCTCGGCCGGCCGGTGCCCTACCCGGCGGCGTGCCGGCCGCAGGCGTGGGCCGCGGCCGGGGCGGTGCTGCTGCTCCAGGCCGCCACCGGGCTCTACCCCGACGTGCCCGGCGGCACGGTCCGGCTCGCCCCGCTCGCCGGCGCGCAGCTCGGCGCGGTCGCGGCGGAGCACCTGACCGTCGCCGGCGCCCCGGTCGACGTGGCGGTGGACCGGGCCGGCCGGCCGACGATCACCGGCCTCCCCGCCGGCCTGACCGTCACGGTGGACGCGACGCCGACCATCCCGACCCCCCGCCGCTCGGCCCCCACCGACCACCCGGTCGGTGGCTGACCCACAACGTTGATCATGAGGTTGGCGGTGACTTCGATCTCCCGGAGCGCCGCCAACCTCATGATCAGCTGGACGACAAGGGCGGCGGCGGGGCGGCCAGCTCGGCGATCAGCTCGTCGTCATCCACCTCGCCGGTGGGGTGGAAGCCGAGGGACGTGTAGAGGGCGGCGGCCGCCGTGTTCCCCGGGTGGTACGACAATCGCACCGGCGGCCTCCCCTCCCGGCCGGCCAGCCACCCGGCGAGGGTCGCCACGGTGACCCGCCCGACGCCCCGCCCCTGCTCAGCGGCATCGATGATCATGCCGCCGATCCAGTGCGAGCCGTCGTCGTCGACGCCCCACATCACGTGTCCGACGACCGTCTCGTCCGCGTACACGGCGAGCGACCTCCACACGTCGCCGCGCATCGTCAGCAGCAGGTAGCGCGCGGCCAGCGCGGCCACCCAGTCGCGCTGGTCGTCGCGGGGCGCGACGTCGGCCACCGCCCGCCAGTTGTCGTCGTCCACCGGACGCAGGGTGACGGCGCGTCCGCTCCGATCCCGGTAGCCAGCATTGATCATCGGGGCAGCCTAGGCGGACGCCGACCCGGCGGCGAACCGATTTCCGCCGGTGGAGCGCTCAGCCGAGCAGCGGGTCGAGACCCACGGTGAGGCCGGGCCGGTCGCCCACCGCGCGCACGGCGAGCAGCACGCCCGGCATGAACGAGGCCCGGTCGTACGAGTCGTGCCGGATAGTCAGCGTCTCGCCGGTGGTGCCGAAGAGCACCTCCTGGTGCGCGACGAGCCCGGTGGCGCGTACGGCGTGCACCCGGATGCCGTCGATCTGCGCACCTCGGGCGCCCGGCACCTCGTCCTTCGTGGCGTCCGGCACCGGACCGAGGCCCGCCTCGGCGCGAGCCTGCGCGATCTGCCGCGCGGTGTGCGTCGCGGTGCCGCTCGGCGCGTCGAGCTTCCGGGGATGGTGCTGCTCGATGATCTCGACCGACTCGAAGTGCCGGGCCGCCCGCGCGGCGAACTGCATCATCAGCACCGCGCCGATGCCGAAGTTCGGGGCGATCACCATGCCGACTCCGGGCTTGTCCGCCAACCAGCCGCGAACCTGCTCCAGCCGCTCCTCGGTGAAGCCGGTGGTGCCGACCACGGCGTGGACGCCCTGCTCGACGCACCACCGCAGGTTCTCCATGACGACGTCCGGGGTGGTGAAGTCCACGACCACCTCGGCGCCGGCCTCGGCGACGGCAGAGAGGTCGTCCCCCTGGTCGACCGTCGCCACCAGCTCCATGTCGGCGGCGGCGTCGACCGCCTTGCACACCTCGAGGCCCATCCGGCCCCGCGCGCCCAGGACGCCGACCCGCAGCGGCTCGGCCGGGTTTCTCTCCTGCTCGTCAGTCACGGGGCACAACCTATCCCAATCGGGACGCGACCCAGCCCGGCACCCGGGGACCCGGGCACCCGCCCGGTACGGCTGCCCCGGGCGGCCGGGCCGGCCGATCCGTGCCTTGGTCGCCTCGCTGGATTCCCGGGGGCGCCTGGTCAGGCGGTGGCGAAATCGCCGGCGCCGAACGGGCCGACCACCGCCAGGGACATCGGCCGAGCGAGCAGGTCGGCGGCGAGGGCGTTGACGTCGTCCAGACTCACCGCGTCCACCCGGGCGAGCAGCGCGTCCACCGGCATCAGGTCGCCGTAGAGCAGCTCACCCTTGGCGAGCCGGCTCATCCGCGAACCGGTGTCCTCGAGTCCGAGCACGAACGAGCCCTTCGACATGCCCTTGCCGCGAGCGATCTCCGCCTCGGTCAGCCCGCCCGCGGCGACCCGGGCCAGCTCGGCGCGGGTCAACTCCAACACCTCGTCCACCTTGCCCGGTGCGCAGCCCGCGTAGACGGCGAAGAGGCCGCTGTCGGCGTACTGGCTCGCGTAGGAGTAGACCGAGTAGGCCAGGCCACGCTGTTCACGGATCTCCTGGAACAGCCGGCTCGACATGCCGCCGCCGAGGACGTTGTTGAGCACCCCCAGGGCGAACCGCCGCTCGTCGGTCCGGTCGATGCCCGGGGAGCCGAGGATGACGTGCGCCTGCTCGGTCTCCTTCGTCTCCACCAGCGTGGTGGCGGGACGGGTGCGTACCGCCGGGCTCGCCGGCCGGTGCGGGGCCGGCGTGCCCTGGTCGGTGTCGAGCGGCGTGCCGTGCAGCGCCTGCCGGACCAGGTCGACCACGGTCGTGTGGTCCAGGTTGCCGGCGGCGGCGATGACGATCTGCGGCGCGGTGTAGTGCCGGCGGTAGAAGTCCCGGATCTGCGGCCGCGTCATCGGGGTGACCGTCTCCTCCGTGCCGGAGATCAGCCGGCCCAGCGGGTGGTCGCCGTAGACGGCCCGGGCGAAGAGGTCGTGCACCTCGTCGCCGGGCTCGTCGTCGTGCATGGCGATCTCTTCGAGGATGACGCCGCGCTCGGTCTCCACGTCCGCCGCCTCGAGCACCGAGTCGGCCACCAGGTCGCACATCACGTCGATCGCCAGCGGCAGGTCCTCGTCCAGCACGCGGGCGTAGTAGCAGGTGTACTCCTTGGTGGTGAAGGCGTTCGTCTCGCCGCCCACCGCCTCGATCGACGAGGAGATCTCCAACGCGCTGCGCTTACGGGTGCCCTTGAAGAGCAGATGCTCCAGGAAGTGCGCGGCCCCGGAGTCCGGGCCGGTCTCGTCCCGCGAGCCGACCGACACCCAGATCCCGAACGACACGCTGCGCATCGTCGGGATCGCCTCGGTCAGCACCCGCAGCCCGTTCGACAGCACGGTACGGCGCACGGTGCCACCCAGCGGGTCCTCGCTGATGGTCCGGGTTACCGCCTTGCCGGCGCCGCCGGAACGCGCGGCCCCGGACGCCGCCACCCCCCGTCGACCCGCAGGAAAAGGCGCACGCTGGGCCCGACTCACGGAAACCTGCTCTCACTTCGACGAGGGGTGGGTGGTACGAAGAAAACCGGCCGGACGGCACCCGTCGGGGCGCCGTCCGGCCGGTCGGTGATCAGCTGTGCCGGGTCCGGCGACGCGGACGCGAGTCGCCGCCGCCCTCGCCACCCTCGCCCCGCTCCGAGCCGCCGCGGCCACCGCGCTCGCGGTCACCACGCTCCCGCGGAGCCCGCTCGCGGCCGGCCGGACGCTCGCCACCGGCGGCCTCCGGAGCAGCCGCGACCGGCGCCTCGGCGCCCTCGGGGCGCACCTTGTCCAGGTAGATCTTGCCGCGCTGGTCGATGTCGGCGATCTCCACCTCGACGCGGTCACCCACGTTGAGGAAGTCCTCCACCTTCTCGACCCGCTTGCCGTCGCCCACCTTCGAGATGTGCAGCAGGCCGTCGCGGCCGGGCAGCAGCGAGATGAACGCGCCGAACGCGGCGGTCTTGACCACCGTGCCGAGGAACCGCTCCCCCACCTTCGGCAGCGTCGGGTTGGCGATGCCGTTGATCCGGTCCACCGCGGCCTGGGCCGACGGGCCGTTGGTCGCGCCGACGTAGATCGTGCCGTCGTCCTCGATCGAGATCTCGGCGCCGGTCTCGTCCTGGATCGCGTTGATGGTCTGACCCTTCGGGCCGATGACCATGCCGATCTTGTCGACCGGGATCTTGACGGTGGTGACCCGCGGCGCGTACTCCGACATCTCGGCCGGACCCTCGATCGCCGCCTGCATCACGCCGAGGATGGTCTGCCGGGCCTCGTTCGCCTGCTGGAGCGCGGCGGCCAGCACGTCCGACGGGATGCCGTCGAGCTTGGTGTCGAGCTGGAGCGCGGTGACGAACTCCGACGTACCGGCGACCTTGAAGTCCATGTCACCGAAGGCGTCCTCGGCACCGAGGATGTCGGTCAGCGTCACGTACTGGGTCTTGCCGTCGACCTCGTCGGAGATGAGGCCCATGGCGATGCCGGCGACCGGCGCCTTCAGCGGCACACCGGCGCTGAGCAGGCCCAGCGTCGAGGCGCAGACCGAACCCATCGAGGTGGAGCCGTTGGAGCCGAGCGCCTCGGAGACCTGCCGGATGGCGTACGGGAACTCCTCACGCGAGGGCAGCACAGGGATCAGCGCCCGCTCGGCGAGCGCGCCGTGGCCGATCTCGCGCCGCTTCGGCGAGCCGACCCGGCCGGTCTCACCGGTGGAGTACGGCGGGAAGTTGTAGTTGTGCATGTAGCGCTTGGACTTCTCCGGGGAGAGCGTGTCCAGCGCCTGCTCCATGCGGAGCATGTTGAGCGTCGTGACGCCCAGGATCTGGGTCTCGCCGCGCTCGAAGAGCGCCGAGCCGTGCACCCGGGGCAGCACGCCGACCTCGGCGGTCAGCGGACGGATGTCACGCGGGCCGCGGCCGTCGATGCGGATCTGCTCGCGCAGCACCCGGTTGCGGACCTCGGACTTGGTGAGCGACCGGAAGGCGGCGCTGAGCTCCTTCTCCCGGCCCTCGAAACGCGGACCGAGTTCCTCGGCGACCCGGGCCTTCACCCGGTCGAGGGCCTCCTCCCGGTCGGCCTTGCCGGCGATCTGAAGCGCTTCGGCGACCTCGGCGCGAGCCAGGTCGGCGACCGCCGCGTAGGCGTCGTCCTGGTAGTCCAGGAAGACCGGGAACTCGGTGACCGGCTTGGCGGCCACCTCGGCGAGCTCGCTCTGCGCGCGGCACAGCTCCCGGATCGCCGGCTTGGCGGCCTCCAGGCCGCTGGCCACGATCTCCTCCGTCGGCGCGGTCGCGCCGCCCGAGATCAGGGTGACGGCGTTCGGCGTCGCCTCGGCCTCGACCATCATGATCGCGACGTCGCCGTCCGGCAGGGCGCGACCGGCCACGACCATGTCGAAGGTGGCCCGGGCCAGCTCCTCCAGGGTCGGGAAGGCGACCCACTGGCCGTCGATGTGCGCGACCCGGGTCGCTCCGATCGGGCCGGAGAACGGCAGGCCGGAGAGCTTGGTCGACATCGAGGCGGCGTTGATCGCCACGACGTCGTACGGGTGCTGCGGGTCGAGCGCGAGGACGGTCTCGACGACCTGGACCTCGTTGCGCAGGCCCTTGACGAACGACGGGCGCAGCGGCCGGTCGATCAGCCGGCAGGTGAGGATGGCGTCCTCGCTGGGCCGGCCCTCACGGCGGAAGAACGAGCCGGGGATCCGGCCCGCGGCGTACATCCGCTCCTCCACGTCCACGGTCAGCGGGAAGAAGTCGAACGACTCCCGCGGCTGCTTGCTCGCGGTGGTGGCGGAGAGGACGACGGTCTCGCCCAGCTGGGCGATGACCGAACCGGCGGCCTGACGGGCGAGGCGGCCGGTGGAGAAGGTGATCTCACGGGTGCCGAAGGACCCGTTGTCGATCACGGCGGTGCGGGTTTCGGTGCCGAGTTTGGTCTCGGTCATGGTGCGGTAGTGCTCCTTCGCATCGGAGGGCTCGCGACGCGGGAAGCTGCTCAGAAGGCCGGTCTTCGATCGAAGCGCCCGGGCCACGGCGGTAAGCCGGGTACCCCGGGGGCCACTACCGGAGACCGGTACTGACCGGCTCCCCTACTCGGTTGGTCGCGCTGCCCTGTTCTCTTTCTGCGGTACCGGAGCGGGGGAGCGGCCGGATGGCCACTCCCCCGTCACGTCACCGACGCAGACCGAGCCGCTCGATGAGCGACCGGTAGCGGTTGATGTCCTTCTTCTGGACGTAGTTGAGCAGCCGACGGCGACGGCCGACCAGCAGCAGCAGCCCACGGCGGCTGTGGTGGTCGTGCTTGTGCACCTTCAGGTGCTCGGTGAGCTCGGCGATCCGCTTGGTGAGGACCGCGACCTGCACCTCGGGCGAACCGGTGTCGCCCTCGGCGGTCGCGTACTCCGCGCGGATCTTGGCCCTGGCTTCCTGGTCGAGCGCCATGTTCTCCCTGTTTCGATGGGTTGATCACTGATGTCCGTCGCTCCGGTCGATGGACCGGAGCCGGACCGGCACCTCGCACCCGCGGCGTCGAGCAGGCACGCGAGGCCCCGTCGGTCGTCCGACGTCCCCGCCAGACTACCAGCCGCGGCCGCGCCCACCGGTCAAGGGCCGTGCGGCGCTACGCGGGTGCCGCACGCGGACACCCCGTGCCGAGCCCCCGACGCCGGTCGCCGACCTGGTCGAGGGCGGTTCAGCCGAGCGCCTTGCGGGTCCGCTCCACGTCCTGGTGCATCTGGGCGATCAGCGGCTCGATCGAGTCGTAGCGGATCTGGCCGCGCAGGTGCGCCACGAAGTCCAGCGCCAGTCGCTCGCCGTAGAGGTCACCGTCGAAGTCCAGGGCGTACGCCTCCACCCGCCGCTCCCGACCGGAGAAGGTGGGGTTCGTGCCGACCGACACCGCCGCCAGCAACGGTTCCCGCCGGCCCCGACGGACCAGCCGGGCCGCGTACACCCCGTCGGCGGGGATCGCCGCGTACCGGTGGCAGAGCAGGTTGGCGGTGGGGAAGCCCAGCTCGCGCCCGCGCTGGTCGCCGCGGACCACCACCCCCTCCACCCGGTGCGGCCGGCCCAGCGCGGCCGCCGCCGCGCCGACGTCCCCGGCGTCGACGCAGGAGCGGATGTACGTCGAGGAGAAGACCGTGCCCTCCTCGGCCACCAGCGGGCCGCCCTCGACGGAGAATCCGAACGTCGCGCCCAGCCGCTCCAGCAGCGCCACGTCACCGGCGGCCCGATGCCCGAAGCGGAAGTTGTTCCCCACCACGACCCGGGTCGCGTGCAGGTTCTCGACCAGCACGTCGTGCACGAACGCCTCGGCCGGCAGCCGGGAGAACTCGGGTGTGAACGGCACCACGCAGAGCACGTCGACGCCGAGCTCCTCGATCAGCTCCGCCTTCCGGGCCGACTCGGTGAGCACCGCCGGGTGCGAGCCGGGCCGGACCACCTCGGCGGGGTGCGGGTCGAAGGTGAGCACCACCGACTGCACCCCGAGTTCCCGCGCGCGCGTCACGGCGTGCCCGATGGTCGCCTGGTGCCCCCGGTGCACACCGTCGAAGACACCGATGGTGACGACCGACCGCCCCCACCCACCGGGTGCCGCGTCGTACCCCCGCCACCGTTGCATGCCGATCCTCCCCTTTCCTCCGCCGGTTCCTCCCCGGCGGCCACTGCCTCGCCCGACGCCGACCACCGCCGGCCGCCGCCCGTCAGGCCGGCGCGAGCACGATCTCCGCGCGGGCCCGCCCCTCCCGCTCGCTGACGATAGCGATCAGGCCGCCGGCCGGGTCGAAGACGGCGTACGGACCGGCGATCCCGGCCGGATCCAGCGGCCCGCCGTGCGAGAGCACCGTCGCCTCGGCGGCGCTGGCGTCGCGACGCGGGAAGAACCGCTCGGCCGCTGCGGCGAGCGGCAGGGTCACCACCTCGGGCGCGCGCCGCTCCAGCTCGTCGAGGGTGACGGCCTCGGCGAGGGGGAAGCCCCCGACCGCGGTACGCCGCAGTGCGGTCAGATGCCCGCCAACCCCGAGCGAGAGGCCCGCGTCCCGGGCGATGGCCCGGATGTACGTGCCGGAGGAGCAGGTCACGTCGACGTCCACGTCGACGACGTCGGGCTGGTCCCGCCGGACGGCGAGCAGGTCGAGCCGGGAGACGGTGACCCGGCGGGCCGGCAGCTCGACGCTCTCCCCCTCGCGTACCCGCTTGTACGCCCGCTGACCGTTGATCTTGATGGCGCTGACCGCGCTGGGCACCTGGTCGATCTCCCCGGTCAACGCGGCGAGCGCGTCCCGAACCGCCTCGTCGCCGACCTCACCGGCGGGGACGCTGCGGATCACCTCGCCCTCGGCGTCGTCGGTGACGGTCGCCTGACCGAGGCGGATGGTGGCGGTGTAGCTCTTGCCCGCGCCGATCACGTAGGTGAGCAGCCGGGTCGCCCGTCCCACCCCGATGACCAGCACACCGGTCGCCATCGGGTCGAGCGTGCCGCCGTGCCCGACCCGCCGGGTCCGGGCCAGCCGGCGCACCCGCGCCACCACGTCGTGCGACGTCATGCCGCCCGGCTTGTCCACCACGATCAGACCGTCTGCGCTCACGACCGACAAGCCTGCCAGAAGCACTCTTCGGGGCCCGCGTCGACACCGGCGGCGGCGGCGGACGTCACCGGGACCGCCGCGGGGCGGCGGAGGCGAGCGGGGCGGGACGGCTGCGGTCAGCGGACCGCGCCGACGACCGCCCATCTGCCGGAGCGCAGCCGCAGCAGCAGCGCGATCAGGCGGAGCACCACGAAGAGGGTGAGGCCGGCCCAGATCCCACCCAGCCCGAGGTCGAGCCCGTACGCGAGCCAGATCGCGGGGAGGAACCCGCCCAGCGCCGCCACCACTGTGAGGTTGCGCAGGTAAGCCACGTCCCCCGCGCCGATCAGCACGCCGTCGAGGGCGAAGACCACCCCGGCCAGCGGCTGCATCGCCACGAACCACGGCCACGCCACCATGGCCTGCTCGCGTACCAGCGGATCGGAGCTGAACAGGGCCGGGACGACGCCCGCGCCCGCGCCGATCAGCACCGCGAAGGCGACCCCGCAGGCACCGCCGAGCAGGCCGATCCGGCGGGCCAGGGCCTTGGCGCCCGCCTCGTCACCGGCGCCGAGCGCCGCGCCGACCAGCGATTGTCCGGCGATGGCCAGCGCGTCGAGGACCAGCGCGGTGAAGAACCAGAGTTGCAGGGCGATCTGGTGCGCGCCCACCGCCGCCGCACCGAAGCGGGACGCCACGGCCGTGGCGGAGAGGAAGCTGGCCTGGAAGGCCGCACCTCGGATCAGCAGGTCCCGGCTGAGCACCAACTGCTGGCGGATCTGGTGGAGCCGGGGCCGCAGCGGGACCCGTTCGCGGACCAGGGCCGCGGCGAAGAGTGCGCCGCCGAGGGTCTGGGCGACGACGTTGGCGACCGCCGAGCCGGCCAGGCCGAGCCCGACCGGGTAGACCAACAGCGGGCAGAGCACCGCGGAGAGCAGGTTGGGGCCGAGCACGAAGAAGAGCGGACGGCGGGTGTCCTGGACGCCGCGCAGCCAGCCGTTACCGGCCGCGGCGAGCAGCAGCCCGGGGGCGCCGAGCGCCGCGATCCGCAGCCACTGGGCGGCGGCGTCGGCCACCTCGCCGGAGTTCCCGACGAGGGTACGCGCCAGCGCCCCGCCGCCGAGCTGCATGGCCAGGGCGACCAGCACTCCGACGCCGAACGCGAGCCAGGACGCCTGCACGCCCTCGGCGACGGCGGCCGCCCGGTCCCCCGACCCGAACCGGCGGGCCGAACGCCCTGTCGTGCCGTACGCCACGACGGTGCCGAGCCACGCGGTGAGCGTCATGACCGTGCCGCCGACGGCGAGCGCGGCGAGCGGGGCCCGGCCGAGGTGACCGACCACCGCGGTGTCGACCAGCACGTAGAGGGGCTCGGCGGCGAGTACGACGAGGGCCGGCAGGGCGAGCCCGGCGATCCGGCGAGCCGCGGCGGGTGGGGCGGGGGCGGTCTGTGTCATCGCCGCCGATCCTGGCACGCGCGACGTAAGGATCGCAAGACAGGTGAGAACTTACCGCGCGGGGCGACTTCGGGGCGGGGCGCGGCCGGGTCCGGATGATCGACTCGACTTCCATGAAGTCGGGGTCATCTCCCGCCCTCGACACCCCGACTTCAATGACCTCGAGTGGATCATCAAACCGGCGGAATGCCCCCGGCCGGGCGGTCGGGCCAGCCCGGCGGTCGGGCGATGGGCGCGCCCGGGGCGGTGACGCGGTCGGCGCGGGACGCCGGTCGCGTCACCACCGGCCGGTACGGGTCACTGACGCGTGTCCATCGACGTCTGCAGCGCGCGGCGGAGCTGCTCGCGGGCCTCGTCGACGGGCTTGGGCTCGGGCTTGGGCTTGCTCGACATCGTGGTCTTCCCTTCCAGGGTGTGCGCCACCGACAGGCGGCGGCCCGCACGGGCGATCCTGCGAAGCGCCGTGACGGCGGTCCGGGGTCACCGGAGCGGCCGGTCGGGCGGCGCGGGCCCGGGTCTGTCGACCCTGGAGGGAGGCGGGGCCGGGTGCGGCACCACCCCCACGACCTGCGCCGATGAGCACGACGCCGGCCGATTCCCAAATTAGCGTTCAGTCAGCCGCGTCCGCGTACGGTTCCCGGCATGCGGACGGTCGGGTCTGCGCGTTCAGCGGGCCAGGAAGTGCCAGCCCAGCCACCACCAGAAGCCGAAGAGTCCGATCCGGCCCACCGGAACCGGGCCCACCTCGTAGCGCATCACGTAGGCGCACAGGTCGCCGAGCGTCGGGATCCGCGACCCCTCCCGACGAGCCAGCCACTCCATCACCGCGAAGAGCGCCAGCGCGGCGAGGAAGCCACCGATGGCCAACGCCCGCATCATCGCCGCACCAGCTCCCAGAACGCGGCCAGCCAGGCGAACCAGGCCACCGAACGGAGCAGATGATCCTCCAGCAGCGGATCGGCCAGCCGGGAGAAGGTGGGGAAGTCGTCACCCGCCGCGACCACGAAGGTGACGCCCTCGAAGATCCCGAACACCACGATCGGCAGGCTCCACCACACGGTGCCGGAGCCAAGCCGGGTGGGAGCCGGGCGCCGCGGCACCCGGTTACTCAGACCGAGCCAGATCAGCAGGCCGCCGGTGCCGAGGATGTAGAGATTGGCCTCGGTGGAGAAGGAGGCGAACCGGCCACCCACCAGGGAGAGGCAGGCCAGCACGGGAATGGAGACGGTAGGACGGTCCCAGGCGCGGGGCGCCTCGACGGTGAGCTCGTTCGGCTGCTCCATCCCATGATTCTCCCCGCGCCGGGCCGCTGCGGAAAGGCCGGCGTTTTCCCGGCGTGCCGCGCGGCGGCACGGGGCGGCGAGCCGTCCCGGATCAGGACCCGGCGGACGGGATCACCGCGGCGTCGAGCTGGCCGCGGATGCGGTCGACGACCTCCTCGGCCGTGCCCCTTCCGGTGAATCCGGCGGCGAACCGGTGCCCGCCGCCGCCCAGCGCGAGCGCCACCCGGCTGACGTCCACCGCGCCCTTGCTGCGCAGCGAGACCGCCCACTCACCGGGCGCGGTCTGCTTCAACACGCAGCTGACGTCCGCCTCGGCCGTGCACCGCACCGAGTCGATCAACGCCTCCAGCACGTACGGGCGCTGATCGTGCCGGACCAGGTCGTCCAGGGTGGCCCACGTCCAGACCAGCCCTCGGCCGTCGGCCGCGACCGGCTCCAGCCGGGCCCGGCCGAGCACCTCGCCGAAGAGCCGCACCGCGCCGAACGGCCGGGTGTCGAAGACCCGCCGCGAGATGTCGCCGGGACGGATGCCGGTAGCCAACAGCCGGGCCGCCAGCTGGTGCACGGCCGGGGTGGTGGCCTCGAAGCGGAACGAGCCGGTGTCGGTGGTGAGCGCGACGTAGAGGCACTCGGCGATCCCGGCGTCCAACCCGACGCCGAGTCGGGTCAGCAGCTGCTCGGCCACCACCGAGGTGGCCGCCGCGTACGGGTCGACCAGATTCACCTCGCCGAAGTGGGTGTTCGAGGCGTGGTGGTCGAGCACCAGCGACGCACCGGCGGTGTCCAGCCGGTCGACCAGTTCGCCGAGGCGCGACTCACTCGCCGCGTCGAAGCAGATGACCAGGTCCGGGGCAGGGTATGCCTCGGTCGCCGGCACCAGCAGATCGAGCCCCGGCAGTCCCTGCAGCGGCACAGGCACCTCCGGAGGGCCCGGGAAGGTGGCCTGCATCCGGCGTACGCCGAGCCGCTGCAGGCCCAGCGCGAACCCGAGCATGCTGCCCAGGGCGTCGCCGTCCGGGTTCACATGGCAGACGAGCAGCACCCGCGCCTCGGGAGAGAGGTTGCGCAGCAGCGACTCCGCCGCCGCCCAGTCGCCCGCGCTCGGGCCGGAGTCGGCCGGCGCCGCCTCGACGACGGAGCCGGCCGTGCCGGACGGCCCGGTCACCGCCGGTCCCCGCCGGCGGGCGGGGTGTCCTCGGCGTCCTCGGTCTCCTCGGCGTCCTCGTCGTCCTCGTCGAGCCGGTACGGCTGCGCGTCGCCCGCGTACTGGGCCTGGGCGGCGATCCGCTGCACCTCGGCGTCGGCGTTGCGGGCCGCCGCGAGCAGGTCGTCGATGTGCTTGACCTGATCCTGGACGTCGTCGAGGACGAAGGTCAGGGTCGGCGAGTGCCGCAGCCCGAGCGCCTTGCCGACAGTGCTGCGCAGCATGCCCTTCGCGCTCTCCAGCGCGGCGGCGGTGCCCGCCTGCGCCGCCGCGTCGCCGAGGACCGTGTAGAAGACCGTGGCGTCGCGCAGGTCGGCGGTGATCCGGGCGTCGGTGATGGTGATCATGCCGAGGCGCGGGTCCTTGATCTGGCTCCGCACCACCGACGCGACCAGTTCGCGCACCCGCTCCGCGTGCCGGCGTACCTTGGCCGGATCCGTCATCTTCGCCACCTCCACGGTGTCCCGCTCCCGGCCGGGACGCGGCCAGCTGACGCACCGCCGGCCCGACCGGCCAACATCTCGAACATTACCCGCGCGGTGTGACCCGGCGCGCGGAGCCGGCGGCGGCCCCACCGCGGGGCGACGCCGTTCACAGCCGTCAGTCGTCCTCGCCGTAGAGCCGACGACGGACCGAGAGCAGCTCGGTCTCGGGACGGTTGGCGACCAGACGCTCGCAGGAGTCGAGCACCTCGTGGACGTGTGCCGCCTCGGCGGCCACCACGGCCACCGCCAGTTGGGCTCGACCGTGCAGGTCGAGCGCCCCCACCTCGGCGGCGGAGACCTCGAAGCGACGCAGCGCCGCGACGATGGGTCGTACGTACGATCTCTTCGCCTTCAGCGACCGGGAGTCGCCGGGCAGCAGCAGGTCGAAGACCACGGTTCCGGTGAACATCGCCCCGGACGATACCCGCAGCCCACCCCACATGATCAAGGGGTTTACGCCGGACGGCGTAAACCCCTTGATCAGCGTGTCAACACGGGATCAGGCGCGCGGCTTCTCCCGCATCTCGAAGGTCTCGATGATGTCGCCGACCTGGAGGTTGTTGAACCCACCCAGAGTCAGACCACACTCGAAGCCCTCCCGGACCTCCGTGGCGTCGTCCTTGAACCGCTTCAGCGAGTTGATCGTGAGGTTCTCCGCCACGACCGCCCCGTCCCGCAGCAGACGCGCCTTCGCGTTGCGGCGGATGAGTCCGGAGCGGACGATACAACCGGCGATGTTGCCGATCTTGGACGAGCGGAAGACGTCGCGGATCTCCGCGGTGCCGAGCTCGACCTCCTCGTACTCCGGCTTGAGCAGCCCCTTGAGCGCCGCGTCGATCTCCTCGATGGCCTGGTAGATGACGGTGTAGTACCGGATCTCCACGCCCTCGCGGTCGGCGATCTCCCGGACCTTGTTGGCGGCCCGGACGTTGAAGCCGATGATCGTGACCGCCTCAGTCGAGGCGCTCGCGAGCATGACGTCGCTCTCGGTGATCGCACCGACGCCCCGGTGGATGATCCTGAGCTGGACCTCCTCGGGGATGTCGAGGTTGAACAGCGCGTCCTCGAGGGCCTCCACGGAACCGGAGACGTCGCCCTTGAGCACCAGGTTGAGCGAGGTCTTCTCGCCCTCCTTGAGCTGCTCCATGAGCGTCTCGAGGGTGGCCCGGCCGCGCGAGTTGGCGAAGGACGCCGCCCGCCGCCGTGCCTGCCGCTGCTCGGCGATCTGCCGCACCGTGCGGTCGTCCTCGGCCGCCAGGAACGTGTCGCCCGCGCCCGGCACCGCGGTCAGACCGAGCACCAGCACCGGACGGGCCGGTCCCGCCTCGGCCACCGCGTTGCCGTTCTCGTCGAGCATCGCGCGGACCCGGCCGTGCGCCCCACCGGCGACGATCGAGTCGCCCGCCCGCAGGGTGCCCTTCTGCACCAGCACCGTCGCCACCGCACCGCGGCCCTTGTCCAGGTGCGCCTCGATGGCCACACCCTGCGCCGGCCCGTCGATCGGAGCGGTCAGCTCCAGCGACGCGTCGGCGGTCAGCAGGACGGCCTCGAGCAGGTCGTCGATGCCGATACCGGGCTTGGCTGCCACGTTGACGAACATGGTGTCGCCGCCGTACTCCTCGGCGACCAGGCCGTACTCGGTCAGCTGCTGGCGGACCTTGTCCGGGTTCGCCTCCGGCTTGTCGACCTTGTTGACCGCCACCACGATCGGCACGTCGGCCGCCTTGGCGTGGTTGAGCGCCTCGATCGTCTGCGGCATCACGCCGTCGTCGGCCGCCACCACCAGCACCACGATGTCGGTGACCTGGGCACCACGGGCACGCATGGCGGTGAACGCCTCGTGACCCGGGGTGTCGATGAAGGTCACCGCCCGGTCCTCGCCCTCGTGTGGGACGTGGACCTGGTAGGCGCCGATGTGCTGGGTGATGCCACCCGCCTCGCCGGCCACCACGTTCGCCTTGCGGATCGCGTCGAGCAGCTTGGTCTTACCGTGGTCGACGTGACCCATGACGGTCACCACCGGCGCACGGCTGACCAGGCGGTCCTCCGCAACCTCGGCGTCGAGGTCGATGTTGAACTGCGCGAGCAGCTCGCGGTCCTCGTCCTCCGGGCTGACGATCTGCACGTTGAAGCCGAGGTGCTCACCCAGCAGCAGCAGGGTGTCGTCAGAGCAGGACTGGGTCGCGGTGACCATCTCGCCCAGGTTGAACATCTCCTGGACCAGCGAACCCGGGTTGGCGTTGATCCTGTCGGCGAAGTCCGAGAGCGAGGCGCCACGGGAGAGCCGGACGACCTGACCCTGACCCCGGGGGGCACCCGAGCTCATGGTCGGGGCCGACAGGTTGTCGAACTCCTGTCTGCGCTGCTTCTTGGACTTGCGGCCACGGGTCGGCCGACCACCGGGACGCCCGAAGGCACCCGCGGCGCCACCGCCACGGCCACGACCGCCGCCACCGGGACGACCGCCGCCACCGGCCGGGGCACCCGGACGGAAACCGCCGCCGGGAGCACCGCCGCCGCCACCACCGGGACCGCCGCGGTAGCCACCGCCACCGCCGCCGCCACCGGGGCCACCGCGGTAGCCACCGCCACCGCCGCCGCCACCACCGGGACCGCCACGGAAGCCGCCACCGCCGCCGGGACGGCCAGCGCCGCCGCCGGGGCCGCCACGACCGCCACCGGGACCACCGGGGCGACCCGTGGTGGGGCGCTGGCTCGGCATGGAAGCCGGGCTGGGCCGCGGCGGCATGGAGGCCGGGCTGGGCCGCGGCGGCATGCCGGCCGGGCTCGGCCGGGGACCGCCGGCACCGGCGGCCGGCGGCCGCTGCTGCTGACCGCCCTGGATACCGAACGGGTTGTTACCGGCGCCGCGCGCCGGCGGACGACCGCCCGGCCGGGGACCGGGGCCCGGGGTCGGGCCACCGGGACGACCGGCGGCCGGGGCGCCCGTACGCGGCGGCGCCGCGTTCGGACCCGGACGCGGACCCGGACGGGGACCGCCCTCGGCCGGGGGCTCCCGGCGGACGTTCTCCCGCTGCTGCTGGCGGGCGGCCTGCGCGGCCTTGACCGCGGCCTCCTGCTCAGCCTTGAGGGCGGCGGCGCGCGCCTCGGCGGCCGCCACCTCGATGTCGTGCGCGCTCGCCGGCTTGGCGACCGGAGCCGCCGGCTGCGGCGGGCCGGGGACCGGGCCCTTGGGCTTCGGTCCCGGGGTCGCCGCGGCCGGACGCCGGGGCGGCATGGGCCGGGCCGAGACCCGAGGGGCACCCGGGGTCGGCGTCGGCGAGGGTGTCGGGGTCGGAGTCGGCGCCGGGCTCGGGGCCGCCGCCGGAGCGGACGGCGCCGACGAACCGCCGGCGGACGCGACGAATGCGCCCCGCAGCCGTCGGGCGACAGGCGCCTCGACGGTGCTGGACGCTGACTTCACGAACTCGCCCATCTCCTTGAGCTTGGCGAGAACGGTCTTGCTTTCGACCCCGAGCTCTTTCGCAAGCTCGTGTACGCGGGCCTTACCTGCCACTGCACTCCTCACTCCGAGGTCGTGCGGGCAGCACCCGCAGCGACCTCACTCGTGCACTTGAAGCCTGGTCATTTCTGCGACTTCATCGTGTGCTCATGTCGGTCGTCCTACCCTGCTAGCGACCCGCGCCCGGTCGGGTTGACCGGACGTCGTGGTTGGCGCATCGATGTGCTCCGCAAGCTCACCGTCGTCAAGGACCCCGGTGACGCGCAGCGCCCGCCCGAAGGCGCGTCGCCGCACTGCCAGCGCGAAGCAGGCCGGATCCGGGTGCATGTTCGCTCCCCGACCCGGCATTCTGCGGTTCGGATCGGGCCGGAGGCTGTGACCAGCCCCGTCGCCGACCGCTATCACCCGCAGTAGATCACCGGCCGGCGCTCGCCGCCGGCAACCCACACAGGTGCGCTCCGGCTGCGCGCGTCGTGCCACTGAGAAAGTCTACCCCTAGCTGCCGGAGATCGCGCTGCCCGGCTCCCGCACGTGATCAGCTCCGCTCCGGCCGGCCGGCGCGGCCTGCTCCGCATCTGAACGGATGTCGATGCGCCAACCGGTCAGTCGGGCCGCCAACCGGGCGTTCTGCCCTTCCCGGCCGATCGCGAGGGAGAGCTGAAAGTCCGGCACGGTCACCCGGGCGGTCCGGGTGGCCAGGTCGACCACCTCGACCCGCAGCGCCTTGGCCGGCGACAACGCGTTACCGACGAAGGTGGCCGGGTCGTCCGACCAGTCGATGATGTCGATCTTTTCGCCGTGCAGTTCGCTCATCACGGCCCGGACCCGCTGACCCATCGGGCCGATGCAGGCGCCCTTGGCGTTGACGCCCGGGGCGGTAGAGCGTACGGCGATCTTCGTACGGTGACCTGCCTCACGCGCGATGGCGCCGATCTCCACGGTGCCGTCGGCGATCTCCGGCACCTCCAGCGCGAAGAGCTTCTTCACCAGCGCCGGGTGCGAACGGGACAGGGTGATCTGCGGTCCGCGGACGCCCTTGGCGACGTGCACCACGACGCAGCGAAGGCGCTCACCGTGCACGTAACGCTCGCCGGGCACCTGCTCGGACTGCGGCAGCACGCCCTCCAGCTTGCCCAGGTCGACGCTGACGATGCCCTTCTCGGCCCGCGCCTCGTGCGCCTGCACCACGCCGGTGACCAGGTCGCCGTCGCGGCCCACGTACTCACCGAAGTGAGCCTCGTCGGTGGCCTCCCGCAGCCGCTGGAGGATCACCTGCTTGGCGGTCATGGCGGCGATGCGGCCGAAGTCGTGCGGAGTGTCGTCCCACTCCCGCACCACCGCGCCCTCGTCGTCCAACTCCTGCGCGTACACCGAGGCCGCGCCGGACTTGCGGTCGATCTCCACTCGTGCGTGCGTTTCGGCGCCTTCGGTGTGCCGGTACGCGGTCAGCAGCGCGGTCTCAATCGCCGCGAGGATCGTGTCGAACGGGATCTCCCGCTCGCGCTCGAGTGCGCGCAGCGCCGCGAGGTCGATGTTCACCTCTCCTCGTCCTCCACATCTTCGTCGTCGATCTCGTCTGAATCACCGGCATCGCCGGCCTCACCGAACTCCGCCTCGTCGATCTCGTCGAGACGGTTGAACTCGACCTGCACCCGCCCCGGGCCGAGCTGGGCGTAGGCCCACTCGGCGCGGCCGGTGTCGGTCTCCAGCGCCACGCGCTCGTCGTCGGCCGAGACGATCCGGCCGGTGACCTGCCGGTCACCGGCGGGCTGCTCAGCGCGCTGCTCCGGCAGGGCCGCAGCGGCCCGGGTGGTCACCTTGACCAGCCGGCCGACGTTGCGCCGCCAGTGCCGGGGCAGCGTGAGCGGCCGGTCCACGCCCGGCGAGCTGACCTCGAGCTGGTACTCGCCGGCGACGATGTCGCCACCGGTCTCCTCCGCGGCGTCGAGCGCCGCGGAGACCGCCCGGGAGACGTCCGCGACGCCGTCCAGGTTGATCCCACCGTCGGCGTCCACGATCACCCGGACCACGTGCCGCCGGCCGGCCCGCGAGACGGAGAGGTCCTCGAGGTCGTAGCCCGCGTCGACGACCACCGGCTCGATCACAGCCCGCAACCGGTCACGCCGGGCGGCGAGGTCGCCACCGCGGGGGCGCTCCGCGCCGCGGGGCCGCCCAGTCGGCCTGGTCGCACGGCCACGCTGCGTCATCTCGCACTCTCTCCCACTCGACGGCGACCCTTGTCCCGCCCCATGCCGGCACGCCACCGGGGCGATCGCGCCCGGTGGCTGCGCAGAGCGTAACGCGCCGGGCCACCCCCCGGCCGAGCGGCGCACCGACGGCGATGACCCACGCACCGCGACGGATGGTGTTGACTTGTGCGGTGGCCAGAGGCACGACAGCACAGCGTATCGACGCAACCCGGCATTCCCGGCGCCATCTACTGCGCGTCGGAGGGCTGCTGGCCCTCGGTGCGGCGGCGGGACCGCTGACCGCCTGCGACCCGTTCGGTCGCGACGAGACGCCGCCGCCCCCCGATCCGCTGCGACCGCTGCTGGACGAGTCGCTGGCGCTCGCCACCGCGTACCGCGACGCCGCCGCGGCGCACGTCGACCTGGCCGCGCGGCTCACCCCGATCGCCGACGCGCACCAGGCGCACGCCACCGAGCTGGCCCGGCTGCTCGATGTCGACCTCCCGTCGACCGGGCCGACGCCGGGCGGCGCCGCCCTCCCCGACCCGGACGCCGCCCTCACCGACCTGCGCCAGCGGGAACGCGTCGGGCGGGACGCCGCCGTCACCGCCTGCGCCTCGGCGCCCGCGGCGCGGGCCGCGCTCGTCGGATCGATCGCCGCCGCCCGCGCCACCCACCTGGAGGCACTGAAGTGAACGAGCGCGCGGCACCGCCGACCTCCGCCGAGGCACTCGCCGCGGCGCTCACCGCCGAGTACGCGGCGATCTACGCGTACGGGCCGATCGGCGTGCGGCTCTCCGGCAGCGCGCGTACGGCCGCCCGGCAGGCCGAGGCCGCGCACCGGCGTCGCCGGGACGCGCTGGTCGTGCAGCTCACCACGGCGGGCGCCAGCGTCCCGCCGGGCCAGGCCGGGTACGCGCTGCCGTTCCCGATCACCGACCGGGCGAGCGCGCTGCGGCTCGCCGTCGAGGTGGAGGAGCGCACGGCGGCGCACTGGCGGGCGGCGCTCGCCGCCACCACCGGCGCTGACCGGGACCAGGCGCTGGACGCCCTGATCGACTACTCCGTACGGGCCACCCGCTGGCGACGAACGGCGAAGATCAGCCCGCTGACCGTGCCGTTTCCCGGTCGCCCCACCTGAACCGGCCGGCGCGGCGCAGATCACCTTCGGTTGCGAGTCGCATACCAGGTATGCATACTCCGGGCCATGTCCATCCGTCACGGGCTGCTCGCCCTGCTCGAACGCGGCCAGATGTACGGCTACCAGCTGCGCGCCGCGTTCGAGGAGTCGACCGGCTCGACCTGGCCGCTGAACATCGGGCAGGTGTACACCACGCTCGCCCGTCTGGAGCGGGACGGACTGGTGCGTTCCCTGCCGGAGAGCGAGGCGGGGCAGCGCCCGTACGAGATCACCGACGCCGGCCGGGCCGACCTCACGCTCTGGTTCGCCACCCCGGTGAGCCGCACCGACCGGCCCCGTGACGAGCTCTCCATCAAGCTGGCCCTGGCGCTCACCACCCCCGGGGTCGACGTCCGGTCGGTGGTGCAGACCCAGCGCGCCGCGACCATGCGGACGCTGCAGGAGTTGACCCGGTTGAAGTACGCCAGCGACCAGCCGGAGGAGCTGCCCTGGCGGCTGGTGCTGGACGCGATGGTCTTCCAGGCCGAGGCCGAGGTGCGCTGGCTCGACCACTGCGAGACCAGCCTCGTGCGGTACCGGCCCACCGTTCCCGGGCGGCGACCACCGGTCGCCGCGGACGGCTCCGCCGAGGCGGTGGTACCGGCCGACGAGGAGGCGCGGCGGTGAGCGGAGCGGACGGCACGATCCTCGACGTACGTGACGTCCACCGCACCCACGGCGCCGGACCCGCGGCCGTGCACGCCCTGCGCGGGGTGAGTCTGGCCGTCCGGCCCGGCGAGCTGGTCGCCGTGATGGGCCCGTCCGGCTCGGGCAAGTCGACCCTGCTGGCGCTCGCCGGCGGTCTGGACAGCCCCACCGCCGGTGAGGTGCGCGTCGATGGGCAGCCGCTGGCCGCGCTCGACCGGCGGGGGCTGGCCCGGCTGCGCCGCCGACGGGTCGGCTACATCTTCCAGGACCTGAACCTGCTGGGCAGCCTGACCGCGGTGGAGAACGTGGCACTCCCCCTCGAACTCGACGGCACCGGCGTACGGCGTGCCCGCGCGCTGGCCCTCGCCGCGCTCGCCGAGGTGAACCTCGCCGAGCTGGGCGACCGTTTCCCGGACCAGCTCTCCGGGGGCCAGCAGCAGCGGGTGGCGATCGCCCGGGCGCTGGTCGGCGAACGGCGGCTGGTGCTCGCCGACGAGCCCACCGGCGCGTTGGACTCGCAGACCGGCGAGGCGGTGCTGCACCTGCTGCGCCGCCGTGTGGACGCCGGAGCGGGCGGGCTGCTCGTCACCCACGAGGCGCGGCACGCCGGCTGGGCGGACCGGGTGGTCTTTCTCCGTGACGGGGTGCTGGTCGACTCGACGGCGCCGCTGGGCAGCGTCGAGCAGCTGTTGAGTGGCAGCGGCCGGTGACGCTCCGACCCGCCGGCCGCCTCCGGGCCGGCTCGCGTCCGGCGCGCACGCCCGAACCACCGCCGCCCGCTCTCGGCCGGCGGCGGCACGCGGCCGAGCTGATCGCCTCGTGGCGGGCGGCGCTGCGGATCGCCCGCCGGGAGGCCCGCCGGGCCCGCGGGCGTACCGCCCTGGTGCTGGCAATGATCACGCTGCCGGTACTGGTGTTGACGTTCCTCGCGGTCAGCTACGACATGTCGGAGCTGACCCACGCCGAACGTGTCGACCGCCTGCTCGGGGCCGCCGACGCGAAGCTGACCTGGGTCGGCGACTTACCGGTCACCCAGGACGAGCGAGGCGAGAACTGGTCGCCCCGGGACCACGGGCCCGTGGGCGAGGGCCCACCGCCCACCACCGGTCAGATCACCCAGCTGCTCGGGCCGGGGAGCCGGGCCACGGAGACCCGCGGCTGGGTGCCGCTCGCCCTGCGGGTGGCCGGCCACCGCAAGGCCGCCAGCTTCAACGGCCGGGTACTCGACCTCACCGATCCGCTCACCCACGGCACGTTCCGGCTGCGGCAGGGCCGGGCCCCGGTCGCCGCCGGCGAGCTGGCGGCGAGCCCGGTCGCGCTGCGCGAGCTGGGTGCCCGACTGGGCGACACGGCCACCGCCACCGACGGCAAGAACACGTACCGGATCGTCGGGGTGGTCGAGTTCCCGGACGACCTGGGTCCACTCGTCGCCCTGCACCCGGCCGCGGACCCGCGCGCCGAGCGCGCGACGGCGGAGACGAGCTGGCTGGTCGACCTGCCGGCGACGATGGACGCCGACCTGGTCCGCCGGCTCAACGAGCACGGCGTGGTGGTGATCAGACGCACCGCGGCCCAGGAGCACACGGCCCTGCGGGGGTGGCCCGACGCCGGCGCCACCAACCTGGACGAGCTGGGCAGCGGCGTACTGGTCAGCGGGCTCGGTCTGCTGGAGGTGGTGCTGCTCGTCGGGCCCGCCTTCGCGGTCGGGGTACGTCGGCGGCGGCGCGACCTCGCCCTGGTCGCGGTGGCCGGCGGGGACGCCGCGCAGCTGCGCAGGGTGGTATTGGCCGACGGGGTGGTGCTGGGTCTCCTCGGCGCCGCGGCCGGCCTGCTGCTCGGCGTCGTCACGGCGTTCGCCGCCCGCCCCCTCGTCGAGGAGTACGTCTTCTCCGCCCGCTTCGGCGGATACCGCTGCTGGCCGGCGGCGCTGGTGGCGATCGGCGGGGTCGCGGTGCTGGCCGGGGTGCTCGCCGCGCTGGCGCCCGCCTGGACGGCCGCCCGGCAGGACGTGGTGGCCGGGTTGGCCGGCCGGCGCACCCCGCCCCGCAACCGCGGCCGGTGGTTGGCGCTCGGCCTGGCCCTGACGGCCGGCGGCGCGCTGATCGCCGCGTTCGGCGCCGCCCGCAGCGTCCCGTCGCTGATCCTCGTCGGTCTGATCCTCGGCGAGCTCGGCCTGGTCTTCTGCACCCCCACCCTGATCGGGCTGCTGGCCCGGCTCGGTCGGCTGCTGCCGTTGGCGCCGCGGATCGCCCTGCGCGACGCGAGCCGCAACCGGGCGTCCGCGGCGCCCGCCATCTCCGCCGTGATGGCCGCCGTCGCCGCGAGCGTCGCGCTCGGCACCTACCTGACCAGTGACTCGGTCCGCAACGTCCACAACAGTCGGCCCACGCTGCCGGCCGGAACCGCGCAGCTCTACTCGACCGAGCAGCACGCCGAACCAATACCGCTGGCCGCGGTCGTCTCGGCGGCCGGCACCCACCTCCGCGCGGGCGCCGTCGCGCCGCTGAGCTTCGCCGAGTGCGATCCGGGGCGCGAGCCCGCTGGCGCCTGCTCCGTCGACGCGGTTCTCCCGCCGGAACAGGTCTGCCCGTGGCGGCCGAACGACCGGATGACCGTGGAGCAACGCCGTCTCGCCCGCGCCGACCCCCGCTGTCAATTTCCGTCCCCCGACTTCTACAGCCCCTACCTTCAGATCCTGGTGGACGACGGCACCGGGCTACCCGTCCTCACCGGCGCGTCGCCCGCACAGACGGCGGCGGCCACCGCCGTACTACGGGCCGGTGGCGCGGTGGTGACCGATCCGCGCTATCTGCACGAGGGCTCGGTGGCGGTCGCGGTGGACCGGAGCGCCGAGAGAGCGGGCGCCGAGACCACGGACCGCACCGTGAGCGTGCTGACCGGGTACGCGCTGCCCGACGCGGTCGGCTCCCCCCGGCTGCTGCTCTCCCCCACGGCGGCCACCCGGCTCGGGCTGACCTCGTTCACCCAGTCCTGGGCGATCACGGTGCCCGCCGCACCGGACGAGGAGCAGCAGCAGCGGCTCGCCGACGCGCTACGACCGTACGGCGAGTTCGTGCTGGATCTGGACCAGGGCCGGACCCCCTCGAACGACGCGCGGCTGCTGCTCCTGCTCGCCGCGGCGGCCGGGGTGATCACCGTGGGCGCGGCCGGGATCGCCACCGGGCTCGCCGCCGCGGAGGGCCGCGGTGACCTCTCCACCCTCGCCGCGGTCGGGGCCAGTCCACGGGTACGTCGGCTGCTCGCGCTCTGCCAGGCCGGGGTCATCGCCGGTCTCGGTTCGGTGCTCGGCATCGGGGCCGGCCTCGGCACCGCCGTCATCATCCTGACCTCCATCAACCGGCAGTACGCGGAGAGCTGGCCGGTCATGAATCCGTACCCCCTCGTCGTGCCCTGGGCGACGCTCGGCGTGCTGGTGGTGGTGCCAGTGGTGGCGATGCTCGGCGCGGGGCTGCTCACCCGGTCGCGACTGCCGATCGAGCGGCGTCTCGACTGAACCCGCGCGCCGCCGCGCGCCGGGCCTCGCGAGCCCCGGCGCGCAGAGGGGTGTCGCCGTGACGTGACAGGCGGCAGACTGTGCGCGTGTCCGTGCTCGGAACCATCACCCGCCGCGTCGGCCACCAACGCTGGTTCGGCGCGGTCGCGCGTCTCCTGGTCCCCGCCGACCGGGCCGTCGGTCGACTCACCCGGGGTCGGGTGGTGGCGCTCGGCCTCGTTCCGTCGCTGATCCTGACCACCACCGGCCGACGCTCCGGCAAGCCCCGCAGCAATCCCCTGCTCTACGTGCCGGACGACGACGCGTACGTGGTGATCGGCTCGAACTGGGGCCAGACGCACCAGCCCGGCTGGTCGATGAACCTGCTCGCCGATCCGGCGGCGGAGGTGGCCGTGAAGGGCCGCCGGATCCTTGTGCGTGCCGAACCGGCCGAGGGCGCCGAACGCGACCGTCTCTGGCGGCTGCTGGTCACCGAGTGGCCCGCGTACCGGACGTACGAGCGGCGGGCCAGCGGCCGGGAGATCCGCGTCTTCCGGCTGGTTCCGGTCGGGCGGGACGCGTCGCTCGGCGGCCGCGGCTAGCGCGGTGCGCGGTGACGTCGGCGGCGACGCGGCGACGTCCGGGCGGCGCGGCCCGCCGAACATCGCCGGAGACCGCACTACTGTGATGCGCAGCGGGGCGGACGGGTGTGGCCGGCCGGCGGCACCCGAGGTCGGGGCGAGCGGCGCGGGCCGCGCATCGACGTCCTGACCGGCAGCGGACGCGGCGCGCGCGTCCACGATCGTCGCGGGAGTGGCGGGCTTGAATGCCAACAGCGAGGCCGATTCGCACCTGACCGATCCCCGGTGGACGGTCGCCGAGCGGGTGGCGCAGGCCGCGCTCCGCCGGTTCCCCGCCGACGTGCTCGCCGTCGCGGTACACGGCCCGCTGGCCCACGGTGACGACGACGGCGGCGGGGACGGCGAGGTCGGGATGCTGGTGGTGACCTACCGCCCGGGTGCCGGACCGGCCCCCTGCACCCGTCGAGTCGACGGGGTGCTCGTCGACCTGACGGTGGCGGGCGCCGAGGACTACCTCGGTCAGGCCCGCGTGATCAACTCACTGTGGCCGCTGACCGCCGACCGGTACGTCACCACCCGGCCGCTGCACGACCCGACCGGCTGGCTGCGCACGCTGCGCGACGAGCACCTCGGTCGGTTGGCCCGGGCCCGGCCCGCCGAGTTCAGCGCCGCCGCCCGACAGGCCTGGTACCGGGGCTACGCGGCGCACGCCCGGGCCGCCAAGCTCGCCGAGTGGTACGAGACGGACCAGGCGCTGCTCATGCTCGGCGAGGCCCGGCTGGCGGCGGCCACGGTCAACGGCCTGCTGGCCCGCACGTACTTCCGTGACCCGGGCGACGCGGTCCGGCGTACCGGCCTGGCCGGTGCGGACATGACCGAGGTGGGCACGGTGCTGGCCCGGCACTCCGAGGAGCTGGCCGCCCGCGGTCAACCCGTCGACGGCACCGTCGAGGATCTCCTCACCCCGTGAGGGGGCCGGGCGGACGGGGTCAGCCGATGCCGCCCTGGACGCCGATCAGGGTGCCGATCGCGTACGTGGCGGCGGCGGCCAGGGCGCCCAGCAGCAGCTGACGCAGCCCACCGGACCACCAGGGTCGGCTGGTGAACCGGGCCACCACCGCGCCGGCGAGGAAGAGGCCGAGCCCGCCGACGCCCAGTGCGAGCCAGAGGCTCGTGAAGCCGAGCAGGTAGGTCAGCAGCGGCACGAACGCCCCGACGGAGAAGAAGAAGAACGAGGAGACGGCCGCCGCCCACGGGCTGGGCTGGTCGTCCGGGTCCACGCCCAACTCCTCCCGGACGTGCACCCGCAGCGCCTCCTCCGGGTTGCGCCGTACCGCCTCGGCGACCTGCTGGGCGAGGTCCCGGGGGAGCCCTCGGGCCACCCACGCGTCGGCCAGTTCCCGGGCCTCCGCCTCGGGGTGCCGCTCCAGCTCCCGCCGCTCCTTCGCCACCTCGGCGGCGACCTGCTCGTTGGCCGACCGGACGCTGGTGTACTCGCCGAGCCCCATCGAGATCGCGCCGGCCACCAGCCCGGCCGCGCCGGTGAGCACGATGCTGCGCGGCGACACCCCGCCGCCGCCGACCCCGGCGATCAGGGCGATGTTGGTGACCAGCCCGTCCATGGCGCCGAAGACGGCCGGCCGGAGCCAGCCACCGGAGACGTCGGCGTGGTGCGCCTCGCGCAGCGCGGCGGGAGCGTCGGTCACGGCAGGGTCAGGATCTCGTGGCCGTCCTCGGTCACCAGGATGGTGTGCTCGAACTGGGCCGTCCACCTACGGTCCTTGGTGACCACGGTCCAGCCGTCGTCCCACATGTCGTACTGGTAGGTGCCGAGCGTGATCATCGGCTCGATGGTGAACGTCATGCCCGGCTCGATGACCTCGGTCGGCCGCGGGCTGTCGTAGTGCGGCACGTAGAGCCCGCTGTGGAAGGCCTCGCCGATGCCGTGGCCGGTGAAGTCGCGCACCACGCCGTAACCGAACCGCTTCGCGTACGACTCGATGACCCGGCCGATCACGTTGATCTGCCGGCCCGGGGCGACCGACCGGATGCCCCGCATCATCGCCTCGTGGGTGCGCTCGACCAGCTGCCCGGCCTCCTCGCTCACCTCGCCGACGCAGAAGGTGGCGTTCGTGTCGCCGTGCACCCCGTTGAGGTACGCGGTGACGTCGACGTTGACGATGTCGCCGTCCTGCAGCGCCGTCGAGTCCGGGATGCCGTGGCAGATGACCTCGTTGAGGCTGGTGCAGCAGGACTTCGGGAAGCCCTTGTAGCCGAGCGTCGACGGGTACGCGCCGTGGTCGCAGAGGAACTCGTGCACCACCCGGTCGATCTCGTCGGTGGTCACGCCCGGCTTGCAGTGCTCCCCGGCGAGCTGGGTCGCCTGCGCGGCCAGCCGGCTGGCGACCCGCATCTTCTCGATCGTCTCCGGGGTCTGCACGTGCGACCCGCGCCACTGCTTGGGCGCCTTCTTGCCCACGTACTCCGGGCGGGTGATGCGGGCCGGAACCGCTCGCATCGGGGAGAGCGTGCCTGGGGTCAGCGGCGCACGGACGGTCATGGTCCAAGCCTATCGCCGCGACCCGGCGCGGTCCCTCGCGGTGGACGTCCGACGGTGGTTGCCCTGTCTGCCCCGGTGTGCCATGGTTGCGGGGTGGATCTAGGGGCCCCGCCGCCCGTCTTCTCGGCCACCGTCGAGAGCACCGGCGACCACGTCCGGGTGACGGTGACCGGCGAGGTCGACATGGCCACCGCGGACACGATGTTCCAGACGGCGCTGCGCGAGCCCGCCGGCCGGGTCACCCTCGACCTGCGTGCGGTCACCTTCTTCGACTCCGCCGCGATCCACGCGCTGGTCCGACTCGCCCGGCAGCTCCCGAACGCGCTCACCGTGCTGCCGTCCCGGCAGGTCCGGCGGGTCCTCGACATCTCCGGCCTCGGCGAACAGGCCTGGCTACGCCCGGAGTGACCCCCGCCCGCCCGGCCCGCCGCCGTGCCGTCGGGGACCTCGGCCGCCGATAGGGCCGCCGCTGCGAGCCTTCGTCGGCGGCCGCTCACTCCTGCAACCGCCGGCGCAGCGTCACCTCCGTCCCCGTCGGGGTGCGCCCGACGGAAAGCTCCCCCAGCGCCCGGATCAGCGCCAGCCCCCGGCCCCGGAAGCCGGTACCTGTCGACTCCCGCCACCGTCCGCTGTCGCGGACGGTGGCGACCACCGTGCGGTCCTCGATCGCCACCTCGACGCCGATGGTGGGCTCCGCCGGGTCGACCGGGTGCTCGATCGCGTTGGCGGCGGCCTCGGAGATCGCCACGGTCAGGTCGAACAGATCCGTCTCGCCGACGTCGTGGGCCACCAGGAAGTCCTCCAACCGCTTGCGCAGCAGGCTGAGCCGGGTCGGGTCGGCCGGCAGACGCAGGCTGAACCGGTGCGGCTCGGCCGCCTCCAGCGCGAGCACCGCCACGTCGTCGCGCCGCGGCCGTCCCTCCACCCGCCCCAGCACGGTGTCGATCAGGTCGGCCACGTGCTCGCTCGGGCCGGCCGCGTCGGCGCGGAGCTGTGCCAGCGCCTCGTCGAGGTCGAGTTGCCGCTCCTCGATCAGGCCGTCGGTGTAGAACAGGATCCGGCCGCCGACCGGCAACTCCCCCTCGATGCTCCGGTACGCGGCGTCCGCCACCGCGCCGACCGGCGGGCCCAGCGCCCGGTCGTAGAGGAGGGTCACCTCCTCCCCGCCGATCAGCAACGGGGACGGGTGGCCGGCGCTCGCGTACCGCACCCGTCCGGTGTCCGGGTGGAACAGCAGGCAGACCACGGTGGCGAAGGAGTTGTGCCCGGTCGACCCGACCAGGCGGTTCAACCGGGTCAACGACTCACCCGGGCCGTAGCCCTCGAGCAGGTAGGCGCGCAGCGCGTTGCGCAGTTGACCCATCGCGGCCGCCGCCTGCACGCCCTTGCCGACCACGTCCCCGATGACGAGCACCAATTCCCGCTCGTCCAGGACCATCACGTCGTACCAGTCACCGCCGACCTCGACATCGGTGGTGCCCGGCAGGTACCGGCTGGCCACCAGGGCGCCGGCCAGCTGCGGCAGCGACCGGGGCAGCAGGCTGTGCTGCAACGTCGTGGCGACCCGGTGCTCGGCCTCGAAGAGCTGGGCGTTCTCCAGCCGCACCCCGACCAGGCGCGCCAGCTGGGTGAGCGCCGCGTCGTCGGTCCTCGCGCCGTCGGTGGGCGGACGCCATACCCGCAGCTCTCCGAGCGGCGCGTCGCCGGTGTCGGCGAGCGCCAGCACCAGCGAGGGGTCTGCCGCGGCGTCGCCCCCGGCGTCCGCCTCGACGCGGTGCTCACCCGCGGTGATCAGCACCCGGACGGCGTCGACGAGGTCGAGGGCGTGCCGGGCGGCGACGCGGAGCACGTCCGCGGTCGAGCGGGCGGTGTTGACCGCCACCGCCGCGTCGGCGAGCAAGCGGAGGCGGCGGACGACCTGGCCGCGCTCCACCGCGCGGGAGATCTGGACCGCCACCAGGTCGAGGAAGTCGTGGTAGCCCTCGGTCGACGGGAGCCGGTCGGACACCCCGACGACCAGCGCACCCACGGTCTGGTTCGTCGCGGTGATCGGCAGCAGGAGCGCCCGGTCGCCGGCTTCGGCCGGCGGCGTGTCGAGCAGGTCACTCACGGGGGCGCTGCGGCGGGAGTCGCCCAGCGCCCGGTCGAGCACCGCCTCCGCCGTGACCGGTGGCACCCCGCCGCTGCCACCGGCGAGGGTGAGCCGCTTCGCGTCGTCACGCAGCCAGATCTGGGCGAAGGGCACGTCCGCCCGGTACCGGTCGAGCACCGTGGCGGCGGCCCCGCCGAGCGCGGCAGCGGTACCGACATCGGCCAGTTCGGTGCCGAGTTCGGCCAGCAGGCGCAGCCGTCGCTCGCCCAGCACCCGGCCGGTGGTCTCGTTGACGATGCAGAAGACGCCGCCCACCGAGCCGTCGGCCACCCGGATCGGGTCGTACGAGACGGTGAAGTACGTCTGCTCCAGGAACCCGTGTCGGTCGATCAGGAACGGGTGGTCCTCGGCGTGGTAGGAGCGTCCCGTGCGGCGTACCCCCTCCAGCAGCGGAGCGAGCACGTCCCAGGTCTCGGCCCAGTGCGTCCGGGCGGGCCGGCAGAGCACGTCCGGGTGCTTGCCGCCGATGGTGGGCCGGTAGGCGTCGTTGTAGAAGGCGAGCTGCTCATCACCCCAGAACATGACGATCTGCGCGCTGGAGGCGAGCATCATGCCCACCGCACCCACGAGAGCAGCCGGCCAGTCCCGGGGGTGTCCCAGTGGCGTACCCGACCAGTCGAAGGTCGCGAGACGGCGACCCATCTCACCGCCATCGGCGAACATCGCAGCCAACGGTGGGGGCAGTTCGCCGTCGGCGGCGCGTAGTCGCCCCGCGCCCGCGCCCCCCAGCGCCGAACTCATGCAGCCTCCCGGTCCGGCCTCCACGCGGATGATCTTCACTCCCCTGTGCATCGCCTTGTACCCCCGCGGGAACACGACGTAACACATTCGCCGCGCGGCGCGCTGCTATCGGTCTCCGCCCGGCCCGCGCCGCTGACCGTGAACTCCGCCCGCCGGGCGGGGCGGCCGTCACCCGCGGCCTCGCCGAGAGGCGCCCGGGGGTGACGAGGATCTCAGAGCGGGGTGACGTACGCGCCCGTGATGCCACCGTCCACCACGAACTGCGCGGCGGTCATGAAGGACGCGTCGTCGCTGGCCAGGAACGCCACCGCCGCGGCGATCTCGTCCGGGCTGCCGAACCGGCCCATCGGCACGTGCACCAGCCGGCGGGCGGCTCGTTCCGGGTCGGCCGCGAAGAGTTCGAGCAGCAGCGGAGTCGCGACCGGGCCGGGACAGAGCGCATTCACCCGGATCCCCTCCCGGGCGAACTGCACCCCCAGCTCCCGGGTCATCGCCAGCACCCCACCCTTGCTCGCGGTGTACGCGATCTGCGAGGTGGCCGCTCCCATCAGCGCCACGAACGAGGCGGTGTTGATGATCGAGCCCTTGCCCTGCCGGCGCATGTGCGGAATGACGTACTTGCAGCACAGGTAGACGCTCGTGGTGTTGACCCGCAGCACCCGCTCCCAGGCGTCGAGCCCGGTCTCCAGGATCGAGTCGTCCTCCGGCGGGGAGATGCCGGCGTTGTTGAACGCCACATCCACCCGGCCGTGCCGCGCCACCACCCCGTCGAAGAGGTCCCGCACGGCGTCCTCGTCCGCCACGTCGGCCACCACGGCCTCGCCGTGCGCCTCGGCAGCGGCCCGCTCGCCCGCCTCCGCGTCGATGTCCACGCAGACCACCAGGGCACCCTCGGCGGCGAACCGCCGCACCGTGGCCAGCCCGATCCCGCTGCCCGCGCCGGTGACGACGGCCACCCGGTCCCGCAACCGATCACGCACTTCGCTCACTCCTCCGCCGCGATGAAGACGTTCTTGACATCGGTGAACGCGTGCAGCGCGTCGGGGCCCAACTCCCGGCCGAGGCCGGAGTGCTTCATGCCGCCGAACGGGGTCCAGTAGCGCACCGAGGAGTGCGAGTTGACGCTGAGGTTCCCGGACTCGACGGCCCGGGTCACCCGGATCGCCCGGCCCACGTCGCGGGTCCAGATCGAGCCGGAGAGGCCGTGGTCGCCGTCGTTGGCGAGCCGGATCGCCTCCGACTCGTCGTCGAACGGCAGCACCGACACGACCGGGCCGAAGATCTCGTCGCGCCAGTGCCGGTCCGCCGTCGTGTCGGTCAGCAGCACGGTCGGGGCGTACCAGAAGCCGGGGCCGGCCGGCCGGGATCCGGTGAAGGCGACCCGGGCGCCCTCGACGTAGCCGGCGACCCGGTCCCGGTGGGCCGCCGAGATCAGCGGACCCATCTCGGCCGTCTCCCGGGCCGGGTCCTCCACCCGGAACGCGCGCACCGCCGGTTCGAGCAGCTCCAGGAACCGGTCGTACGCCGAGCGCTGCACGAGGATCCGGGAACGGGCGCAACAGTCCTGGCCGGCGTTGTCGAAGACGGCGTACGGGGCGGTGGCCGCCGCGCGTGCCAGGTCGGCGTCGGCGAAGACCACGTTGGCGGACTTCCCGCCCAGCTCCAGCGTCAGCCGCTTCACCTGCGCCGCGCAGCCGGCCATGATCCGGGTGCCGACGGCGGTGGAGCCGGTGAAGCAGATCTTGCGGACCGCCGGGTGGGTGACGAGCCGCTCGCCCACCACCGCGCCCTCGCCGGGAAGGACTGTGAACACGTCGTCGGGCAGGCCTGCCGCACGGCCCAACTCGGCCAGGCGCAGCGCGGTGAGCGGGGTCAGCTCGGCCGGTTTCAGCACGACGGTGTTGCCGGCGGCGAGGGCCGGAGCCAGCGCCCACGCGGCGATCGGCATCGGGAAGTTCCACGGCACGATCACCCCGACGACGCCGAGCGGCTCGTGGAAGGTGACGTCGAGCCCGCCGGGCACCGGGATCTGCCGGCCGGTGAGCCGCTCGGGCGCGCCGGCGTAGTAGTCGAGCACGTCCCGGACGTTGCCGGCCTCCCAGCGGGCGTTGCCGATCGTGTGCCCGCTGTTACGGACCTCCAGCTGCGCCAACTCCTCCCGGTGCGCGTCGACGACGGCCGCGAACCGGCGCAGCAGCCGCGCCCGCTCCCCCGGCGCCGTCCACCGCCACCGCTCGTACGCCGCCGCGGCCCGGGCGACGGCGACGTCGACCTCCTCGGCCGAGGTGGCCGGCACCTCCCCGATCTCCGTCCCGGTGGCCGGGTCGACAAGCGTCGTCACGCCCACCGCCCCGGCCCGTCGATCCGGCGCTTCAGGCCAGCCCCGCCCGGACCTCCGCGACCGCCGGGCCGGGTGGGCCGGGTTGGCCGGTCAGCGGCGTTCGAAGCCACGGAAGAGCTCCCGGTCGGTGACCGCGGGGTCGAAGGCGGCGAGCTCGATCCGTCAGAGGCGTTCGAAGCCACGGAAGAGCTCCCAGTCGGTGACCGCGGCGTCGAAGGCGGCGAGCTCGACCCGAGCGTGGTTGGCGTAGTGGGCGACCACCTCGGGGCCGAAGGCGTCGGCGGCCGGCCCGGAGGACTCCCAGAGGGCGAGCGCGTCGCGCAGCGTGCCCGGCACCCGCTCGACGGACGGATCGTCGTAGGCGTTGCCGGTGCACTCCTCGCCGAGCTCCAGCTCCCGCTCGAGGCCGTACACCGCCCCGGCGACCAGCGCGGCGATCGCCAGGTAGGGGTTCACGTCCGCGCCGGGCACCCGGTTCTCCACCCGCAGATCCGCCCCGTGCCCGACCAGACGCAGGGCGCAGGTGCGGTTGTCGGTGCCCCAGTGCAGCGCGGTCGGTGCGAACGAGCCCGGCTGGTAGCGCTTGTACGAGTTGATGTTCGGGGCGAAGAAGAGGCTGAACTCGCGCATGGTGGCGAGCAGTCCGGCGAGCACCCGCCGGCCGGTCACGCTCAACCGGGCCGGCCCGTCGCCGAGCAGCGCCGGGTCGCCGTCGGCGTCGCGCAGCGAGAAGTGGATGTGGCAGGAGTTGCCCTCCCGCGCGTTCGGCTTCGCCATGAAGGTGATCGCCATGCCCTCCTGGGCGGCGATCTCCTTCGCGCCGTTCTTGTAGACGACGTGATGGTCCGCGCAGGCGACCGCCTCGTCGTAGCGGAAGGCGATCTCGTGCTGGCCGAGGTTGCACTCGCCCTTCGCGCTCTCCGGGGTCAGCCCGGCGCCGGCCATCTCGAGGCGGATGCGTCGCAGCAGCGGCTCCACCCGGGCCGTGCCGAGCAGCGAGTAGTCCGCGTTGTACTGGTTGGCCGGGGTTAACTCCCGGTAGCCGCGCTGCCAGGCGTCCTCGTACGAGTCGCGGTAGAGCACGAACTCCAGCTCGGTGCCGGCGTACGCGGTCAGCCCGTGCCGGCTCAGCCGGTCGAGCTGGTGGCGGAGGATCTGCCGTGGCGAGGCGACCACCGGCCCGGAGCCGTCCAGCCACTCCAGGTCGGCGAGGAGCAGAGCCGTCCCCGGCTGCCAGGGCACCCGGCGCAGCGTGCCCAGGTCGGCCTTCATCGCGAAGTCGCCGTAGCCCCGCTCCCAGCTCGACATGGCGTAGCCGTCGACGGTGTTCATCTCCACGTCGACGGCGAGCAGGTAGTTGCACCCCTCGCTGCCGTGCCCGACCACGTGCTCGAGGAAGTAGGGGGCGTGGAACCTCTTGCCCTGCAGCCGGCCCTGCATGTCGACGAGCGCCAGCACCACGGTGTCGATCTCCCGCTCGGCGACGGCGACCCGGAGCTGCTCCAGCGTCAGGGGTGCTCTCATCGGCGGGCCTCCATTCCCAAGGTCTACTGGCAAACCCGACGGCCGTCAATGCCCATGCCGCCAGGCGGAGCGGAATTCCGGTTGCCCGCGGGCTCGCCGCGGCGCATCCTTGAGCCTGTGACCAGGCCCGATCGCCACGGGCCAGCGCCGGGCGCTCGGACCGCCCGGCAGCGCGGCGACGCGGGGCGGTCACCTCTCTCTCACCCGTACGGCGATCGGCCGTACGCGACGCAGGCCCCGCGTCGCCGCCGTCTCCTCGGCAGCCGCCACCCTTTCGCCTTCCTCGGCCGCTGTGCCGGGCAGCCGGGCGACCCGGCCGGCGGCCGCGCCACCCGGATCAGGTGAACAACAGCCCGAGCACCCAGAGCACGGCGATCACCAGCCCGGAGAGGAACTCCAGCAGCATCGACAGGCCGGCCGCCGCGACCGCCCGCTTCGTGGCCGGCCAGGCGAGCCGCGAGTCACCGAGCCGCAGCCGCTCCGCCACCCAGACCCCGGCGACGAAACCGAGCACCAGCCCGATCACGGGGATGACGAAGAAGCCGACCAGGCCGAGCAGCCCTCCGGCGAGCAGTGAGGAGGTGGGCACGCCGCTGCGTTTCAGGTTGCGCCCCGGCCAGGCGTACTTGACGACGGTGCCGCCGACGGCGACCAGCGTCGCGGCGGCGAGCACCAGCCACCGCCCCCCGCCCGTGCCGCCGAAGATCGCCCAGAGCAGCACCCCGGCCCAGCAGAGCGGCAACGCGGGCAGGCCCGGCACGATCACTCCGGCCAGCCCGGCCAGGATCGCCAGGGCCGCGACCACCGACACGGCGGTCTCGGAATCCGTCAGGCTCATCGGAGCCACCCTCCGTTCGCGACTACGGGGCGGGCGAGCGCGGCATGCCCGAACGCCCGAGCCGTTGCGTCAGTGGTCGCCGGACGCGCCGACTCAATCCTCACCCGTACCGGCGGCCGTCGGGCCCTCGCCCGCTCACCCGGGACCATCGCCGCACCGGCCGGACGCCGGCGGGGCTCACGCCGCCTCCGCGCCGGCCAGCCGGGCCGCGATCCGGTCGGCCGGCATCGGCGCGCCGAAGAGCCGCCCCTGACCGGTGTCGCAGCGCAACGCCCTGAGCCGCTCGGCCTGCACGCCCGTCTCCACCGCCTCGGCGGTCACCCACAGCTCCAGCGCGTGTGCCAACCGGACGAGCGCGTCCACGATGCGCTCGTCCCGACGGTCGGCCACCGCGTCCGCGTCGTCACCCCGGATGCCCTCGACGAACGGGCCGGCCAGTTTCAGGCAGTGGATCGGCAGCCGACGCAGGTACGCGAGGTTCGAGTAACCGGTGCCGAAGTCGTCGATGGCCAGGCGTACGCCCAGCGCCGCGAGCCGGTGCAGCGCGCGCAGCGGCTCCCCCGCGGTGCCCATCACCGCGCTCTCGGTCAACTCCAGCTGCAGCAGCTCGGCCGGCAGCCCGCTGGAGGCCAGCGCGTCCGCGACCGTCTCCACGATCGTCGGGTCGTCGGTCTGCCGGGCGGCCAGGTTGACGCTCACCACCAACCGGGCGTCCGGGAAACCGCGCCGCCACTGCTCCGCGTCACGGCAGGCCCGCCGGAGCACCCACTCGCCGAGCCGGACGATCAACCCGGTCTCCTCGGCCAGCCCGATGAACCGGTCCGGTCCGAGCAACCCCAGTTCGGGGTGCTGCCAGCGGACCAACGCCTCGACGGCGAGCATCCGACCTTCGAGCAGGGACACGATCGGCTGGTAACGGAGCACGAACTCGCCCCGGTCCAGCGCGGTGGGCAGCTTCGCGGCCAGCGACGAGCGGGCGATCTCCCGGGCGCTGCGTTCCGGGTCGTAGACGGCCCAGCGGCCGCGCCCCTCGGCCTTCGCCCAGTAGAGGGTGGTGTCCGCGGCCTTCATCAGATCCGACGCGTTGGTCTCGCCCGCCGGGCACTCGACGATGCCGACGCTCGCCGAGACGGTGAGCTGCTGGTCGCCGATGTACACCGGGGTGGCGACCGCGGCCAGCGCCGCGTCCGCCACGGCCACCGCGTCGTCGAGCCCGTCGCAGCCGTCGACCAGGATGACGAACTCGTCGCCTCCCATCCGGGCGACGAGGTGTCCGTGGTCGACGACGCAGTCGGCGAGCCGGCGGGCGATCACGACGAGCAGGTTGTCGCCCAGGTCGTGCCCGAGGCTGTCGTTGATCGCCTTGAACCCGTCGAGGTCGAGGAAGCAGACGCCGACCCGCTGCTCCGGGCCGGCGGTGTCGAGGAGCCGGCCCAGCGTCTCGAAGAAGAGGGTCCGGTTGGGCAGCCCGGTGAGCGGATCGTGCAGCGCCTGGAAGCGGAGCCGCTGCTGCAACGCGTACCGCTCGGTGATGTCCTCGATCATCGCGACGGTGAACCGTGGTCGGCCGTCGTCGTGCCGGACGAGTGAGACGGCCAGGTCGGTCCAGAGGCTGCTGCCGTCCTTTCGGTGGTAGCGCTTCTCCACCCGGACCGAGTCGCGCTCGCCGTCGATGAGCCCCTGGTAGAGCTCCCGCATCCCGGCGGCGTCGTCGGCGTGGAAGAGCGAGGCCACGTTGACGTGGCGCAGCTCCTCCACCGCGTACCCGAGCATGTCCGCGAACGACTGGTTCACCTCGATGATCCGGCCGTCGAGGTCGGCGATGCCGATCCCGATCGCCGCGCCGGTGAAGACCGCCCGGAACCGCGCCTCGCTGTCGCGCAGTGCCCGTTCCACCTGGTCGCGCGCCTGCCAGGCCGAGCGGGCGATCCGCTCCTGCTGGGCGAAGGTACGGTCGCGCAGCGCGCGGGCGAAGCCGGCGGCGAGCGCGCCCTGCAGCCCCGCGACCCGCTCGGAGGTGTCCCGCGCGGCCGCTCGGGCGGGCAGCGCCCGGGCCGCGAGGTTCTCGCCGAGGGCGCGAACCGACCACTCCAGCAACCGCGGTTCGGTCAGGTGCGCCTCGACCAGTGCCCGTCCGACGTCCGCGGCCGGCTGGTCGGAGAAGGGCTCGGCGCGCAGCGCCTGCGCGAGCCGCACGGTGTGCACGAGCAGCAGCCGCTCGGTCTCGGTCGCGCTGAGCGGCACGAAGCCGAAGCGGCGTGCGGCGCCGGCCCACTCGGCGGCGTACCCCTGTGCGCCGGAGAGGCTGACGTCGTCTCCGGTGGAGTCCGGGACGCCGGCCACGACGGTCAGCCCGCGAGGGGCCGGTCGTGGCGCGCCACCCCACAGAACGCGCCGAACCGCTCGGGGTGATCGTCCACGTCGGACGGGGCGTCGGGACGCCAGAGGGGCATGTGCACCACGCCGGGATCGAGGAGCGTCCAGTCGCCGAAGAGCCCCGTGACCTCGGCCCGCGAACGCAGGGTGATCTCCGTGTCGGTGCGCGCCGACAACCGCTGCGCGTCGAGCATCTCCTGCGGCTGGTCCTCGAAGGTCGAGTGGGAGATCACCAGGTGGCTGCCGGGCGCGGCGGCGGCCCGCAGGGTGGCGAGGAGGTCGGCGGGGCGGTCCGCGTCCGGAACGAAGTGCACCACCCCGGCGAGCAGGATGCCGACCGGACGGCCCAGGTCGAGCAGGCCGCGAGCCTCGGCGAGGATCCGCTCCGGCTCCCGCAGGTCCGCGTGGACGACGGTGGTCAGCTCGTTGCCGGCGAGCAGCTCACGGCTGTGCGCGACCGCCACCGGGTCGATGTCCACATAGACCACTCGCGCCTTCGGGTCGGCCCGCTGGGCCACCTCGTGCACGTTGCCCACGGTGGGGATGCCGGAGCCGATGTCGAGGAACTGGTCGATGCCCGCGTCCAGCAGGACCCGCACCGCCCGGCGCAGGAACTCACGCCCCGACCGCATGGTGGCCGGCAGGTGCGGCGTCATCGCCGCGATCTGCTCGGCGAGCCGCCTGTCGATCTCGAAGTTGTGCGCCCCGCCCAGGAAGTAGTCGTACACCCGGGCGGCGCTCGGCCGGGTCAGGTCGATCTCGGTCGAAGGTCCGTCCGGCATCTGCGCGCTCCCCAGTTCTTCGCCGCGCGGGTCGGCACCGGCCTCGGGATGCGCGCCGGCAGGCGGCGGCCCACGGGCCGACCCGCTGAGGGTGTGGTGAAGAACACTCTAGGCTGCGGACTCCATCATCAGGGAGATCCCTTGCCCGACCCCGATGCACATGGTGGCCAGCGCCCGCCGTCCACCCCGGCGACGCAGTTCGAGCGCGGCGGTGAGCGCGAGCCGGGCACCGCTCGCGCCGAGCGGGTGACCGAGGGCGATCGCGCCGCCGTTCGGGTTGACGTGTTCGGCGTCCTCGGGCAGGCCGAGTTCGCGCAGCACGGCGACGGACTGGGCGGCGAACGCCTCGTTCAACTCGATCACGTCGACGTCACCGACACCGAGACCGAGGCGGTCCAGCAGCTTGCGGGTCGCCGGCACCGGCCCGACGCCCATGATCCGGGGCGGCACGCCGGCCGCCGCGGCGCCGGTGACCCGGGCCAGCGGGGTCAGGCCGTACCTGCTGACCGCCGCCTCGGACGCGACCAGCAGCGCGACGGCGCCGTCGTTGACGCCGGAGGAGTTGCCGGCGGTGACGGTGCCACCCTCGCGGAACGGTGTGGGCAGCGCGGCGAGCTTCTCCAGCGAGGTCTCCCGCGGGTGCTCGTCGACGTCGACCAGCTTCGTCTCCCGCTTGCCGGCCGGCACCATGACCGGGACGATCTCCTCGGCGAGCCGGCCGTCGGCCTGCGCCTTCGCCGCGCGCTGCTGCGAGCGGAGGGCGAACTCGTCCTGCGCCGCCCGGTCGATGCCGAACTCGGCGGCCACGTTCTCCGCCGTCTCCGGCATCGAGTCGATGCCCCACTGCTTCTTCATCAGCGGGTTGACCAGCCGCCAGCCGATGGTGGTGTCGTAGATCTCCGCCGCCCGCGAGTACGCCGTGCCGGCCTTCGGCATGACGAACGGCGCCCGGCTCATGCTCTCCACCCCGCCGGCCACGATCAGCTCGGCCTCGCCGGCCATGATCGCCCGGGAGGCGATGGCGAGAGCGTCCAGGCCGGAGCCGCAGAGCCGGTTCACGGTGCTGCCGGGCACCTGATCGGGCAGCCCGCCGAGGAGCGCGGCCATCCGGGCGACGTTGCGGTTGTCCTCGCCGGCCTGGTTGGCGCAGCCGAGGATCACGTCGTCCACGCGCTCCCAGTCCACCGTCGGGTGCCGGTCGGTCAGTTCGCGGATCACGTGCGCGGCGAGGTCGTCCGGGCGTACCCCGGCGAGGCTGCCGCCGTAGCGGCCGATCGGGGTGCGGACACCGGCCACCAGGTATGCCACGGTCATCGCGAGTCCTCCGGGGGTGGGAGAGGCAGGTCCTCGGGGGTGGGGGGCGGGGGTCGAGCGTCCACCGGGTCGCGGGAACGCCCGGCAGCCAGGATATCGGCGGCGGGAACGGATAAGTTGACGGCATGGCCCGGGCCCAGTTCAACGCGGAAGTCGGTGCGAGCGGCGAGTTCGTCCGCCAGGCCAACCGGTTCACCGACCGGGTCACCCCGCACTCGACGTCCCCACCCGGTGGCGGGCCGGACGAGCAGGGGCGTTGGCCGCTGGAGGCCGGCCGTTACCGGCTGATCTGGTGCCGTGCCTGCCCGTGGGCGCATCGGGCCCGGATCGTCCGGAGCCTGCTCGGCCTGGAGGGCGTCATCTCGCTGGGCACCGTCGACCCGATCCGCGACGAGCGGGGCTGGCGGTTCGCCCTCGACCCGGACGGGTTCGACCCGGTGCTCGGTATCGGCTTCCTCTCCGAGGCGTACCTCGCCACCGACCCGGACTACTCCGGTCGGGTGACCGTGCCCGCACTGATCGACACGGTCACCGGGCGGGTCGTCACCAACGACTACCCGCAGCTCACCCTGGACCTCTCCACCGAGTGGCGGCGTCTGCACGCCCCGGACGCGCCCGACCTCTACCCGGTGGAGCTGCGGCCGGAGATGGACGCGTTGATGGCGGAGATCCACCGGGACGTCAACAACGGCGTCTACCGGTGTGGCTTCGCCACCTCTCAGGAGGCGTACGACGAGGCGTACACGGCGCTCTTCGCCCGGTTGGACGCACTGTCGGAGCGGCTGGCCGGGCGGCGCTACCTGATGGGCGACTCGATCACCGAGGCCGACGTCCGGCTCTTCACCACGCTGGTCCGCTTCGACGTGGCGTACCACGGGCACTTCAAGTGCAACCGGCAGAAGCTCACCGAGCTGCCGGTGCTCTGGGCGTACGCCCGTGACCTGTTCGCCACGCCCGGCTTCGGCGAGACGGTGGACTTCGACCACATCAAGCGGCACTACTACGCCACCCACCGCGAGATCAATCCGACCGGGATCGTCCCGCTCGGCCCGGACACCTCCGGCTGGACCACGCCGCACGGGCGTGGCTGAGCCGGACCGGCCCGGGCCGCCCACGCCGCGTGCCGCCGCCGCGTCGGCCGCCGCCGGCTGCATCCTCGCCGGGACGGCCGCCGTCACCATCGCGGTGCTCGCCGGACCCGGCCCGGGTTTCGTCGGGTACGTGAGCGAGGCCGGCATCGCCGGCAGCGGCCATGCCCTGACCTACCGGATCGGGGTGTACGCCCTCGCTGCCGGCGTGCTGCTGCTCGCCGCCGCGTTGCCGCCGCAGCTGCGGTTGGCCGCCGCGCTGCTCGGTGCCGGCAGCCTGAGCACGGCGCTCTCCGGCACGGTGACGTGCAGCGTGGGCTGTCCGCTGCCGCCGTTCGAACGCGCCACGGTCGGCGACCTGGTACACGGCGGCGCGAGCATCACGGCCACCGGCGCGATCGTCCTCGCGATGGTCGCGGTCGCCCTGCACCGGGACGCCGACCGGCGGCTGCGGGGGCTCGCCGCCGGTGCGGCGGCGGTCGCGCTGCCGCTCTGCGCGACGGTCGGTCTGGCGATGCTGCTGGTCGGTCGCGGGAGCCTGGTGGGCGTGCTGGAGCGGGTGGTGCTCGCCGTCGCGGTGCTCTGGGGAGTGGCCACGGCCGTCGTGCTCGGCTTCAGGGGTCCCCCGGTCGGGCTCGTCAGAACGGGCGGGGCCGGCGCAACGGGCGACGGCGACCGGGATCCACCCTCGTCAGCGGGTGTCGACCATCGACGGCCACCTTCGTAAGGTTCGTCACGGCGCTCGCCTCTTCCGCCTCCGGGGTCCCGGGCGTATCGTCGGGCGGCGATGACCAACATCTGGTGCCTGACCGTTCGCCTGTACGTCGATCTTCGACTGCAGGCCAGCGGCGTCTGTCCGGCGCAGCCTGCTCTCTGACGCTACCCCCGACCGACTCACCAGACCCTTGGACACATCTCCATGCCTATCGCCCTGCGCAAGATTCCCTTCTCGGTGCAGATCCTTCTCGGCCTCGTCCTCGGCGTGGCGCTCGGCTTCCTCGCCCGCTCCAACGACCTCGGCTGGCTGACCGAGACCCTGCACACCATCGGCAGCCTCTTCGTCCAGCTGCTGAAGCTCGCCGTGCCGCCGCTGGTCTTCACCGCGATCGTGGTCAGCGTGGTCAGCCTGCGTGGCGTGGCCAACGCCGCCCGGCTGGCGGTCAAGACGCTGCTCTGGTTCGGCATCACCGCGCTGATCGCGGTGGGCGTCGGCATCGGCCTCGGCCTGCTCACCAACCCGGGCCGGGGCGTCACGCTGGACCTCGCCGGCGCCACCGAGCCGAAGCACACCGGCTCCTGGACGGACTTCCTCACCGGCATCGTGCCGACCAACCCGATCGGGGCCTTCGTCGAGGGCAACGTGCTCCAGATCGTCTTCCTGGCGCTCGTCGTCGGCGCGGCCGCGATGCTGATCGGTGAGAAGGCCGAGCCGTTCGTGGCGCTCAACCGCTCCCTGCTGGAGATCATCCAGAAGGCGCTCTGGTGGGTGATCCGGCTCGCCCCGATCGGCACCCTCGGCCTGATCGGCAACGCCATCGCCTCGTACGGCTGGGACCTGCTGGCCCCGCTGGCCAAGTTCACCACGGCGGTCTACGTCGGCTGCGCGATCGTGCTGCTGGTGGTCTACCCGCTGGTGCTGCTGGGCGCCGGCCGGCTCAACCCGCTGCGCTTCTACGCCGGCGCCTGGCCCGCCATCGAGCTGGGCTTCGTGTCGCGCTCCTCGGTCGGCACCATGCCGGTCACCCAGAAGGCCGTCGAGCGGCTCGGTGTGCCCCGTGAGTACGCCTCGTTCGCGGTGCCGTTCGGCGCGACCACCAAGATGGACGGCTGCGCCGCGATCTACCCGGCGCTCGCCGCGATCTTCGTGGCTCAGGTCTTCGGCATCCACCTCGGGGTCGGCGACTACCTGCTGATCGCGTTCGTCTCGGTGATCGGTTCGGCGGCCACCGCCGGTCTGACCGGTGCGACGGTGATGCTCACCCTGACCCTCAGCACACTCGGCCTGCCGCTGGCCGGCGCCGGGCTGCTGCTGGCCATCGACCCGATCCTGGACATGATGCGCACCGCCACGAACGTGGCCGGTCAGGCGCTCGTGCCGACGGTCGTCGCGGCTCGCGAGGGCACTCTCGACCGGACCGCCTACGACTCGGCCGGCCGGCGCGAGCTCGTCGACCCGGAGCCGGCGGAGAGCGGCCGCACGGAGGGGCTGGCGCCGGTACCGGCCTGATCCGTCGCCGTGCCGGCCCGGCGGTGTGGCCGGGGCCGGAGTTGTGCGGCAGCACCCGCCGGCAACGGGGCCGGGAAGAACTGAATCGGAGGAGGGCCCCTGAAGGGGTCCTCCTCCGCGCGTTTCGAGAGGATGTGGCATGAGCAAACTCTTCGCCCCGCTCGCCCTGCGCGCGGTCACCCTGCCGAACCGCATCGCGATGGCGCCGATGTGCCAGTACACGGCCGGTCCGGACGGCCTGCCCAGCGAGTGGCACCTGGTGCACCTGGGCGCCCGCGCGGCCGGCGGGGTCGGCCTGGTGCTCAGCGAGGCGACCGCGGTCCTGCCCGAGGGGCGGATCAGCCCGCAGGACACCGGCATCTGGTCCGGAGCCCATGTGGACGCCTGGCGTCCCGTCGCGGCCTTCCTGACGGCGCACGGGGCGGTACCGGCCATGCAGCTCGCGCACGCCGGTTTCAAGGCCTCGACCTACCGGCCGTGGGCCGCCGAGCGCGGCGGGGTCCCGGACGCCGACGGCGGTTGGACGCCGGTGGCACCGGGCACCACCCCCTTCGCGCCGAACTACCGGACGCCGACCGCGCTGGACGCGACGGGGATCTCCGAGGTCGTCGAGGCGTTCGCGGCCGGCGCCACCCGTGCGCTGGACGCCGGTTTCGCCGCCGTGGAGATCCACGCGGCGCACGGCTACCTGCTGCACGAGTTCCTCTCCCCGCTCACCAACCACCGCACGGACGAGTACGGCGGTGACCGGGCGGGCCGGATCCGGCTCACCCTGGAGGTCGCCCGGGCGGTACGCGCCGCGGTGGGCGAGGAGGTCCCGGTGCTGGCCCGGATCTCCAGCACCGACTGGGTGGAGGGCGGCTGGACGGTGGACGACAGCGTGGTGCTCGCCGCCGAACTGGCCGGCGCCGGGGTGGACCTCGTCGACACCTCCTCGGGCGGCGTCAGCCCGGCCCAGCAGGTGCCGCTCGCCCCGGGATATCAGGTGCCGGCGGCCGCGCGGATCCGGCGCGAGGCCGGCGTACCGACCGGTGCGGTCGGGCTGATCGTGGAGCCGGAGCACGCCGAGCAGATCGTCGCCGACGGCGAGGCCGACCTGGTGCTGCTCGGCCGGGAACTGCTGCGCGACCCCTACTGGCCGCTGCGCGCCGCCGCCAAGCTGGGCGCCACCCCCACCTGGCCCAACCAATACCTCCGCGCCACCTGACCCCCCATTGCCGTGATCAAGAGGTTTGCGTCACCGGAGCAGCCGGATCCGACGCAATCCTCTTGATCGACACGGTGGGGTCGGCGGGTCAGCCGGCCAGGTGGGACCAGTCGGGCGCCAGGTCGCGCCAGGGGCCCTGGGCCGCGACCGTGCCGTCGATCAGCACCACCACGTGGTCGGCGCGGACCAGCGCCGCCCGCTTCGAGGTCGAGCCGACCACGGTGACCCCGTGCTCCCGCAGCGCCGCCCAGAGCGCCAGCTCGGTCGTGACGTCCAGCGCGGAGGAGACGTCGTCGGCGACCAGCAGCTCGGTACGCGGCGCGAGGGCCCGGGCCAGCGCCAGCCGCTGCAACTGCCCCCCGGAGAGCCGGGTGCCCTTGTGCCCGATCAGCAGCCCCAGCCCACCGCCGGCCGCGGCCAGGTCGTGTTCCAGCTGGGCGGTGGCGACCGCCGCCGACGCGTCGACCTCGTGACCGAGTGCGATGTTCTCCGCGACGGTGCCGGAGAGCACCCGGGGCAGCTGTCCCACGTACCCGACCTGGTTCGGTCGCAGGAACAGCTCCGGCTCGGTGACCGGCTCCCCGTTCCAGCTCAGCCGGCCGGTGTGGTGCACGATGCCGGCCAGGGCCCGCAGCAGCGACGACTTACCCGCGCCGACGGGGCCGACGACCAGCACCAACTGTCCCCGCTCGACGGTGAGGTCCACGTCCCGGACGGCGAGCGTCCCGTCGGTGTGCAGGGCCCCGAACCCGGTCAGCTCCAACCGGCGCAGCGGACGCCGCGGCGGCACCTCCGGCGCGGGCGCCGTCCCGTTGGTGAGGTCGACTCCGGGCACCGCCGCCGTGTAGTCGGCGATCCCGCTCATCGCCACCGTCCGTCGGGTCCAGACCCGCGCGGACGGGTAGTGGGAGACCAGCGAGGCCGTGGTCCAGGCGAACCAGCGGGCCGCGCCGAGCGTGGAGACGGCCACCAGCGTCGCGCCGGCGGAGAGCCCGCCGGCCAGGTAGAGCCCCCACGCGCCGATCGGCAGCAGCCCGCTGACCACCGACGGGGTGGAGCGCGCCCACACCTGCATGGAGATCTCCCGGCGCTGCCGGTCGCTGCGTACCGTGTCCAGCTTCGCCAGATGGTTCAGCACCGGCGCGCTGGCGCCCGCGAGCTTCACCGTACGGGCGGCGGAGAGCGCGGAGACCAGGGCGGTGGCGAACGCGGCGCGCGCCTTGACGGTGCCGCCGGCGGTGCGCTCCAGCCGGGGCCCGAAGAGCGTCGCCGCCAGCCCGGAGACCACCATCGTCCCCAGGAAGAAGAGCGCCGGTACGAAGCTGCCGGTCACCACTGTCATCGCGACCACGATCACCAGCGAGATCAGCTGGTCCATCAGGTTGTCGGCGAGCTGCACCACGCGCTCGGTGTCACCACCCTGGGCGACCACCTCGGCCGGGGTGTGGGCGCTGACCCGGCGCGGCCCGGTCTGCCCGTGCACCAGGCGCAGGCTGATCCGCAGCAGCTGGCGGATCCACCACTGCGGGAACCACAGATTGGTCAGGTAGGGCAACGGCAGCACGACCAGCAGCGCGGCGGCGATGCCGAGCGCCGGCAGCCAGGGGTCGCCGCCGTCGACCACGTCCGCCCAGAGCCACGGCAGCACCGACCCGTCCAGGCCGAGCAGGGTCAGCACCGTGAACATGGCGATGGAGACCAGCCCGAACCGCGGGTCGTTGACGCCCAGCCGCAGGATCTGCCGCATGGTTCGCGCGGGTGGCGGCGCGGCGGCCGGCGGCGGGTCGGTCCTCGGTACGGCGACCGGCCGCTGCGCCGTCGCCGGCTCGACAAGTCCGCTCGGCTCGACAGGTCCGCTCGGCTCGACAGATCCACTCGGCTCGACGGATGCGCTCGGCTCGGCAGGTCCGGTCGGCTCGGCGAGATCCCATCCCGGGTCCCGCGCCGGCAGCAGGTCCACCCCGCCCCGCCCGCCCGTTCCGGCGTAGGCGCTCGCGCCCGCGGTCGCCAGCAGCTCGGCGAAGCGCGCCGACTCCCGCAGCGGCCCGGCCTCCAGCACCGCGCCGTCGGCGAGCACCACCACCTCGTCGCAGCGGCGCACCGAGGAGAGCCGGTGCGCGATGACGATGCCGATGCGACCGGCGAGCAGCCGTTCGGTGGCCTGCCGTACGCGGGTCTCGGTGACCGGGTCGAGCCGCGCGGTCGCCTCGTCGAGGATCACCACCTGGGGGTCCCGGACCAGGATCCGGGCGAACGCGACCAGCTGTTCCTGCCCGGCGGAGAGCACGTGGCCGCCCTCGCCGAGCCGGGTGTGCACCCCGTCGGGCAGCTCGGCGATCCACCCGGCCAGCCCGAGCTCCGCCAGCGCCCGCTGCGCGTCGTCGAGCAGCGCCGGGTCGAAGAGCGCGACGTTCTCGGCCAGCGTGCCGGCGAGGATCTCGGTGCGCTGCGGCACCACGGCGATCCACCGGCGCAGCAGCTCGACGTCGAGGTCGACGAGGTCGGTGTCGCCGAGGAAGACGGTTCCCCGGGGCACGTCCACGGCGCGGGTGAGCACCTTGGCCAGCGTCGACTTGCCCGAGCCGGTGCGCCCGACCAGGGCGTACGACCGCCCCCGGACGAAGGTCAGCCGGACGTCCCGCAGCGCCGCACCCCGCTCGTCGTCCGAGCCGTAGCGGAAGGTGAGGCCCCGGAGGCTCAGGTCGCCGTCGGTCGGCGTCACCCCACCGGTCGGCTCCTGGACCGCGGCGGAGAGCAGCTGCACCCGGGCCCAGGCGCCGAGCGCGTACTGCAGGTGCGGCACCCAGCGGGCCATGTGCTCGACCGTCGCGCCGAAGGCGATCGCGAGCAGCCAGATGGCGGTCAACCGGGCGCCGTCGACGCGGCCGCTGGCCAACGCCCACGCTCCGGCGAGCACCACGGCGGCGATGCCGGCCCGGATCCCGCCGGCGGCGATGGCGGTCACCCGGGCCGACATCCGGAACACCCGGCCCGCCCGGGCGATCACCTCGGCGGCCCGCCGGGCGTAGAGGCGCAGCACGTAGGGCCGGGCCAGGCTGGTCCGGACGTCGTCCTGCCCGTGCACCGCCTCCTCCATCACGGCGGCGAGGTCGGACCAGGCCTCCTCCTCGGCCATCCGGGCCGGGGCGATGCGCCCGGTGGGTCGACGCAGGACGAGCGTGAGCAGGGTGGTCAGCACGACCATCCCCACGCCGGCCGGCCACCACACGAAGAGCGCGCTCACGGTCGCGAGCAGGCACACCGCGACGCCCTGGACCAGCCGTACGCCGGTGTTCCGCAGCTCGGCGGCGACCTGGTAGACGTCGTTGTCGATGCGGTCGAGCAGTTCGCCGACCGGGGTGGTCTCCAGGGTGGGCAGATCCTGCCCGAGCGCCACCCGACACAGACGCCGCCGGACGTCGGCGGACCAGTCGGCGGTCACCCCGGCCATCAGCAGACCGACCACGACATCGGTCACGACCGCGGCGACCAGCGCGACGGCCAGACCGGTGAACCAGCCGGAGGAGTGGTGCACAAGCACCGGACCGGCGAGCGCGGAGGCGGCCGCCTGACCACCGGCGCCGACCACGACGAGCAGGAGAACCGCCCACATTCGGCGCGGTGCGGTGGCCCAGAGGTCTCGGAGCAGGCGCATGACAGTCCTCCGGACTCTGCTGGGGTGGGGGCGGTGCTGCCAGACTCACTCAGCCGAGCCGGGCGTTCAACACATTTTTCGCAGCTCCGGACCCGCGCACGGGCCACGCGATCGACGTGGATCAGCGTTCGGCGCACCGGACGAGGAGCCGCCGACGGGGCGAGCGCCGGCGGTCAGAAGAGCACGGTGGCGAGCGTGCCGACCGGGCGGAAGCCACACCGTTCGTAGACCCGGCGAGCGGGCAGGTTGAAGTCGTTGACGTAGAGGCTGACCGTCGGCGCGACGCGCAGCAGGGCGTCGCGGACCACGGCCGCCATGGCCGCCGTGGCGATGCCTCGCCCCCGCCACTCGGGGGCCACCCAGACGCCCTGGATCTGCGCGGTCCGCCGGGTCACCACCGCCAACTCGGCCTTGAAGATCACCCGTCCGTCGACGAAGCGGGCGTACGCCCGGCCGCCGCGGACCAGCTCGCTGACCCGCCGGCGGTAGCTGCGCCCGCCATCCTCGGCCAGGGGTGAGACCCCGACCTCCTCGGTGTACATCGCCACGGCCGCCGGGAAGAGCCGGTCGACCTCCCCGGTGCGGACGCGGCGGACCTCCGGGTCGGCGGGGACCACCGGCAGCGCCTCGGTGGCCAGCAGCGGTTGGTTGGGGCGTACGTCCCGGGCCGGCCCCCACACGTCGCAGAGGCGGTCCCAGAGCCCGAGGACGGCGTCGGCCCGACCGACGATCGACGAGCAGAGCCGCTCCTCGCCGGCGAGCAGGTCGGCGAACGCGTCGACGGCCGGGTCGGTGGCGAGCACCGGGGTCAGGTTGCCGCCCAGCCAGCAGATCGATTCGAGGTTGCGTCGGGCGCCGTAGCCGAGGATGCGACCCTCGGCCCGCCACCAGGAGAGCCCGCGCGCGGCGATCCGCTCGGCGACCTGCGCGCCCGCGTACGGGTCGAGGTCGAGTAGGCGCTCGACCGCGCGTCGTTCCGATTCCCCCAGTTGCCGTACCGGCACCGTCAGCACGCCTCCAGCGTGCCAGATCCGCCCCCCGGCCCGCGGGCTGAGTACCGACTCCGTGTCACGCGGCCACCGGCTGCGCCACCCGGGTGCCCTCGGCCCACCGCACCACCGGGGGCACCAGGGCACCGACGGACAGGAAGAACACACCGAGGACCAACCAGCCCGGTACGCCCCAGCCGACCGCGAGCGTGGTCACCACGGCGGGTGCCACCATCGACCCGAGCTGCATGCCCATTCCGTACGCGCCCTGGTACTGACCCTGCGCGTCCGCCGGGGCGAGACCGAACGAGATGCCCCAGCCGGCCGCCGAGTGCCACAGTTCGCCCACCACGTGCACCAGCGACCCGGCGAGCAGCAGCGCCACGGCGGCCGGTCCGGGGACGGTGCCGCTGGCGGCGAAGAGCAGGCAGGCGGCGGCGATCACCACCCCCGCGCGGCGGGCGGCGCGGCCGGCTCCGGCCAGCTCCTCGGTGCCGCGGGAGGCACGGACCTGGAAGAGCACCACCATCACCGTGTTGACCAGCATGCAGGCGGAGATCAGCCAGTGCGGCGCTTCGGTGTGCTCGGCGATCCAGAGCGGCAGGGCGATGTTCAGCAGCCCGAAGTGCATCGACATCAGCCCGTCGAGCACGGTGAAGGCGAGGAACGGGCGGTCCCGCAGGGCCACCAGCCGTGGCCCGTGCGTGGGCGCGGGGACCGGCGGTACGACCGGCAGGCGGAGCAGGATCGCCGCCGCCAGCAGGTAGGTCGCGCAGTCCAGCAGGATCAGCGCCACGTACGCGGCCCGGGTGTCGGCGGCGAGTCCGACACCGGCGACCACCGCGCCGACCGAGATCCCCACATTGGTGACGGCGCGCAGGTAGGCGCGGGTGCGTACGCGCTGTTCGGCGGGGACGGCACCGGCGATCAGCGCGCCTCGGGCACCCCGGTTCGCCGCGTCGGCGATCGCCATGAGCATGCCGACCAGCAGGAAGGTCGGGAAGGACCGCACGGTGACCAGGGCGGCGGTGCACGCGGCGGAGGCGAGCAGCGCGCCGAGCTGGACGCCGCGCGGGCCGCGCCGGTCGGCGAGGTAGCCCATCGGGGTGCTGGCGATCAGGCTGACCAGCGCCGTGAGGGTGAGCCCGAGGCCGACCTGGGCCACGGTCAGTCCGACCGAGCGGGTCAGGAACAGGGCGCTGGCGGTCAGCCAGGTGCCCCGGCCGACTGTGTTGATCAGGGTCGAGAGGGCGAGGGTCCGGGCCGGTCCGGGGTCGGGAAGCAGTCGCACGGTCGGCAGCCTAGCAAGACGTACGTACGGTTTGCAGGCTCACCTTGTCGCCGACACATTGCCGATATATCGTTGATGCATCAGCGATACTTAGACAGGGAGCGGAACATGAGATTCCACCGCGGGCACCACGTGATGCACGAAGCGATGCACGAGGCGATGCACGGCGCGATGCACGGGGCCGTGCACGGCGCGATGCGGGAGGTCCGGATGCGGGGCGGCGGCTTCGGCTTCCCACCCGTGCCACCCATGCCGCACGGGCACGGCGGCGGCCACGGCTGGGGCGGACGGGGCCGTGGCAGGCGACGTCGGCCGAACGTGCGGGCGGCCGTGCTGGCGCTGCTCACCGAGCGCCCGATGCACGGCTACGAGATGATCCAGGAGATCGACTCCCGCACCGGGGGCGCCTGGCGGCCCAGCCCGGGCTCGATCTACCCGACGCTCCAACTGCTGGAGGACGAGGGCGTCATCGCCGCGGCCGAGGACTCCGGCGGCGGGCGGAAGCGGTTCACCGTCACCGAGGCCGGCCGCGCCGAGGCGACCGAGGCAGCCGAGAACCCGCCGTGGTCGGAGCTGGCCCAGGACACCGTCAACAGCTGGCACGACATTCGGGACGCCGGCGGGCAGGCGATGCAGGCGCTGCGGCAGGTGATGATGACCGGCACCGATGACCAGCGCGAGCGGGCCGCCCAGGTGCTCGACGAGACCCGGCGCAAGCTCTACGCCATCCTCGCCGAGTCCGACTGACCCCACGCCCCGAGCCGCCGCGCGCATGCCACGGGGCAGGTTGGGGCAAATATACGGAAAGAGTGGCCATTCCCGCGGGAATGGCCACTCTTTCCGTGTAAGCGTGCCCTGCCCTTCGGGCGTGGGGCGCGGAGGCGGGAGGTCAGTGGACGGTGACGGTGGGGCTGGTGACCAGGCCGCGCAGCTCCTCGGGCAGCTCGGCGCCCATCTCCTCGGCCAGCCGGAGCGCCTCCTCGATCAGCGTCTCCACGATCTGCGCCTCGGGCACGGTCTTGATGACCTGCCCCTTCACGAAGATCTGGCCCTTGCCGTTGCCGGAGGCGACGCCGAGGTCGGCTTCCCGGGCCTCACCCGGACCGTTGACGACGCAGCCCATCACGGCGACCCGCAGCGGCACCGGCAGCCCCTCCAGGCCGGCGGTGACCTCCTCGGCGAGCTTGTAGACGTCCACCTGCGCGCGTCCGCAGGACGGGCAGGAGACGATCTCCAGGCCACGCTCCCGCAGCCCCAGCGACTCCAGGATCTGGCTGCCGACCTTGACCTCCTCCACCGGCGGCGCGGAGAGGGAGACCCGGATGGTGTCACCGATGCCCTCGGCGAGCAGCGCGCCGAACGCCACCGCCGACTTGATGGTGCCCTGGAAGGCGGGGCCGGCCTCGGTGACGCCGAGGTGCAGCGGGTAGTCGCACTGCTCGGCGAGCTGCCGGTACGCCCGGATCATGACCACCGGGTCGTTGTGCTTCACCGAGATCTTGATGTCCCGGAAGCCGTGCTCCTCGAAGAGCGAGCACTCCCAGAGCGCCGACTCGACGAGCGCCTCGGCGGTGGCCTTGCCGTACTTGCTGAGCAGCCGCTTGTCGAGCGAGCCGGCGTTGACGCCGATGCGGATCGGCACCTTGGCCTCACCGGCCGCCTTCGCGATCTCCTTGACCTTGTCGTCGAACTGGCGGATGTTGCCCGGGTTCACCCGGACGGCCGCGCAGCCCGCGTCGATCGCGGCGAAGACGTACTTCGGCTGGAAGTGGATGTCGGCGATCACCGGGATCTGCGACTTCTTGGCGATCGCGGGCAGCGCCTCGACGTCGTCCTGGGAGGGCACCGCGACCCGGACGATCTGGCAGCCGCTGGCGGTGAGCTCGGCGATCTGCTGCAGCGTGGCGTTGACGTCGGCGGTGAGGGTGGTGGTCATCGACTGCACCGAGACCGGCGCGCCACCACCGACCGGCACGGAGCCGACCATGATCTGGCGGCTGGCCCGGCGCGGCGCGAGCGGCGGAGGCGGCACGGGAGGCATTCCGAGGCTGACTGCGGTCACTTCAAACACTCACCTTGAGAAGAGCGTGATCGGGTTGACCACGTCCGCGGTGATGGTCAGCAGCGTGAAGACGCCACCGATCAGGATCACCGCGTACGTGAAGGGCATGAGCTTGAGGTAGTCCACGCGGCCCGGGTCCGGGCGGCGCAGCCGCGCGAACAGCCAGGAGCGGGCCCGTTCGAACCAGGCGATGGCGATGTGGCCGCCGTCGAGCGGGAGCAGCGGCAGCAGGTTGAAGACACCGATGAAGAAGTTCAGCGAGACGAAGAGCATGAAGAAGACCAGCCAGGCGTTGTTCTCCACGGCCTCGCCGCCGAGCCGGCTGGCGCCGACCACGCTGATCGGGGTGTCCACGTCCCGCTCGCCACCGGTGATCGCGTGCCAGAGCGCCGGAACCTTCTGCGGGATCCGCTGCAGGGCCTGCACGGTGCCGACCGCCATCTCGCCGGTGAAGTCGGCGGTGGCGCCGAACGCCCCGACCGGCCCGTACGTCACCCGGGTGGGCGTGCTCGGGATGAGCCCGACGCCGAGCGCGGCGACCGGGCCGACCGCGCCCTCCGGGTCGTCCAGCGGCGGCCGCTCGGTCCGGGCGAGCGTCGCCCGGGTCTCGGCCGGCTGCCCGTCGCGGACGTAGCCGATGGTCGCGGTGCTGCCGGGCTGGACGCCGCGCAGCGCGGTGAGCAGCTGGCCGTAGTTCTCGATCGGCTGACCGTTCAGCGAGGTGATCCGGTCACCGTCGCGGAGCTGGGCCTGCGCGGCGGGGCTGGCGGCGTCGCCGGGCGCGCAGGCCCGGGCGGCGTTCTCCGGCACCACGCAGTCGCTGAGCGCGACGACCGCCGGCTCCTGGCGGACCTGCTCCTCGGTGCTGGGGAAGTTCGGGTTGGGCAGGCCGGCGGAGATGGCCAGGATCCAGAGCGTGACCAGCGCGATCGCGAAGTGGGTGATCGAGCCGGCGGACATCACGATCGTCCGCTTCCAGACGGGGTAGCGCCACATCACCCGCTTCTCGTCGCCCGGCTCGACGTCGTCGTCCTGCGGGGTCATCCCGACGATCTTGCAGAAGCCACCGAGCGGGACGCCCTTGAGGCCGTACTCGGTCTCACCCTTCCGGAAGGACCAGACGGTGGGGCCGAAGCCGACGAAGTACTTGGTGACCTTCATCCCGAACGCCTTGGCGGTGATCATGTGCCCCGCCTCGTGCAGGCTCACCGAGATGAGGATCGCCAGGGCGAAGAGGACCACCCCGATCAGGTATGCCATCAAGCTCCTTCCACCGCCTCGGCGATGATCTCCTGCGCATGCGTACGCGCCCACGACTCGGCCGTCAGCACGTCCTCGACGGTACCTGGTTCGCCGAAGTCCGGAGCGTCGTCCAGGACCCTGGCGAGGGTGTCCACGATGCCGAGGAAGGGCAGCCGGCCGGCCACGAACGCGGCCACGCACTCCTCGTTCGCCGCGTTGTAGAGGGCCGGGCGGCAGCACCCGGCCTCACCCGCGGCCTTGGCGAGGGCGACCGCCGGGAACGCCTCGTCGTCCAGCGGGGCGAACTCCCAGGTGTGGCCGGTCGTCCAGTCGACTGCGGCGGCGGCGTCCGGCACCCGATCCGGCCAGCCGAGGCCGAGGGCGATCGGCAGCCGCATGTCCGGCGGGCTGGCCTGCGCGAGGGTGGAGCCGTCGGCGAACTCGACCATCGAGTGGATCACCGACTGCGGGTGCACCATCACCGTGATGTCGCCGTACGGGACGTCGAAGAGTTCGTGCGCCTCGATCACCTCGAGCGCCTTGTTGACCATGGTCGCGGAGTTGATCGTGACGACCGGGCCCATGTTCCAGGTCGGGTGCGCCAGCGCCTGCTCGGGCGTGACCTGGGTCAACTCGTCGCGCCGCTTACCCCGGAACGGGCCGCCGCTCGCGGTGACCACGAGCCGACGCACCTCGCCCCGCGTACCGCCGCGCAGGCACTGGGCGAGCGCCGAGTGCTCCGAGTCGACCGGCACGATCTGCCCCGCCCGGGTCACCGCGGCCTTGACCAGCGGGCCGCCGGCCACCAGCGACTCCTTGTTGGCGAGCGCGAGCGTACGGCCGGCGCGCAGCGCCGCGAGGGTCGGCGCCAGCCCGAGCGAGCCGACCACCCCGTTGAGCACCACGTCACAGGGCCACTGGGCCAGCTCGGTCATGGCGTCCGGCCCGGCCACGATCTTGGGAAGCTTGAAGTCACCGCTGGTCCAGCCACGCCGGCTCGCCTCGGAGTAGAAGGCGAGCTGGAGGTCCTGGGCGGCGGAGGCCTTCGCCACACCGACCGCCTCGACGCCGAGTTCGAGGGCCTGGGCCGCGAGCAGCTCGACGTTGCCGCCGCCCGCGCCGAGCGCCACCACCCGGAACCGCTCCGGGTTGCGCCGAACGATGTCGATGGCCTGCGTGCCGATCGAGCCGGTGGAACCGAGCAGGACGAGCTCTCGCACGGAAGTCACCCGGCCATTCTTCCCCAGCCGCGCTGTACGTCCGCTGAGAGCCTCAAACTTCGCCGTTGACCTGCTCCGGAGCTGCCGTCGCGGCCTAGCGCGGCGGCGATGATCGACACGAGCTCATGGAAGTCGGGGCATCCACCTGCCCCGGATACCGCGAATTTCATGAAATCGAGTGGATCACCCCTGAAGTCGGGTGGATCGCTGCTCAGCCCTCGGCGTCCCGGCCGCCCGCCGGGAGGCTCGTCGTGCCCTGCTGCAGCACCTCCCGGAACGCCCGGTAGCGGTCCGCACCGATCGCGTCGGAGAGGTCCTGCTCGATCTGGTTCACGAGGGCGTCGGAGACCTCCATGAACCTGAGTCCACGCTCGGTCGGCATGATCAGCCGGGCACGGCGGTCGGCCGGGTCGGGGGCGCGCCGGACGTACCCCAGGCGCTCCAGCTCGTCGAGGATCGCCCCCATCGTCTGCTTGTTGCGGCCGGCCAGCCGGGCGAGTTCGCCGGGGCGCGTGCCCTCGGCGTCCAGATACGCCATGACCGCCCCGTGCCGGGGCCGGACGTCCTCGAATCCCTGTTCCGCGGCGCGGGCGAAGAGCGCGCGCTGGACCCGCGCGGAGAGCTGGACGGCCAGGATGCCGAGGTCGGGATCCTGCTCCTTACGTGTGCTGCGCCTCATCTTTAGTCCAATCATTGGACGGTCTAATATTTGGACTATACCGTGGTCGACGGCATCACCGCCCGGACCTGCCTGACAGTAGGCGGCCCGGTGCCACGTGACAGCGGCCACCCACTCGCCCCCGGCCGATCCGGGCCGGCGCGGGGCGGCACGTAGCGCAACCCGCCGCGGACCAGCCGCAGCAGGATCACGACCCGGGTAACCGTGGAGGAGAGAGTCATGACCATTCTGGTGACCGGCGCGACCGGCATGGTGTCGAGCGAGGTCCTCCGGGCGCTCGCCGGCAAGGCACCGGTACGCGCCCTCGTTCGGGACAAGTCACGCGCCCCCCAGATCGACGGCGTCGAGTACGTCGAGGGCGACCTCGACCGCCCCGCCACGCTGCCGGCGGCGTTCGACGGCGTGACGACGCTCTGGCTGCTGACGCCGATGGGCCCGCTCGCGCCCGCCCAGAGCGCGAACGCGGTGTGGGCCGCCAAGCAGGCCGGGGTGCGGCACATCGTGCGGCTCTCCGCGATCGGCGCCGCGCACGACGCCCCCACCCGCAACGGCCGGCTGCACGCGCTCTCCGACGCCGAGCTGCAGAACTCGGGTCTGGGCTGGACGATCCTGCGACCCACCAACTTCATGCAGAACCTGCTCTCCACCCTGAGCGGGGAGGAGCTGTACGGGCTCTACGGCGAGGGCCGGGTCAACGGCATCGACGTCCGGGACATCGCCGAGGTCGCCGCCGAGATCCTCACCGCGCCAGAGCCGCACGCGGGGAAGGTCTACACCCTCGCCGGCCCGGAGAGCATCACCCTGCATCAGGCGGCCGAGGAGATCAGCCACGCGGTCGGGCGACCGGTGCGGTACGTGTCGCAGACCCCCGACGAGACTCTCGACGGCCTGCTCCAGGCGGGGCTAGACGAGTGGATGGCGGAGGCACTCGCCGAGTACAACGCCGCCTACGGCATCGGATTCGGTGACGTGACCAACGACCATGTCAGCAGCGTCATCGGCCGGTCGCCGCGGAGCATCGCGGAGTTCGTCCGCGACCACCGGCAGCACTTCGCCGGGGCCTGATCGACCACGGCCCCGGGACGGCCCTTCGGTGTGGGTGCGAGCACCGAAGGGCCGCCCCGGCCGCCGGTACGGCGCCGCGCGCTGCCACGGTGCCTTCTTCGGACCGGCGCGTCGATGATCGACACGAGATCGCTGATGTCCGGCATCCCGCCGCCCGGGGCACCGCGACGTCGATACATCGAGTGGAACAGGCCGCAGCTGCGCCGGCGACACCCCGGACCACGCGGGCCCTTTGCCGTCAGGCCGCGATCGCGGCGCCCTCCGGAAGCAGGCCGCGGCCACGGAGGAAGCCGGCGAGCGTCTCGCGGTCGACCGGGGTCAGCCCGGCGATCGGGACCGGAACGACCTGCTGCCGGTTGACCTTCAGAAGCAGCTGGCCGGGAATGGGCTCGACCGACTCCAGCGCCTCCCACCGGATCAGGCTCTCCATCAGCGCCGAGTCCATCCGCACACCCGCGTCGGAGAACTGCCAGGCGATCGGGATGCCGTAACCCTTCCAGCTCGCCTGGACCGCGCTGCGAACCACCACCGCCGGCAGCGCCCAGAAGACGACGGCCCCCGCCAGCCATCCCAGCCCCACCAGCGGATCGTCGGTGAGCAGCGCGGCCGCCGCCGGCAGCAGGAGGATGAAGCCGCAGAGCGTGAAGAGGCGCAGGCTGCGACGGAGCGTACGGCGCAACGCCTGCGTCAGCAGCCGCCGGTCCGGCCGCGTCTCGAAACTGATCATCACGACCCCAGACGATACGACCTCCCGCCCTTCCCCCGGTGATCATGAAGTTATCGCCCGTTGGGAGCGCTCCGTCGGGCAACAACTTCATGATCGCGGGGCTCGGTGGGGGGCGATTCGGTCTAGGGTGCGAGGGCATGAGGAGTGAGATCCCGGCTCGCGCCGACGTGGTGATCGTCGGCGCCGGGCACAACGGCCTGGTTTCCGCCATCCTGCTGGCCCGCGCCGGGCTCGACGTGCTGGTGCTGGAGGCCGCCGACGTGATCGGCGGGGCCACCCGCACCGAGAACCCGTTCCCGAAGGTGCCGGGGCTGCGCCACTCCACCGGCTCGTACCTGCTCGGGCTGATGCCGCCGGAGCTGCTCGCCACGCTCGACGTGAAGATCCCGGTGCTGCGCCGCGACCCGCACTACTTCCTGCCCACGCCGGGCGGCCTGGGCTCGCCGTACCTGCTCTTCGGCAGTGACGCGGCGGCGAGCCGGACGCAGCTCGCCGAGTTCTTCTCCCCCGCCGACGCCGCCGCCGATGACGCCCTCCAGACCGAGCTGGCCGCGCTGCGGGAGGACCTGGCGCCCGCCTGGCTCAGGGAGCCGCTGCCCGTCGAGGAGACCGCCGAGCGCCACGTCCGTCCGGCGCTGCGACAGGTCTTCGTCGACCTGGTCCGCGGCTCCGTCGCCGACTACCTGGCCCGGTTCGACTTCCGGTCCGAGCTGCTGGTCAGCATGTACGCCGTCACCGACGGCCTCTCCGGGCTGAACGCCGGACCGGACGACCCGGGCACCGGCCACAACTTCCTGGTGCACAACATGTGCCGCCTCCCCGGGTCCGGGGGCACCTGGATGATCGCCGAAGGGGGCATGGGCACGGTCTCCCGTACCTTCGCCGAGGCCGCCCGGGCCGCCGGGGCGCGGATCGTTGCCGGTGCCCGGGTCGACGCGATCACCCTGGACGGCGGCGCGGCGAGCGGCGTGGTGCTCGCCGACGGCCGGGAGGTGGCCGCCCGGGTGGTGCTCGGCGCCTGCGACCCGTACCGGCTGATGGAGTTGCTGCCCGACGGCACGCTCCCGGCCCCGCTGAGCGCGCGCATGGCGGCGGTACGGCGACCCGGCACCACCCTCAAGCTGAACCTGGCGCTCACCGGGCTACCCCGCTTCTCGTGCCTGCCGGCGGACGCCCCGAGCCCGTTCGGCTCGACCATCCACCTGCTGCCCGGCTCCACGTCGCTGGTAGGCGGCGGCGGGGAGTCACCGATGGCAGCCCTGCGCGCCATGTGGGCGCAGGTGCAGGCGGGCCACCTGCCGGCGGAGCCGACCATCGAGTGGTACCTGCACACCACGGTCGACCCGTCGCTCTCCGACGGCCAGGGGCACCACTCGTCCGCGCTTTTCGTGCAGTCGGTCCCCTACGAGCTGGCCGGCACCACCTGGGACGCGGCGCTGCCCGGCTACGTTGACCGCCTGGTCGGGATCTGCGAACGGTACGCGCCCGGCACGGCCGACCTCATCGCGGACGCGGTGCCGCTGCCGCCGCCGGGCATCGAGGCGCACTTCGGCATCACCGGTGGACACATCCACCACGTGGACAACACGGTCTCCTTCACCGACCGCATGCCGCACGCCACCGGCGTCGACGGGGTGTACGCGGGCAGCGCCGGCTGTCACCCGGCCGGCAGCGTGATCGGTGCGGCCGGCCACAACGCCGCCAACCGCATCCTCGCCGACCTGACCCACTGATCCGCCCCGGAGCGGTGCGTCGGCGTGGCCGTACACCACCACGGCGATCCCCGGCAGTGGTCAGCGAGCGTAGGAGGGGAGGTCGCCGGGGCCGCGAAGCAGGTAGACGCCGACCAGCACCAGGTAGAGGCTGAGGCTGAGGATCGGGTTGACGAAGACGAAGGCGAACGCGATCAGGTAGAGCAGCGGCCCGAGCAGGAATCGGCGGGCCACCAGCCGGGCCAGCCGGGGATCCAGGTCGGGGTGCAGCAACCCGCGTCGACGCGCCCACCACCAGCTCAGGTTGAAGAAGAGCGCCTCACCGAGCACCGCGCTGACGTAGAGCCCAGCGCTCAGCCGCTGGTCCGCGGCGGGCCCGCGCAGATGGTCCGCGAGCAGGTCCGCGGCGAACGGGATGGCCGCCACGAAGAGCAGCAGGGCCAGGTTGAACACGAGCAGCACCTGGTCCACCCGGACGACGTAACGCCACATGTTGTGGTGGGTGAGCCAGACCTGACCGACGATCGCGAACGTGATCACGTACGCGAGGTACGCCGGCCACTCGTGCCGGAGCGCGCCGACCAGGCCCGATCCGTCGGTGCGGGCCGGGCCGAGCTGAAGCAGGTCGACAGCCATCAGCGTCAGCACGATCGCGATGACCGCGTCGCTGAACGCCTCCACCCGGGAGGCGTCCCGGGCCATCTCGCGGTTCCGTCCGTACCGGTACCGCGCCTCGTCGTCCCCCTCGGTCACGCCCCGCTCCCGCCGATCACCCGGAGGTGGCGTCCACTAGGCGTTCCCGTGGTTCACCACAGCTCCAGGATCGGCCCCGGCGGGGCGGGACGGGACCGAAATCAGCTCGCGGCCTCGGTGGCCTGTGCGGCGTCGGCGCGGTGCGCACGGATCTTGTGGCCCACGCTGGTCAGGCAGCGGCCGCTGGCCAGGTCGAATCGCCAGCCGTGCAGCTGGCAGGTCAACTGGTCCCCGTCGACGATCCCGAACCGGCTCAGGTCGGCCTTCAGGTGTGGGCACCGCCGCTGCACCACCCAGTCGCCGAGGGTGATGTCCTCCGCGTCGACGGCTCGCTCGTGCTCGTCGTACCAGCCCTCGGCGTACTGGAGCCGCTCCTCGGAGAGGCACTTGAAGAAGGCGTAGACGAACTCGTTGTACTGGCCGATCCGGGCCGCCGAGAAGCGGCAGGAGAGGAAGAGCGAGTTGACCCAGTCCACCTCGTCGATGAAGAGCAGGTGCTCGATCAGCGACCGGTCGGTGCGGAAGCGGTAGCGGACCTTCTCGTCCGCGTACGGCCGCACCTCCTTGCCCGGGAAGTCCACCACGATGGATTCAACGGCCTCCCCGCCCGAGCTGTCAGTGCCGACCAGGTCGAAGCGGACCGGACCGCCGACGCCCTTGGCCAGGTAGATCGACTCGTCCAGCAGCGGCTCGATCCGGCGCTTCATCTCGCCGAGCACGTCGACCTCGGGGTGCCGCCAGGACGCCTTCTCCGCCTCGATGATCGGACGCTTGCGCTCCCGCATCTCCTCCAGGTGGGCGACCTTGTTCGCGAAGAACTCCTCGACCGGCACCGGGTGGGTGGTGGTCGCGCCCTCGGTGGTGACCTCGGCGACGCTGCCCGGCAGCAGCACGATGCCGTTGGTGCCGCCGACCTTGGCGTACTCGCTCAGGAACACCGACTGGTCGGGGAAGATGTTCCCCTCGTCGCCGAAGATGTCGTTGAACTGCCACAGCTCGTCGTCGAGGAAGCACGGCGGGCCGGCGATCGGGAAGACGTGCGACGCCTTCAGGTCGTCGATGTAGCGCCAGGTGCGGTCGAACTGCCGGTCCCGCTTCTGCTTGCCGAACGCGGTCTTGGCCGCCTGCGGCAGCTCGTAGACCATCGGGTACCAGATCGCGCCGGAGAACTGGAGCAGGTGCGCGTGCACGTGCCCCAGCTTCGCGAAGGCGGTCAGGTCGGTGGGGCGGGCGTCGTTCTGGTTGAGCAGCCGCACCCCGTCGTACTCGACCCAGAGGGACGAGTCACCGATCGGTCCGTCGGTCGGGCTGGTCAACGCCTGGATCATGATCTTCAGGCCGCCCGGAAGCTCGACGACCTGCTCGTTCGGCGCCTTGATGAACTTGGTGAAGCCCAGCGCCCGGAACTCGTCCTCCATCTCCGAGGTGGGGAACTCGGGAAGCAGCACGGTCGCGTCCTTCGACACGAAATCCCGCAGGTGCTTCGCGTCGAAGTGGTCCCGGTGCAGGTGGGAGACGTACAGGTAGTCGACCTGGCCGAGGGCCTGCCAGTCGAGCAGCGAGTTGTCGGGAAACGGGAACCAGGAGGCGAAATAGGCCGGATTGACCCACGGGTCGCACAGGATGCTGCCCGCGGCCGTGTCGATCCGCATGCTGGCGTGCCCGGTACCGGTCACTCGCACCGCAGTTTCCCCCTCAAAAAGACGTATCAAGGTGTACGCCAAACGCTACCGGAGTGGTCGGGGCCCCCGGTCCGCGACGCCGGTAGTGCCGTCGTACCCGCCCGGACACCGCGCCGGCGCGTGCTCGTACCGTCTCGCGGCGGGTTTGCCGCACCTCGCCCGCCGCCTCCGAACGGTGTCCGGTCGTCCTCGCGGGTCACCTGCGCCCCATCAGATCGGACCCTGCGCCACGGCCGGTACGGGGCGTGCCAGACTAACCGGAGATCCGATCGCGAGGGAAGGACCGACAGTGGCAGGAAGCGAGCCGGTAACCGCGCCAGATCAGCACAAGCCCGGACACCGCAAGTCCGGACGGATCGGGGCGGTGCTGTCGGCGGCGGTGCTGGTCCTCATGGCGTTCTGCGGCAACCATGAGGGCAAGGTCGAGGAGATCTGGCTGGTCGGCCTGGCCGCCGTACTTCTGATCATCGTCATCGGCGACTCCGTGCTGCGGCGCAGCGGCCTGCGGTCCTGACCCGGGCGCCGGCGCCGGGTCCGCCCGGTGTGTGACCATGCGCGAGGGCCCGCCCTTCCCGATCGGGAAGGGCGGGCCCTCGTCGTACGCGGCGTGGCCGTCGCGCCGCCGTAGCGTCAGCGGCCGAAGAGGATGTCCTGCACGTCCTTGAGCGCGGCGTCGACCTCCGCCTCGAAGTAGCCGCCGGGTACGAGGCCGAAGCGCAGGGTGTCCAGGTCCTTCGGGTTCACCGGCATCTGATTGCGGCCGGCCATGCCGCCGAGCAGGCTCTCGAAGAACCGGTCGACCTGGTCCGGGTCGTATCCGCTGCCGAAGCGGCGCACCTGGAAGCGACGGCGGATCTGGTCCACCCGGTAGAGGTCACTCCCGGGCGGCCCGGCCATCGGCGGGCCACCCGCCGGGGGGCCACCGACCGGGGGACCACCGACCGCGGGGCCGCCCATCGGCGGACCACCGACCGGGGGGCCGGCCATCGGCGGCGGGCCGGGCACGGCGGGCGGACCGCCCATCGGCGCGCCACCGTAGCCCTGGTGAGGCATCGGCGGCGGGCCGGCCGGGCCACGGCGCAGGTCACGGGGGTCCCGCTCGGGCATCATGTCGCGCGGGTCCCGCTCCGGCGGCATCATGTCGCGCGGATCCCGCTCCGGCATCCGGATCTCCGCGGTCATGTCGGGGCGGGCCCGCCGGCCGGCCTCGAAGCCGTCGAAGCGCGGTTCGTCCTGGCCGTAACCGCTCGGGCCCGCGGGAAGGCCACGCTGCGGGAGGGGCGCTCCACCGCCCGGGCCGCCCATCGGCATGCCGGGGCCGGGGCCGGCCGGCGGGCGCGGGCCGTCGAAGCCGCCGCGGGGGGCGTCGTACCCGCCGGAGAAGGCGCCGGTCGGCTCGTCGTAACGGCCGTAACGATCGGTGGGCGGGCCGGCCTGCGCGGGCATCGGCCGCGGCGGAAGCGGCTGCGGGACCGGAGGCATGCCCCGCTCGTCGCGCATCGGTGGCCCCATCCGGTCGGGAGGACCCATGCGGTCCGGCGGCCCCATCCGATCGGGCGGACCCATCCGATCGGGCGGCCCCATCCGGTCCGGCGGACCCATCCGATCGGGAGGACCCATCCGATCCGGCGGACCCATCCGATCCGGCGGACCCATCCGATCCGGCGGACCCATCCGATCCGGCGGACCCATCCGATCGGGCTGACCCAGTCGGTCGCCCATGCCGGAGTCCCCGCCGCGTCCGAGGGCGCCGCCGCGCTCCTCCAGCTCGGCCAACTGGCGCTCGACCCGGTCGAGGTGCAGGTCGACCTGCCACTCGTCGTAGCCGTTGAACCGGACCCGGAAGACGACGTCATGGACCTCCTGCGAGGCCACGGGCGCGCCCACCGGCTGGCCTGCGAGCGTCGCCTCCACCCGGTCGAGGAAGGCGTCCACCTCGTCGACCTTGTATCCCCGGCGGACCGCTTTACGCCGGAAACGCTGACCCTGACTCGCCACTATGTCTCCTGGTTTCCTTCGCCACGCCTGGTCACGCCGATGCCGCTGCGGCGCGGTCGATGTCGCTGTCCTCCGCGGCGGCGAGCTGCCCACACGCCCCGTCGATCTCGCGCCCCCGGGTGTCCCGCACGGTGGTGGACACCCCGGCGGCCCGCAAGCGCCGGACGAACTCGCGCTCGACCGGCTTCGGGCTCGCGTCCCAGCGGCTACCCGGCGTCGGGTTGAGCGGAATGAGATTCACATGTGCCAACTTGCCGGCCAGCAGCCGGCCGAGCAGGTCGGCGCGCCACGGCTGGTCGTTCACATCCTTGATCATCGCGTACTCGATCGACACGCGGCGTCCCGTCCGGGCCGCGTAGTCCCACGCTGCGTCCAGCACCTCGGCCACCTTCCAGCGCTGGTTGACCGGCACCAGTTCGTCGCGCAGCTCATCATCAGGGGCGTGCAACGACAGCGCAAGAGTCACCGACAGGTCTTCGCTGGCCAGTCGGCGAATGGCCGGCACCAGGCCGACGGTGGAGACGGTGATGTGCCGCTGGGACAGGCCGAGCCCCTCGGGAGCCGGGGCGACCAGCCGGCGGATCGCCGCGACCACCCGGGAGTAGTTCGCCAGCGGCTCGCCCATGCCCATGAAGACCACGTGCGAGAGGCGGGCCGGGGACCCGGCCACCGCGCCGGAGGCGGCCACGCCGGCGAGGTAGACCGCCTGGTCGACGATCTCGGCCGTGGAGAGGTTACGAGTCAGCCCGGCCTGGCCGGTGGCGCAGAACGGGCAGGCCATGCCACAGCCCGCCTGGCTGGAGATGCAGACCGTCACCCGGTCCTCGTACCCCATCAGCACGCTCTCCACGAGCGAGCCGTCGTGCAGCCGCCACAGCGCCTTACGCGTCGCGCCGTCGTCGCAGGTCAGCTCCCGCACCGCGGTGAGCAGCCGGGGCATCAGCCGCTCGGCCAGCCGCTCACGGGCGGCGGCGGGCAGGTCGGTCATCAGCTGCGGGTCACGGACCAGCCGGCCGAAGTAGTGGTTGGAGATCTGCTTCGCACGGAACGCCGGCTCGCCCAGCTCGGCGACGAGCGCCTGGCGGCCCGCCAGGTCGAGGTCGGCGAGGTGCTGCTGGGGCAGGGCGGCGCGGCGCGCGGGCTTGTCCGGCACGGCGGGGATCAGGGGCAGGCTCGTCATGGCGGGTCCAGTCTGTCACGCCGAACGGCGTACGCACCTGTCCGGAGGTGCCGAACCGACCCCCGCCCTCCGGTCAAGGGGTCCTCCTGGTGGTGGAGCACTCCGCCTCCGTCCGACCGGTCCGCCCCGCCGGCGCTCGGGCAGCTCACCCGGCCACCGGCACGAGGACGGCCAGCAGCAGGTACGCGGTCGGCACCGCGAAGAGGATCGAGTCGAGCCGGTCCATCAGCCCGCCGTGCCCCGGCAGAAGGTTGCTCATGTCCTTCACCCCGAGATCCCGCTTGATCATCGACTCGGCGAGATCGCCGAGTACGGCCGCGCAGGAGATGGCGACCCCGAAGACCGCGCCCCACCACGGGGCCACGTCGAACACCAGCCAGAGGAGCAGCGCGCTGCCGAGCGCCGCGGCCGTGACGGAACCGCCGAAGCCCTCCCAGGACTTCTTGGGGCTCACCGTCGGGGCCATCGGATGCTTTCCGAGGAACACGCCCGCGGCGTACCCACCGGTATCGGAGAGCACCACCGCGATCAGGGCGGCCAGGATCCGCCACGGACCGTCGTCGGGCGCCGCCGCCAGCAGCGCCGCGAACCCGCCGAGGAACGGCACGTAGACCGCGATCAAGGTGGAGGCGGTCAGGTCGCGCTGGTAGCCGGCGGGCCCGTCCCCCAGCCGCCAGATCATCACCCCGAGCACGGTCACCAGCAGACCGAGGCTGAGCGCGTCCGGGCCGGCGAACCAGGCCAGCCCCACGGTGAGCGCACTGCCGGCGACCAGCGGGACCAGCGGTGGATTGGCGCCGCTGCGCCCCACGGCCCGGGTCAGCTCCCAGACCCCGATGCAGACGGCGGCGACGACGACCGCCAGGAACAACGGCGGGTAGAGGAAGAGCGGCAGCAGGATCAGGGCGCCGAGACCCAGCCCGACGCCGATGGCGGCCGGCAGGTTACGTCCGGCCCGGCCGGAGGCCTGCAGGGTGGCGGGACGATCCGCGCTGGCGCGCCGCTTGCCCGGGCCGCGCCGGCCCGGCGTCCGCTCCGGCTCAGGAGCCGGGGCGAGGTCGGCCCGGACCGGGTCCGGAGCGAGGTCGGCCCGGATCGGCTCCAGCTGCGCGGTCGGGAAGCCGGACTCGTCGTCGTACCGTCCGGTCCGCTCGTCGGCGTATCCCTGCTCGTCGGCGTATCCCTGCTCGTCGGGATACCCGCGCTCGCCGGGGTGACGGCGCTCGTCCGGATACCCTCGCTCGTCGGGCCGCTCCCGGTACGGGTCACGGCCACGGTCGTCGTCGTAGCGGTCGGCGTACGGCTCGTCGGAGTACCGCTCACGGAGCGGGGCGGGCGGGCCGCCCTGGTAGCGCTCGTCGTCACCGTACGGATCGGCCCGCCGGTCCCGGTACCGGTCCCGCTCGCCGTGCGACGGTCCACCCCGCCCGGGGCGCGCCGGGCCCGAGTGCCGCCCGTCGTCGTACGGATCCGGCGGGTACGGCCCGTCACGGTCGTCGTACGGGCCCGCCGGGTAGGAGCCGCCGTCGTCGTACGGGTCGGCCGGTGGCCGGGAACGGGTCCGAGGCTCGGCGTAGAGCTCCGGCCCGGGTGCGGGGTTGCGCGTCCACGGCCCCGGATCGATCTCGGGATCCGGCCACGGCAGGGCCGCCGGCCGGTCCGGCCGGTCCCAGCCTCGGGGCTCAGCGCCGCTGTAGGGGTCGAGGGGGGACATCACGCACCGCGACGCGGCACGAGGACCACCACATGACGCAAGACCACAAGCATCCCCTACACACGTGCGACGGCTTCTTCGGATTGACCGACCCGACGGGCGGTCGATCCCCGGCGTTCACCGTCAGGTGGCCGGGAATCCTGCCGAGCCTACTGCACCGGCCACTCCGGCACGGCGGACGAGGCTCGGCCGCAGCGGTGCGCCCGGGGCCGACGACCGCTGGGCGGCGCCACTGACCCCCGCGACCACCAGGACCGTCCGGAGCCCCGCCGCCGAACAACCGAGGCCCGCCCCCGCGATCGGGGACGGGCCTCGTGACACCTCCGACGCCCAGCGGGCGACGATTCAGACCTCGAGCAGCTCGGTTTCCTTGTGCTTGACCAGCTCGTCGACGCTCGCCACGAAGCGCTGGGTGAGATCGTCCAGCTCCTTCTCGGCGCGACGACCCTCGTCCTCGCCGGCCTCGCCGTCCTTGACGATCCGGTCCAGCTCCTCCTTGCCGCGGCGGCGGACGTTGCGGATCGCCACCTTGGCCTCCTCGCCCTTGTGCCGAGCCACCTTGATCATGTCGCGGCGGCGCTCCTCGGTCATCTGCGGGAGCACGATGCGCAGCTGGTTGCCCTCGTTGTTCGGGTTCACGCCGAGGTCCGAGTCGCGGATCGCCTTCTCCATGGCGTTGATCTGCGAGTTGTCGTACGGCTTGATGATCGCCATGCGCGGCTCGGGGATCGCGACGGACGCCATCTGGGTCAGCGGCGTGGGCGTGCCGTAGTAGTCGATGATGACCTTGGAGAACATGGCCGGGTTGGCCCGACCGGTCCGGATCGCGCCGAACTCCTCCTTGGCGTGCTCGATCGCACGCTCCATCTTCTCCTCGGCCTCGAGGAGGGTGTCGTCGATCACCGGTCTCCTCGCCTCCTTCTGTGCTCGTGGTGGGCTCTGCTGTGTGTCGGAGGACCGCTGCCGTCGCCAGGGGGCGACCGCTCAGGCGGTGATCAGGGTGCCGATCTTGTCGCCACCGACGGCGCGCACGATGGTGTCCTCCCCCTGCGCGCCGAATACCAGCATCGGCAGGCCGTTCTCCATGCAGAGGCTGAACGCCGCCGCGTCCGCCACCCGAAGATTGCGGCGCAGCACCTCGGAGAAGGTGATCGAGTCGAACTTGCTGGCGGTGGGGTCGATCCGGGGGTCGGCGGTGTAGACACCGTCGACGCCGTTCTTGCTCATCAGGACCACGTCGGCGTGGATCTCCAGAGCGCGCTGCGCCGCGACCGTGTCGGTGGAGAAGTACGGCATGCCGGCGCCCGCACCGAAGATGACCACCCGCCCCTTCTCGAGGTGCCGGATGGCGCGCAGCGGGATGTACGGTTCGGCCACCTGGGCCATGGTGATGGCGCTCTGCACCCGGGTCTCGATCCCCTCCTTCTCCAGGAAGTCCTGGAGGGCGAGGCAGTTCATCACGGTGCCGAGCATGCCCATGTAGTCGGCGCGCGCCCGGTCCATGCCACGCTTCTGCAGCTCGGCGCCGCGGAAGAAGTTGCCACCACCGACCACCACGGAGACCTGCACACCCCGACGGACCACCGTGGCGATCTGCCGGGCGATGGCCTGGACGACGTCCGGGTCGACACCGATCGCGCCTCCGCCGAAGACCTCGCCGGAGAGCTTGAGCACCACCCGACGAGCCCGGCCAGGCGGCGGGGCGGTGGGGTCTTCCACCGCCAGCGTCCGGTCACTCACAACCTGCGTCATCCGCCCGCCCTTTCCCACACCGGCGCGTCGTGCGCCGCGAAACTGCCGTTGCCGACCCTATGGGACGAGGAGGCCGCGGTGCCTGTCACGTACACCGGCGACCTCCTCGTCGACGTTCCTGCCCACGGGCGCCGAGGCGCCCGGTGGCGGCTCAGGCCTGGCCGACCTCGAACCGCACGAAGCGGGTGACCTCGATGCCGGCCTCGGCCAGCACCTGCTTCACCGACTTCTTGTTGTCGGTCACCGACGACTGCTCCAGCAGGACGAAGTCCTTGTAGAAGCCGTTCACCCGGCCCTCGACGATCTTCGGCAGCGCCGCCTCGGGCTTGTTCTCCTCCCGGGCGGTCTGCTCGGCGATGCGGCGCTCGGACTCGACGACCTCGGCCGGCACCTCCTCGCGGGCGAGGTACTGCGGGCGCATCGCGGCGATCTGCATGGCCACCCCGCGCGCGTCGGCGTCGCCCGCCTCGTCGGTCTTGCCGGCGTACTGCACCAGCACACCGACCGCCGGGGGCAGGTCCTGGGCCTTACGGTGCAGGTAGACGGCGGTGGTGCCGTCGAGCTTGGCGAACCGGTTGAGCACCAGCTTCTCGCCGATCTTGGCCGACTGCTCCTGGATCAGGTCGGCGACGACCTTGCCGTCCAGCTCGCTGGCGAGCAGCTCCTCGGCGTTGCTGACACCGGAGCGGACGCCGTGCTCGACCAACTGCTGGGCCAGCGCGATGAACGAGTCGGTCTTGGCCACGAAGTCGGTCTCGCAGTTGAGCTCGAGCAGCGCCTGGCCGGAGTGCGCGATCAGACCGTTGGCGGCCGTACGGCCGGCCCGCTTGCCGACGTCCTTGGCGCCCTTGACGCGCAGGATCTCGACGGCCTTGTCGAAGTCGCCCTCGGCCTCGGTCAGCGCCTTCTTGCTGTCCATCATGCCGGCGCCGGTGAGGTCGCGGAGCTTCTTCACATCCGCGGCGGTGAATTCAGACATGGCTCTCTCTTCGATGTTGAGACGGCGGGTGGATGGTCGGAGGTGCCGATTACCCGGATCCGGGCCGAATGTGCCCGACCGGGCCGCCGCTGCCCGCCGTCGTCAAAGAGCGGACGGCGGGGCAGCGACGCGCGGTCACTCGGCGGCGGCCGCCGCCGGCTGCTCCTGCTCGTCGGCCTTCTTCGGCTCCTCGAGCAGCTCGCGCTCCCACTCGGCCAGCGGCTCGTCGGAGGCGACACCCGGCTCAGGCTTCTCGTCGGTGCCCCGGCGACGGCCGGAACGGGCGATCAGACCGTCCGCGACGGCGGCGGCGACGACCTTGGTCAGCAGCTCGGCCGAGCGGATGGCGTCGTCGTTGCCCGGGATCGGGAAGTCGACCTCGTCCGGGTCGCAGTTGGTGTCGAGCACGGCGATCACCGGGATGCCCAGCTTGCGGGCCTCGTCGACGGCGATGTGCTCCTTCTTGGTGTCGACCACCCAGATCGCGGCCGGGAGCTTCTGCATGTCCCGCAGACCACCCAGGGTGCGGGAGAGCTTGTCCTTCTCGCGGGAGAGCTGCAGGGTCTCCTTCTTGGTGTAACCGGCGGCGGTGCCGCTCAGGTCACCGAGGGCCTCAAGCTCCTTCATCCGCTGCAGCCGCTTGTACACGGTCTGGAAGTTGGTCAGCATGCCGCCGAGCCAGCGGTGGTTCACGTACGGCTGGCCGACCCGGGTCGCCTGCTCGGAGATCGCCTCCTGAGCCTGCTTCTTGGTGCCGACGAAGAGGATGCTGCCGCCCTCGGCCACCGTGGTGCGCACGAAGTCGTACGCCTTCTCGATGTAGTCGAGGGTCTGGCGCAGGTCGATGATGTAGATGCCGTTGCGCTCGGTGAAGATGAAGCGCTTCATCTTCGGGTTCCAGCGCCGGGTCTGGTGCCCGAAGTGGACACCGCTCTCCAGCAGCTGACGCATGGTCACGACGGCCATGTTGGTACTCCTTGTTGTCCCTGGTTGTCCCGCCCGGCCGGCGGCCGGGCGTCCTGGCGCCCGATCGCCGGCCATGATGGGCCCGACCAAGATCGGGACCAGGGAGGCCGTCGCCCCACGACGAACCGTGGAGAGGGCACGCGAGGTCGACCGCGCGAGGCGGTCGCCAGTCGACCAGTGTACGCCCCTTGCCCGCTGCGCAGCCCGCGGGTGCGCGGCAGGGAGCGCCGCGTTCCGGGGCACGGCGCGAGCCGCACCGGAGCCCCGCGAGCGCGGTACCGTCAGCCGGCCGCGAGCGCGGCCGCGACGAAGAGCACCAGGGCCACCGTCAGGTAGGCCGTCGGTGGCCGCAGCCAACCCCGGCTCCCCTCGGCCAGGGACAATCCGCCGGTACGGAGCCCGTACAGCCCGATTGCGAAGATCGGCAGCCCGGCCACCAGGAACGTTCCGGCCACCACGTTCCCCGCGGAGACCGGATCTCCCGTCACCCCGTGCGCCAGCAACCGCAACGCCGGGGCCTCGAAGACCAGGACCAGCAGCGCGAAGAAGACGGCGAGAACCGGACGACGCGTCCGATAGACCCCGTCGCCGGTCGGCCGGGCGCCCGGGTCCGGCACGCCGCTCGCCAGGTAGGGCAGTTCGCCTCGCAGACCGACGGACGGCATCGGGCCGGTCGGCACGTCCAGCGCGGGCGACGGTTCCCCCCGGCCGGCGTCGACGATCGGGTAGCCGGCCAGCGGGGACGACGGCACGGACTCGACGGCCTCGGCCGGGGCGGCGCTCGCGCTCTCCCGCGCCGCGTCCGAGCCCGCCACCTCCCGGAGCGCACGACGCCCGCTCAGGTCACCCGAGTCCGACGTGTCCGAATCAGTGCCCGAGGCCTGCTCCGCCCGGTAACCGGACGACTTGGCTCGCTCGTCGCCGGCCACCCCGAGCTGCGCCGCCTCGAACCGGCCCGGCTCGTCGAGACGCGCGTTGACCGGAAACCGTGCCGACTGGTCCTCCGCGCGCGGACCCGCGCCGGAACGCCCCGGCTCGACCTCCCCGCGCGAGCCCACCGGCAACCGCACCGCCTCGCCGGCGGCGCTGAACCGCTCGGGCTCGACGGCGGCGCTGAACCGCTCCGGCTCGACGGCGGCATGCCGCCGGGACTCCCGCTCCGGCGCACCGTGGCGCGAGTCCGTCGTCCCGAGCTGGCCGGTCGCCGGCTCGGGCCGCCCACCGTCGGAGTTCACCGCGGGGAAACGCAGCGAGTCCGAATCGTTCGCGCCGAACCGTCCGGCGTCCGACTCCCCCGCCGCGAACCGGCCGGACTCGCCCCCCGGCGCCCGCCCCGGCAGGTCGGCCGGAGCGAACCGGGCGGGCTCGGCGTCCGCGCCGAAGCGGACCGGCTCGCGGTACGGGGTGCCGTCGCCGTACCGGGGTTCCTCGGTGGCGCCGCGCTGCTCCGGCACGCGGGACTCCTCGTCCCGCTGGCGCTCCACAACGCCGGGCCAGTCCGGCTCGTAGTCACGGCCGCGCTCGTCGGCGTACCAGCGCAATTCCTGATCGTCGGGGAAGCTCCGTCGTCCGTCCACGTGCCGCACCGTATGCGAAGTGTCTCGGCGGCCGTCAGCCCACCCCGGCGCGCGGCGACCGCGCACACCTGGTTCGCATCCGGCGGCGTCCCGCCCGGCGCACGGCGTCCCACCCTGCGCGTACCGGCGTGAGCGACGGTCCCCTGTAGCACGAGACCAGCATGATCATCCGGTTGTGCACAGCGCGGCCGTCGTCCACAGGCGGGCTCGCCCGGGATCGCCGAGCACGTCCCCGGAGCGGCATCGTCGCGGCCATGACGACGCGGAACCAGGCGGTCGGCGCGTACGGCGAGCGGTGCGCCCTCCGGCACCTGATCGCAGCGGGGCTACGCCCGGTGACCCGAAACTGGCGCTGCCCGAGCGGCGAGATCGACATCATCGCCTGGGACGGGCCGGTGCTCGCCTTCTGCGAGGTGAAGACCCGGCGGGGCGGCGAGTTCGGCAGCCCGGCGGAGGCGGTCGTACCGGCCAAGGCCCGGCGGCTGCGCGGCCTCGCCGCCCGCTGGCTGGCGCAGACCGGTACGACGGCCGACGAGATCCGCTTCGACGTGCTCTCGGTGCGACTTCCCGACGCCGGCCCGGCCCGGGTCGAGCACCTGAAGGGGGCGTTCTGAGATGGGCGCTCGCACCGTGGGCGCGGGTGCCCGATGAGCTACGCGAAGGTGCTCTGCGTCGGGTTGGTCGGGGTCGCCGGTCACCTCGTGGAGGTGGAGGCCGACCTCGCCGCGGGACTGCCCGCAGTGGTGATCTCCGGGCTGCCGGACACCGCACTGCACGAGGCCCGGGACCGGGTACGGGCGGCCGTGGTCAACTCCGGTCAGCGCTGGCCGAACCGCCGCATCACCCTGAACCTCCTGCCGGCCACCCTGCCGAAGTTCGGCTCGGCGTTCGACCTGGCGATCGCGGCGGCGCTGCTCGGGGGCTCGGGTGAGCTCCCGCTGCTGCCCCTCGATCGGGTGGTGGTCCTCGGTGAACTGGGGCTGGACGGCACCGTCCGCCCGGTGCGCGGAGTGCTGCCGATGGTCGCCGCCGCGGCCCGGGCCGGGATCGAGCGGGTGATCGTCCCGGCGGGGAACGCGGCCGAGGCGGCCGTCATCCCCGGCGTGCGGGTACGTGCCGTCGACACGCTGCACCGGCTGGTCACCTTCGTACGCGACGGCGCGCCGTTGATCGAGCCACCCGTCGGGGAGTCGCCGCCGATCGGCGACGGGCCCGACCTGGCCGACGTGGCCGGGCAGGAGCTCGGGCGACGCGCTCTCGAGGTCGCCGCGGCCGGCGGACACCACCTGGCGCTGCTCGGGCCCCCCGGCGCCGGCAAGACCATGCTCGCCGAGCGCCTCCCGTCGATCCTGCCGGAGCTCGACGACGAGGCCGCGTTGGAGGTCACCGCGCTGCACTCCATCGCCGGGCTGCTCCCACCCGGGGGTCGGCTGCTGCGCCGGCCACCGTTCCAGGCGCCGCATCACACCGCGACCGTGCCGTCGTTGGTCGGCGGGGGCTCCGGTCTCGCCCGTCCGGGCGCGGTGTCGCTGGCCCATCGCGGGGTGCTCTTCCTCGACGAGGCGCCCGAATTCGGCAAGGGGGCCCTGGAGGCGCTGCGTCAGCCGCTCGAGCACGGCCGGGTCCAGCTCGCCCGTACCCGGGGCGGCACCGAGTACCCGGCGCTCACGCAGCTGGTGCTGGCGGCGAACCCGTGCCCGTGCGCGAAGCCCGCCGGCGACGCGTACTGCGAGTGCAGCCCGCTCGCCCGGCGGCGCTACCTCGGCCGGCTCTCCGGGCCACTGCTGGACCGGATCGACGTGCAGGTCCGGCTGCCGGCGGTACGGGCCGCCGAGCTGCTGGCGGGCGTGGGTGACCGGGAGTCGTCGGCGGTGGTGGCGGGCCGGGTGGCGGCGGCCAGAGCGGCGGGAGCCGAGCGCTGGGCGGGCCTCGGCCATCAGCTCAACGCCCAGGTCCCCGGGCCGCACCTACGCCGGCCGCCGTGGCGGCTGCCCGCGCCCGACACGGCCGAGTTGCGTGCCCGGCTCGACTCCGGCTCGCTCTCGGCGCGGGGCTTCGACCGGGTCCTCCGGCTGGCCTGGACCATCGCGGACCTGGACGGCCGGTCCCGACCGGTCCGCGACGACGTGCTGGAGGCGATTCAACTGCGAACGGGAGACGCGACATGAGCGAACGATCCATCCGACCCGGTGCTCGTGCCGGCACGCAGCGCCGCGGAGCGCCGACATGAGCGAGCGGATCTTCGGACCCGGCACGGACGTGCCGCATGCCGGCACGCCCTCGAACCCGTCGGACACGACGCAGCGCAGCGGAGCGCCGGCATGAGCGGGCGGATCATCGGACCCCGTGCGGACGTGCCGCGGGCCGGTGGAGTGCCGGTATGAGCGGGCGAGAGGAACGGACGCTGGCCCGGATCGCGCTGGCCTGGCTGACCGAGCCGGGCACCCGGTCGGTGCACCAGCTGGTGGACGAGCTTGGGCCGGTGGCCGCGCTGGAGCTGCTCCTCGACGGTGGCGCGCCGGACCGGAAGCTCCGGGCCACGGTGGCCGCGCGGATGGCCGGCGGCGATCCGCGGGCTGTGGCGGCCGAGGCGGTGGAGCGCACGGCGCGGCTCGGCGCGCGCATCGTCACGCCGGAGGACGAGGAGTGGCCGGCGCGCGTTGCCGACCTGCACGGCCTCCAGCTGCCCGAGGCGTATCGCCGGGTGGACACCGAGACCGCGCCGCCGCTCTGTTTCTGGGTGCGTGGTGCGTGGCCGTTGGCCGAGGCGCTGGAGCGCTCGGTGGCCGTGGTGGGTGCGCGGGCCGCCAGCGGCTACGGCACGCACGTCGCCACCGAGCTCGGCTACGGTCTGGCGGACCGGGACTGGACGGTCGTCTCGGGTGGCGCGTACGGCATCGACGCCGCCGCGCACCGGGGCGCGCTCACCGCGGGTGGGCTCACCGTCGCGGTGCTCGCCTGCGGGGTGGACCGGCCGTATCCGATGGGCAACGCCGCCCTCTTCGAGCGGATCGCGGAGAGCGGGCTGCTGGTGAGTGAGTGGGAACCCGGGGCGGATCCGCTGCGGTCCCGGTTCCTCATCCGCAACCGGGTCATCTCCGCCGGAACGCTCGGAACTGTGGTCGTGGAGGCGGCGGCGCGCAGCGGTGCCACCCAGACCGCGCACCGGGCCCTCGCCATGGAGCGTCCGACGATGGCGGTGCCGGGGCCGGTCACGTCGGCGATGTCCGTGGGGGTCCACGAGCTGATGCGCGAACATCCGAAGACCCGCCTGGTCACCGGCGTGGCGCACGTGCTGGAGGAGGTGGGTCGGATCGGGGTGGACCTGGCGCCGCCGGCGCGTGGCCCGGACCGGCCGACCGACCCGCTCGACGACGAGGCCGGGTCGGTGCTGGAGGCGATGCCCCGCCGCGGCACGGCCGGGGTGGAGCGGCTCGCGGCGCGGGCCGGCCTGGACCTGCGGACCACGCTGCGGAAGCTGTCCCTGCTCGAGGAGCTGGCCCTGGTGGTGCGCCGCGAGGAGGGTTACGCCCTGGCTCCTCCGCCCCGGTCGACAGCTGTCCGGGCGGCGGGCCCGTAGGCTCTGCGCATGCCAGCCGACGATCGGGCGCACGCCGAACGGTCGCGCTTCGATGGTGCGGGGGCGGTGAGCGGGGCGGCACGCGGCACCCGCGCCCTCCACGCGGCGCTGCCGCCGCCGCTGCGGGACGCCGTGGACGACTTCGCCGACCACCTGGCCGGGGTTCGTAACCGCTCCGCGCACACGGTGCGGGCGTACGTCACCGACGTGGTCTCGCTCCTCGACCACGCCGCCCGGATGGGCTGCGCTGACGTCGCCGCCGTGGACCTTGCGGTGCTGCGCAGCTGGTTGGCGCGGCTTCGGACGACGGGGGCCGCCCGCAGCTCGCTGGCGCGGCGGGCGGCTTCGGCCCGGGTGTTCAGTGCGTGGGCGCACCGGTCCGGCCGCTCGCCGTCCGATGTGGGTGCGCTGCTGGCCAGCCCGCGCGCGCATCGGGAGCTGCCCGGGGTGCTCCGCGCCGACCAGGCGGCCGCGCTGGTCGAGGCCCCCGGTCGGCTCGTCGACGACGCGGCGTCGCAGGGTCGCCGACCATCCGCCGGCGGGGTGGCGGCAACCGACGGCTCCGCGGCGACGGGTTCGCGCACCGGACGCGACGCCGACGGCGCGCCGGCCGACGCCACCGACCCGGCCGGCGCCGGTGACACCGACCTCGGCTCCGCCGATGACCGCACGGGTGGAGGGCCAGTAGACGGCGTCGATGAGGCGGTGCTGTTGCGGGACCGGGCGCTGCTGGAGCTGCTCTACGCCACGGGCGTACGGGTCAGTGAGGCGTGCGGGCTGAACCTCGCCGACGTCGACCACACGCGCCGGGTGATCCGGGTGCTGGGCAAGGGCGGCCGGGAGCGCGTCGTGCCGTACGGGGCGCCGGCCCAGCGTGCGCTCGACGACTGGCTGCGGCACGGTCGTCCGACGTTGGCGGCACGGCACTCGGCGGACGCGCTCCTGCTCGGCGCGCGCGGTGGCCGGCTCAACCCGACGACCGCCCGCCGGATCGTCGGTGGCTACGCGGAGGCGGCGGGGCTCCCCCGGACCAGCCCGCACGGGCTGCGCCACTCGGCCGCCACCCATCTGCTCGAAGGCGGTGCGGACCTGCGCGCGGTGCAGGAGCTGCTCGGTCACTCCTCGCTGGCCAGCACCCAGATCTACACGCACGTCTCGGTGGAGCGGCTGCGCTCCGCCTACCGGCAGGCCCATCCCCGCGCCTGACCGATCCCCGCCGTCGATGATCGACCCGCCGTTACGATCACCGGGTGAGCGTCCCGCAGCCACCGGAGCCGATTCCGGGTGCCCGTCTGCTCTTCTCCCTGGATCCGGCGGTCAGTCACCTCAACCACGGCTCGTTCGGTGCGGTGCCGATCGTCGTGCAGCGTGCCCAGCAGCGGCTGCGCGACGAGATGGAGGCCAACCCGCTGCGTTTCTTCACCCAGGGACTCAGCGATCGGGTGGCGCACGCTCGCCGGCACCTGGCCACCTTCCTCGGCGCGGACCCCGACGGCACCGCGTTGGTCGGCAACGCGACAACCGGCGTCGCCGTGGTGCTCCAGTCGCTCGGGCTGCGTCCCGATGACGAGATCCTGAGCACGGACCACGGGTACGGCGCCGTCACGCTCTCCATCGACCGGGAGTGCCGCCGCACCGGGGCGGTGAGCCGGGTGATGCCGGTGCCGCTGGACGCGACGAACGAGGAGGTCGTCCAGTCCGTGCGGGACGCCCTGCGCCCAGGCCGGACTCGCCTGCTCGTCGTCGACCAGCTCACCTCCGCGACGGCCCGGCTCTTCCCGGCCGCCGCCATCGTCGCGGTGGCGCACGAGCAGGGAGTGCCGGTCCTGGTGGACGCGGCGCACGTGCCCGGGATGCTGCCCACGACCGTGGCGAGCGTCGGCGCCGACTTCTGGGTGGGCAACCTGCACAAGTGGGCGTACGCCCCGCGCGGCACCGCGGTGCTGGTCGTGGCGCCGTCGTGGCGGGAACGGATCGAGCCGCTGGTGGTCTCCTGGGAGCAGGAGGCCGGGTTTCCCGCCCGACTGGAGTGGCAGGCGACCCAGGACTACACCTCGTGGCTGGCCGCCCCGGTGGGCGCGTTCGCGCTGCGCAGCCTCGGTGTCGACCGGGTACGCGCCCACAACGCCCGACTGGCCCGGTACGGCCAGCGGGTGGTCGGGGACGCGCTCGGGGTGGCGCCGGAGTTGCTGCCGGACCCGGGCGGGCCCGAGGTCGCCATGCGGCTCATCCCGCTGCCGCCGAACCTCGCCACGACCATCGAGGCAGCGCGGACGTTGCAGCAACGCATCGCCGAACGGCTCGCCACCGAGGTGGCGGTGATGTCCTGGAACGGCGAGGGCTGGCTGCGCCTCTGCGGGCAGGTCTACAACTCGCCCGACGAGTACGAGCGCCTCGCCGTTCGGCTGCCGCCGCTGCTCGCCCAGCGCTGAGGGGGCCGCACCGGCGGGCTGCTCGGCGCTCCCGATCGGCGAGCCGTTGAGAGGAAGCAGCCGGACCGGCCCGAGGCCGAGCAGCGCGAGCGGGTCGAGGTACTCCGCGCCGCGGCGCAGTCCCCAGTGCAGGCAGGCCGCCGCCGGGCAGCCCGGATGGCCGGTCTCCAGGACGCCGAGCGGCGCCCCGGCGGGGACCGGGTCGCCGGGGGTGATCGACGGCCGCACCGGCTCGTAGGTCGTCCGCAACCCGTCGGCGTGCCCGACGGTGACCACCGGCCGCCCGGCCACCATCCCGGCGAAGAGCACGGTGCCCGGCCCGGCGGCCCGCACCGGCGAACCCGCCGCGACCGCCAGGTCGACGCCCCGATGTCCGGGCAGCCACGGCCGCGGCGGGGGGTCGAAGGGGCGTACCGGCCGGGGCGGCCCGTCGACCGGCCACCGGAACCCGGCGGTCGCAACCGACGGACGCGCCGCCGCCCTGCCGGCCGGCTGGTCGTCACCGTCGTAGGACGGGGCCGCTGCAGCCGCCGCGCCGACCGGTACGCCGTGGTCATCGCCGGGCGCGGCCACCGCGGCCGGCGGCGTGGCCAGGAGGAGCATGACGCTGAGCGATATCGGCAGGCAGCGCCAGGCGGTCCTGCGGCACGACCGTGGTGCGGTACGGGGGTGTGCCGGGGCGCCGTGACGCGGCGGCGCGGTACGGCGGAGCGTGGCGGTAGGGATCGGCGGGGGCGGTCGCATGAGCCGCAGTTTGCCCCGCGTCGACGGGCGGCGGTGCGGCTCATGCCTCCCCTGTGGACGGGCAAGCGGCTTGTGGACAGTGCACGCCCGACGCGGCCGCCGTGCTATGCGCCTCGCCTAAGCTGGCGCGACGAGTCGGGACTGGTACGCGTGGCACGACGACTACGACCGGCCGGGCTCCGCACTCGCCCGACGGCTGACCGAGGTACGACGGCACCTCCGTGACGCGCTGGACCAGGCCCCAGCCGGCCCGCTGCGCGCCGTCAGCCTCTGTGCCGGTCAGGGGCGGGACCTGATTCCGGTGCTCGCCACCCATCCGCGCCGGGACGACGTGACGGCCCCGCCGGCGAGCGGATGTTCGAGTTCGTCGATCGCGGCTGAGCGAGACCCGGGGACGAGGCACCCGGCCCGGGTGTCCCGGCGGCGATCGGCTCGGACGCGGGCCATGGCGACCGCCACACCCGGGAGCAGGTGCGCTCCGGTCCCCACAGGCCCCGAGGGCGCGGGTGCCCGGGCCCGGCGACCCGGCCTAAGCTGGGGCGGCACGGTGGAGCAGCCGCCGTGGGGACGGGGGTTACACCATGACCACGGTCGACGACCTGGATCGGCCGGCCACGGCCGAGGTCAGCGGGCCCTCCCGGCTGGCCGAGCGCGGGGAGGGGATCAGCGGCGAGGAGCTGCAGCTGGCCGCCCGCAACCACGGCATCCCCCTGGAGGCGCTGCGCTACGACGTCACCCCGGCCGGGCTGCACTACCTGCTGATCCACTACGACATCCCGGAGCTGGACGGGGCGACGCACACGCTCACCGTCGACGGCGTGGTGGACCGGCCGCTGACGCTGAGCCTGGCCGAGCTGCGCGAGCGTCCCCGGGTCACCCGGCGGGTCACCCTCGAGTGCGCCGGTAACGGCCGGGCGCTGCTCGACCCCCGGCCGGTGAGCCAGCCCTGGCTGGTGGAGGCGGTCGGGAACGCGGAGTGGACCGGTACGCCGCTCGCGCCGCTGCTGCGGGAGGCGGGGATCTCCGCCGACGCGGTCGATGTGGTGTTCACCGGCGCCGACCACGGCATCGAGCGCGGCGTGGAGCAGGACTACCAGCGGGCGCTGCCGGTCGCGGAGGCGCTGCGCGAGGAGGTGCTGCTGGCGTACGAGATGAACGGCGCTCCCCTGCTGCCGCAGCACGGCGCCCCGCTGCGGCTGATCGTCCCGGGCTGGTACGGGATGGCGCACGTCAAGTGGCTCCACTCGATCAGCGTGCTGACCGAGACGTTCGAGGGCTACCAGAACGCGCAGGCGTACCGGCTGCGGCAGAACGCGGACGACCCGGGTGTGCCGGTGACCCGGATCGAGCCGCGCGCCCTGGTGCGGCCGCCCGGCTTCCCCGACTTCATGTCCCGCGCCCGGGTGCTCCGGCCGGGACCGTCCACGCTGGACGGCCGAGCCTGGTCGGGGCACGCACCCGTGGTGTCCGTCGAGGTGACCACTGACGGCGGCGAGACCTGGGCACCGGCCACTCTGGACGAGCCGACCGACGGCGACTTCGCCTGGCGGCGCTGGCGCTACGAGTGGTCGCCGCAGCCCGGCCGCTATCTGCTCAGCGCGCGGGCCACGGACGCCTCGGGGCGTACGCAGCCGGTGGAGCAGCCGTGGAACCGGGGCGGTTTCGCCAACAACATGGTCCAGCGCGTCGCGGTGACTGTGGTTCCGGAGTAGTCGCCCACGACCGTTGGGCGGGCGTCGGGGCCGGCGGGCGGGATCGTCCGTCGGTGCCGGCGGGCGGGGGTGAAGCTGCCGACGGGAGCGGATGACGGCACTGACCGCGAGGCTCCGGCTCGCAGGCGCTCCGGCGGCGGGTGGGGACGCCGACGTCGCGGTGACCGGCGGCGCGCCGCCGGTGAGGGCGTACCGGTCAGCCGCCGAAGCCGGAGTCGGCGGGCAGCGAGATGTCGGGCTTCTCCAACTCCTCGACGTTCACATCCTTGAACGTCATAACCCGGACGTTCTTCACAAACCGGGCGGGACGGTACATGTCCCACACCCAGGCGTCGTGCATCTCGACCTCGAAGTAGACCTCGCCGTCGGAGTTGCGCACGTGCAGGTCGACCTGGTTCGCCAGGTAGAAGCGGCGCTCGGTCTCCACGACGTAGGAGAACTGGCGGACGATGTCGCGGTACTCCCGGTAGAGCTGCAGCTCCATCTCGGTCTCGTACTTCTCGAGATCTTCCGCGCTCATCGCTCTCCGCCTTCCATGACCACATCTTCCCCCACCGGCGCCGACGGTCGAGGCCGCTCGCCCAACGCCACGCCGACGGTACTCCCTGCCGGGCAAGAGCGCTCCATCGGCTCGTGCGCCTCGTCGGCGGACGACGCCGTCCCGTCGCCGGAAGGCCCCCCTGGATCGGCGCCGGGGCGCGTACCCGGTGCCGCGCCGACCTCTCCGCCGGCGTGGGCGAGGAACGCACCGGGATCGTCGCCGAAGAGGGTCTCCGGCGCCTCGGGTACGCTCACCCGCCGGCCGGCGCTCACCGGCCGCCGGGCACGCGGCGGGCTGCCGTCCCGACCCGACACGCTCGCCACGTTCACGTACGAGAAACGGTGCTCGCGGCACGGGCCGTGCTCCCGCAGCGCGGCGGTGTGCTCGGGCGTGATGTAACCCTTGTGCTCGGCGAATCCGTACGCCGGGTACGTCCCGTCCAGCTCCACCATGATCCGGTCCCGGGTGACCTTCGCGAGGACGCTGGCGGCCGCCACGCAGGCCGCCACCCGGTCGCCCTTCCAGACCGCCAGGCCCGGCACGTCCAGGCCGTCCACCCCGAACCCGTCGGTCAGCACGTACTCCGGCCGGGTACTGAGCGAGGCGAGCGCCCGGCGCATCGCGGCGAGGTTGCACACGTGCAGCCCTCGGGCGTCGACCTCCTCGGCCGGAATGATCACCACGGCGTACGCGAGGGCCCGGGCCACCACCTCGTCGTAGATCCGTTCCCGGCTCGCCGGGGTGAGCAGCTTGGAGTCGGCGAGGCCCTCGATCTCACCGCGCCGCCCCTCGGGAAGGATCGCGGCGGCGGCGACCAGCGGGCCGGCGCAGGCGCCCCGACCGGCCTCGTCGGCACCGGCCACGTGCCGGAAGCCACGCCGTTGCAGCGCCCGCTCCAGCGCGTACAGGCCGGCCTCCCGGCGCACGATCGTGCGCGGCGGGGTCAGCACGGCGCACCGCCCACGCGGTCGCCGGCCGCGTCGGCCGCGCTCGACCCCCCGGCCGGGGCGTTCGCGCCGGTGGTCTCCGCGACGGTCGCTCCGGCCGAGTCGCCCGGGTCGGCCACGCGAGACAGGATGGCGAGCAGCTCCCTCGGGTAGTACACCTCGTCGCTCGCCGCCAGCTCGGCGGCCGACCACCAGCGGTGCCCGGTGACGCTCGCCTGCTCGATGTCGTTGAAGCCCGCCGTGTCCACCTCCCACGACGGCACCCGGACCAGGAAGAACTCCTGCTCCTGGCGGTACCAGACCCCGTCGAAGGGGTACTCGACCGTCTCCCGCCAGACCGGCTCACCCAGCTCGGCCGGGGTCAGCCGGAGCCCGGTCTCCTCAGCCAGCTCCCGCGCCGCGCCGGCCGCCGGGGACTCGTCCGGGTCGAGCCCGCCGCCCGGCGTGAACCAGTACCGGTGCTCGGGACGAGCCGGATCGAAGCCGGCGAAGAGCAGCACCCGGCCGTCCGCGTCGACCAACAGCACCCGGGCCGCGTGTCGAGGGGTGTAGACGGTCACCGCCCCAGCCTGCCAGACCGGCCGCCGAACGCCCACGCCCGCCCGGGGTCAGGAGTTCGGGATGCCGTCGTACTGCTTCGGCACGCTCAACCACTTCGCCCGGTTGACCGGCCAGAAGATGGTGAAGGCCCGCCCGACGACCTCGTCCTCGTCGATGGTCGCGGCGTCGATGTCCTGACCGGACTGCTGCCAGTGCTCCAGCGAGTCGCCGGAGGCCGAGCGGTGGTCGCCCATCACCCACAGCCGGCCCTCGGGCACGGTGATGTCGAACTCCTGGTCCGCGGGGCGGTCCTGCTGCCCGTTGGCGGAGAAGATGTAGGGCTCGTCCAGCGGCTGACCGTTGATCGTCAGGCGGTCCTGCTCGTCACAGCAGATCACGTGGTCCCCGCCGACGCCGATGACGCGCTTGATGAAGTCCTCGCCCTCCCGGCCGCTCCACTCGACCGGCGCCTTGAAGACGACGATCTCGCCGCGGTGCGGCGCCCGGAAGTCGTACACCAGCTTGTTGACCAGCACCCGATCGTCGATCTGGAGGGTGTTCTCCATGGACTGGGAGGGGATGAAGAAGGTCTGCAGCACGAAGAAGCGCACCAGCACCGCGACCAGGATCGCCACACCCAGCAGAATCGGCAGCTCCTTCCAGAAGGAGCTGCGCGGCTTGTCGGTCTGCTCGTCAATCACGCCAAGGAGCCTACGACGCCCGGCTGAACGGCACCGACCGGAACGCGCGAGAACGGCCCAGCGCGATCGCCAACGGCAGGACGAGCAGCGCATCGCCCTGCGGGGTCGGCCGCACGGGAGGCGGGCCCGGCGGGGATGCGACGGCCGGTCCCGACACGTCGTCGAAGGTCGCCGGCACCGAGAGGTCGTTCCACCGGGACGACGGCCAGACCACCAGGAAGGCCCGTCCGATGACGTTGTCGATCGGCACCGGCCCCTGGCAGCGGGCGTCCTGGGACACCAGCCGGTGGTCGCCCATCACGAAGATCTGGCCCGGTGGGACGACCACCTCGTCGAAGCGCCGCGACCGGCACTCCTTCGGGTTGGGCGGGACGTCCAGTGGTGAGTCCTCCAGGACGTACGGCTCGTCCAGCGGGGTGCCGTTGACGGTGACCCGGCCCTGCTCGTCGCAGCAGCGCACCCGGTCCCCCGGCACGCCGATGACCCGCTTGATGAAGTCCTTCTCGCCGGGGCGGCTCACCCCGACCAGGTCACCCACGGTCCGGCCGAGCTTGCCGACGAGGCCGATCTGCTGCTCCCCGTCGACCTGTGGCGCCCACCGGTCGGTGCCCCGGAAGACCACCACTTCGCCGCGCACCGGGTCGCGTACGTCGTAGACGACCTTGTTGACCAGTACCCGGTCACCGACGAGGAGCGTGTCCTCCATCGAGCCGGAGGGGATGAAGAAGGCCTGGAGGAGGAAGGTGCGGATCAGCACCGCGAGGCAGAACGCGACCACGAGCAGCAGCGGCAGCTCCTGCCAGAGCGGCATCTGGCGGCGGCTGCGGCGGACCCGGCGGCGCCACGGGTCGACGGTGCCGTCCTCGTCAATCGACTGCGCCACGCCACTCCCCAGTCCCCAGAAACGACACCACCGCCCGGGAGCCTCGGTGCGGCTCCACGGGCGGCAGTGAACGACTCCCCGCGACGTCGCGGGGCGATGGCCTCGCTGCGCCCGCGCCGCCCAGGGTAGTGCGACCGGTCCGGCGCGGCATAGCTGCAGCTCAGGCGTGGCGAGCGGGAAGTCAGCTCGGCTGCTTCTCCCGCTTCTCCTTGATCTTGGCCTTCTTGCCCCGCAGCTCGCGGAGGTAGTAGAGCTTGGCCCGGCGGACGTCACCGCGGGTCACGACCTCGATCCGGTCGATGGCTGGGCTGTTCAGCGGGTAGGTCCGCTCGACGCCGACACCGAAGCTGATCTTGCGGACCGTGCAGGTCTCGCGCAGCCCGTCACCCTGGCGGCGGATGACCACGCCCTGGAAGATCTGGACACGGGACCGGTTGCCCTCGACGACCCGCGCGTGCACCTTAACGGTGTCACCGGCACGGAAATCGGGAAGGTCGACCCGCTTCGACTGGGCGTCAAGGGCGTCCAGGATGTTCATCGCTGCGTCCTCGTAAGGCTCACGGCGCACCGTCAGTCGGTGCGCGAATGGGTGATTCTGATCCTCGGGTGGCGGTCGGTCGAGCCGACCCCGGTCGAGGATCCTCGCAGCCGCCCGCGGCGCGGCCGGCTGCGGCAACCCCTCTACTTTGCCACATCCCCCGGGGGCAGCTGAAATCCGGCCCGGTCCAGCGCCGCGCGGTCCCGCTTGTCCAGGCTCTCCGGGTCGATCTCGGCGAGCATGTCCGGGCGGCGCGCGGCGGTACGCAGGAGCCCCTCCTCGCGCCGCCAGCGGGCGATCCGACCGTGATCGCCGGAGCGGAGCACCTCGGGCACGTCATGCCCCCGCCAGCCCGGCGGCTTCGTGTAGACCGGCGCCTCCAGCAGCCCGTGGGCGTGCGACTCCTCGTCCAGCGAGCCCGCGTTGCCGAGCACCCCGGGCAGCAGCCGGGTCACCGCCTCCAGGATCACCAGCACCGCTACCTCGCCGCCGAAGAGCACGTAGTCGCCGAGGGAGACCTCGGTGACCGGCATCCGCGTCGCCGCGTGGTCGAGCACCCGCTGGTCGATGCCCTCGTACCGGCCGCACGCGAAGAGCAGGTGCTCCTCGGCGGCGAGCTGGTGCGCCATCGCCTGGGTGAAGGGCGCGCCCGCCGGCGACGGCACCAGGAGCCGGGGCGGGGACGCCTCCGGCGGAACGAGGGCGTCGAGCGCCTCCCCCCACGGCTCCGGCCGCATCACCATGCCCGGTCCGCCGCCGTACGGGGTGTCGTCGACCGTGCGGTGCACGTCGTGGGTCCAGGTCCGCAGATCGTGTACGGCCAGCCGCAGCGTGCCGCCGGCCCGGGCCCTGCCGATGAGCGACAGCTCCAGCGGCGAGAAGTACTCGGGGAAGATCGACACGATGTCGACACGCATGACGGGGTGCTCCAGCGGGTCCAGGGCCGGCTACCGGCCCTACAGGTCGAGCAGGCCGCCGGGCGGGTCGACGACGACGCGACGGTTGGCGAGGTCGACCTCGGGAACGATCGCCTTGACGAACGGGATCAGCGCCGTCTTCCCCTCCGGGCGGCGCAGCACCAGCAGGTCGGAGGAGGGCGCGTGGTCGATGCGGGCCACCTCGCCCAGCCGTTCACCGGTCGGGGTGACCACACTCAGCCCGACGAGCTCGTGGTCGTTGAACTCCTCCGGGTCCTCCGGAGCGGCGACCTCGGAGCTGTCCACCCCGATGAGGGTGTCGCGCAGCGCCTCGGCGACGTCACGGTCGAGGACACCCTCGAACGCGACCAGGAGCCGCCCCTGGTGCCAGCGGGCCGACTCGATGACCAGCTCGGCCGGGACCCGGAACGGCACCCCGGGGCCGGCGTCGGGCGACGTGCGGGGCGTCGCCCCCGGCTCGGTGCGAAGCACTGAGCCGGGGGCGAACCGCGCGTCCGGTTCGTCGGTCCGCACCTCCACGGTGACCTCACCGCGGATCCCGTGCGGCTTACCGATCCTGCCGACGATGAGCAGCATCAGTACGAGTCGACGATGTCGACGCGTACGCCGCGCCCGCCGATGGAGCCGATGACCTGGCGCAGCGCCTTGGCGGTCCGGCCGGACCGCCCGATCACCGTGCCGAGGTCCTCCGGGTGCACGCGGACCTCGAGCCGCTTGCCCCGGCGAGAGTCGATCAACCGGACGCGCACGTCGTCCGGGTGGTCGACAATCCCCTTGACGAGGTGCTCCAGTGCGGGACGCAGTGCCACGTCAGGCCTGCTCGCCGGAGTCCGCACCGGCCTGCTCCTCGGTCTGGGCCGGCGCCTCGGCGGTCTTGGCCGCCTTCTTCGCCGGCTTCGCCTCGGGCTCGCCCAGCCCAGCCGCGGCCTTCGCCTCGGCCTCGTAGGCGGCCGTCCGGTCGGCCTTCTCGGCGGCGACCTTCAGCGGCGGCGGCGCGGGGAGGCCCTTGAACTTCTGCCAGTCACCGGTCAGCTCCAGCAGCCGCTGCACCGCCTCGCTCGGCTGAGCGCCGACGGACAGCCAGTACTGGACCCGGTCCGACTTGACCTCGATCACCGAAGGGTCTTCCTTCGGCTGGTAGATCCCGACGAACTCGATCGCCCGGCCGTCACGCTTGGTGCGCGAGTCGGCGACGACGATGCGGTACTGCGGGTTGCGGATCTTGCCCATCCGCAGAAGCCGGATCTTTACGGCCACGGTTGTTTCGCTCCTGTTGCGATCTCACCTGCCCCGGTGGGGCGGTGTGCACGGGTGAGCGCCGACCGGCACAGTGGGGTTGGGCCGGAGACTACTCGGTGGACTGGCGACGCGCCCGGGTTAGAGGGCGCCGGAACGCGCGCCGGATACCAGCGCCCCATTCTGCCAGATCCGACGCCGATCTCTCACACCGGAGGCGTTACGAGCCTCTCCGGGTCGCGTCGGGGGTGAGGCGTACCACAGCGACCCGACCTGGATCGGCCCTCCGACGCCCCGTCCCGGCGCACCGCCTCCCGGGAAGAGGGCAGGCCGTGGCCGGAGGATCGGCCGGTCAGCGCACCGGGGGACGGTCCCAGCCGGCCGGCAGCGCGTCCGGCACGCCCCACTCCGGGGGTGGGGTGAAGTCACGCCACGTCCCGTCGAAGGGGAAGTCACCGGCCTCGGCGAGCGCGATCACCCGCTTGCCCTCGGCGCGGACCGCCGCCTCGTCGGTCACCCAGTAGTCGTCGGGGTAGGCGAGCCGCTCGACGAACTCGTCCTCGTCCTTCCACTGCCAGCTCCGGTCCGGGTAGATCACCACGTCCAGGTCCTGGTCGACCACGTCCACCCCGGCGACGGCGCCGTCGTCCCAGCGCACGCCCGATTCCTCCAGGTTGACGTACCAGTGGGCGAATCGGCCCCGCGCGTCCCGGAACCACCAGACCGAGTGCGCGGCGCCCGTCGGCAGGAACTTCAGCAGCGGCGGTCCGTGCCAACGTCCGACCTCCAGCCGGTACGTCGAGGTGATCCACTCGGCGAACGGCATCGCCCGCATGCCCCGCCCCGCCTCGGTCACCTCACTGGCGACCGGCGTGTCGCGGGCCAACCAGAGCAGCAGGCCCCGCTCGTCGTCGCTGACCACCCGCACCGGGCGGACCCAGCCGATCCGGCCGTGGCGGACGTTGCGGTGCACGATCAGCCGGCCCGGCTCGAAACGCACGCCAGCCACCCCCGTCGTTGACAGGGCCCCCGCCCGCCGCCGGAGGCGTCGGGAAGGGGCCCTTTCGGCTCAGTAGGAGCGGGCGAGGATCGCGACCAGGTCGGGCTCGTCCTCGGTGTCGGGAACCGAGCCGTCGGCGCGCAGCAGGCAGCGCACGGTGACGCCCTGGCCGTTCGCCTCGGCCTCGCCCTCGGCGCCGACCGCGGACCACGGCACCCGGGCCCAGCCGGTGGCGGCCGCCTCGATCGCCTCGGCGAGGGTGTTCACCGCGGTGGTGTGCGACTCCCGGAAGGCCAGCGCCTCGTCGTGCAGCGCCTGCTGGTCGCTGTCGAGCGCGGCCAGCACCGCGCCGACCACGTCGGCGACCGGCGTCTGCGCCTTCGTGCCGTCGACACGGCGGACCACCACGGCGTTGCCCGCGGCGAGGTCACGCGGGCCGACCTCGACGCGTACCGGGTAGCCGCGCAGCTCGGCGTCGACGGCCCGGCGACCGAACGGGGTGTCGGTGCGGTCGTCCAGCGCCACCCGCACGCCGGCGTCGCGCAGCGCGTCGCGCAGCTTGGTGGCGGCCTCGCCGACCCCCTCGCCCTCCTTGACCACCATGACGTACGCCTGCACCGGCGCCAGCCTCGGCGGCACCCGCAGGCCGTTGTCGTCGCCGTGGCACATGATCAGACCGCCGAGCATCCGGGTGGAGGTGCCCCAGGAGGTCGTCCAGGCGTGCTCCCGGCCGCCCTCGGCCGAGGAGTAGGTGATGTCGAAGGCCTTGGCGAAGTTCTGGCCCAGCTCGTGGCTGGTGCCCAGCTGCAGCGCCTTGCCGTCGCCGGTCATGCCTTCGCAGGTGTAGGTGGCGATCGCCCCGGCGAACCGCTCCCGGGAGGTCTTGAGCCCGACGAGCACCGGGATGCCCAGCACGTTGACCATCAGGTCCTCGTACGCCTCGTGCAGGATCCGCCGGGCGTACGCGCGCGCGTCCTCCCGCGTGGCGTGCGCGGTGTGCCCCTCCTGCCAGAGGAACTCGCTGGTGCGCAGGAAGATCCGGGGGCGCAGCTCCCAGCGGACCACGTTCGCCCACTGGTTGAGCAGCAGCGGCAGGTCGCGGTACGAGTCGACCCACTTGGCCATGAACTCGCCGATCACCGTCTCGCTGGTGGGGCGCACCACCACCGGCTCGGCGAGCTGCTTGCCGCCGCCGTGGGTGACCACCGCCAGCTCCGGCGAGAAGCCCTCGACGTGCTCGGCCTCGCGCTTGAGGTAGTTCTCCGGGATGAAGAGCGGGAAGTACGCGTTCTCCGCGCCGGCCGCCTTGATCCGCGTGTCCATCTCGGCCTGCATCCGCTCCCAGATGGCGTAGCCGGCCGGTCGGATCACCATGGTCCCTCGGACCGGGCCGTTGTCGGCCAGCTTCGCCTTGGCGATCAGGTCCTGGTACCAGCGGGGAAAGTCCTCCGCACGGGGAGTGAGCACGCGTGCCATGACCGCACATCCTATGCGCCCCCACCTCCGGCATCGGGCACGCCCCGCCCACCCCGCCGACTCGCGCCACCCCGCCCTCAGCCCGCCCAGCTCGTTGATCAAGAGCTTCGCGTCAGGACCACGACGGATTCCGACGCGAACCTCTTGATCACCGGGGTGGGGGCAGAGGGCAGGGGGTCAGCGGATCACTCGGCCGCGTAGCACGATGCGGGTGGGGGTGCGGACGACGCGCAGGTCGGCGCGTGGATCCTCGGGGTAGACGACCAGGTCGGCGAGGCCGCCCTCGACCAGGCCAGGGAAACCGAGCCACTCCCGGGCGCGCCAGGAGGCCGCCGCGAGCACGTCCACGGCGGCCATCCCGGCCTGCTCGTGCAGGAGCAGCATCTCCTCGGCGGCCAGCCCGTGGTCGATGCCGCCACCGGCGTCGGTGCCCACGTAGATCGGCACGCCCGCCTCGTACGCGGACCGGACCACGGTCGGGAAGCGGTCGCGCAGGGCCAGCATGTGGTCGGCGTACCCGGGGAACTTGCCGCGCGCCTGGTCGGCGATGCCACCGAAGGTGCGAATGTTGATCATCGTGGGGACCAGCGCGGTCCCCTGCCGCGCCATGAGGTCGACCAGCTCCACGCTCAGGCCGGTGCCGTGCTCGACCGAGTCCACCCCGGCGCGCACCATGATCTCCACGGCCGACTCGGAGAAGGTGTGCACCGCCGCGCGCGCTCCGGCGGCGTGCGCCGCCTCGACCGCGGCGGTCATGGTCTCCGCGTCCCACGCCTGCGCGAGGTCACCCACTCCCCGGTCGATCCAGTCCCCGACCAGCTTCACCCAGCCGTTGCCGGCCCCGGCCTGCTCGGCCACGGTGGCGGCCACCTCGCCGGCGCCGACCTCCACCCCGATGTCCCGCAGGTAGCGCTTGGGCGGGGCGACGTGCCGGCCGGCGCGGGCGAGGCGCGGCAGGTCCTCCGCGTCGTCGAGTTCGGGGTACGGGTACGGGGAGCCGGCGTCGCGGATGGCGAGCACCCCGGCGTCCCGGTCGATCCGGGCCAGCTCGCGGGCCTGGTCGATGGAGGTGATCGGAGCCCCGCCGCGGGCGATGCCGATGTGGCAGTGCGCGTCGGTCAGCCCGGGCAGCACGAAGCCCCCGTCGGCTACCGTCTCGGCGCCGGGCACCGGCTCGAAGGTGACCCGGTCACCCACCAGCCACAGGTCGCGGACCTCGTCGTCCGGAAGCAGCACACCGCGCACATGCAGAGCCATGTGCACAGTCCTACCGGATCGTCCTGGGCCTCGGCCGTCGGGTCCGCGTTCGTACTCACCCGCGGAACTTCGAACCCGGGGAGCGCGCGGACGACGACGCGGGAAGCGCCCGACGATCATGGTGGACCCGATACGGCCGGAGTCCGGCCGGAATGGTCCTTCGCCAATCGCGATCCGAAACAAGTGGCCGCCTGTCGAATATCCGACAAGGACGGCCCTAATCGCGGGTTCCCGTCGCGGCCGCCATTGAGTCACGTCACGCGCATTCCCGACTGTTCCGGGAAGCCTTCCCTGGCGGCGGCGCGGATCAACGTCCGGGCCAGCGCAGCTCGACAACGCGAGGCTTTCTTCGGGTCGCGCCACTCGGTAATGTTGCCTCCGCGCACCATCCACCCCTTCCCGCCCTTCCCGCACGACTGGCCCAACGGCCACCAGTGACCGCAGAAGAATCGGATGCCCGGCACCGGAACGCGACCCGCGTTCAGGCTTCCCCTCGGCGTTTCCCCGATATCCGCGCCGGGACCGGCGGCCCGGACACCGATACCGCGCCGATCGCCATCCACGTCGACCGTTCAGGAGGCGCGAAATGATCGAGGCCATCGTTGCCGCGGCACTAGTCAAGATCGCGGAGGGTTCGGGGGCCGCCCTCGTCGAGGCGATTCGACAGCGCTTCACCAGGAAGGACGAGCCGGAGGAGGTCGTGCGCGCCCTCGACCGGACCGCACAGGGAACCCCCTCGGAGGAGGAGACCGCACGGCTCGGCGCGGTCCTCACCCGGTACGCGGCCGAGGATCCGGAGTTCCTGCGGGCGCTGCGGCACGTAGCCGCCCCGGCCGCAGCGACCAACACGGTGAACTCCAGCAACGTCGGAAAACTGATCCAGGCCCAGAACGTCGGAGACGTCACCATGTAGTCGGGCGCGCGGAGCGAGCGCCGTCGATCGTCGCGAAAGGACGCTGCACCGGGAGGACAGAGGCATGGACCCCGTCGCCGAGAACTCGCCGCAGAACGTTGCCAGAGGAGTCGCGGCGAACCAGGTCCTCCAGGTGGGCAGCTCCGGCGCGATCTACGTTCAGCAACCGCATTCGACGGTCTGGTCGGCCAATCGGCCGCACATGCTCCCGGGCGGCATCGGAAGAATCGTCGGCAGGCACCATCTGCTGCAGGCGATGGACGAGGCCATGGAGGGCACCGGATCCCGCTCCTGCATGCTCTGGGGCCTGGCCGGGTCGGGGAAGACGACGCTCGCGCTCGCGTGGGCGAGTTCGCGCATCGACAACTACCCGGACGGCCAGTTCTTCGTCGACATGCGCGCCTACTCGGGGACGCCACGGATCGAGGCCCGGGACGCGGTCCGCACCTTCCTGGCCACGCTCGGGATCAAGCGGGCCGACCTGCCCGACAACGAGGACGAGTGGGGCGGGGTGTTCCGGGCTGCCACCGCCGGCAGGCGTTGCCTGGTCGTCGTCGACAACGTGGGCTCCTACGACCAGGTGCGGGACCTCGTTCCGGGCTTCGGCTCCGGCCTGGTGGTCACCAGCCGTCGCGCCATTCCGGAGATGAGTGTCCGGCACGAGGCGAAGGTGCTCAAGCTTCCCCTGCTCACCACCGACGAGGGGGTCGAGCTGCTCGCGGAACGGGTCGGCTTCATCCGCGTCACGAAGGGCGACAGCAGCGCGAGGCGCATCGTCGAGCTCCTGGAGGGCCATCCGCTGGCGCTCGCCATCGTCTCCGCGAAGCTCGCCATCCACACCAGCTGGACGGTCCGGGACGCCGTACGCGGAATCGAATCGGAGCGCAGTCCGCTCCGTTTCCTCGACGGAGCCGGGCTGGGCATCGAGGTCGGTCGGGTGATCTCGTGGTCGGTGGAGGACCTCGACGCGTCGACGAAGCGGGTCCTCTACATCGCGTCGATGCTGCCGAGCAACGAATGTTCGCTGTCGGTGCTGGCCCTGATCCTCGACGTGCCCACGCGCGACTGTGACCGCATGCTTCAGGCCCTCTGCATGGCCTCCCTCGTCGACGAGGTCACCGTGGGCCACTACCGCATGCACGACATCATCAAGGCCTACCTCGCCGAGACGCGTTCGCGGGTGATGAGCGACGAGGAGCAGGCCGAGGTCGGCCGGCGAGTCCGCACGGTCTACCTGGCGCTCAGCTACGCCGCCGACTCCGCCGTCGACCCTCACCGGCACCCGCTGCGACTCGACGAGGAGACGGTGGGCATCGCCGCCACGGCACGCTTCACCGTGGCCGAGGCGCTGGCCTGGTTCGAGTCGCTCACCCCCGCGATCAACCACCTGATCGAGGAGGCCGAGTCGGCCGGGGAGTTCCCGTTCGTCACCCGGTTCGCGCGGTCGGTGAACACGTTCCTCTACTGGCGGCAGGACGTGACGAGGACGCTCTCCGTCCAGGAAGCGGCCGTCGCCGCGGCGGTCGCGGGCGACGCGGCGATGGAGGCTCTGTCGCGGCGCGCGCTCGGCCGGGCCCTCGCCGACACCGGGCGGCTCGCGGAGGCGAAGGAGGAGTTGCAGGCCTCGATGGCGCTGGACGCCGCGCAGGGCGACGAGACCGGGGTGGCCTCCGCCCAGCACGCGATGGCGGAGCTCGCGCTCCGCTCGGGTCAGCACGGTGAGGCGCTCCGGTGGGGCGTACGCGCGGCCCGCGAGTCCCGCCGGACCGACAATCCGGTACGCGAGGCGCGTGCGCTGTACGACGCCGCCCGCGCGCTGAACGAGTTGGGGCATCACGCCTGGGCGCAGGCGCTCGGGCTGCGCAGCCTCTCGATCTGCGAGGACCGGGGCAACGCCTACGGCCGGGCGCTGGCGCTGCGCCTGCTCGGCGAGGTGGGTCTGCGCTCCGGCGACCTCGAGGAGGGGTGCACCTGGCTCGAGCGCGCCTGGCGGGTGGAGGAGTCCCTCGGTAACGCCCGGTCGGTGCGGACGATCCTGCAGCAGCTCGAGAGCGCCTACGGCGAGCTGGGCGACGAGGGTGCGGGCGACGAGGTTCGACGCGCCCTGGCGGGCCTCGAACGCTACCCCGACCTGACCCAGTCGACGGTTGTGATCGGGACGGTGACGCCATGAGTCCGCGCTACGCACCCCTCGTCCCGGCCGAGGAACTGGCCAGCCCGATGGCGTACCGGCAGCTACGCCGGCCGCGGGAGAGCGCCGGCTTCCGCCGCGAGGTCGAGGAGCTGGTCAGGCAGGCGTGCCGGGAGCAGGAGGCGGGAGACCTCCTGGCGGACGCGTTCGTCTCGATGAGCGCGAACCTCGCCGGCGAGGGCGCGCTGAGCTTCACCGGGCTGGTGCCGGCACCACGGTTCGTGCGGGCGCGAACGGCGTACGACTCGGCGATGCGTGCCGAGGGCAGCCGCGGTTCGCTGCACAGCTACCTGAACGCGGCTCAGTCCAGCCTGCTGGTCGGCGATCCACACTTCCGGGAGGCCTTCGCCCATCCGCTCCTGGTCGCGCTCATCGCCCACATCCTCGGCGGGCCCGTGAAGATCGTCGACCTGCGCGCCAAGGACACCCAGCCGCTCGACGTCGTCGCCCGGGACAACACGCTGCACATCGACAACAACCCGTTCATGGACGAGTTCAAGGTGATCGTCACGTGGATGTCGGGAACGGAGCGCGGCCCCGCCGGGCAGGGGCTCAGCTATCTTCCGCGCACGAACCGGCTCTTCCGGCAGTGTCAGGTGGGGCCGCGGGGTGAGGCGTGGAGCGACGAGGACAGCTGCATCTTCCCGACCCGCACCCGGGTCGACGAGGCGCTCGCCGCCCAGGCGCGCTTCTACGACGACCGACTGCCCCGGGTCGTCCACCTCAAGGACCTGCCGTTTCCGTGTCACACCATCTTCGCTGCGAGCCGACTGGTCCATCACCGCTACCGGACCTCCACCGGAGCCCCGCGAAGCGCGATCATGGCGTCCTTCCACCGCACCGACGACGGCGCGGACCGGCTCGGGGTCGGGGACCTGATCGGTACGGACCTCGACAGGTCGTTGCTCTCCGGGGTGGTCGGCCCCGGCTTCCTGGCGGCTCTGCGCAGCGAAGCGACGGAGATCGTCGACGCGTTGCGGCTCTCGGTCAGCCGGCCCGACCTCGTGGTCGATCCGGACCGGCACCTCCTCGAAGGTGACGGCCTGCACGGCTGGTACGCGCGCCTGAGCGAGGGGGTCTCGCTCAACCGGCTTCGCGAGGCCACCCTCGCCAGCTCCCGCGACGGTGACGCGCCGGCCGTGGAACGACTGGTGCTGCGCGTGCAGTACGACCTGCAGGGCCCGCTCAGCATGCCGCTCTACGCGGACCTGAGCGAGGAGGACCGTAAGCGCGCCCGCATCGTGATCCGGGAGTTGGCACCGGAGCGGATCCGTCACTTCGTGACGCGGCTGCGGGCCGACCGGATCGGGCGGGGTGCGCCCGCACCCGTCCGCCTGCCGTTCGACCGGAGCGTCGAGGAGCTGCTCCACGGTCTGCGGACCCTGGACCGGGCCATGGGGAGCGCCGAGCCCTCCGGGTACGTCGACCCGGTCTGGGGGCCGACCGACGGGCACCGGGTCGTCCGCTCGCTGCACCGCTTCGTCGTGGATCTCGCGCGTACCGCGGAGCGCACCGAGGACGAGGACTCCCTCGTCACGGCGAGCGCGTTCGGTGCGCTCAGCGCGGCCCTCGCCACCGACCTGCTCGTGCTCGGCGCGCAGGGCCGGGACCTCGCGGCACGCTTGTTCACGCTGTATCTGGGCCTGGTGGCCCCGGACGTCCCGGAGCGCGAGTCCGATGCGCCCTGATCGGCGGGGGCTCGAGTCGTACCTGCGGTGCGTGAACGAGGAGATGCAGACGGCCAAGTTGGCGTCCGAGGTGTGGCTGCGCAGCGCCCCGGCACAGGTGGTCGTGGAGAACGACCACTTCGTACGGTCGCTGGTGCGAAGCGGTCTGCCGCCGGGCGACCCGGACCCGGATCCGGACGGCCTCGACGCGATCGCCGCGGATCCGGTCGCGCTGCGGGAGCAGTACTGGCGGCGGGTCGTGCGGGCGAAGCCCGTGGCGGTCCATTTCGGAGCGGCCGACCACGACGACCTGGACGACTACTTCACCGTGGCGGCCGAGCGGAGCACCCGGGCGACGCTGGAGCGGGCCCGCACCACGACCGGTCCGGGTTCCCCCGCCGATCTCCTGCTCCGCAGCATCGACCTGCTGGCTGCGAAGAAGGGCAGCTCACCCTCCGAAGCGTGCCGGGACGCGATGCGCCTGCTCGCCACGGCCTGGCCGGAACTCGTCGAACGTGCCCGTCCGGCACCGGAGGCCGCGACCCCCACCGTGGAGAGCGTCCTCGCCGCGTTCCACGACGACCTCCGCGCCGGTCACCTCGGGAAGGGTCCCGCGGCCGGCCGCGCGGGGGCGCACGACGGGCCGGTCGACGCGCGGCTCACCCGGGTCGAGGTGGGGGAGTTGGCCCGTCTGTATCTGCTGGCTCGGCTGTGCTTCACGGACGAGGAGGTGCACCTGGCCCAGCGGTTGGCCCGGCACCCGCGCCTGCGGTACGCATTGCTCGCCACGCACCTCCGCCTGGTCGCCGAGTCCTCGGCGACGGCGGTGCGGCTCGTCGCCGACTGGGGTACGACCCGGGTGCTGCTGCCCTTCACGGAGGCCTTCGTGAACCGGGCCGGGTACGCGTCCCCGGTCATCGACCTGGCACCCAACCCGAAGCTGATCACCGTGCTCTGCAACAACGTCCTGCCGGCGGTGGCGGGCGAGTTGATCGGCAGGAACGCCGACGAGGATGCCCTGGATGCCGAAGTGCTCGCCGCCGGCGTCCAGGCGGCCGCCCGGCGGGGCGTCTTCGCCGTCACGATCGGGCTCTTCGGGGAGACCGAGCGGCGGGACGTCGCCTCGCTCTCCGGCTTCAGCCGGCGGGTCTGCCCGGCCGCCACCCCGTTCGCCGCGTTCTGCCGGCAGTGGCTGCCGTACTACTTCGACCGCTGTCCCGGCGCGTCCGCACGCCGGGAGCCGTCACGGCCGGACGCGCCGGAGACGTCGATCAGCCGCGCTTCTCCCCCTTGCCGAACTTGTTGAAGTCGATCTTCGGCAGCTTGAAGCCGGGCGGCAGCCCCTGGTTCGCGAGATCGTTCGGGTCCATCCCGGCCGGCAGCTGCGGCATTCCGCCCGGGAAGCCGCCGGGCAGCCCGGCGCCGGTGCGGGGACGACCGCCGCCCTTCGTGCCCTTGCGCTTGTTCTTCGGCGACTTGGTCGCCTTGCGCCGCCCGCCGGGCAGGCCCATCATGCCGCCCATCTGCTTCATCATCTTCTGCGCGTCGGCGAAGCGGTTGAGCAGCTGGTTGACGTCCATCACGGTGACCCCGGAGCCGTTGGCGATACGCGCCCGGCGGGAGCCGTTGATGATCTTCGGGTTGGTGCGCTCGGACGGGGTCATCGACCGGATGATCGCGGTGACCCGGTCGAAGTGCTTGTCGTCCAGGTCGGCGAGCTGGTCCTTCATCTGCCCCATGCCGGGCATCATGGCCAGCACGTTGGCGATCGGGCCCATCCGACGGACCGCGATGAGCTGATCGAGGAAGTCCTCCAGGGTGAACTGCTCCCCGCCCATCAGCTTGGCGGTCATCTTCTCCTTCTGATCGGTGTCGAAGGCCGCCTCGGCCTGCTCGATCAGAGTGAGAACGTCGCCCATGCCGAGGATCCGGCTGGCCATTCGGTCGGGGTAGAAGACGTCGAAGTCCTCGAGCTTCTCACCGGTGGAGGCGAAGAGGATCGGCTGCCCGGTGACCTCCCGGACGGAGAGGGCCGCACCACCGCGGGCGTCACCGTCGAGCTTCGACAGGACGACGCCGGTGATGCCCACCCCGTCGCGGAACGCCTCGGCGGTACGCACCGCGTCCTGACCGACCATCGCGTCGATGACGAAGATGACCTCGTCGGGGTCGACCGCGTCGCGGATGTCGGCGGCCTGCTGCATCATCTCGGCGTCGATACCGAGCCGACCGGCGGTGTCGACGATGACGATGTCGCGGGCCGCCCGTCGGGCGTGCTCGATCGAGTCCCGAGCCACCTGGACCGGGTTGCCGACGCCGTTGCCGGGCTCCGGGGCGTACACCTCGACGCCGGCACGGCCACCGAGCACCTGGAGCTGCCCGACGGCGTTGGGACGCTGCAGGTCGGCGGCGACGAGCAGGGGCTGGTGCCCCTGGGCCTTGAGCCAGCGGGCCAGCTTGCCGGCGAGGGTGGTCTTACCGGAACCCTGGAGACCGGCCAGCATGATCACGGTCGGCGGCTGCTTGGCGAACTGGAGCCGCCGGCCTTCGCCGCCGAGGACGTTGACCAGCTCGTCGTTGACGATCTTGATGATCTGCTGGGCCGGGTTCAGCGCCTGCGAGACCTCCGCGCCGCGCGCCCGCTCCTTGACGTTGGCGATGAAACCCTTGACGACCGGCAGCGCGACATCCGCCTCCAGCAGCGCGAGGCGGATCTCGCGCGCGGTGGCGTCGATGTCGGCGTCGGTGAGCCGACCCTTGCCGCGGAGCTTGGTGAAGATCCCGGAGAGGCGGTCACTCAAGGTGTCAAACACGCGAACATCCCGTTTGTCAGTGTTTCGGCGGGTACAAGCCGGCCGGCGCGCACGTGGCCGGCCACCGCAAGGGTAACCGTCCCGCCTTCCCGGTGCTTCCCACCGGCCCAGCCCCGCGATCGGCCACCGCCCCGGCCTCGTCGCGGTGAGCCGGTCACGAACGCACCAGGCCGGACTGGTACGCGAAGACGACCAGCTGAGCCCGGTCGCGGGCGGCGAGCTTGACCATCGCCCGACTGACGTGGGTACGCGCCGTGGCCGGGCTGACCACCAACCGCCCGGCGATCTCCTCGTTGCTCAGCCCCTCACCGACCAGCCCCACCACCTCGCGCTCCCGGTCGGTCAGCGCGCCGAGCCGAGGGTGCGGGCGGGGCGCCCGGGCGGGGCGGGTGGCGAACTCCCGCACCACCCGCCGGGTCACCGAGGGCGAGAGCAGGGCCTCCCCCTCGGCCACCAGCCGGATCGCCCGGAGCAGCTCGGCTGGCCGGGTGTCCTTGGTGAGGAACCCGCTCGCCCCGTGGCGCAACGCGTCGAAGACGTACTCGTCCAGCTCGAAGGTGGTCAGCACGATCACCCGGGTACCGGCCAGCTCCCGGTCGGCCACGATCCGGCGGGTCGTCTCGATGCCGTCCACCCCGGGCATCCGGACGTCCATCAGGACCACGTCGGGGCACTCCCGCCGGGCGACCTCCACGGCGGCCAGCCCGTCCGCGGCCTCTCCCACGAGAGCCAGGCCCTCCTCGCTCTCCACCAGGGCCCGCAGCCCGAGCCGCACCAGGTCCTGGTCGTCGGCGATCAACACCTTGATCATGAGCGCTCCTCCAGCGGCAGCCTCGCGTGCACCCGGAAACCGCCGTCGGCGGCGGGGCCGGCCGCGAACGACCCGCCCAGCGCGGTGACCCGTTCCCGCATGCCGGCCAGCCCGGAGCCGGCCGGAACGCGCCCGGCCTCGGCGACGCCGCGACCCGTGTCGGTCACCTCCACCTCGACCTCCGTCGGGGCGTACCGGATCCGCACCGCGGCGGTCGCCGGGCCGGCGTGCCGCAGCACATTGGTTAACGACTCCTGGACCACCCGGTAAGCGGCCAGGTCCAGCGCGACCGGCAGCGCCGACGGCTCCCCCTCGGTCCGCACGGTGACCGGCAGCCCGGCGCCGGCCAGCCGCTCCCGCAGCGCCGGCACCTGACCCAGCCCCGGCGCCGGTGCGCGCTCGGCCGCGTCGCCGCCCCGGCGGACCACCGCGAGCGTGACCCGCAGCTCGTCGAGCGCCTCCTTGCTGGTGCCGCTGATCGCGGCGAGCGCGGTGTGCGCCTGCTCGGGCCGCTTCTCCAGCAGGTGCAGCGCGATCTCGGCCTGCATGTGGATCGCGGCCAGGCCGTGCCCCACCACGTCGTGCACCTCCTGGGCCACCCGCAGCCGTTCCCCGTCGGCCAGCCGGCGGGCCTCCTCCGCCCGGCCGCGGGCGGCGGCCTCCCGGCTGAGCCGCACCGTGCTCCCCACCGCGAACGGCACCACCACCCACGCCGCGGCGGGCATCAACCCCAGCAACCCCGGCGAGCTGGGACCGACGAAGACGTGCACGGTCAACAACGCGAGCGCGACCGCGGCGCCGATCGCCGCCGGCCGCAGCGCACGGTGCGCAGCGACGGTGTAGACCGCGACGAGCAGCGACAGCAGGATCGGCCCGTACGGGTAGCCGAGCACCAGGTACGCCGTGGCCGCCAGCACGGTCACCGCCAGCGTGCCGAACGGCCATCGGCGTCGGACGGCCAGCGCCAGCGCGGCAACCACCACCGGCGCGTACGCCGCGCCGTCGGCCGTCACGCCCTGCTCGGCGGTGGCCGGCCCGGTGCCGACCAGCCCCACGGCGAGCAGCGCGAGGGCGAGCGGTACGTCGGCGGCGGTCTCCCGCCACCCGGAACGTCTGCGCTCCACGCCGCTCCTCCCGTCCAGCCCCATCGTGCCCACCCGTCAATCGATGCCCGGCCGATCTCCGAGACGTCCGGCGCTCCGGCGTGCGAACCGGGGTGGCTCCTGCTGCGCCGACCGGCCCGGCCGCGGCGGGCGGTTGAGCAGATTCTGCACCCCGGAGCGCCCGGACCGGCGGCGCCGACCATGCCGTAAAGGGTTCCGCGCGTCGGATTCGCGCGCGTCGGCCGGTGGGCGGCTCTTCGACTACGCGCCACGACGTAGCGGCCGGCGGAGGTGAGGTCGGTTGCGGCCTGTGGCGCACCGCGCCGACGAGGCGGTCGCCGCCTCAGACCGCACCCAGCACGGCGACCTCCAGCCGCGCCCGGGTCGCCTCGTCGGGCCCCTCCCCGACCAGGTAGAAGACGTCGACCACGGACCCGCCGAGGGTGGCGATGCGGGCGGCCCGGACCTGAGCGCCCGCGTCGTCGAGCGCCCGGGTCACCCGGTAGAGGAGCCCGGCGGCGTCGGCGGCGCGCAGCTCCAGCAGTACCGCGTCGGTGGCGGCCTCCCGGTGCCAGACCACCCGGGCGGCGGCGCCCGACGCCCGTCCGGCGAGAGCCCGGCCAGCCAGCCGCCGGAGGACCGACACGTCGCCGGCGACCGCCCGGCGCAGGTCGGCGCCGACCGCGACCGGATCGGGCGCCAGCCCGTACCGCGGCTGCACCCGGCACTCGACCAGGGCCCGCCCGTCGACCGCCGTGGCGTCCGCCGCGACCACGTCGAGCCGGTGCAGGGCGAGGCAGCCGGCCACCGTGGCGAGCAGGCCGCGCCGGTCCGCCGCGGCGACGGCCACCCGGTCACCGCCGACCTGGATCACGGGCAGCGGTTCGGCCAGCAACGCCGGGTCGGGCGCGGGCGGCGCGGGCAAAGCACCGGTGTCGAGCACGGTCCTGACCCGGGCGACCAGCTCGGCGACGAGCCGGCCCTTCCACCGCGACCAGGCGGCGGGTCCGGTGGCGGCGGCGTCCGCCCGGACCAGCGCGTGCAGCAGGTCGAGGGTCGCGGGGTCACCGACGGCGGCCGCCACCGCGGAGATGGTGACCGGATCGGCGAGATCCCGCCGGGTCGCCACGTCGGGCAGCAGCAGGTGCAGCCGGACCAGCGCGCCGATCAACGCCACCTCCGGCTTGCCCAGTCCGATCCGGGCCGCCACCGCCTCGGCGATCGGGACGCCCGCCGTGCTGTGGTCCTCGGCGCCCGCACTGACGACCCCCTTGCCGACGTCGTGCAGCAGCGCGGCGAGCAGCAGCAGGTCGGGGCGCTCCACGTCACGGGTGTACCGGCTCGCCTCGCAGGCGGTCTGCACCAGGTGCCGGTCGAGGGTGAACCGGTGCACCGGATTGTGCTGGGGCAGGCTGCGCATCCGGGTCCACTCCGGCAACCAGCGGTCGACCAGCCCGTACCGGTCGCAGGTCTCCCAGGCGGGCACCAGGCCGGGACCGGCGCCGAGCAGGGTGATCAGGGCGGTCCGGGCCTCCGCCGGCCAGGGGGCGGGCAGCGGCGGGCAGTACGCGGCCAGCCACTCGCAGGTGGCCCGCGCGATCGGCAGCCCGGTGGTGGCCGACGCGGCGGCCACCCGCAGCGCCAGGCTGGGATCAGGGCGGGCGTCGATGGCGGTACGGGCCAGCACCAGCTCCCCGTCGTGCTCGACGACGTCCCGGGCCACCGGGCGGCGTACCGGGCGGGCGACGCCGCTCCCCGGCCGGCCGGCGCGCAGCCGCTCGGCGGCGCGGAACGCGTCGTCGAGGGCGTGGCTGACGGTCCGGGCGTCCCCGGCGACCCGGCGCAGCAGGACGTCACCGTGGTGTCCGCCGAGCCGGGGGTGCCGCAGCCCGAGCCGGTCGGCGACGCCGTCGCGTTCCTGGGCGACCAGCCGGTCCACCCGGCGGCCGGTCTGCTCGTGCAGCGCGTCGCGGACGTCCAGCAGCCGCAGGTGCGCGGCCCGTACGGCGGGGCGCAGCGCGTCGGTGACCCCGGCGGTCGCGATGGCGCGCAGGACGGCGAGGTCGCGCAGCCCTCCGGCGGCCTCCTTCACGTCGCCCTCCAGGAGGAAGGCGAGTTCGCCGTGCGCCTGCCACCGGGCGGTGGTGATCTCGCGGAGACCGGGCAGTCGACGTACGGCGGTACGCCGCCACTGCTCCGCGGCGGCGTGGACGAGGGACTCGGCGAGCGCCGCGTCCCCGGCGACCAGGCGGGCGTCGAGCAGGCCGAGCGCCACCTTGAGGTCGTCGCGGGCCACCGCGAGCGCCTCGGCGACGGTACGCACCGAGTGGTCGAGCCGGAGACCGGCGTCCCAGACCGGGTACCAGATCGAAGCGGCCAGCTCCTCGATGCCGGGCACGCCGGCGTGCACCAGCACCAGGTCGAGGTCGCCGTGTGGGGCGCACTGGCGGCGGCCGAGCCCGCCGACGGCGATCAACGCGACCCCGGGGCGCAGTGGCGAGAGGGCGGTGAGGAACCGGTCGTACCCGTCGGCCCGACGCCGCCGGGCCTGCTCGCCGACGCCGGGTACGACGACGACCTCGCCGCCCGGGCGACCGACGGCGGCAGCGGGGGCTGCCGGCGCGCCACGCCCGGTCGACGAGGTCATCGCGTCCGTCCTCTACACGGCGTCGAGGCCGCGCTCGCCGGTACGCACCCGGACGACCTCGTCGACAGAGGTCACCCAGACCTTCCCGTCACCGATCTTGCCGGTGCGCGCGGCGCCGACGATCGCGTCTACGATCTTGTCGACGTCGATCTCGTCGGTGAGCACCTCGACACGGATCTTCGGCAGGAACTCGACCGTGTACTCGGCACCCCGGTAGACCTCGGTGTGCCCCTTCTGGCGCCCGTACCCCTGGACCTCGCTGACGGTCAGCCCGGCCACGCCGAGGGCGTGCAGGGCCTCCTTCACCGCGTCCAGTTGGTAGGGCTTGATGACCGCGGTCACCAGCTTCATGTCCAACCCCTCCATCCGAGAACGTTAACCGGCGACCTTCTCGCCGACCGGCGCGGCGGTCTCGCCGGCCGGCTTGCCGCCGCCCGCCGTGGGCGCCCCGATGCCGGCCATCGCGAACGCCCCGCCGCTGCCGCCGGCCGGGGAGAGGTCGTACGCGCTCTCCGCGTGTTCCGCGATGTCGATTCCGTCGGCCTCGGCCTCGGCGGCCAGCCGGAACCCGACGGTCTTCTCGATCAGGAAGGCCAGGGCGTAGGCGATCACGAAGGAGATCACGGTGACGATCAGCGCGCTCAGCGCCTGGACACCGAGTTGGGTGAGCCCTCCGCCGTAGAAGAGCCCCTCGCGGGAGACGAGGGAGCTGACCGAGCTGGTGCCGAAGAACCCGATCCAGAGACAGCCGATCCAACCGCCGACGAAGTGCACGCCGACCACGTCGAGCGAGTCGTCGTAGCCGAGCCGGTACTTCAGGCCGATCGCGAGCGCGCAGACCGCACCGGCCACGAGGCCCAGCAGGACGGCGGCCCAGGGAGCGACGAAGGCGCAGGCCGGCGTGATGGCGACCAGACCGGCGATCGCGCCGGAGGAGGCCCCGACCAGGGTCGGCTTGCCGTTGCGCAGCCACTCGACGACGATCCAGCCGAGCACTGCCGCGCCGGTGGCCACCTGGGTGTTGAGGAAGGCGATGGCGGTGGTCGAGTCGGCGGTCAGCTCCGAACCGGCGTTGAAGCCGAACCAGCCGAACCAGAGCAGACCGGCGCCGAGCGCGACCATCGGCACGTTGTGCGGCTTCATGGCGTCGCGGGGCCAGCCCACCCGTTTGCCGAGCACCAGCGCGAGCGCGAGCGCCGCGGCGCCCGCGTTGATGTGTACGGCGGTGCCTCCGGCGAAGTCGAGCGCGCCGAGCTTCGCGCCGATGAAGCCGCCACCCCAGACCATGTGTGCGACCGGGAAGTAGACGAGCGTCGCCCAGCCGAAGGCGAAGAGCAGCCAGCCGGAGAACTTCGCCCGGTCCGAGACGGCGCCGCTGATCAGCGCGACCGTGATGATCGCGAACATCATCTGGAAGGCCATGAAGACGTAGAGCGGGATGCCGGTCTCACCCCACAGGTCGGTCTCCGCCATGAACGTCTTGGTGCCGAGGTACTGGCCCGGGTCGCCCCAGATGCCGTTCTGGTCGTCGCCGAAGGCGACCGTGAAGCCGTAGAACAACCAGAGGATGGAGATGAGCCCCATCGACGAGAAGCTCATCATCATCATGTTCAGGACGCCCTTGGACCGGTTCAGCCCGCCGTAGAACAGCGCCAGACCCGGCGTCATGAGCAGCACGATCGCGCTGGAGATCAGCAACCACGCGGTGTTACCGGTGTCGATCGTCGGTGCGTCAGGCACGCTGGCCTCCTATAGGTGGAATTCCCTCCTTAGCGGCTTCCGGGGCAGCGTCGCCCGTGGGCCGGCTGCGGGAAGCCTCGTCGTCAGCTGTTTCACCCGGGGGCTCCGACGGGTTTCCGTTCCGTGACGGGTTGTTTCGAGCCTGTGACGGCAGGTGTCCGCCCGGGAACACGGGCGGATACCTGGAACACAGGCGGATACCTGATTGCCGGGGCTCGACGCGCGGTCGCGCGGCACCCCACCGACGGGCCGGCCGGGGTGCCGTGGCGCGGGTCAGCGCAGCGCGTCCTCCAGGACGACCCGCTCGTAGTCGAGCAGCCGCAGGTCCCGCATCGGCCGGCGCAGGTGCCCCTTGTGCACGATCCGTACGAACGCCGGGTCCCCGGCGGCGGCCATCCGGCGGATGCCCTCCACGTGGTCGACGATCCGCTTGCGGATGGTGCGGATCAGCCGGTGCCGGTCGCGGGGGATCAGCCCGTACGCGTCGGCGAAGAGGCGCAGCCGGCGCGGCCGGTCCGGATGCTTCCAGCCGAGGGTGATCGAGTCCCGGTCGGAGAAGATGGGCACCCAGGTCCACGCCGCGTAGGCCACGTCGTAGATCCGGGCGCCGGGCGAGGCGAGGTCGAAGTCGATCAGACCGAGCGTGCCGTCCGGCCGCCAGATGACGTTGTGCGGCGCGGCGTCGTGGTGGCAGATCACCTCGGTGTCCGGCGGTGGCGGCCCGAACGAGCGCCACACCGCGTTCGGTGGGGGCACGAAGCCGTACTGGGCGTCGTGGAACATCCGCAGCATGGTGGCGACGGTCACCAGCGCCTCGTCGGTCACCCAGTGCCGGGCGAGCGGGTACTCCCCGCACTCCCCCTCCAGGTACGACAGGACCTCCCGGTTGCGCTCGTCCATGCCGAGCGCGCGGGGCGCCCCGGTGAACCCGACGTACTCCAGGTGGCGCAGCAGGGCGTGCACCGACGGGGTCCACGGCCCGGCGTTGCGCCGCACCGTGTCTCCGACCCGGACGACGGTGCTCACGTTCCCGCCGTGCAGCGGGATCTCCTGTGACGTCACGTACGGTCTCCCCAGGCGTCGCGAGGAGTGGCTCGGGTCCCGCCAGTCCAGGTATCCGCGATCGTCAGTGCCCACCGAGCCTACGCGTCCCGTGCGGCGGGCTCGGTACCCAGAAGCGCGTCGACGAACTGGGCCGGGTCGAACGGCGCCAGGTCGTCCGGCCCCTCGCCGAGGCCGACCAGCTTCACCGGAATGCCGAGCTTGCGCTGCACGGCGATCACGATGCCGCCCTTGGCGGTGCCGTCGAGCTTGGTGAGCACCACGCCCGTCACGTTGACCACCTCGGTGAAGACCCGCGCCTGCTCCAGGCCGTTCTGGCCGGTGGTGGCGTCCAGGATGAGGATCGTCTCGTCGATCGGGCCGTGCCGCTCCACCACCCGCTTGACCTTGCCGAGCTCGTCCATGAGGCCGATCTTGTTCTGCAGGCGACCGGCGGTGTCGATCAGTACGGTGTCCACGCCGCTGTCGATGCCGCGCCGGACCGCGTCGAAGGCGACGCTCGCCGGGTCGGCGGCCTCCGGGCCGCGGACCGTCTCGGCGCCGACTCGACCGCCCCACGTCTCCAGCTGGTCGGCGGCGGCGGCCCGGAAGGTGTCGGCCGCGCCGAGCAGCACGCTGCGGCCGTCGGCGACCAGCACCCGGGCGATCTTGCCGCAGGTGGTGGTCTTGCCGGCGCCGTTGACGCCGACCACCATCAGCACCGCCGGTACGCCGTCCTTGCGGGCGGTCTTCAGCGAGCGGTCGAGGGACGGGTCGAGCGCGTTGACCAGCTCGGCGGCGAGCAGCGCACGCAGTTCACCGCCGGTACGCGTGCCCAGCACCCGGGTGCGCTCGCGCAGTCGGTCGACGATCTCGCGGGTGGCGTCGACGCCGACGTCGGCGGTGATGAGGTTGTCCTCGATCTCCTCCCAGGTGTCCTCGTCGAGGTGGTCGCGGCTGAGCAGGCCGAGCAGCCCCTTGCCGAAGACGGTCTGCGAGCGGGACAGGCGGGTGCGCAGCCGGACCAGCCGGCCGGCGGTCGGCTCCGGGACCTCCAGCGCGGGCGGGGCCTCCACGACGGGCGGCGCCTCGACGAGCACGCCGGTGGCGAGGTCCGACTCGGGGGCCTCGACCGGCGGGCCGGCCAGATCCTCCTGCGCCCGTGTGTCGATCTCCGTCGTCGGTAGCGGTGGCTCCGGGCGGCGGCGCAGGCGCGGCACGACCAGCCCGAGCGCGCCGAGGATCAGCACACCGAGCAGGGCGAGTGCGATGAGGAGGTAATCCGTCATGCCGAAATCCTGTCAGATGCCGGCGGCGGCGTCCCAGCCACCGCACCCGGGCCCGCCCGGCGACGCCGGTAGTCTCGGTCACAACCAGCAGTGGTGCGACCGTTGGCCGGGTAGGGAAAGATGAAGTCCGCTCATCTCGGAGGTTCCCGCCATGCCTGCCGCCCACCTGCTCATCGGCCCGCTGCTGCGGCGGGTGGTCGGGACCCGCGCCACGATCTGGGTCGAGACAGCCGCACCCGCCGTGGTCACCGTCCGGACCGCCGACGGGGCCACCGGCAGCGCGCACACCTTCACGGCCTTCGACCACCACTACGCGCTCGTCGTCGTCGAGGGGCTGAACCCCGACAGCGCCACCACGTACGAGGTGCTGATCGGCGACGAGGTGGTGTGGCCGGTGCCCGACTCCGGGTTCCCGGCGAGCGTGATCCGCACCCGGGCCGCCGACGACCTGGACCAGCCGGTCCGGCTGCTCTTCGGCTCCTGCCGGGAGACCACCCAGCACGCCACCACCCGGAAACTGCCGCCGGACGCGCTGGACGCGTACGCCCGGCGCCTGATGGCCGACTTCGAGCCCGCCGCCCTGCCCGACCTGCTGGTGCTCCTCGGCGACCAGGTCTACGCGGACGAAACCTCACCGACGGTGCGCCGACTGCTCAAGCGGCGTCGGCGGCGGCCGCGCGGGGCGCCCGCCGACCAGGTGGTCAGCTTCGACGAGTACACCAAGCTCTACCTGGAGTCCTGGCGCGACCCGGAGATCCGCTGGCTGCTCTCCACCGTGCCGAGCGTCATGATCTTCGACGATCACGAGATCATCGACGACTGGAACACCTCGGCGTCCTGGCGGGCCGAGGCCCGGCGGCAGCCGTGGTGGGCCGAGCGGATCGGCAGTGGGCTCGCGTCGTACTGGGTCTACCAGCACCTCGGCAACCTCGCCCCCGAGGAGATCGCGGCCGACCCGCTCTTTGCCAAGATCACCGCGGCCGAGGACGCCACCGGGCTGCTGCGCGAGTTCGGCGAGCGGGTCGACAAGGAGTCCGACCTGGCCCACGACACCGAGCGCTGGCGTGCGGTGCAGTACCAGTGGAGCTACGCGCTCGACCTGGGCCGGACCCGGCTGGTGATGCTGGACAACAGGTGCAGCCGGGTGCTCGACCGGAACAACCGGGCGATGCTGCCGCCGGGCGAGTGGTCCTGGTTCCTCGACCAGGCGCACGGCGTCTACGACCACCTACTCGTCGGCGCCTCGCTGCCCTGGCTCCTGCCGCCGGGCATCCACCACGTCGAGGCGTGGAACGAGAAGCTGGCCGACTCCCGGCGCCCCTGGGTGGCCGGGGTCTCCGAGAAGCTGCGCCGCGGACTCGACCTGGAGCACTGGGCGGCGTTCCGCCGCTCGTTCGAGGGCCTCGCCGCGACGTTCGCCCGGATCGGCAGCGGCAGCCCGGGGCACAGCGGTGACCGGGTGGGCGCCGGGCCCGCGTACGCCCCACCCGCGTCGATCAGCGTGCTCTCCGGCGATGTGCACCATTCGTACGTGGCGCGGGCCCGCTTCGACGATCCGGCGATCACCACGCCGGTGCACCAGCTCACCTGCTCCCCGATCCACAACCAGGTGCCGGCCTTCATGCGCCCGTTGATGCGGCTCGGCTGGTCCCCCGGGCCGGCCGGGGCGACCTGGGCCCTGGCCCGCTCGGCGGGCGTACGCAGCCCCGGTGTGCGCTGGCGCAAGCTGGCCGGGCCGTACTTCGGCAACGCCATCGCCACCCTCGTGCACCGGGGGCGCGACGCCGAGGTGACCATCGAGGGCACGACGAGCGACGGGCACCTGCAACAGGTCATGCGTCAGCGGCTCACCGACACGAACTGACCTCGGCCCCGTACCCTCTAGGCCGTGGACGAGCACGCGGAGACGCTGCGGGCGGTCGAGCACGAGCTGACCGCCCTACTACGGCGCGGTCGGGCGGTCTCCTGGGAAGTCGCCCGCGAGGTGCACCAGAACCTCGAACCGAACGCGTACGGGCTGCTGCTGTGGCTGCGCAGGTACGACTCGGTCCGACTCACCGACCTGGCGAGTCGACTCCGCATCGGCAAGGGCACGTTGAGCCGGCAGATCCGCGGCCTGGAGGCGCTCGGTCTGGTCCGCCGCACGCCCGATCCGACCGACCGACGCGCGTCCCAGCTGAGCCTGACCGAGGAGGGTCAGCAGCGCTTCGACGCGGCGCGGGCCGCGCGGATGGATCACATCCGGCGGGTGCTGGACAGCTGGCCGGCGCAGGACGTGGCGGAGTTCGCCCGCCTGCTCGACAAGTTCAACAACGCCTGGTCCTGACCTTCCCCGGAGCGGGAATATCGGATACGCCCGGATTGGTTGTTGCTTCAGGCAACCAGAAGTTGCCTCAGGCAACTCCCCGCGCGGACGCCACCGCCGCCATCCGCCGGGCGTCGCCCCCCCGCATCCCCTCGAAGACCCCGGAGGCCCGGACAGATGAGCCAGGCGACAGCGTCTCCACCGGCGACCGCCCTGAACATGTCCCACCGCCAGATCCTGCAGGCCCTCTCCGGCCTGCTGCTGGGCATGTTCGTCGCGATCCTCTCCTCGACGGTCGTCTCGAACGCGCTGCCGCGGATCATCACCGACCTGGGCGGCGGCCAGTCCGCGTACACCTGGGTGATCACGGCGGCGCTGCTCGCGACCACGGCAACCACCCCAATCTGGGGCAAACTGGCCGATTTGACCAGCAAGAAGGCGCTGGTCCAGCTCGCCCTGCTGATCTACGTTCTCGGCTCGGTGCTCGCCGGCGCCGCGCAGGGCACCGGCGAACTGATCGCCTGCCGCGTGTTGCAGGGCGTGGGCGCCGGTGGCCTCACCGCCCTCGCCCAGGTGATCATGGCGACGATCATCGCGCCCCGCGAGCGGGGCCGCTACAGCGGCTACCTCGGCGCCGTCATGGCCGTCGGCACCATCGGCGGCCCGCTGGTCGGCGGCGTGATCGTCGACACCTCGTGGCTCGGCTGGCGCTGGTGCTTCTACGTCGGCGTCCCGTTCGCCATGGCCGCCCTCGTCGTACTCCAGAAGACGCTGCGCCTGCCCGTCGTGAAGCGCAAGGCACAGATCGACTGGTGGGGCGCCACGATGATCACCGCAGCCGTCTCGGTGCTGCTGATCTGGGTCTCCCTCGCCGGTGACCAGTTCGCCTGGGCGTCCTGGGCGACCGTGGCCATGGTCGGTGGCGCACTGCTGCTCGGCGCGCTGGCGATCCGGATCGAGACCCGGGCCGCCGAACCGATGATCCCGCCCCACCTGTTCCGTTCCCGGACCATCACCCTGGCCACCGTCGCCAGCATCGCGGTCGGCATCGGCATGTTCGGCGCCTCCGTCTTCCTCGGCCAGTACTTCCAGCTCAGCCGCGGCGAGAGCCCGACCATGGCCGGCCTCATGACGCTGCCGATGATCCTCGGCCTGGTGGTCTCCTCCACGCTCACCGGCCGGGTGATCAGCCGGACCGGCCGCTGGAAGCGATTCCTGGTCGTCGGCTCGGCGCTGCTCACCGCCGGATTCGCGCTGCTCGGCACGCTCCGCGCGGACACGAACTTCGCGCTGCTCAGCTGCTACATGGCGCTGGTCGGCATCGGGCTGGGCATGACCATGCAGAACCTGGTACTGGCGGTGCAGAACACCGTCAGCCCGCGCGAGCTCGGCGCGGCCAGCAGCGTGGTCGCGTTCTTCCGCAGCCTCGGCGGCGCGGTCGGGGTCTCCGCGCTCGGCGCGGTCCTCGCCCACAAGGTCACCGGCTACCTGGCCGACGGATTCGCCCGGCTCGGCATCCCGGCCACCGGCACCGGCGGCGGCGCCCTGCCGGACCTGCACACCCTGCCCGCCCCGATCCGGACGATCGTGGAGAACGCGTACGGCCACGGCGCAGGCGACATCTTCCTCGCAGCCGCACCGTTCACCCTGCTCGCGCTCATCGCCGTGAGCTTCATCAAAGAGGTGCCCCTGCGCCGGCACAACGACGAGATGCCGAACGTTCACACGGAGAGGAAACTGGCGGTGGCCACCGCCACGCGTACCGACGAGCAGAGGTGAGGGAGAGGTCATGAGCGTCGGAGCCCCCGACCGTGAGCAGTACGGCCCGCAGGCCCAGCCCCGGCCCTTCGAACGCGGCACCGACGGCCCCCGGGTGGTGCTGGTCGGCGTCGACGGCACCCGCACCTCCGAGCGGGCCGGCTGGTACGCGGCCGGCCTCGCCCGCCGGCAGGGAGCCTCGCTCGTGGTGGTCTTCGTCAACGCGCCGAACGGCCTCGTCGCCATGATGCCCGGCGTGGACGCCGCCGCCGTGCAGCGCACCCAGGACGAGCTCACCGCGGAGCTGCGCAAGGACATCAAGCGCGCCGCGCACGAATTCGGCCTGCCCATCACCTTCGAGTGCCGGCGCGGCGACCCGTACACCGAGCTGCGCGACGCCGCCGACGAGTTCCGGGCCGACATGGTCGTCGTCGGCGCGTCCGAGCAGGCCGGCCACCGGCTGGTCGGCTCGGTCGCCACCCGGCTGGTCCGCAGCGGCCGCTGGCCCGTCGTCGTGGTGCCCTGAACGAAACCCGCTCGCCCGGCCACCGAGGCGCCGGGAAGGATGCCGGCATGACGTGGACAGCACCGGACGTCGTCCGGACCCCCGAGATCACCGTCGGCGACGAACGCGCCATGCTCGAGAGCTGGCTCGACTACCACCGCCAGACGCTACTGCTCAAGTGCGCGGGACTGACCGCCGAGCAGCTGCGCACACCCAGCGTCGAGCCCTCCGGGCTGACCCTGCTGGGGCTGGTCCGCCACCTCGCCGAGGTGGAGGCCTGGTGGTTCCGGGAGAACTTCGCCGGCCAACAGGTCGACTACCCGTACTACACGCCGGAGCATCCGGACGCCGACCACGACGTCAGCAACGCCGATGCCGAGGCCGACCTCGGCACGTTCGAGCGGGAGGTCGAGCTGGCACGGGCCGCCGCGGTCGGCCGGTCCCTCGAGGAGACCTTCACCGAGGTGGGTCCGAAGCAGCGCACGTTCAACCTGCGCTGGATCTACCTGCACATGATCGAGGAGTACGCCCGGCACAACGGCCACGCCGACCTGATCCGCGAGCGGATCGACGGCGTCACCGGCGACTGACCCACCGCCACGGGCAGCGTCGGCGCCCCGCGGCACCGACGCTGCCGATCCTCAGGAAACAGACCCTAGAACGCCAGCGCGGCGCGCAGGTAACGCAGGTCGCCGGGGCCGTTCCAGCGGTGGGCGGAGAGCCCGGCCGCCCGAGCGCCCCGCACCGACCAGTCCTCGTCGTCGACGAAGAGCACCCGGTCGGGCAGGGCGGCGACGGCCTGGCAGGCGGCCTGGAAGTACTCCTTCGCCGGCTTGTTCACCCCGAGCCGGTACGAGCTGATCACCGCGTCGAACTCGCCGGTCAGATCGAGCGCGGCCAGGTCCTCCTCCAGCCGGTCGGTGGCGTTGGTGGCCAGGCCGACCCGAATGCCCCCGGCCCGCGCCTCGCGGACCAGGCCGAGCACGTCGGTGTCCACCTCGCCCCGGTAGCTCTGCCACTCCTCGACCGCCGCCCGGGCGCGCTCCGCGCCGCCGGCCGGTTCCGTCAGGGCGTCGACCACGCTGGTCATCCAGTCGGCGTGGCTGACCTGCCCGGTGAGCACCGGCTGGAGCCGCCCCCACTGCATCGCGATCTCGACGAGCACCCCCGCGGCCAGGCCGTAACGCTGCTCCACCCCGGCGGCGACCGCCGGATCCCAGCGCCGCAGTACGCCGTCGAAATCCACCAGGAGCGCCGTCGCGCGTTGCCGACTCACTCGTTCTTCTCCTGCCCGTCATCGGCCCGGTTGAGCCGCTGGCTGATCACCTGGGTCACCCCGCCACGCATGGTCACTCCGTAGAGCGCGTCGGCGATCTCCATGGTCCGCTTCTGGTGCGTGATCACGATGAGCTGGCTCTTCTCCCGCAGCTGGGCGAGGAGCGTGATCAGCCGACCGAGGTTCACGTCGTCGAGGGCCGCCTCGACCTCGTCCATGATGTAGAACGGGCTGGGCCGGGCCCGGAAGATCGCCACGAGCATCGCCACCGCGGTCAGCGACCGCTCCCCGCCGGAGAGCAGCGACAGACGCTTGATCTTCTTGCCCGGCGGCCGGGCCTCCACCTCCACGCCGGTGGTGAGCAGATCCTCCGGGTCGGTGAGCACCAGCCGCCCCTCACCGCCGGGGAAGAGCACCTCGAAGACCTGCTCGAACTCCCGGGCGGTGTCGGCGAACGCGTCGGCGAAGACCTCCAGGATCCGCTCGTCGACGTCCTTGACCACGGTGAGCAGGTCCCGGCGGGTCGCCTTGAGATCCTCCAGCTGCTCGGAGAGGAACTTGTACCGCTCCTCCAGCGCCGCGAACTCCTCCAGCGCCAGCGGGTTCACCTTGCCGAGCAGGGCCAGTTCGCGCTCCGCCTTGGCGGCCCGCTTCTCCTGCACCGGACGCTCGTAGCGGACCGGCTCCGGCACCGGCAGGCCGTCCCGCTCGGCGGTGTCGACGTCGACCTGGGTGGGCGGCACGAGCTGGCCCGGCCCGTACTCGGCGACCAGGGTCTCCACGTCCAGACCGAAGTCCTCCGCCGCCTTCGCCTCCAGCTGCTCGATGCGCAGCCGCTGCTCGGCGCGGGCCACCTCGTCCCGGTGCACCTGGCTGGTCAGCCGTTCCAACTCGGCGCCGAACCGCTTGGCCGCGCCGCGTACCTCCTGCAGCTCCGCCTCCCGGGCGGCCCGCTCCCGCGCCACCTCGTCGCGCCGCTCCTCGGCCGCGGCGATCGAGGTGGTCAGGCGGACCAGCGCCTCGCGCGCACCCCCGGCGACCGCCCGCGCGATCGCCGCCCCCCGGGTCCGCGCGGCGCGCCGGGCCGCGGCCCGCTCCCGCGCCGCCCGCTCCGCGTTGGCCTGCCGACGCAGGGAGTCGGCCCGGCCGGCGATGGAGGCGACCCGCTCCTCGGCGGTACGCACCGCCAGGCGGACCTCCATCTCGTTCTGCCGTGCCCGCGGCACCATCGCGGCGAGCTGGTCCCGCTCGTCGGTGGAGGGCTCGGCGTCGATCGGCGTCTCCTCGGCCAGCCGGAGCCGCTCCTCCAGCTCAGCCAGGGCCAACAGGTCCCGCTCGCGGGCCGACTCGGCGCGGGCCTGGGACTCGCCGAGCCGATCGCACTCCGCCTTCGCCGAACGGGCTGCCGCGCCCAGCTCGGCCAGCCGTCTCGCGGCGGCGTTGCGGTGGCTCTCCGCCTCCCGCTTGGCGGCGGCGGCGTGCTGCACCACCTCCTTGGCGGCGGCCACCTCGGTCCGCGCCTCGACGAGCTGCTCCCGCAGCTCGGCCGCGGAGTGCTCGGCCACCGTCCGGTTCGCCCGGGCCTCCTCGACGGCGGCCTGCACCTCGATGTAGCTGGGCGCCTTGGCCGACCCGCCGGCCGCCGCGTACGCCCCGACCACGTCACCGTCGGGGGTGACCGCGCGCAGCTCCGGGTTCTCGCCCACCAGCTCGGCGGCGGCTTCGAGATCGTCGACGAGCACCACGTCGCGCAGCGCGCGGTGCACCGCCGGCCGGAGCTGCTCGGCGCACTCGACCAGGTCCGGGGCCCAGCGGGCACCGTCGGGCAGCTTCGGGCGCAGCGCGTCCGCCGGGCCGTCCATTCCCGGGCCGGCTGGGCCGCCGACCAGCAGGCCGGCCCGGCCGGCGTCGGAGATCTTCAGCAGCCGCATCGCCTCGACGGCCTCGTCGACGCCGGTCATCGCGACCGCGTCGGCCAGGCCGCCCAGCGCGGCGGCGAGCGCCGCCTCGTGTCCCGGCGCGACGGTGAGCAGCCCGGAGAGGCTGCCGAGCAGGCCCGGCACGTCGCCGGCCCGGGCGAGCAGGGCGCCGGCGCCGTCCTTGCGGCGCAGGCCGAGAGCGAGGGCCTCCTCCCGGGCCTTCCAGGTGGCGGCGTCCTTCTCCGCGGCGCGCTCGGCGTCGGTCAGGGAGCGGACGGTCGCCTGGACCCGTTCGTGGACGGCCACCGCCTCGGCGTGCCGCTCGTCGAGATCCGCGTTGTCCCGGTCCGCCTCGGTCGACTGGGCGGCCACCGCGTCCAGGTCGGCCTGGGCCTTCTCGGCTCGGCCGAGCGCGTCGGCGTGGGCGGCGGCGAGTCGTTCGATCTCCTCGCCGGCGCTGGTCGTCCGGGCCCGAGCGGAGTTGACCTGACCGGTGAGGCGGGCCAGCCCCTCTCGCCGGTCCGCGATCGCCTTGGCGGCGGCGACCAGTTCGCGTTCGGCGGCGGCGAGCTGCCGCTCCAGCTCCTGCCGGTGCTCGACCGCCTCGGCGAGCCGGATCTGGTCGTCGGTGAGCGCCGCGCGCAGCTCCTCCTCCTGCTCGCGTACCCGCTCGGCCTCCGCCTCGAGCTGGTCCGGGTCGCGTCCGGGGCGCTCGTCGTCCGGGGTCGCGCTGAGGTGTCGCAGCCGCTCAAGCGCCAGCTGCTCGATGGAGCGGAACCGCTCCTGCAACGCGGAGAGCTTGTACCAGGTGTCCTGCGCGGCGGCCAGCAGCGGGGCGTCCTCGGCGAGGGCGGCTTCCAGCTCGGCGAGGCGCCGCTGCACCTCGGCGTGCTCGGCCTCGACCTGCTCGCGTCGCTCGCGTACCGCCGTCTCGTCGGCGATCTCCCGATCCAGGGTGGTACGGAGCGTGGCGAGGTCGTCGGCGAGCAGCCGCAGTCGGGCGTCGCGCAGGTTCGCCTGGATGGCCGCGGCGCGGCGGGCCACCTCGGCCTGCCGGCCCAGCGGCTTGAGCTGGCGGCGCAGCTCGGCGGTGAGGTCGGTGAGCCGGTTGAGGTTGGTCTGCATCGCGTCGAGCTTCCGCAGCGCCTTCTCCTTGCGCTTGCGGTGCTTGAGGACGCCGGCCGCCTCCTCGATGAAGGCCCGCCGGTCCTCCGGCTTGGCGTGCAGCATGCCGTCGAGGCGGCCCTGCCCGACGATGATGTGCATCTCCCGGCCGATACCGGAGTCGGAGAGCAGCTCCTGGATGTCGAGCAGGCGGCACGAGTCACCGTTGATCTCGTACTCACTCTCGCCGGAGCGGAACATCCGGCGGGTGATGGAGACCTCGGTGTACTCGATCGGCAGCGCGCCGTCGGTGTTGTCGATGGTGAGGGTGACCTCGGCCCGGCCGAGCGGTGCCCGGCCCGCGGTGCCGGCGAAGATGACGTCCTCCATCTTGCCGCCGCGCAGCGCCTTCGCGCCCTGCTCGCCGAGCACCCAGGCGATGGCGTCGACGACGTTGGACTTGCCGGAGCCGTTCGGGCCGACCACACAGGTGATCCCCGGCTCCAGCTTGAGCGTCGTGGCGGAGGCGAAGGACTTGAATCCCTTCACCGTCAGGCTCTTGAGATACACCTTCTCGATCCTCGTCCGTTGGCCGCCGTACCGTCGCCGGCTGCGCGGACCTGGTGAACTGGCAGACTAACCCGGCGGACCCGGGGCTCGGGTACGCGACCCGCCCCGCTACGCGCGCCCGGCCCGCAGAGGGGCCGGCCGGGATCCTGTGGCGGGCCCGGCGCGACTGCCATCGTCTCCCGACCGCCGGTAAAGACAAGTGCTATTCGCACGGCGGATTCAGCCACCGTTTCCCTCGGTGACGAGTGCCACACGGACCGGTACGGCGGCAAGATCGAGAAATGGGAGATCGGAAAGTCGCGAAGACAAAGTTGCGCGCCGGCACAGTCGTGTCGGCGCGCTTTTTGCGTGGTGCGATTCAGTTTTCCCGACGCGATGATCAGGTGAGCGCGGGCTCGGCGAGCCGGAGCAGATCGTCCGCCTCGTTGGCGGCGGCGGCGAGCCGATCATTCTCGGCACGCAGTCGCGTGAGCTCGAACTCCAGGGCCTGAACCCTGGCACGCAGTCGGGTGACCTCGTCGAGCAGACGCCGGTCGGGCGCTGCACCTACGTGGCCGTAGAGGGCCTTCGCCATGCTGACTCCTTGATATGCGCTGCCGGAAAGGCCGGCCAACGCGCGCCCATGTGTCCGCGACTACCATTCCAGGCTGTATCTGGGCATGGCCGGGCGCGACTGGCGACACCTATATATTGGCCGCAAAGCCCCTAGTCGTCAAGTTTTCGCAGGCCGTAGATCATCTCTACGTCGACCTGTCCACTCGCTGGGGGCTGCCACGAGGCACGGACACGCTCTGTCCGGACGCCTTAACGGTACGCCTACGTTGTCTCCGAACTCTGCCCCGCGGCGTCCGCTATCCCCTTAACTCTTTCTTAGCCACGTTGCCGCAGGTCGTAGCGCACCCGTAGCGTCAGCGCGGCCCGCAACCGACCCGTGGAGGCGACAGGCGTGTACCGCTGGACCGACCCGAACGACCCGGAGGGCGCGAAGCGGCGCCCGGAGACACCGATCGAGGAACCGGCCTGGCTGACCGACCGTCCGGCACCACGGTCGGCGTACCTCTTCGGCGACGACCCCGAGGGGCCGGCCGACGCCTGGCCCGAGCGGCATCCCGCGGAGACCTGGCGCGACGACCGGCCGACGGCTGGGTGGCAGGACGAGCCGACCACCAACTGGGCGGCGGCCGGACCGACGCCGCAGGGCCTGCAGTCGGACCCCTACCGCGACCGGCCCGAGCAGGCCGCGCCCTGGTCCGCGTCGCACCATGGCCGGTCGGCGGAGGAACCCACCCACCGGTCGGCGGAACGACCCGGCGGGTGGCCTGTCGAGGAGACCGGTGCGAGCGCGCCCGCCGGCTGGACCGGCGAGATCCGACCGGACGAGCACACCGCCGGCTTCGGCGACCGGTCCAGCGAGCCGAGCGGCTGGTCCGGGGATCCGGTCGGCCGTACCGACGGCTGGTCCTCCGGTCACCCCGGCGAGCACTCCACGTACGGCGTACGGCCGGAGCGGTGGGGCGTCGAGCCGGCGACCGGTTCCCGACAGCCCGCCGTCGACGACACCGCCCCGCTGTATTCGATCCCGGCGGACGGCACCGGCGGGCCGGAGCACGACGCCGTCGCCGGAGAGAGCGGCGTCGAGGGGCGGCACCGCTCCAGGCGGCGGATCCCCCGGCCACTGATCATCGGCGGCGCCGCAGCGGCCGCCACCCTGGTGGTGAGCCTCGGCGTCGGCGCGCTCGCGCTCCCGGGAGGCGGCGGCACCCCGGCCGACCCGACGGCCGTCGACGACACCGTCGCCGCCGCACCGGCTCTGCCCACCGACGCGGCCCCGGTCCCGGCGACCACCTCCGCGGCCCCGACCGCCTCGCCGAGCACCGCCCGCCCCACCCCCTCGGCGAGCCGAACCACCCGGCCCACCCCGTCGGCGAACCGGACCACCGCCCCCTCCCGGCGCAACGCCGAGCGGAGCAGCGCACCGAGCACCGGCGGCGGCACGACGACCGCCCCGAGCGGCGGCGTCAGCGCCCAGGCCCGTGAGGTGGTCGACCTGGTCAACGCCGAGCGGGCCAAGGCCGGCTGCAAGGCGCTGACCATCGACGACAAGCTGATGACCGCCGCCCAGCGGCACAGCCAGGACCAGGCCGACCACCAGAACATGTCGCACACCGGCAGCGATGGCAGCGACCCCGGCGACCGGATCGACCGGGTCGGCTACCAGTGGCGCACCTACGGCGAGAACGTGGCCTGGAACCAGAAGAACCCGGCCGCCGTGATGGACGCCTGGATGAACAGCCCCGGGCACAAGGCCAACATCCTGAACTGCGCGTTCACCGAGATCGGCGTGGGGATCGCGAACAGCAACGGACCGTACTGGACGCAGGTCTTCGCCGCGCCGCGCTGACCGTCGGCGAACACCGGCACGACGCCCCACTCGACTGCGAGTGGGGCGTCGTCGCGTGCACCGGCGAGTCGTACTCGGGTCCGCGCTCGTTTCACCCGGTGAGGTACGCCCGCGTGAGGCGGCGTACCGGTGCGGGCGGCGAGGGCGCCGCCCGGGACCCGGGAGCTGCCGATGCGGATCCGGCTGCGACGACGCGCCGTCCGGCTACGCCGAGCGCTCTCCGCTGGCGCGACGCTGATCCTGCTCGTCCCGGTCTGCGCCTGCCGGGTCGAGCTGACCCCACCCGGGGCACCGACCCCCTGGCCGGCCGCGTCGGCCCGCCACTGGCAGTGGCAGTGGCAGCTCACCGGCCCGGTCGACCCGGACGTCGACGCCGACGTCTTCCTGCTCGACGCGGCCCGTACCACCTCCGCCGAGACCGCCGAGCTGCGCGCCCGGGACCGGCGCCTGGTCTGCCAGGTGCACGTCGCGTCGGTACGATCCGACGACCCGGACGCCGACCGCTTCCCGGAGAGCGCCCAGGGCGCGGCCGGCCGGCGCCCGCAGAGCCGCTGGCTGGACGTACGGCGCTGGGACGCGCTCGAACCGGCCCTGGCCGACCGGTTGCGGCTCTGTCGCGGCAAGGGCTTCGGCGCGGTGGCGCTGGCCGACGCGGACGCCTACCTGTACCGCTCGGGCTTCCCCCTCGGCTTCGACGACCAGCTGCACTTCAACCGCCGGCTGGCAGCGCTCGCCCGGTCCCTGGACCTCTCCCCCGGGCTGATGAACGACGTGCCGCAGCTCGCCGCGCTCGCCCCGGACTTCGACTTCGCGGTCAACGAGGAGTGCGTACGGCTCGACCAGTGCGAGAAGCTGTTGCCCTTCGTCGACGCCGGCAAGCCGGTCTTCCACGTCGAGTACACCGGCTCGACCGAGGAGTTCTGCGTCGTCACCGTCGGCTACGGCTTCGCCTCGATCCGCAAGCAGCCCGCCCTCGACGCCTGGCGCGACCCCTGCGTGACCCGCGGATACCCCGACGGCTGACCCTGCGGCGATCAGCCGCGGAGCGACGCTCGGGGCCGCGGCTGGCAGCGCGGGCAGCTGTACGAGGAGCGGTTCATGAACGGTTCGCGGCGGATCGGGGCGCCGCAGCGCGGGCACGGCTCGCCCTCCCGCCCGTAGGCGTTGAGCGCCCGTTCGAAGTAGCCGCTCTCCCCGTTCACGTTGACGTAGAGGGTGTCGAAGCTGGTGCCACCGGACTTGATGGCCTCGCCGAGCACGTCGCGGACGTGCCCGAGCAGCCGCTGGGCGGCCGGACCGGTGAGCGTGTCGGTGGGCCGGGTGCCGTGCAGCCGGGCCCGCCAGAGCGCCTCGTCGGCGTAGATGTTGCCGACGCCGGAGATCAGCGTCTGGTCGAGCAGCGCGCGCTTCACCTCGGTACGCCGCCGGCGCAGCGCCGCCACGAAGGCCGCGTCGGAGAAGAGCGGGTCCATCGGATCCCGGGCGATGTGCGAGATCTCGGCGGGCAGCTCCGCCCCGCCCTCGCTCACCGCGAGCCCGCCGAACGTGCGCTGGTCGACGAAGCGCAGCTCCGGGCCGCCGTCGTCGAAGCGGAACCGGACCCGCAGGTGCGTCTCGTCGGGCGCGTCGGCGGGCTGCATCAGCAGCTGACCGGACATGCCGAGGTGCCCCACCACCGCGTCGCCGCTGTCCAGCGGCAGCCACAGATACTTGCCCCGGCGGCGTACGTCCAGCACCGTCCGTCCCGCCAGCACGTCGGCGAAGTGCACGCCGCCGGGAACGTGCCGCCGCACGGCCCGCGGGTGGCGTACCTCGACGGTGCTGATCCGGCGTCCGGTCACCCACTGGGCGAGCCCCTGCCGGATGGTCTCGACCTCGGGCAGCTCAGGCACGGGGCGAGTCCGTTCCGGCGGCGTCGCCACCCGCCCGGTCGGCCGCGACGCTCTCCGTCTCGGCGCGCTCGCCGTCCGAGTCGCCGTCGGAGTCGCCCTGCCCGGTCCGCTCCGCCTGCTCGGTGAGGGTCCGCCAGGCGGCCTCGGCGGCGCGCTGCTCGGCCTCCTTCTTGCTCCGCCCCTCGGCGCCGCCGTACCGGTTGCCCGCGACCACCACCCAGGCGGTGAACGTCTTCAGGTGGTCCGGCCCGGTGCCCTCGATCCGGTACTCCGGCACACCCAGCCCGAGCGCCGCGGTGAGCTCCTGCAGGCTGGTCTTCCAGTCCAGCGCGGCGCCCCGTCCGGCCGACTCCGCCATGAGCGGGTCGAAGAGCTTGTGGATCACGGTGGCGGCGGTGTCCAGGCCGTACTGGAGGTAGATCGCGCCGAGCAGCGCCTCCAGCGTGTCGGCGAGGATGCTCGCCTTGTCCCGGCCGCCGGTGGTCTCCTCGCCCTTGCCGAGCAGCAGGTAGGCCCCCAGCCCCTCCGGGCCGAGGCCCCGGGCCACGTCGGCCAGGGCCCGCATGTTGACCACGCTGGCCCGAAGCTTGGCCAGCTGCCCCTCGGGCAGGTCGGGATGGTTGTGGAAGAGCGCCGTGGTGATCACCACGCCGAGGACCGAGTCGCCGAGGAACTCCAGCCGCTCGTTCGTGGGCAGGCCGCCGTTCTCGTACGCGTACGAGCGGTGCGTCAGGGCGCGCTCCAGCAGCTCCGGGTCCAACGAGATGCCGAACGCGGCCTCGAGGTGACCGACGGGCGCCCGTCGCCGCTTGTCGTTGCTCATGGTGTGGTTACCTCGGTGTCGTTGATGTGATCATGGCCCTTCAGGGCGTGCCCGGCGAGCAATGCGGCCACCTGGTCGGCGGCGCGTTGGCGCCACAGGTGAGCGGCGAGCGCGATGCCGGAGGCGACGTCGTCGGCGGTGGCGGCGCCGTGGCAGACCACCACCGTGCCGGCGACGCCGAGCAGAGCCGCGGCCCGGGGAGCGCCACCGCCGGCCGGGGGACCGCCGGCCATCGCATATGCGCCCTCGACCGCCTTGAGCAGCACGTTACCGGTGAACCCGTCGGTGACCACCACGTCGGCGCGCGCGCCGGAGGAGACGTCGTACCCCTCGACGAGTCCGACGTAGCGGGCGTTGCGGGGCAGCGGCTCGGCGGCGAGCACGGGATCGGCGGCCCGCCGGACACGGTCGCCCTTGCCCGCCTCGGTGCCCACGGAGAGGAGTCCGACCCGGGGCGCGTCGACCGCGTGCGCCACTGCGGCGTACGCGGCGCCGAGCACGGCGTGCCGGGCGAGCACCCCCGCGCGGGGCTCCAGGGAGCCGCCCACGTCGAGCAGCACGACGGGACCGGTGAGCGCCGGCAGGGTCGCGACGAGGGCGGGGTGACGAATTCCCGGCCAGCGACCGAGACCGAGCGCCGCGGCGGTGACGGTGGCGCCGGTGGAGCCGGCGGAGACCAGGGCGTCGGCGGTTCCATCGCGTACCGCGGCGACGGCGTCGCGTACCGTGCTCGCGTCGCGGGCGGCGCTGGGGTGGTCGGACATCCGGACCGCGGCACGGACCGGGCGCACCGCTATCCGGGCCCGGTTCACCGGGTCCAGGGCAGCGAGCACCACGTCGGCGGCCTCGGAGGGACCGACGAGCAGCAGATGCAGGTCCGGATCAGCGCGTACTGCCCGCAGAGCGCCGTCAACCACGACGTCGGGAGCGTCATCCCCGCCGAGGAGGTCAACGGCGATCCGCACGGTGCCCGGCTCCGTCGGAACGCCGGCCGGAACGGACCGGCCAGCGTCGGAGGGAGCCGGGGCACCGGGCGTTTGCCAGGGTGCGCGCGCCGCCCGACCAGGGGTCGGGGGCGTCACTCGGCGTCCGGTCAGACCTCGAGGACCTGACGGCCGTTGTACGTGCCGCAGACGGAGCAGGCGGCGTGCGGCAGCTTCGGCGACTTGCACTGCGGGCACGCCACGGTCGCGACCGCCGCGGTCTTCCACTGCGCCCGGCGGGACCGGGTGTTGCTGCGCGACATCTTGCGCTTGGGGACGGCCACGGTTCTTACTCCTCTTTACGGGTCAGTTGCGACAGGCTCGCCCATCGCGGGTCGATCTGCTGGTGGCTGTGGTCGGCCGGCAGATCGTCCCACTGCACCCCGCACTCGGGGCACAGGCCTGGGCAGTCCTCCCGGCAGAGCGGGTTGGTCGGCAGCGTGAGCACCACCGCGTCCCGCAACGCCGGTTCCAGGTCGATCAGATCGCCCTGCATCCGGCCCACCTCGTCCTCGTCGGTCGTGGTGTCCGTGGTGCTGTTCTCGTACGCGTACAGCTCCTGGATCGTCACGGCCATCGAGTCGTTGATCTCGCGCAGGCAGCGGCTGCACTCGCCGCGGAGGGGACCGCTGACGGTCCCGGAGACGAGCACACCCTCGGACACCGACTCCAACCTCAGATCGAGGTCGAGGTCCGCGCCCTCCGGCACGCCGATCAGCTCCACGCCGAGGTCTTCCGGTGCCGGCACCACCCGCTTGACCGTACGCAACGCGCCAGGCCGACGCGGCAGGTCCCTCGTGTCGAGGACCAGCGGCGACCTGGGGTCGAGTGTGCTTGGCGTGTGTTTAGGCATAGTTAGACTCCGGCCGTACGAGGCCGACAAACGAGGTTACCTGGGCGACCGCCGGACCGTCGAACCGGGGGCGACGCCCACCTCACCTGTCGGCCGGCTGTGGTGCCGCTCAGAAGGGTAGCGGCCGCTCCGCCTCGTCACCCGCGAAGGTGCCGATCTCACGCAGCGCGTGCATCTTGTCGCGGCCACGCTCGATGGAGGCGAGCGCCCTGGTCAGGAACTGCTCGAAGTTGGCCAGGGCGGTGTCGACGTAGTCGTCGACCTCCTCACGCAGCCGCTGGGCCTCGGCCCGCGCCTCGGCGATGATCCGCGCGCCCTCGTGCTCGGCGGAGACCGTGATCTCGTTCACCGAGACCAGGCGGGCGTGTTCCGCCTCACCCTCGCTGATGATCCGGTCGGCCTCTCGCTTTCCGGCCTCCATGATCTTGTCGCGCTCGTCCAACAACGCGGCGGCGCGACGCAGGTCGGCGGGGAGTTCGGCGCGCATCTCGTCCAGGGCGGCGATCATCTCGCCGCGGTCGACCATGCAGTTGTTCCGCGACATCGGGACGGACCGCGCCGTCTCCACCATGGCGATCAGTTCGTCGATGCGATCGAGCGGGTCCACCGGTACCTCACTCCTGTCGTTCGTCGGCCGATCTACATGATGCGGGCTACGGCCAGTTTCCCGCTCCACCCATCATCGCGCGCGGCACGGCCGGACCGCTCTCCCCGGCGGCTCGGCGCGCCGTGCCGCCGTTCTCCCGGCTGGCCGGGCCGACCGGAAACCCCGAACCGGGGCGAATCACCGCAGAGGCCGCCCGGGCCGGGCGGGGTCAGGAACGCGTGGGCGGGGAGAGTCGGGTCAGCAGCTCGGTGCGAACCCGGTCGGGCACGTGCGGCGAGACGTCGCCGCCCCACTTGGCCACGTCCTTCACCAGGCTGGAGGAGAGGAACGAGTAGAGCGGGTTGGTGGGCATGAAGAGCGTCTCGACGCCGGCCAGCCCCATGTTCATCTGCGCCATCTGCAGCTCGTAGTCAAAGTCGCTGACCGCCCGCAGGCCCTTGACCAGCACGCTCGCCTGCTGGGCCCGGCAGAAGTCGACGAGCAACCCGCGGAAGGACTCGACGCGGACGTTGCCGTACGAGGCGGTCACCTCGCGGAGCATGTCGATCCGCTCCTCGACGGTGAACAGACCACTCTTCGACTGGTTCATCAACACTCCGACGATCACCTCGTCGAAGAGGCGGCTCGCCCGGCCGATGATGTCGAGGTGTCCGTTCGTGACCGGATCGAAGGAACCGGGACACACCGCACGTCTCATGATCGGCGACCGTACCAAAGAGTGGTCTCGCCGTAACGGCGACTGCGCTCGCCGGTGACCCCCGGCACCCAGCCCAGCGGGGCGCCCCGGCTGGACCGCTCCACCACCACGAGCGCGTCGGGCGCCAGCCAGCCGTGCTCCACGAGCGCGGTCAGCATCGCGGTGATCTCCTCGTCCGTGACGGCGTACGGGGGGTCGGCGAAGACCACGTCGTACGGCTCACCCTCCGGCCCACCGGCGAGCACCGTGGCCACCCGGCCGGTGACCAGGCGGGCCGCGGGGCCGGCGCCGAGGGCGGCGACGTTCTCCCTGATCACTCGGGAGGCCCGGGCGTCGGCCTCCACCAGCAGGACGTGCTCCGCGCCCCGGGAGAGCGCCTCCAGGCCGACGGCTCCGGAGCCGGCGTAGAGATCGGCGACGCGCGCTCCGACCAGATCGATCTCGGTCTGCACCGCGCTGAACAGGGCCTCGCGCACCCGGTCGGAGGTGGGTCGGGTACCGGAGCCGGGCGGTGCGGCGAGCCGTCGTCCACCGAACGTCCCCGCCACGATCCGGGTCACGGCCTCTCCCTGTCCATACCCACGACGCTACGCGACGACCGGGAAGCGGCGGGACCGACCGCCGACCGCGTCAGAGTGACGGCAAGATCACTTGTCGTACATCAACGATCTCAAATCCATAACATCGGTCTTAACGGATGCTGTGCGCTGTAACCCAGGCGACGATCTCGCTAGGGTCTCGGCGGTGCCGGTAATGCACCGGCCACGGCGCAAATGGGGAGGCCCGTCAACCGGACGTGCGTCGCTCGTCAGCGACCGTCCGACCATCCTCCGCGCCGACACCCCCGAACTCTTTTTCACCCCGGGAGTACGCGTGATTCGTCCCAAGCTGTCGCTGCGGCGGCCGCTGGCTGTCCTGGGAGCCGCCCTGCTCGGCCTCATCGGGACCGTCGCGGTGGCCGCCCCGGCCAGCGCACACCACACGACCATCAAGGCCACCGTCGACTGTGACCAGCTCTCCGGCGAGCGAGTGATCACCTGGAGCGTCGAGAACAGCGAGCGCAACAAGGCCGTCACGCTCCAGCGGGTCACCGCCGAGCCGAACACCCCGGTCAACCTGAAGACGGACGAGACCAAGCCGCTCCAGGGCGCCGTCGTCGGCAACGCCGGCACCATCGAGGCCGTGCAGCGGGTGCCCAGCGACACCAAGACCGCCAAGCTCGCCGTGCACGGCCTCTGGGAGGCGAACGGCCAGGAGGCCGACAACGACGGCAGCATCAACCTGCCGGTCGACCAGCCATGCAACCCGGCTCCGAAGTGTGTGGACGCCAGCAAGGCGAACTACAGCCACACCTTCGACGGGCCGAAGGGCACCGCCACCGTCAAGCTCGACGGTGACCTGCCGCTCTGCGAGGACAGCAAGCAGTGGTTCACGCTGGTCTCGTACTTCGCGCCGCGGCCGCAGTTCGCCACCCCGCAGTACGTCTACGGCACGCCGGACAGTGACTGGATCGGCGGCACCCAGACCGAGATCGAGCTGAACGTCGAGATCCCGAACTGCCACACCCAGGTCGACCTGCTCTGGGGCGGCGTGGACGAGGTCATCGACCCGCTGGTCGAGGACGGCGAGCGGTACGGCAACATCAAGCTCGGCTCCCCGGGCGCGCCGGGCAACCGGTCGAAGGGCCCGCAGGGCTGGTACAACGGCGGCGACAAGAGCTGCACCACCCCGGCCACGACCTTCGCGTCCAACTGCGACGGCACCGTCACGGTCTCGCTGACCAACGACGGCAAGACCAGCAAGTACCCGGTGGAGTTCGAGGTCAAGGGCGAGGACGGCTGGTCCAAGAAGGTCACCGTCGAGTCCGGCAAGGCCGACAACGGCACCGTGGTGCCCGCCGAGAACGCCGGCAAGATCGAGGTGCTGGTCGACGGCAAGGTGATCGAGAACGGCACGTACTCGTGGGAGCGCCCCGAGGACTGCCCGCTGCCGGCCATCACCACCAAGGCGGACTGCGAGAACTTCGCGCTGACCGCGACCAACCCCGAGGGTGGCCTGCCGGTCAAGGTGGAGTTCAGCTACGGCGACAAGACCGAGACCCGTACCGTCGCCCCGGGCAAGTCGGAGACGGTGACCTTCAAGGCCGGCAAGGACGAGAAGGCCACGGTCGCGCTCCCCGAACTCGACCTGCAGCTGGAGGCCGTCTACGCCCCCGAGGGTGACTGCGGCGGCGGCGGTGGCGGCGGCGAGGAGCCGGGCCTGCCCGTGACCGGTGCCGCCACCAGCGCCATCATCGCCGGTGCGGCCGTGCTGCTGGCCGCCGGTGTGGTGCTGTTCCTGGTGGCGCGTCGTCGCAAGCTGCGCTTCACCGCCTGAGCATCGCTGAACTGAACTGAATCGAACCGAGGGCGCGTCGACCATCAGGTCGGCGCGCCCTCGGCGTACCGGCACACCATCCCCGGTGCGGGCACCTCACCCACGTCTACGAGCCGGAGAGCGGGCCGGTCAGCCCTTCTCCAGGTACTCGGCCCGCTCCTCGTCGACCAGGGCGGCCACCGACGCGGCCAACGCCGGGTGCCCCACCAACTCCGGGTCCTCCTCGACCAGGGCGATGGCCTCGGCCCGCGCGTCGCGGATCAGGTCCGTGTCGCGCAGCAGGGAGAGCAGGCGCAGGTGCGAGCGGCGCCCGGACTGGGTCGCGCCGAGCACGTCGCCCTCGCGGCGCTGCTCCAGGTCGAGTTCGGCGAGCTTGAAACCGTCGGTGGTGGAGGCCACCGCGTCGAGCCGCTCCCGGGCCGGGCTGCCCTCCAACGCCTCGCTCACCAGCAGGCACAGCCCCGCCGCCGAACCCCGACCGACCCGCCCCCGCAGCTGGTGCAGCTGGGACACGCCGAACCGGTCGGCGTCCAGCACCACCATCACTGTCGCGTTCGGCACGTTGACCCCGACCTCTACCACCGTGGTGGCGACCAGCACGTCGATCTGCCCGGCGGCGAAGGAGCGCATCACCGCGTCCTTCTCGTCGGCCGGCAGCCGGCCGTGCAGCACGCCGATCCGCAGCCCGTGCAGCGGCCCCTCGGCCAGCAGCGGCGCGACCTCGGTCACCGCGAGCGGTGGACGCCGTCCGGAGTCGTCCTCCCGGGGCGCCTCCTCGTCGCTCTGCGGCCCTTCGCCTATTCGCGGGCAGACCACGTACGCCTGGTGCCCGGCGGCGACCTCCTCGCGCAGCCGACGCCAGGCCCGGTCGAGGAAGGCCGGCTTCTCGGCGGCCGGCACCACGTGCGAGGCGATCGGCGAACGCCCCTGCGGCAGCTGGGAGAGGGTGGAGATCTCCAGATCGCCGTAGACCGTCATCGCCACGGTGCGCGGAATCGGGGTGGCCGTCATGACCAGCACGTGCGGCGGCTGGTCGGCCTTGGCGCGCAACGCGTCCCGCTGCTCCACCCCGAAGCGGTGCTGCTCGTCGACGACCACCAGCCCCAGGTCGGCGAAGTCGACCCCTTCGTAGAGCAGGGCGTGGGTGCCGATCACGATGCCGGCGCGCCCCTGCGCCACCTCGGTGAGCGCCCGCCGCCGCGCGGCCGCGCCGAGCGAGCCGGTGACCAGCTCCACCCCGGTCGCGTCGGGTGCGGCGTCCAGCTCGCCGGCCCGACCGAGCGGGCCGAGCAGTTCGAGGATGCCCCGGTAGTGCTGGGCGGCCAGCACCTCGGTCGGCGCGAGCAGCGCGGCCTGCCCGCCGGAGTCGACCACCTGGAGCATCGCGCGCAGCGCGACCACTGTCTTGCCCGAACCGACCTCGCCCTGCAGCAGCCGGTGCATCGGGTGGGCGGTGGCCAGGTCGGCGGCGATCTCCCGGCCGACGGTCTGCTGCCCCGAGGTCAGCTCGTACGGCAGGCGGGCGTCGAAGGCGTCCAGCAGCCCACCGGCGCGCGGCGCCCGGGCCTTCGCCGGCCAGTCGGCGGCGCGGTGCTTGCGCTGCACCAGCGTCAGCTGCACGGCGAACGCCTCGTCCCACTTGAGCCGACGCCGGGCCCGGTAGAGCTCCTCCTTGCTGGAGGGCCGGTGGATCTCCCGCAGCGCGGGCCCGATGCCCACCAGGTTGCGGCTCGCCCGCACGGTCGCCGGTAGCGGATCCTCCGGCGGGGTGAACGTGTCCAGGACGACCCGGACGCACCGGGCGATCACCCAGGTCGGCAGCGCCGCGGCGGCCGGGTAGACCGGGATCAGCGCGCCGGCGAACTCCTCGACCTCCTCGTTCGCCGCCGCCTCGCCCTCGCCGCCCTCGCCGAGCAGGACGTAATCCGGGCCGTTGAGCTGCCGCTTGCCCCGGAACTCGGTGACCTTGCCGGCGAAGAGCCCCCATCGCCCGGGGCGCAGCTCCCGCTCGCGCCACGCCTGGTTGCCGAAGAAGGTGAGGGTGAGGACGCCGCCGGAGCCGTCGCCGACGGTCACCTCGAGGAGATTGCCCCGGCGCTGGCGCATCGGCCGCACCGCGGTGCGCTGCACCTGCGCCAGCACCGTCACGTCCTCACCGACGTCCAGGGACCGGATGTCGGTGTGCTCGCCGCGCTCGTCGTAGCGGCGCGGGAAGTGGTAGACGAGGTCGCCGGCGGTGTGCAGGTCGAGGTGGGTCGCCAGAGCCTTGGCCGTCTTCTCCCCGACCAGCTTCTTCAGCGGCGTGTCCACCGTGGCCGGTTCACTCATGCGGCACCTCCACACCGAACCTGACGTTTCGCTCGCTCATTCGACCCCCACCAGGAGCGGATAGTGCGGTTGGCCGCCCGGGTACGCCTGCACCTCCACGAACGGCCAGCGCCGCCCGACGTGCGCGCGCACCGCGTCGACCAGCCCGTCCGGGGCGTCGGCACCGGAGATCAGGGTGACCAGCTCACCGCCGCCACCGAGCATCCGGTCGACCATCGCGACACAGGTGTCGACCAGATCGACGCCGATCAGGTGCACCTCCCCCTCGACCAGGGCCAGGACGTCGCCGGGCTGACACGGCCCGGCCACCGTGAGCGCCTCCCGACTGGCGTGGCAGACCTCGGCGTAGCGGCAGGCGCCCGCCGCCTCGGCCATGGCGATGACGTCGTCCTCGAAGCGGCGTCCCGGGTCGCGGACCGCCAGGGCGGCGAGGGCCTGCACCGGGGAGCGGGTGGGCACCACGCTGACCTTGACCCCGAGCCGGTGTGCCTCCTTCGCGGCGGCGCTCGCCACCGCCTCGGTGTTCGCGTCGTTGGGCAGCACCACGACCCGAGCGGCCCCGCTGGCCCGGATCGCGTCCAGCAGCTCACCGGTGGACGGGTTGCCCGGCACCACGGTGGCGCCCTCGCCGCGGAACAGCTCGGCGATCCCGGCCCCGGGCGCCACCACCACCGCCGACCGGCCCGCCGTCGCGGGCGCCGTCGCTGCGCTCTGGTCGGTCGTCGCGGGCACCATCGGCGCACTCTGGTCGGCGAACCGGGTCACCGAGATCCCGTGCGGCCGACCGGCGACCACCCCCGCCTCGATCGCCGCGCCCACGTCGTTGACGTGCACGTGCACGTTCCAGGTGCCGGTACCGGCGACACCGTCCCCGACGATCACGAGGGAGTCGCCCAGCGCGTCGAGTGCGTCGCGCAGCCGGTCGACGGCCTCCGGGTCGGCGTCGAGCAGGAACTGCACCTCGTAGTCGTACTGGTCGGAACCGGTCTCGCGGACGGCGGTGGCGGGCCGCGCGGCCGCCCGTGGCGCGGGCGTCGACCGGGCCGGACGCTCCCCGGTGACCACCTCGACCAGGGCGTCCAGCAGCAGGCACAGCCCGCGGCCGCCCGCGTCGACCACGCCGGCCCGGGCCAGCGCCGGCAGCTGCTCGGGGGTACGCGCCAGCGCCACGGCGGCCTCCTCGGCCGCCGCCGCGGCCACGGCACACAGGTCGTCGGTCTCCGCGCGCTCGGCCCCGGCGGCCGCCGCGGCGACCACGCTGAGCAGGGTTCCCTCCACCGGCCGGGCCACCGCCCGGTAGGCGGCGGCGGTCGCGTCCCGCAGCGCCGAGGTCAGCGCATGCCCCCGCACCACCGGCTCCGCACCGGCCGCGTCGGCGAGACCGCGGAGGATCTGCGAGAGGATCACTCCGGAGTTGCCCCGGGCGCCGAGCAGGGCACCCCGGGCCATCAGCCGCAGCGCGTGCCCGTGCGGCGTGACCTCGCCGTCGGGGAGCGTGTCGAGGTCCATGGCGAGCGCCTGCTGGGCCGAGGTCAACGTGAGGACCATGTTCGTGCCGGTGTCGCCGTCGGGCACCGGGTAGACGTTCAGCCGGTCGATCTCGGTCTGGTGCCGCTTGAGCGCGGCCAACCCGTCCGCGCACCAGCGGCGGACCGCGGCGGCGTCGAGGGTGTCCAGCACGGCGAGAAGCCTACTGGCGGAGTCGGACAGCCGCCGGGCTCGTCCGGCGTGTCCCCGGCCGCCCGCTATCCTGGTCGGCGGCTCCGGCCAGGCCGGGTGGCGGCGCTCGTCGCGCGCGGCCCGGTTGGGCAGGCCCGCCGGTCATCGGGTAACCTGACCAGGTTGCCCGGGCAGCACCTACAACCGGCGACCTCATGAACGTTTCAATCTCAGGAGTATCCCGTGGCTAGCGTGTGCGACGTCTGTGGCAAGGGACCGGGCTTCGGCCACAACGTGTCCCACTCGCACCGGCGGACCAACCGCCGCTGGAACCCGAACATCCAGTCGGTGCGTACCCCGGCCGGTGGCGGCACCACCAAGAAGCTGCAGGTCTGCACCTCGTGCATCAAGGCCGGCAAGGTGACCCGCGCCTGATTCGGCGGTAGCCGACCACACCTGATCACGACCAGCCGGCGGACTTTGGTCCGCCGGCCTTGTCGTGTTCGCGCGGTCTGACAGGTAGCTGACGACGCATAGACCGATGCCGTGCGTCCGGTTAAGGTCTCCCTGCGCCGAGCGCCGGATCGTCCGGCGCGGCGCCCACGGGGAGGGACGGGCCGTGCAGGACCTGGGCCGGGAGCACATGATCATCATCGGCGCCTCGCACGGCATGCTGCGCTGGTTCGCCGACGATCTACCCGCCGACAGCGTCGTGCTCATCGAGGAACCCGACGTGATCGGCCGCCGGGACGTCGATCGCCTCGCCGAGCAGATGCCCTTCATCTCCCGACTCGTCGCCGCCGAGTACCAGACGGGCCTGGACGCCGACGCGCTGATCGCGCGCGAGCCCGGGCTCGCCGCCGCCCGGCTGGTGATGCCCGGCACGGAGTGGGCGGTGGGCGCGACCGCCCGGCTGGCCGACGCGCTCGGCCTGCCCGGCGCCGGAAGCGCCGCCGCCGACATCTTCACGGACAAGCACCGGATGCGGCTGCTGGCCGCCAAGGTCGGTCTCGCCAATCCGGCATTCGAGCTGGTCGACGACCCGGCCGCGGCTGCCGCGTTCGCCCGCCGCCACGGCGGCCGCTGCGTGCTGAAGCCGACCCGCCGCTCGGGCAGCCTCGGCGTGCAGATCCTCGACGATCCGCAGGACGTCGCCGACGCCTGGGCGGAGACCGCCGACCCGGCGGACACCCCGGAGGTGGTCGATCGCGGGCTGCCCACCGCCGTCCTGGTCGAGCAGGTGCTCGACGGTCGGGAGCACAGCGTCGAGCTGCTGGTCGCCGACGGCGAGGTGTTCTTCGGCAACGTGACGGACAAGCGGGTGCTGCTCGGACGGCGACCGGTGGAGTCGGGGCACACCGTGCCGACCCTCCTGCCCGACGACGCCCGGCAGGCGCTGCTCGACGCGGCCACCCGGCTGGGCCGGGCCGCCGGCTTCCGCACCGGCGTACTGCACAGCGAGTGGATCATGGTCGACGGCGTGCCGACCCTCGTCGAGTGCGCCGCGCGACTCCCCGGCGACATGATCACCGCGCTGATCTCGATCGCCTACGAGTGCGGGTTCATCGAGGCGTACCTGCGGACGCTGCGCGGCGAACGGCCCACCCTCCCCACCCGGACGACCGGCGGGGCGGCGGTGGAGTTCCTGGTCGCCCCGCCGGGCACCGTCAACACCATCGAGGGCGTACGGGCGGCCCGGCGGGTCGCCGGGGTGCTCAACGTGCAGTTCGACGTCACGGTCGGCGCGTCGGTCGGCGAGGTGACCAACTCGCTGGCCCGCAGCGGGCACGTGATGGCCTGGGGCGTCGACCCCACCGAGGCCACCTCGGCGGCCGCCAAGGCCGCCGAGCAGATCCAGATCGTCACCGGCTGAGCCGGGGGCCCACCGGCGCCGCCGGCAGGCCGCGGCCTCGGATCGGCTACGGCGTCGGATCGACCGCGATCAGAGGGTACGGCCGAACGAGATGCAGTTCGGCGAGTCCCGGTAGAAGCCGAAGTTCGGGATGCGCTGGTAACCGGCCGCGGTGTACATGGCGATCGCCTCGGGCTGCTGGTCGCCGCACTCCAGGATCATCCGCTTGCGCCCGTGGTCGTGGGCCGAGCGCTCGACCGCCGCCAGCACCGTCCGGGCCACCCCGCGCCCCCGCGCCTCCGGTGCGGTGTACATCCGCTTCAGCTCGGCCGTGTCGCCCTCCTCGCCATGGCTGCGCCAGCCGCCGCAGCCGACCGGCGCCCCGTCGAGGTGGGCGACGAGGAACGCGCCGTCCGGCAGAACGAACTCGGCCGGGTCCACCGGCGTCTCGTCGCCGCTGCCGCCGTAACGTTCGGCCAGGTCGGCCAGGACCGCCCGGATGAGCTGCTGCGCCACCGGGGAGTCGAACGGCACGGTGCGGATGTCGATCTCACTCACCGGCAAAGGGTACGACCATCAGCGGAAATGGTCCCAGCCAGGCGAGCCGGCGTACTCGGCCCCGTCGACCGTCACCCCCGAACCGGCCGTCACCACGCCGATCTGCCGCCACTGCGCGGGCAGCTCCACGTCCGGCGGGAAGGTGGCCGCCAGCGCGTGGTCCTCGCCACCGCCGAGCAGCCAGTCGTACGGGTCGGCACCGAGCGCCTGCGCCGCGTCGCGCATCTGCGGAGGCACCTCGAAGGCGTCCCGCCGGACGTCGACGGCGACCCCGCTGGCCTTCGCCACGTGCCCCAGGTCGGCGAGGAGCCCGTCGGAGACGTCGATCATGGAGGTGGCGCCCAGCCCGGCGGCCTGTGGCCCCGCCGCGTAGGGCACCTCGGGCCGGCGGTACGCCTCGACCAGCAGCCGGGGGGTGCGGAAGCCGCGGGAGAGCACGGTCAGCCCGGCGGCGGCGTGACCCGTCCGGCCGGCGAGGGCGACGACGTCGCCGGGACGAGCACCACCGCGGCGTACCGGCGCCCGTCCCCCCAGGTCGCCGAGGGCCGTCACGGCGATGGTGAGCGTGGGACTGGCCGACATGTCGCCGCCCACCACGCTCGCGCCGATCGCATCCGCCTCGGCGGCCAGCCCGTCGGCCAGCTCCTCCGCCCAGCTCAGCTCCAGCTCCGGGGGCATGCAGAGGGCGACCAGCAGCGCGGTGGGGGCGGCTCCCATCGCCGCGATGTCGGCCAGGTTCGCCGCCGCCGCCCGGTGCCCGATGTCCCGGGCGCTGCCCCAGTCCCGCCGGAAGTGCCGCCCCTCGACCAGCACGTCGGTCGACGCCACCACCCGGGCGTCCGGCGCGGCGATCACCGCCCCGTCGTCACCGGGGCCCAGCAGGGTGGCCGGCCCGACCGGCAGGCGGGCGGTCACCCGCTCGATCAACCCGAACTCACCGACCGCCGCGACGCTCACTCCGCCATCCTCGTTCCGCTCCTGCTGCCCGGCCCTGCCGTGCTCGCCCAACGCTTCTCCTCGACCACCGATAGGGATCGGACCTGCACCGTAGGGTAGTTTCACCCTTCGGGCCGCTCGACGCGGCGACGGAGGGAGGTCGAGTCGTGGTTCAGGCGTACATCCTCATTCAGACCGAGGTCGGCCGCGCGCGTGACGTGGCCGGCCGGATCGCGGACCTCGCCGGCGTGGTCCGCGTCGACGCTGTCACCGGCCCGTACGACGTGGTCGTCCTCACCGAGGCGAACACCGTCGACGAACTCGGCAAGCTGATCGTCAGCAAGGTGCAGATGGTGCCCGGCATCACCCGCACCCTCACCTGCTCCGTGGTGCGGCTGTAAGTGGACAGGATCACTCGGTCTCCGGTCGAGGACCCCGCCGACGAGCAGCCCGACGAGGCGCCCGCGGACGCCCCGCGTGGCCCGGAGGGCACGAACCGGCGGGCCGCCCTGATCGCGACGGTGATCGCGCTGCCGGTCACGCTGTTGGTGGCTGTGCTCGTCCTCGTCCAGCTCGCCCCGGACGCTCCGGCCCCCGAGCCGAGCCCGTCGGCCACCGCCGCCCGGCCGCAGTCGACCGCACCGGTCGAGATGGCCGCCCCGGCGCTGGCCGCCCGGCCGGCCACGCTCTGCCGGGCGCTGCTCTCCCAGCTGCCACCGACCGTCCGTGACCTGCCGCAGCGCCCGGTGACCGCCGGGCCGGAGCAGAACGCCGCGTACGGCGACCCGGCCATCTCCCTGGCCTGCGGGGGCGCCGAGCCGGCCCTGCCGCCCACCTCCGACGTCTACTCGGTCAACAAGGTCTGCTGGTACGCGGACGAGCAGCCGGACGCGACGGTGCTCACCACCGTCGACCGGGAGACCGCGATCGTGGTGCGGGTGCCGCGCGAGTACGGGGCGGCGCTGCAGTGGGTGCCGCCGATCTCGGACACGATCGTCGCGGCGGTGCCCTCCGGCGGCGACATCCCCGCCGGCTGCAGCCGCTGACCTCTCCCGGGCCGAGTGCCCGACGGGTGGGGGTGGCGCGAACTCGGAGGTAGCCGGGGTCAGCGCAGGCCGACGCCCCGGGCGAGGGCGGTGCGGACGAGGCGGTCGACCAGCTTCGGGTACTCCAGCCCCGACGCGGCCCACATCTGCGGGAACATCGACGTCGGGGTGAAGCCCGGCATGGTGTTGACCTCGTTGAGGTAGACCTCCAGCTCCGGCGTGACGAAGAAGTCGGCCCGGGCCAGCCCGGAGCAGTCGAGCGCGGTGAAGGAACGGATCGCGTACTCCTGGACCTGGCGGGTGACCCGCTCCGGCAGGTCGGCCGGGACGTAGTACTCGCAGGACTGCGCGGAGTCGATGTACTTCGCCTCGAAGTCGTAGAACTCGTGGTCGGCGACGAGCCGGACCTCAGCGGGCACCGACGCCTCCGGGCTGCCGCCGGCCTCCCCCTCCAGCACACCGCACTCGACCTCACGCCCGACGATGGCACCCTCGACGAGCACCTTCGGGTCGATCTCCCGGGCGACGGCGACCGCGGCGTCCAGTTCGGACCAGTCGTTCACCTTGCTGACGCCGAAGGACGACCCGGCCCGCGACGGCTTGACGAAGACCGGCAGGCCCAGCCGTTCCTTGTCGGCCTCGCTCAACGTCATCCCGTTGCGCAGCACCGCGTACGGGCCGATCGGGATGCCCTCGGCGGCACAGAGCTTCTTGGTGAACTCCTTGTCCATCGCGGCGGCCGAGGCGAAGACGTTCGCCCCGACGTACGGGATGCCCGCCATCTCCAGCAGGCCCTGGATGGTGCCGTCCTCGCCGTAGGCGCCGTGCAGGACGGGGAAGACCACGTCCACGTCGGCGAGCGCCCGGGGCCCCTCGGCCTGGTCGAGCACCATCAGCCCGTTCCCGGTGGGGTCGGCGCGCAGCACCAGGTCGACGCCGGACTCCGCGGTGATCTCCGGCAGCTGCCGGGCCTGGATGGCGAGGTGTTCCGGGTCGCCGCCGGTGAGCACCCACTGCCCGGCCCGGGTGATGCCGACCGGCACCACCTCGTACTCGTCCGGGTCGAGCGCGCCGATGACGCCACCGGCGCTGACGCAGGAGATGCCGTGCTCCGGGCTGCGACCGCCGAAGACGACGGCCACGCGGGTCTTGCCAGGGGTGGTCACTGGGTCACCTCTCCGGTCGGCGGCGCTGGTGGCTCACCGGTGACCTTACTGTGCGTGGTGGGGAGCTGCGGGTGATACCGGACGAGCCGCAGTGATCGCCGAATCCGGTCAGCTGACGCTTACGGTGAGTAATCACTCAGAGTGGTCGTGCGTCGGCACGGGTGCGCGTACCTCCGGCCACCCCACTACGCTGCTGCGCTGTGAGCTCCGACGCCCTCATCGACAGCCTGCGGACCGCCCTCGACGCCCGTCCGGACGACCTCCCGCTGCGCCTGCACCTCGCCACCCTGCTGCTGGCGGCCGGCCGGGGCGGCGAGGCGATCGCGGAGGCCGGTCAGGCGCTCGCCCGTGACCCGGGCAACGAGGAGGCTCAGGCGTTGATGCAACGCGCGCTCGGGTCCTCCGTACCGTCGCCGAGGCCCGCCCCGGACGCGGCGCCCGGAGCCGGAGCCTCGCCGGCGGCCGCGCCACCGCCGTCGACGCGGCCGGCCTCCGGCGACGCCGCGAGCAATCCGCTCGCCGAGTACGAGCGGGAACTGGCCGACGTCGTACCGCCGCGGTTCGCCCCGGCCGGCGACGAGCCGGAGCCGGTCGGCGGTGAGCACGACCGGGTGTACGACGTGGAGACCTCGGCGGTCCGGCTGGCCGACGTGGGTGGAATGACGGCCGTCAAGGAGCGGCTGGAGCTGGCCTTCCTCGGCCCGCTGCGCAACCCGCAGCTACGGAAGATGTACGGCAAGAGCCTGCGCGGCGGGCTGATGCTCTACGGGCCGCCCGGCTGCGGCAAGACGTTCCTGGCCCGCGCGGTGGCCGGCGAGATGGGTGCCAAGTTCGTCTCGCTCTCCATCGTGGACGTGCTCGACATGTGGTTGGGCAACTCGGAGCGCAACCTGCACGAGCTGTTCCAGGCGGCCCGCCGCAACGCGCCGTGCGTGCTCTTCCTCGACGAGATCGACGCGCTGGGGCACAAGCGTTCGCAGGTCAGCTCCAGCTCCATGCGGACGCTCGGCAATCAGCTCCTCGCCGAGCTGGACGGCATGGAGGGCAACAACGAGGGAGTCTTCGTGCTGGCCGCCACGAACACCCCGTGGGACGTCGACCCGGCGCTGCGCCGCCCCGGCCGGCTCGACCGGGTCGTGCTGGTGCTGCCGCCGGACGCGGAGGCCCGCGCGGCCGTGCTCGAGTACCACCTGCGGGAGCGGCCGATCGCCGGCATCGACCTGCGCCGGATCGTGGCGGCGACCGAGGACTACTCGGGCGCGGACCTGGCGCACCTCTGCGAGACCGCGGCCGAGTACGCGATGGCGGACTCGGTCCGCAGCGGCGAGGTGCGCATGATCGAGCAGCGGGACTTCGACCGCGCCGTGAAGGAGGTCCGCCCGTCGACCCGGCCCTGGATGGCCACCGCGCGCAACGTCGCGATGTTCGCCAACGAGGGCGGCGTCTACGACGATCTGGTCGCGTACCTCAAGCAGCGCAAGCTGCTCTGACCGGTGGACCGAGCGGCCTGCTTCCGGTTGGGCGCGGGCCGCGGCGGGTCCGGCGTGGTCAGTCGCGGGAGCGCCGCCGACCGACGGCTATCACCTTCACCCGCTGTCGGCCGGCTCGTACCATGCCCAGCGCCATGAACGCGCCGGCGATCCGGTCGGCCGCCTCACGGCTGCTGGCGCCGACGACCTGACGTCGTCGCTCCGGGGAGGTCCGCTCGTTGCGGCCGCTCACCTCGGACGGCCGCACGTCGGTCAGCACCACCAGGAAGCGGGTCATCGCCGACTCCCGGGGTGGTCGGGGTGGACTCGCGGACCGGTACGCACGTTCACTCCCTCCGCCAGGCAGGCAGGGACGGCGCGGCACGCGGCGATCGGGTACGGGGGAGAAACCCGACCGCCGCGCGCCCCATCCCCTCCGGTCGCTCACCACCACCGTCGCCACGACAACCGGCGGTGAGGACGCTGTAACAGATTGACAGGTGTACAGGCGTGAATGCAACTCTCACCGACGTTCTCTCATGTACCGATTCCCAGCAATGTGTGCAACCATCGATGCATGGCTCCGAAGACCGCTCGCGCCCGCCGTCTCGGCCTCGCCCTGCGCACCCATCGGGAGGCCGCCGGCCTGACGCTGGAAGCGGCGGCCGACGAGATCAGCAGCACCCGCAGCACGCTCTCGCGCTACGAGAACGCCCAGTCACCGGTGAAGCCCGCCACCGTGCGCGCCCTGCTCACGCTCTACGGCGTGGCACCGGACGAGATCGCCGCAGCGGTGCAGCTGGCCAAGGACGCGCGTAAGCCCGGCTGGTGGGTGTCCTACTCGTACCTCCTGGACCGCCGCACCATCGACTTCATCGCGCTGGAGGCCGAGGCGACCGGCATCGCCAACTTCGAACCCTCGGTGGTGCCCGGTCTGCTCCAGACCTCCGACTACATCCGCGGCGTGATGCGCGGCGGCCCGCACACGCTCAGCGACGAGCAGGTCGAGCAGCGCGTCAAGCTACGCCTCGACCGTCAGCAACGGCTCACCGCCGACACCCCGCCGATCTTCGACGCCATCATCGACGAAGGTGCGCTGCTGCGGCCGGTCGGCGACCGGTCGGCGATGGAGGGCCAGCTACAGCACCTGGTGAAGATGGCCGAACTGCCGAACATCACCGTCCAGGTGATCCCCCTCGCCGCCGGCTACCACCGGGGCACCCGGGGATCGCTGCACATCCTGGAGTTCCCCGACCCGGAGGACCCGATCATCGCCTCCGTGGAGACGGTGGCCGGTCAGATGATCCTCGACGGCCCCGGTGACCTGCGCACCTGCACCAAGATCATGGAACACCTGCGGACGGTCGCGCTCAGCCCCGCGGACAGCCGCGCCAAGCTCTTCCAACTCCTGAAGGGACGGTAGGACGGATGACACCGACGATCAGCGCGGCCCTGGCCGCGGCCGGCTGGCACAAGAGCAGCCGCAGCGGCGACGAGGGCGCCTGCGTGGAGGTGGCGGTGATCCCTGAACTGGTCGCCGTACGCGACTCCAAGGACCCGCACGGCCCGGCGCTGCTCTTCTCGCCGACGGCCTGGGCCACGTTCGCCCAGGCGCCGCCGCGGCGCTGACCCTGAGCGTCCGGCCACCGGTGGGCGGTGGCCGGGACCCATGGGCCGGGCCGGCCGCCGGTGGGCGGTGGCCGGCCAGCACACCCTCAGGTGGGCCGGGCCGGCCGCCGGTGGGCGGCGGCCGGCCAGCACACCCTCAGGTGGGCCGGGCCGGCCGCCGGTGGGCGGCGGCCGGCCGGCACCACCTCAGGCCATCACCGGCGCGGGAGCGGGCCCGCCCCGCAACGCCTCCAGGGCAGCGATTGCCACGCCCCGCGCGCCTGCCATGTCCCGCTCCGGCACCAGGGCGAAGGTGGCCACGGCGGCCTGCTCCGCACGCAACGTGGTGTGCTCACGAACCGTCGCCAGGAACCAGTCCCGGAACTCCGGCGCCGCCTCCACCACACCACCACCCACGAAGTACGCGTGGGGGTCGGTGAAGTTGGCGGCGATGGTGAAGAGCCGGCCGATGGCCATCGCCTGCTGGGTGAAGATGGCGCGAGCCAGCTCGTCACCCCGCTCGCCGTAGCCGCGGACCAGCCGTGCCGCCCGACCCGGCGACTCGCCGGCCAGCGGGTGATCGGGATACCGGCCCAGCCAGTACGGCAGCAGGTTGCGCTCGATGGCGGTCAGCGAGGCGACGCTCTCCACGTCCCCGTCGAACCCGCAGGCACAGGCGGGCACGGGCTGATCCGGGGCGAGCAGCCCGGTGAGCGGGATGTGCACGTGGCCCAGCTCGCCCGCCATCCCGGCCGCCCCGGCCACCACCCGACCGCTCTCCACCACGCCCCCGCCGAGACCGGTCCCCACGATCGCGGAGACCGACGACCGGAGCATCGCGTCGGCTCCGAAGTGGACGTGATGCGCGTAGAGCGCGGCGGCGTTGCCGTCGTTGTGGTACGTCACCGGCAGGCCGAGCCGCCGTTCGAGCGCCCCGCGCACGTCGAAGCCCCGCCAGGCCGGTTCGGAGAAGTTGGTCGACCCGCGTGAGGAGATCACACCGGTCGCGCTGGCCGGGCCGGGAGTGTCCAGCCCCACCGCGCGCACCAGCTCGCGCGGCACCCCGGTGTGGGCCAGTACGCCGTCCAGCGCGCGGGCCAGCGCCTCGATCGCCGCCTCCGGCCCGGCGTGCACCTCGCTCGGTATCTCCACCAGCTCGTCCACCAGGAACCGACCGTCCGCGGTCAGGACTGTGGCGTTGTTGTTGCTCCCACCGTTGTCCAGCCCGACCACCACCGGCACCCCTGCGCTACCCACGCCCACCCCTCCCCCAGCGAAACCTGATCAGAGGCTAGTTCGATCTCGAACGGCCCACCAGACGCCGGACGCCCCCTGCCGGGTCGGACGATCGAGACACCCCGGCGGGTGCGGGCTCAGTCCGGGCGGCGGCCGGACACCGCCGTGGCGTCCCGTTCCTCGTCGTGCCACACCCGTGGCACCAGCCCGGCCGCCCGGAACTGCGCGCCGAGCTCCTCGACCTGCCCCTCGGCGGCCTCCACCACCAGGTGCCCACCGGGTGCGAGCCAGCGGGCCGCACCGGCCGCCACCCGGCGCAGCACGGAGAGCCCGTCCGGACCGCCGTCGAGCGCCACCGGCACCTCGTGCAGGCGCGCCTCCTGCGGCATCAGCGCCACCGCCGACGTCGGCACGTACGGGGCGTTCGCCACGACCAGGTCCAGCCGGCCCTGCCACTGCGGCGGCAACGGTGCGAACAGGTCGCCCGCGAACACCGGGACGGCCAGGCCGGCGAGGTTACGTCGGGCGCAGGCCACCGCCCCCGGATCGATGTCGACGGCGGCGAGCCGGCGTGGGGCGAGCCGCCGCGCCAACGCGAGCGTGGTCGCCCCCGAGCCGCAGCAGAGATCCACCACGGAGGCGGACGGGCCGACCAGCTCCGCCGCCACGTCCACCAGCAGGGCGGTACGCCCACGGGGCACGAACACCCCGGGGTCGACGGCGACCCGCAGCCCGCAGAACTCGGCCCAGCCGAGCAGATGCTCCAACGGCTCACCGGCGATCCGGCGGGCGACGAGGTCGGCGAGCGCGGACGGGGAATCGGCGGCGTCGAGCAGCAGTTGCGCCTCGTCCTCGGCGTAGACGCAGCCGGCGGCACGCAGCTGCCGTACCAGGGCGGGACGATCGACGTGGAAGGGCACGGTCATGGGAAACCTCCGGGGATGCTCGTCGGCGCCCCCGGTGGCCGCTAACGGTGCGGCGTGGGCTCGGAGGGGAGCGCCGGTCCTGCTGACGGTCGGATCGGACTCACCTCCTCGGATCGGGGCCCGGCACGGGCCACCCGGAACGATAACCCGCCCCGGCCTCGCTCAGCCGGTCGGGCCCGCCACGTCCAGCGCGGCCGCGATGTCGGCCACCAGATCGGCGGTGTCCTCCACGCCGCAGGAGAGCCGGACGAAGCCCGCGGAGGTGTCGTCCCCCCACTGCGCCCGCCGGTCCGCGGTGGTGTGCAGACCGCCGAAGGAGGTGGCCGCGACGACCAGCCGGGCGGCGTCGACGAACCGGGCCACCCGGTCGGCGTCCCCGAGGTCGAAGGAGAGCACCCCCGGCATCCGGCGCATCTGCGTCGACGCCACCGGGTACGCCGGGTCCTCCGGCCGCCCCGGCCAGCGCAGGCCGGTAACGTCCGGGCGGCCGGCGAGCAGCGCGGCGACCGCCTCGGCGTTGGCGGACTGCCGGCCCAGCCGCAGATCCATGGTCGCCAGAGACCGGTGCGCCAGCCACGCGTCGAAGGCGCCCGGAATCGCCCCGGTGGTGGTACGCCACTTCGTGACCGCCTCGATCAGCTCGGTCGACCGGCTGGCCACGTAGCCGAGGAGCAGGTCGGAGTGGCCGGTGAGCGCCTTCGTGCCCGAGGCCACCACCACGTCCGCGCCGAGCTCCAGCGGCCGCTGGCCGAGCGGCGTGGCGGTGGTGTTGTCCACCGCCAGCAGCGCGCCCGCAGCCCGCGCGCGGTCGGCCAGAGCCGCCACGTCGACCACGTCCAGCCCCGGGTTCGCCGGGGTCTCCACCAGCACGAGCCGGACCCCGTCGAGCGACGGGTACGGCCCCGCCGTCGGCACGAACAGCACCCGTACGCCGACGGCCTCCAGCGTGTCGGTGGCGAAGGCCCGGACCGGGAAGTACCCATCGGCCGGCAGCAGCACCGTGTCACCCGGGCGCAGCACGGTGAGCAGCAGACCGGTGATCGCGGCCTGCCCGCTGGCGAAGACCCGGCAGTCGCCCCCCTCCAGCTCCCCCACCGCGGCCTCCAGCAGCCGCCGGGTCGGGTTGTCCGGGCGGCCGTAACCGTTCGGTGCGCCCTCCGGCCCCTGCCACGGATCGAGGTGGTACGGCGCGGCGAAGACCGGCCCGGGCAGGAAGGGCTGCCCCGGCGCCGGCTCCGGCAGCCCGGCGTGCACGCAGCGGGTGCCGTCCCCCAGTTCGCTCATCCGACCCTCACTCGTACGACTCGGGCTTGGCGGTGCGGCTCATCAGCGTGTCCACGGCGATCCGCGGGTCCATCCCCTCGTGGCAGATCCGCTCGACCTGCTCGGTGATCGGCATCTCCACCCCGTGCGCCCGGGCCAGGTCGCGGATCGAGAGGCAGCTCTTCACACCCTCGGCGGTCTGCCGGGTGGCGGCCTGCGCCTGCTCCAACGTCTCGCCCCGCCCCAGGTGCTCGCCGAAGGTCCGGTTGCGGGCCAGCGGCGAGGAGCAGGAGGCGACCAGGTCACCCATGCCGGCGAGGCCCGCGAAGGTGATCGGGTCCGCACCGAGGGCCACGCCCAGCCGGGCGGTCTCGGCGAGGCCCCGGGTCATCAGCATCGCCCGGGTGTTGTCGCCGAAGCCCATCGCGGTGGCGATGCCGTACGACAGTGCGATCACGTTCTTCACCGCCCCGCCCAGCTCGCAGCCGACCACGTCGTCGTTCGTGTAGGGGCGCAGGTACGGCGTCCGGATCGACGACTGCACGAGCGCGGTACGCCCGCCGTCCGTACCGGCCACCACGGTCGCGGCCGGCTGCTCGGCGGCGATCTCCGGCGCGAGATTGGGGCCGGAGACGACCACGACCCGGTGCGCCGGCACCCCGGCGGCCTCGACGATCACCTCGCTCATCCGCTTGGTGGTGCCGAGCTCGATGCCCTTCATCAACGACACCAACGTGGCGTCGGGGTGCACGTGCCCGGCCCACTCGGCGAGGTTGGCGCGCAACGTCTGGGACGGCACGGCGAGCACGACCAGCTCGGCGCCGGTGATCGCCTCGGCCGCGTCAGTGGTCGCGGTCATCCGCTCGGGCAGGACCAGGTGCGGCAGGTACTCCGGGTTGCGCCGCTGCGTCCGCAGCGTGTCGGCGACCGGCTGCCGCCGCGCCCAGATGGTCACTTCACGGCCGGCGTCGGCGAGGATCTTGGCGAACGCGGTGCCCCAGGAGCCCGCCCCGAGCACCGCGACGTGTCCGCTCCGCTCGCTCACGCCGCCCCGCCCTGCTGCTGGCGCTGCGCACGGGGCGACCGCTCCCAGAGCGGCGGCGGTGTGCCGCCACGGATCTCGGCGAGCATGTCCCGCAGGCGCAGCATGATCGTGTCGCTGACCTCTTCGAGGGTGGTGCGGCTGGGAGCGGCGCCGCTCCACCGGCTCAGGTCGATCGGCGGGCCCGCCACCACGGTCACCGGAATCCGCGGCCGCAGCCCGACCTTGCTGGTCCGCGGATCGAACATCTGCTCCGGACCCCACATGGCGATCGGGACGACCGGGGCGCCGGTGGCCAGCGCGAGCCGGGCCGCGCCGGTCTTGCCCCGCATCGGCCACAGCTCCGGTTCCCGACTGGTGGTGCCCTCCGGGTAGATGACCACGGCGCCGCCGGCCTCGACCGCCTTGACCAGCGTCGCGAGCGAACGCGCCGCGTCCACGGTGCCGCGCTCCACCGGGATCTGCCGGCACCGGTGCAGGATCCACCCGACCACCGGGATCCGGAACAGGCTGGCCTTCGCCAGGTACTGCGGCCAGCGGCCGGAGTCGAAGATGAAGTGCGCGGAGACCAGCGGGTCGGCGTGCGACAGGTGGTTCGCCACGATGATCACACCGCCCTCGCGGGGCAGGTGCTCCATGCCCCGCCAGGTCCGCCGGGTCCAGACCGTCAGGGTGGGCTTCACCAGCACCGCGGCCAACCGTGGCCAGAATCCCAGTCTCCGCCGTGCCACCCGCGCCTCCTCGTGCCGCTCTCGGGACCGCGCACCGGACCGCCGGCGCTACCCGCAGCGAAATCATGCCTGCTCCCCCGTGGTGCGGGCCAGCGAGGGTGCCGACAACCAGCTGGCAGGATTGTGGCGTGAGTCAGCCGAAGTGGGCCCTGGTGGTGCCGGCGAAGCCCCTGACGGCGGCGAAGAGTCGCCTGCGGGGGGCGCTGCCGGGCGTACCGCACGAGGAGCTGGCGCTGGCCCTGGCGGCCGACACGGTCCGCGCGGCGCGGGCCTGCCCGCTCGTCGCCGACGTGCTCCTCGTCACCGACGACGTCCGGGTCGGCGCGCTCGCCCGGAAACTGGGGGCGCGGGTGCTGCCGGATCTGCCGGCCGCCGGGCTGAACGCCGCATTCAGCTACGGGGCGGACATCGCCGGCCCGGGTTGGGTGGCCGGCCTCACCGCCGACCTGCCGGCGTTGCGCCCGGCCGAACTGGCCGACGCGCTGCGTGTCGCGCAGGACGGCCCACCGGTTCGGCGCTACGTGGCCGACGCGCCGGGCGACGGGACGGTGCTGCTCACCGCGCCGCCGGGCCTGGCGTTGGAGCCCCGCTTCGGGGTGCGCTCGGCGGCGGCGCACGCCGCGAGCGGGGCGTTGCCGATGACCGGCGGGTGGCCGAGCCTGCGACGCGACGTGGACACGCCCGCGGACCTCGCGGCCGCGGCCCGGCTCGGGCTGGGACCGCGCACCGCCGCGCTCACCGTCGACCACGCCGCCGCGGCCGGTTGACGGCCACCCCGGTGTACGGTGCTCGCATGCAGGGCACGGTGGCCACCTACGACGCGTCGACCCGCAGCGGCCTGCTGCTCCTCGACGACGGCACCGAGCTGCCCTTCCCGGCGCGCGCCTTCGACGCCTCCGGGCTGCGCCTGCTCCGCCTGGGTCAGCGGGTCCGGGTGGAGACCGATGCGTCCGGCGCGGTGGTACGGGTGACGTTGCCGACGATGATCTGACCAGTCGTCGCCAAGTTCATTTTGCGTTCACCCGAATCGGGTGATTATGAGCAGGTGAGCACCCCTCGCGAGGAGACCGACCCGCCCGCCACCGATGAGGCCGTGGCCCGCAACGGTGCCCGTCTGCGCGGCGTCGACGGCCGCTTCCGGCCCGGACGTCCCGCCGAGTACGCCCAGGCCGAGACGCCCGAGGCGGACGCGGCGGCCGCGTCGAGCGGGTTGGAGGAGGTGCTCGACCCGGTCTCCACCCCGGGGCCGGTGGACGCCACGGCGCCCCGGCAGGATCCTCCGGCGGCGCCACCGCTGCCCGAGGACCGGTTCCTCAACCGGGAGCTCTCCTGGCTCGACTTCAACGCCCGGGTGCTCGCCCTCGCCGAGGACCCGCGCACCCCGCTGCTGGAACGCGCGAAGTTCCTGGCCATCTTCGCCAGCAACCTGGACGAGTTCTACATGGTCCGGGTCGCCGGGCTGAAGCGCCGCCTGCAGGCCGGGCTGCCGGTTCGCGGTGGCGACCGGATGCCACTGCGCACCCAGTTGGCGACGATCGCCGAGGCGAGTTCGAGCCTGGCGGCTCGGCACGCCGCGACCTTCGTCGACGACGTGCTGCCGAAGCTCGCGGACGAGAACATCCGCGTGATGCGCTGGAGCGAGCTGGGTGACACGGAGCGGGACCGGCTGCGCGCGTACTTCCGGGAGCAAATCTTTCCGGTGCTCACGCCGCTGGCGGTCGACCCCGCGCACCCGTTCCCGTACATCTCGGGCCGCTCCCTGAACCTGGCCGTGGCGGTCCGTGACCCGGACGGCGGGTCGGAGCTCTTCGCCCGGGTGAAGGTGCCGAACAACGTGCCCCGCTTCGTCCGGGTGCAGCGCAACGAGCCGGGCGTACGGATGCTGCCGGTGGAGGACCTGATCTCGGTGCACCTCGGCCAGCTCTTCTCCGGCATGCAGGTGGTCGAGTGCCACCTGTTCCGGGTGACCCGCAACGCCGAGGTGGAGGTCGACGAGGACCGGGACGAGGACCTGCTCCAGGCGCTGGAGCGGGAGCTGGCGCGGCGGCGGTTCGGTCCGCCGGTACGGCTGGAGGCCGCCGCCTCGATCAGCGACAACATGCTCGACCTGCTCGTACGCGAACTGGACATGGACGAGCAGGACGTGCTGCGGGTGCCCGGCCTGCTCGACCTCTCCGCGCTCTGGCAGCTCTACGAGGAGGCGGATCGGCCGGACCTGAAGGAGAAGCCGTTCGTGCCGGCCACCCATCCGCGGCTCACCGAGGGCGAGGTGCCGCGCAGCGTCTTCGCCACCCTGCGCGACGGGGACGTGCTGGTGCACCACCCGTACCACTCGTTCGCCACCAGCGTGCAGCGCTTCATCGAGCAGGCCGCCGCCGACCCGAACGTGCTGGCCATCAAGCAGACCCTCTACCGCACCAGCGGCGACTCCCCCATCGTCGACGCTCTGGTCGACGCCGCGGCGGCGGGCAAGCAGGTGGTGGTGCTGGTGGAGGTGAAGGCCCGCTTCGACGAGGTGGCGAACATCGGGTGGGCGCGGACGCTGGAACGGGCCGGCTGCCACGTCGTCTACGGCCTGGTGGGGCTCAAGACGCACTGCAAGACCGCGCTGGTGGTGCGGCAGGAGGGCAACCAGATCCGCCGCTACTGCCACATCGGCACCGGCAACTACCACCCGAAGACGGCCCGGCTCTACGAGGACTTCGGCATGCTCACCGCCGACCCGGAGATCGGTGCCGACCTGACCGACCTGTTCAACGTCCTGACCGGCTACAGCCGGCAGACCGCGTACCGCCGGCTGCTGGTGGCGCCGCAGGGGATCCGCCGCGGGCTCATCGAACGGATCGAACGGGAGATCGCCCACGTCCGGCTGGGCATGCCCGGACTGGTCCAGTTCAAGGTGAACGCGCTGGTCGACGAGGCCATCACCGACGCGCTCTACCGCGCCTCCCAGGCCGGCGTCCACGTCGACCTGCTGATCCGTGGGATGTGCACGCTGCGGCCCGGGGTGCCGGGGCTGTCGGAGAACATCCGGGTCCGTTCGATCCTCGGCCGTTTCCTGGAGCATTCCCGGGTCTTCCGGTTCGGCAACAACGGCGACGCCGAGTTCTGGATCGGTTCGGCGGACCTGATGCACCGGAACCTGGACCGGCGCGTCGAGGCGCTGGTGAAGGTGACCGACCCGGTCGCCCGGGCCGAGCTGGACCACGTACTGAGCGCCGCGATGAGCCCGGAGCTGGACGCGTTCGAGCTGGCCGGCGACGGCACCTGGACGCACCGGACGGGCACCCCTGCCGAACCGCTGACCCATCTCCAGGAACTGCTGCTGGAGCGGGCTGGTGGCGCCCCGGGCTGACCGCGGCGGGGCATAGGCTGACGGAATGGGCCAGCACCGTACGCCGTCCGTCGTGACTTCGCGGGTGCGACCACGGGCCGGGTCCACGCGGGCGGGCGGGCCGCGATGACCGAGATCCGTGCGGCCGGCGGGGTTCCGTGGCGACCGCGTCCCGGCGGGACCGAGGTGTGCATCGTGCACCGGCCGCGCTACGGCGACTGGACGCTGCCGAAGGGAAAGCTGGAGCCGACCGAGCACCCGCTCGCCGCCGCGGTTCGCGAGGTGGCCGAGGAGTCGGATGTGCGGGGGGTGCCGCAGGTCCGGCTGCCGTCCGCGCACTACCGCAGCGAGGGGCGTCCCAAGGTCGTCGACTACTGGTCGATGCGGGCGGCGGCGAGCGGCGGTTTCCAGCCCGACACCGAGGTCGACGAGGTGCGTTGGCTGCCGGTGGACGAGGCGGCCCGGCTGGTCAGCTATCCGCACGACGCCGAGGTGCTGGCCGCGTTCGCGGCGCTTCCGCCGGTGACCGCGACCGTGCTGCTGGTCCGGCACGGCCACGCGGGCAGGCGGGGCACCGGAATTGGCCCGGACACCGCGCGCCCGCTCGACGCCGAGGGCTGGGCTCAGGCGTACGCGCTGGCCGAGCTGGTGGCGCTCGTCCGCCCGCAACGGCTGCTCTCCGCCTCGCCCCGGCGCTGCGTGCAGACCCTGGATCCGGCAGCCACCCGGCTGGATCTGCCGATCGAGGTCTGCGGCGACCTGGACGAGCCGCGGGCCGGCCAACAGCGCGACGAGCGTTCCCTCGCCCTCGCCGCCCGTCTGCTGGACCTGGCGGGCGGCGGCGGGAATGCGGCGGTGTGCAGCCAGGGCAAGGTGATTCCGGGGGCCCTGGAGCAGCTCACCGGGCGCGTCGGGGCGGACTTCACCACCCCGAAGGGCGGCGGCTGGCTGCTGGCGTTCGCCGGCGACGCACTGCTCGCCGCCGAGCCGCTCTGACTTCCGGGGCTTCGGGCGCCGCCGCGCCGGGCCCCAGGTATGCCGAAGGGCGCCCACCACCGGGGTGGACGCCCTTCATGCCGACCGGTCAGCGCCGGCTGGCTGCCTTCTTGGCCGGGGCCTTCTTGGCCGCCGTCTTCTTCGCCGGCGCCTTCTTCGCCGTCGTGCTCTTGGCCGCCGCGGTGGTCTTCTTCGCCGCGGCCGTACGGCCCGCCGCTGCGGTCTTCCGCGCCGGCGTGGCCTTCTTGGTGGCCGCCGTGGTCTTGGTGGCCTTGGTCGCGGTCTTCTTCGCCGCCGTGGTCTTCTTCGCCGCCGCGGTGGTCTTGGTCCCGGTCGCCTTGGCGCGGGTGGCCTTGGCGGTGGTGGCCTTGGCGGTGGTGGCCTTGGTGGCCTTGGTCCCGGTGGTCTTGGCGGCCGTGGTGGTCTTCTTGGCTGCGGCCGTGGCCTTCGGCACCTTGCCGCTGGCCACCATCTCCTTGAAGCCGGCGCCGGCGCGGAAGGTCGGGACGGATGTCTTCTTGACCTTCACCGCCTCGCCGGTCCGGGGGTTCCGGGCTGTTCGCGCGCCCCGTACGCGCTTTTCGAACGCTCCGAAACCGGTGATCGCCACCTTCTCGCCCTTGGTGACCGCCGCCTGGACCTCAGCGAGGACCGCGTCGAGCGCGGCCGTCGCCATCTTCCGGTCTCCCAGGCGAACGGCGAGCGCCTCGATGAGCTCGGCCTTGTTCACGACTTCCTCCCGATTGTGCAACTGACTCGACGCGAGCCATTCTGCGCGCACGGTATGCCCTGTGCTGCCTGGACACAAACATTCGGTCGAAAAAAGCCCTTGTGTCGCAACGAATTCGCCCCCACCGGCCGGGCCGGTGGGGGCGAATCGCTTCTACGCCTCGGATCTGCGGCTACGCCACGGACGGCAGGAACGGCGGCCGGGACGCCTCGTAGGCATCGATCTCGCCCCCGTGCCGGAGGGTGAGTCCAATGTCATCCAAGCCCTCCATGAGCCGCCAGCGGCTGAAGTCGTCCAGCGGGAACGACCAGGTGGCGTCCCCGGCACGGACCTCCCGGGCAGTCAGGTCGACGGTGACCGGGGTACCCGGTTCCGACTCGACGAGATCCCACAACTCCTCGACCGCCTTCAATTCCAACTCGACCGGCAACAGGCCCTCCTTGAGAGCGTTGCCCCGGAAGATGTCACCGAAGCGTGGGGAGATCACCGCACGGAACCCCCAGTCGCGCAGCGCCCAGACCGCGTGCTCTCGGGAGGAGCCGGTGCCGAACTCCGGACCGGCCACGAGAATCGACGCACCGGAATACGTTTGATCGTTGAGCACGAATTCCGGATCTTCCCGCCAGGCGCTGAAGAGACCGTCGGCGAAACCGGTCCGGGTCACCCGCTTGAGGTACACGGCCGGAATGATCTGATCGGTATCCACATTGGAACGCCGGAGCGGAACCGCGGTACCGGTGTGGGTGGTGAAGCTCTCCATCAGCGTGATCCCTTCACAGGTCGGCGGGGGCGGCCAGCCGGCCCGCCACGGCGGTGGCGGCGGCTACCGGCGGGGAGACCAGGTGGGTGCGCCCGCCCCGACCCTGGCGGCCCTCGAAGTTGCGGTTGGAGGTGGAGGCGGACCGCTCGCCCGGCTTCAACGTGTCGGGATTCATGCCCAGACACATGGAGCATCCGGCGAAGCGCCACTCGGCGCCGGCGTCGGCGAAGACCTTGTCCAGCCCCTCCGATTCGGCCGCCTCCCGAACGGCCGCGGAGCCGGGCACCACGAGCATCCGCACGCCGCCGGCCACCTTCCGCCCGCGCAGCACGTCGGCGGCGGCGCGCAGGTCCTCGATCCGGCCGTTGGTGCACGAGCCGACGAACACCACGTCGATCGGCAGGTCCCGCAGCGACGTGCCGGGGCGCAGGTCCATGTACTCCAGCGCCCGCCGGGCCGCGGCCCGCTCGGAGTCCGTGCCGAACTGCTCCGGATCCGGCACCCGCGCGCTGAGCGGGGCGCCCTGGCCCGGGTTGGTGCCCCAGGTGACGAAGGGGGTCACCTGGCTGGCGTCCAGGGTCACCTCCTTGTCGAAGGCCGCCCCCTCGTCGGTGGGCAGCGTCCGCCAGTAGGCGACTGCCGCGTCCCAGTCGGCGCCCTGGGGCGCGTTCGGCCGCCCCTCGAGGTACGCGAAGGTCGTCTCGTCGGGCGCGATCATGCCGGCCTTGGCGCCCCACTCGATGGACATGTTGGCGATGGTCATGCGGCCCTCCATGGAGAGGGCACGGATGGCCTCGCCGCGGTACTCGACGATGTGCCCGCGTCCGCCGCCGGTGCCCACCTGCGCGATCAGCGCGAGCACCAGGTCCTTGGCGGTGACGCCGGGGGCGAGCCGTCCGGTCACGTTCACGGCCATCGTCCTGGGCCGGCCCTGCGGCAACGTCTGGGTGGCCAGGACGTGCTCGACCTCGCTGGTACCGATACCGAAGGCGAGCGCACCGAAGGCGCCGTGGGTGGCGGTGTGCGAGTCGCCGCAGACGATGGTCATGCCGGGCTGGGTGAGCCCGAGCTGCGGACCGATGACGTGCACGATGCCCTGGTTCTCGTCCCCGAGCGGGTGCAGCCGGACCCCGAACTCGGCGCAGTTGGCGCGCAGCGTCTCCAGCTGCGTCCGCGAGGTCGGGTCGGCGACGGTGAGCAGGTCGCCGCGGCGCCGACGGAAGGCCGGGTCGGCGTAACCGGTCGGGGTGTTGTGATCCTCGGTCGCGATCGTCAGGTCGGTGCGGCGCACCCGGCGGCCGGCGAGACGCAGTCCGTCGAACGCCTGCGGGCTGGTCACCTCGTGCAGGAGGTGCAGGTCGATGTAGAGCAGATCCGGTTCACCGGCGGCGGCCCGTACGACGTGCGCGTCCCAGACCTTCTCGGCCAGGGTCCTCGGCTCAGCAGTGACTCCCACCATCTGGACATCCTAAATTCTGGGAGGTATGTTTCGGCTTGTGGGACACAGTATGAGCGGTGTCGGCGTTCTCGACAAGGCGGTGGTCATCCTGGCCGCCTGCGTGGACGGCGCCAGCCTGGCCGAACTCGTCGAGCGCACCAAGCTGCCCCGGGCCACCGCGCACCGGCTCGCGCAGGCGCTCGAGATCCACCGGATGCTGGTCCGGGACACCCAGGGCCGCTGGCGGCCGGGGCCCCGGCTCGGCGAGCTGGCCAACGCGGCGCCGGACGTACTGCTGACCGCGGCGGAGCCCCTGCTCTCCGCGCTGCGCGACGCCACCGGCGAGAGCGCTCAGCTCTATCTGCGCCGGGCGGACGAGCGGATCTGCGTGGCCGCCGCGGAGCGGGCCAGCGGATTGCGCGACACCGTTCCGGTCGGGTCGGTGCTGCCCATGACGGCGGGTTCGGCCGCCCAGATCCTGCTCGCCTGGGAGCCGCCGGAGGCGGTGATGCCGCTGCTGCCGCGGGCCAAGTTCACCGGGCGCACGCTGGCCGAGGTGCGCCGGCGCGGCTGGGCGCAGAGCGTCGCCGAGCGGGAGGCGGGTGTGGCGAGCGTCTCGGCGCCGATCCGCGACCGGACCGGCCGGGTGATCGCGGCGGTCAGCATCTCCGGCCCGATCGAGCGCCTCGGCCGCCGCCCCGGCGAGCGCCACGCGATGGCCGTGGTCCGCGCCGGCCAACGCCTCTCCGGCCTCTAACCCCCCCCATCCCCCTCCCTCCCCCCTGCTCCCTTATCGCCCCGTTGATCAAGAGGTTTGCGTCAGGAACGGGCCCTGAGCTGACGCGAACCTCTTGATCAACGGGGCGGGACGCCGCCGGAACACGAAAAGGCCCGTCTCGCGAAGCGAGACGGGCCTTTTCGCTGTTGTAGCCCCGACCGGATTCGAACCGGCGCTACCGCCTTGAGAGGGCGGCGTCCTGGGCCGCTAGACGACGGGGCCAGGCGCTTTTCGTACTTACATCCACCCGCTTGGGCGGTGCCGCTGTAGTCTAGCGACGCCCCGCTCAGGGGTGTGGACCGGGTCCGCGTGGGTAGACCGCGCAGAAGCGAACGGCCCGCCTCGCCGAAACGAGACGGGCCGTACCCGATGTAGCCCCGACCGGATTCGAACCGGCGCTACCGCCTTGAGAGGGCGGCGTCCTGGGCCGCTAGACGACGGGGCCAGAACCTTCCCTAACCGCTCGTGCGAGCGGCGCCGCTGAACCCTATCAGACACTCACCCGCCCCCGGAGGGACAGAGCGCGGACTTCAGAATCCAGCGACCGGCGTTCTCGCGAACACCGGTTGCTGGGGTACCAGGACTCGAACCTAGACTAACTGAACCAGAATCAGTCGGGCTGCCAATTACCCCATACCCCATTGGCCCCTTGCGGTGCCGGGAATGAACTTTACCCTGACGCCGCCAGCAGGCCAAATCCAACCCCCCAAACCCAGCTTGACCTGTGGTTTCAGGGCGTCGGAGCCGGATCAGGCGACCGGCAGCACCGGGTTGGTGAGCTCGCCGATCCCCTCGATCCGCACCGTGACCGTATCCCCGTCGGTGAGCGGGCTAACCCCCGCCGGGGTGCCGGTCAGGACGACGTCGCCGGGCAGCAGCGTCATCACGTGCGAGATGTACGAGACGAGCGCCGGCACGTCGAAGACCATGTCCCGGGTACGGCCCAGCTGGCGCACCTCCATGGCGTTCGGGTCGGAACCCACCTCGCACCGGACCTCCAGGTCGGAGACGTCCAGCCCGGTCGTGATCCAGGGCCCGATGGGGCAGAACGAGTCGAAGCCCTTCGCCCGGGTCCACTGGCCGTCGGAGCGCTGCAGGTCCCGGGCGGTCACGTCGTTGGCACAGGTGTAGCCGAAGATCGCCCGCTCCGCGGTGGCCCGGTCGGCCCGGCGGGCACCCGTCGCCCCGATCACCACCGCGAGCTCCGCCTCGTGCTCGACCTGCTTCGAGAAGATCGGCAGCCGGATCGCGTCGCGCGGACCGATCACCGAGGTGGAGGGTTTGAGGAAGAGCAACGGCTCCTTCGGCACCTCGCTGCCGTGCTCCGCGGCGTGCTCGGCGTAGTTGCGGCCGACACAGACGACCTTGCTCGGCAGGATCGGCGAGAGCAGCCGCACGTCGGAGAGGGCCCAGCGGGCACCGGTGAACTTGATCTCGCCGAAGGGGTGCCCCTCGATCTCGGCGACGGTCAGGCCCTCCAGCCCAGCCGACATCTCGCCCTCGGCGACCCCGAACGAAAATCCCTTGGCATGAGCGAAACGAACGATACGCACCCGGCAAATCTAGCCCGGCCACCGTCGCCGCCACCGTCGACGCCACAGGCGGGGCCCGTCGGAAGCCGGGCGGGGCCGGCACGGGTCGGCGGGCGGGGCCGAATGGGCTCGGCGGACGGGGCCGGCGGACGGGACACCCCGCGCTCCGGCACACCGCTCGACGGCCAGCGCGGAACGCCCGTCCGAGGGACCGGGCCGCGGAGCGTACGCGACTCGGCGGGCGCCGGGGCGGGTTTCGGCAAGTCATACCCGCACGACGTGTCCCCGCCCCTAGCGTCGGCTCCGGAGGTTCGTTCGTATGCCTGCATCGACACGACACCAGAAGGCCCTCGCGGTGTTCGTACACTGCCTGGGAATCCTCGCCGCCGTGCCGGCCCTGCCCGCGGTGCTGCCCGATCCGGCCGCCGCACGGCCACGACCGGCGGTGGCGCCGGAGCCCTCGTCCTCGGGGTCTTCGCCGTCGCCGTCCCAGCAGCCGGGCATGCCCGCGGCGCCACCGGCGGTCCCCACGCCCACCCGGGCGCTGCCACCGCCACCGAAGCCGCCGGTCACCGTGGCGGTGGCCCCGGCACCCACGCCGGCCCCGGCCTACCGGATCCACGTGCGCAACACCGGCGGCACGCCGGTGGACACCACGGTCCGGCAGGAGTTGCCTCCCGGAGCCGCGCCCTCGATCATCTCCGCCGGCGGCCAGGCCAGCCGCGTCGCCGGCCAGTCGGCGAGCGAGGTGACCTGGCGCCTCAAGCTGCCGGCGAACAGCGTCACCACCTTGAACACCTCGCTGGCGCAGGCGCCGACGGGTCAGCCGATGACCGCACCCGCCTGCGCCTTCACCAGCGACGGCAGGCGGCCGTACGACTGCGCCACCGCCACCTGGAACGCGGCGGCGGGTCCGTCGGCGAAGGAGACGGCGACCCCGGCGTGGCAACGGCCGGTGCTGATCGGCGTGCCGATCGCCGTGGTGCTGCTCGGCGCGGCGACGGGCTGGTGGCTGTGGCGGCGACGGCGACGGACGGTCGCCTCCGCCCTGGCCGACGGCGACGGCGACCCGGAGCCCGCCCGGGACCCTCGGCACGGCCGCGGCACCATCTATCCGCGCCCGGCGGCGCCCCGGGCGACGGCGCGACGGCGCAAGCCGCCCGTCTGGCTACTCGTCACCTCGGCCGTGGCGGTGCTCGCCGGCGTGATCGGGGTCGCCGGCTGGACGGCCACCCGTCAGGTCACCTCGATCGACACCGACAGCCAGCCGACGAGCGGCGCGTGGCACGGCAAGGGCGTCGCCGGGCCGATGGGGGTGCCACTGCGCGAGGCGGCCTTCGAGTTCACCGTGTACCGGGTCGCCTGCGCCGGACCGGCCGACGTCGGCCGACGTCAGTGTCAGGCCACCGTCGGGGTGCGCAACCTGACCCCGGAGCATCAGGCGTGGCACGGCGAGCTGCAACGGGCATACCTGCCGGGTGGCCGGTTCGTGACGACCGACGAGCCGGCGACCCGGATGGCCAACCTCGGCCGGGACATCTTCGCCCAGCCGCTGGAGGCCGGGAGCCGGGTGGTCCTGCCGCTGGTCTTCAGCGTCGACGGGCGGGAGCCGCCGAAGCAGCTGGAGCTGCGCAGCGGGGTCTTCTCCCCCGGTGTGCGGGTCGACGTGCCCTGATCGGCGGAGCGGACGGCGGTCGTACGCTGGTGCGGTGACCGCCGCCCTCACCCCGTCAGCCGTGCTCGACGCGGCCGACTGGCGGGCGCGACGGCACGCCCACGAGGAGCGGGTCGACGGCTGGCTCACCCCGCACCTGGCGCGACGGCGTCGGGGCGAGAAGCACCCGGTGGAGGACTTCCTCTTCACCTACTACTCGCACCGTCCGGCGCAGCTACGTCGCTGGCACCCCGGTCCGGGCGTGCTGCTGAGCGGCGCGGATCCGGCCGAGTTCGGCCGCGACTACCGGGCGAGCGGCGCCGGGGTGATGCTCGACACGGCCGCGGTGCGCGCCCGGCGCGCCGAGTCGATCGACTGGATCCGTACGCTCCTCGCGGCGACCGCCGGCCGCCAACCGCACCTCGGCTGCTTCGGAATGCACGAGTGGGCGATGGTCTACCGGCAGACCCAGGCGGAGGTACGGCACAACGCCTGGCCGCTGCGGCTCAGCCCGGAGGAGACCGCGCGGACGGTGGAGGCGAACCGGATCCGGTGCAGCCACTTCGACGCGTACCGGTTCTTCACGGCGCCGGCCCGGCCGTTGAACCTGCTCGCCCCGTCCCGGGAGGCCCAGCCCGCGCTGGAGCAGCCGGGCTGCCTGCACGCCAACATGGATCTCTACAAGTGGGCGTACAAGCTCTCCCCGCTGGTCCCGAGCGAGCTGGTCGCCGACGCCTTCGCGCTGGCCCGGGACATCCGCACGCTGGACATGCGGGCGTCGCCGTACGACCTCGCCGACCTGGGCTACCCGCCGGTGCGGGTGGAGACGGTCGAGGGCAGGCACGAGTACGTGCAGGCGCAGCGCTCGTTCGCGGAGCGCGCGGCGCCGCTGCGGGCGCGCCTCATCGCGGAGTGCGAGGGGCCGGCGCTCACAACGCGCAGGTGAGGCGTCCCGGATCGGTGCCGTTGTGCGCCGGACGGTGTGCTCGGCCGGCCCCGGCGGCGGCTACTCGCCGTCGACGCGGCGGTCCCGTTTGCGCTGGGACTGGCGCTTCTTCTCGGCCAGGCGGCGTTCCTTTGCCCCTCGGGACGGACGGGTCGGCCGGCGGGGCGGGGGCGGTGGCGCGATCGCCTCACGCAGCAGCCCGGCGAGTCGCTCCCGAGCCGCCTCACGGTTGGCCAGCTGCGCCCGGTGCTCGCTGGCGGTGATGGTCAGCACGCCGTCCACGAGCCGCCCGGCGAGCCGCTCCAGCGCCCGGGTCCGCAACGACTCGGGCAGGCTGGCCGAGCCGGCCAGGTCGAAGCTCAGCTCGACCCGGGTGTCGGCGGTGTTGACACCCTGCCCGCCCGGGCCGGACGACCGGGAGAAGCGCTCCCGCAGCTCGGCGGCGGGGACTGTCCACCTGTCGGTCACCCGCACATCGCCATCCACACCCTGAGGCTAGTGCGTTGTCCAGGAACGTTGGCGGTGTCGCGGCGAGGTCCAGGCGGCGATCCGGCAAGGCGGAGCCGGGCCTGGATACCGGTGTTGTATCCAGGCCCGACTCCAACGCCGCCGGTCGTCGTCTGGACCCGGCGCGGCCCGGTGAACGTTTCTGGACACCGCACTAGCGTCCCGGCCGCTCGCTCGAGGTCGCGGACGGACTCGGCGCCGGCCCGGCCGACTCGTCGTCGTCCGGGGCGACGGCGGCGTAGGCCACGGCGCCGATCAGCAGCAGGGCGACCACACCGACCTTCGTGGTGACGCCACGGATCAGCAGCCAGGCCGTCTTACGCGCGGTCGGCACAGTTTTCTTGACCGTCTGGTAGTCGGTCCAGCCGCGCCGCGCGCGCGTGTACGCCGACCCCACACCACTTCCGATGAGCAGGCCCACCAGCAGGAGGACCGCGATGAGAGGACCTTCCACCCACGCCAGTAATCCATACCCAGCGTAATATTTCCATCGGCCGATGGTCCCGCGCCGGATATCCGACAGTGGGCACCTTCCCACCAGCGGCAACGCGCCGACCTCGGTCGCCCCGGCAACGGCGGATTCCGCCGATCGCCCGCGAGAGACGGAACGTCAACTGCCGGCGTCGTGGGGTACGTACCACTCGCCGAACACCTGTCGCAGTCCGTACAGCAGCAGGCTCGCCGCGATGGAGGTCGCTATCCCGATGAGCAGACCGGCGTACCACCGGTCCCGGGGGTCGCGGCCGACCGCGGTCGGTGGTGCTGGCTCGGCGGGGTGCCAGGGACGTTCCCGACCGAGCCACCAGATCAGTCCGAGGCCGAACGGAACCCCGGTGAGCACCCAGAACCAGAACCAGCGGGTGCCTCGGGCGGGAGCGGGCCCGAGCACCAGCACCGTCAGGAGGCCGAGCATGAGCAGCGCCGCCAGGTTCCCCAGCGGAGGTGGGGAATCCATCCCCTGCCACCGCCGATCCAGCTCGGCGGATTGCAGGAGCTGGTCGAAGGCGGCGGCCTCCGCGCCGGAGTACTGCGTCGCGTCGAAGGAGCCGGGCTCGGTGGGGCCGGTGAAGTCGCGATCGAACTCGGCGTAGTGCACCCGCCAGTCACCCGTACGCCAGACGAAGAGCGGCCCGGCACGGCCGCTGAGCCACAACCCCCGATCCTCTGCCCAGCTCCAGTCGGCAGTGTTGTCCCACCCGGCGGCCCATTGGTAGGACACCATCCGCCCGGCGGAGAGGTCCGCTCGGGCCCGTGCCGTGCTCGCCTGACGTGGCGCCGACCACCAACTCGACGCCGCCCAGCAGATCCAGAGCACGAGCAGCACGACCCGCAGCACCTGCCACCACGTGGACCACCGACGGAATCCAGCCTCGTGGGTGCTGCGCTGCCGTGCCACGTCCCCCGTCATGGACGGCATGGTGTCAGCACGGCGCAGGTCGAGCCACCCCCGGCCGGGCGCGATCGTGTGGGCGGACGGCGGTGGCAGCCGGTCAGCCGCCCTTGCCGATGATGGTGTCGGCGGTCTGTTGCACCTGCTCGATCGGGATGGCGAAGCCGATGCCGATCGAGCCGTTGCCGTCGATCGTGGCGATCGCGGTGTTCACCCCGACCACCTCGCCTCGTGCGTTGACCAGCGGGCCACCCGAGTTACCCGGATTGATCGAGGCGTCGGTCTGTACCGCGGTGTGCCGGTTCTGGCCCAGCCGTACCTGCCGGTCGACGGCGCTCACGATCCCGGCCGTGACGGTGCCGGCCAGACCGAGCGGAGAGCCGACCGCGAGCACGGGCTCGCCGACGCGGGTGGTGCCCGGCTTGGCGAGCGGCAGCGGCGACAGGCCGGCGGACGGCGGCACCCGGAGCACGGCCAGGTCGCTGCTCGGCTCCCGGCCCACCACCTCGGCGGTGTAGCGCCGACCGTCGGGCAGCTCGACGGTCACCGAACCACCACCTCCCTTGGCCAGGATGTGGTCGTTGGTGATGATGTGCTGCTGGTCGTCGATGGCGAAGCCGGAGCCGGTGGCCCCGCCGCCGGTCCCCGCGCCGCCGGCCAGCACGGAGACCACCCCCGGAACGGTTCGTTCGGCGGCGGTGACCAGCTCCGCCGGAACCGGGGCGGCGGAGGCCGCCGACTCCCCCGGGGCGCCACCGCGGCTGGCCACCCAGCCACCCGCCGCGGCACCGGAGACGGTGGAGAGGGCGATCACCACGAACGCGGTCAGCAACCGGCCGCGCCAGCGCCGGGCGGCGCCGTCGCGTGCCGCCGCCTCCGCCTCCCGTCGGGCCCTCCCCTCCGGGTCCAGCTCCGGCGAGACGAACCACGGACCGCGCGGCTCACCGAGTCCGGTCTGTACTGCCATGCGTACTCCTCACGGAAAGTCCTGCGGGGACCGGCCCGCCGACGCCCACTCAGGGCAGGCGGGAGAACCAGCGCATCGAGCCCGCCGCCGCGCCCATCGCGAACACCAGACCGAGTCCGATGAAGCGGGCCGAGACGTCCTGCCGCTCGGTGCGGTAGCCGACCGAGGTACCGATGTCCTCGTAGACCGCGCGCAGTTCGTCGCTGGTGCTGGCCTCGTGGAACATCCCGCCGGTCTCCTGCGCCACCGCCTCGAGGGTCTTCCCGTCCACCGGCACCTGTATCGGCCGGCCGCCCTGGTCGACGAAGCCGCCGGGGGTGCCGAACGAGATGGTGTGCACGGGCACCTTCGCGGCGACCGCCTCGACGGCGGCCTCCATCGGGTCCAGGCCGGACGTGTTCGCCCCGTCGGAGAGGAGCACGATCCGAGCCGGCGGGGGCTCCTTCGCCGCCTCGCTGTCCAGACCCTTGACCGCGCCGAGTGAGGTGTTGATCGCCTCGCCGATCGCGGTCCCCTGCACGCCGGTGATCCCGTCGGCGAGCCGACCGATCCCGTCGTGCAACGCCTCGCGGTCGGTGCCGGGCGGCACGAGGACCGCCGCGCTCCCCGCGAAGGCGACCAGGCCCACGTTGAACTCTTCGGGCAGCCCGTCCACGAAGCGCTTCGCCGCGCCCTTGGCGGCGGCGAGCCGGTCCGGGTCCACATCGGTGGCGAGCATCGAGGTGGAGACGTCCACCGCCACCATGACGGTGGCCCGTTCGCGGGGCACCCGCACCTCGGCGGTGGGCCGCGCGAAGCCGACCACCAGCAGCGCCAGCATGGCCAGGAACAGCCCGGCGGGCACGTGCCGACGCCATGCGGGACGCTCCGGCGCGATCCGGTCGAGCAGCCGCAGGTTGGTGAAGCGGACGGCGTACCGGCTGCGCCGTCGCTGCACGAGCAGGTAGCCCACCGCGAGGGCGAGCACACCGAGCAGCAGCCAGAGCCGGGCGGGCGAGAGCCAGATCACGCCACACCTCCCGACGCCGAGCCGGCCGGCGCCGCCGCCAGCCGACGCTGCGACTGCACGTGCCGCGCGATGTCGGCGCACCAGTCCGAGTCGGTGCGCAGCGGCAGATGGGTGGCCCCGCTGCGGCGCAACGCGTGGCGTACCTGGTCGCGTTGGGCGGCCGCGGCGGCGGCGTACCGTTCCCGCAGCCGCCGGTCCGAGGTGCACACCTCGCGGCGGCGGCCGGTCTCCGGGTCGATCAGCGTGATCAGCCCGACGTCGGGCAGCTCCAGCTCACGCGGGTCGGTCACCTCCACGGCGAGCACCTGGTGCCGTACCGCCAGTCGGCGCAGGCCGCGCTCCCAGGGTGGGGGCCGGTCGGGGTCGTCGGGCAGGCCGTCGAGGAAGTCCGAGACCACCACCACGAGCCCGCGCCGGGTGGCGACCCGTTCCGCGGAGCGCAGGGCGTCGGCGAGGTCCGGCGGCTCGAACCCGCCGGGCGCCCCGTCGTGGTCGGCGGTGCGCGGCGCGGCCAGCAGGGCGCGGAGCAGGCCGAGCAGGTGGGTGCGCCCGCTCTGGGCCGGGAAGCGGCGCAGCCCCGCCGGCGCGGCCAGCAGGGCGCCGAGCCGATTGCCGACTCCGGCGGTGAGGAAACCGACGGCGGCCACCGCCGCCACGGAGAGTTCCCGCTTGTCCAACTCCGCGGTGCCGAACTCCATGCTGGCGCTGGCGTCCACCAGCAGCCACGTGGTCAGTTCCCGGTCGGCGTCGACCACTCGCACGTGCGGCACCGTGGTGCGGGCGGTGACGGCCCAGTCCATCCGGCGCACCTCGTCCTCGCCCGGCCGATACTCGCGGCTGCCCGCCGGCTCGCTGCCGGGTCCGGGCAGCAGGCCGCGGTACTGCCCGTGCAGCAGCCCGTCCAGCCGCCGGGTGACGGTCAGTTCCAGCCGGCGCAGACGCTGGTCGGGGGCGAGGTCGGCGAGGCGTGGACCGGCCGGAACGGCCGCGGGCCCCCGGCCCGTGCGCATCATGCCGCCGCCAGGTCCGACGCCTGCTCGGGCTGGGGTGCGAGCCGTGGCGGGGGCACCACCTCGACCAGTCGGCGTACCACCGACTCGGCGGTGACGCCGTCGGCGACCGCGTCGAAGGTCAGCACCAGCCGGTGGGCGAGCACGTCGACGGCCAGTTCACGGACGTCCTCGGGCAGCACGTACCCCCGGCCGCGCAGCAGCGCCTGCGCCCGGGCGGCGGAGACCAGGCCGAGGGTGGCGCGGGGGCTCGCCCCGTACGCGAGCATCGGCTCGATCTCGGTGAGCCCGAACCGTCCCGGATCCCGGGTGGCCAGGATGAGCCGGACCACGTACTCGGCGACGGCGTGGTGGACGAAGATCCGCTCCGCGTGGCTCTGCAGGCGGCGCAGCCGGTCCGGGTCGAGCACCTGCCGGGCCTTGGGGCGATCGGTGCTCATCCGGTACAGGATCGCCAGTTCGTCGGTGTCGCTCGGGTAGTCGACCACGACCTTCATGAGGAAGCGGTCCCGCTGCGCCTCCGGCAGCTGATAGACCCCCTCCGACTCGATCGGGTTCTGGGTGGCCAGCACCAGGAACGGCGACGGTACGGGGTGGCTGCGCCCGCCGATGGAGACCTGCCGCTCCGCCATCGCCTCCAGGAGCGCGGACTGCACCTTCGCGGGGGCACGGTTGATCTCGTCGGCGAGCACCAGGTTCGCCATCACCGGGCCCAGCTCGATATCGAAGCTCTCCTGGGAGGCCCGGTAGATCCGGGTGCCCACGATGTCCGACGGTACGAGGTCGGGGGTGAACTGGATCCGGGAGAAGGTGCCGCCGACCACGGTGGCGAGGGTCTGCGCGGCCAGCGTCTTGGCCACGCCAGGTACCCCCTCCAGGAGGCAGTGCCCGTCGGCGACGAGGGCGACGAGCAGGCGTTCGACGAGCCGGTCCTGCCCGACGATCACGCGTTTGACCTCGGAGAGGGTCTGTTCCAGCTCGGCGGCTGTCGGTTCGTCTTCGACCGGGCTGGGCACGCTGGCCAGGGTGTCCGAGATGTCCGTCACGGTGCATGCTTCCCGGGCGACCGGGCGACAAACGTCGGATTGTGCGGCCCTGGCCGACCCTTCGACGACCGGAGCGGGACGATTCACCCGGACGGCCAAGGCAGACCCCGAGCCGGCAGTCCCGGGGCCAAAACGGTCGAAGTGAACGACGCGACCCCCGCGCGGGCGATCGCGCGGGGGTCGCGTGGCGGTGCCGTCAGTAGCTGTGGACGACCAGGTGGAACGGCAGGTCGACCGGGGTGCCGGCGGAGTTGCGGGTCTGGATGAAGACCCCGTTCGGCGTGCTCAGCCGCGGAGCCACCACGACCTCCCCGCCCGGCGGGATGCAGCAGGCGTCCGGGCGGCCGATGGTGGCCTGGTAGACCGCGGAGCTGACGACGTAGCCGTACTGGACCTCGTACTGGCCGGTTCCGTACTTGATCACGACGCCGCTGCCGCGCGCCTTGGTGCCGTTGGCGTTGACGACGGTGCCGACGTTGCTCGCCGCGAGCGTGCCCACGCCGGCCTTGAGGGCGGCCCGGGCCGAGCGGGTCGACTCCGCCGTCACCGCCGGCTGGGTGCTGCTCGCGCGGGCCGCCGGCTGGCCGGGCGCCTGTGCCGCGGGCTGGGCGATGGCGATCCCGCCCCCGGCGAGGGTGAGCCCGAGAACGGCGAACACGACCGCGATCGCCTTACGTCGGAATGGTGTGGTCATGACAGGTCTCCCTTGTGTGACCGTGCGAATTCGGCCGACCCGCGGGGCGGGACGGTTAGTGCCCTGCTAACTGTCGGGCACCTCGCCACACATCACCGAGAAATAAGATCCAGCGCACCTTCAATATCGTTTTCCCGATGACTGCACCCACTCTGAGCAGCTATTACTACTCACCGTGGCGGCGCTCCGACCAGGTGGAACGTAGCACCGCAAAAAGTAGGGAGTCAATAGCGGAAGCCATCTGGAAAATCGCCCTACGCCGATCGCAAAAATTGTGAAAGACGAATCCAGCAGCATTCACGAAAATGGGCTGCGGGATCCGTCGGGCCACCATCGGCGGGCACGCCGGGATAGGTTTCCGACATGATCGTCGAGGTTCCGGAGCGGCGAGCGGTCGGCCACCCACAGCGCCGCTGGATCGCCGTACTCTGCTGGCTCGCCGTGCTGCCGGGCGCCACCTGGACGGCAATACGGCTCATCGGGCTGGACCGGGGGCCGCTCGTGCAGGCGCTGGCCTTCACCCCGTACGTCGCGGCCGGGAGCCTCCTGCCCCTGGTCCTCACGCTCGCGCTGCGCCGCCACTGGCCCGCGCTGGTCGCCGCCGTGACCACCGTCGCGCTCGTCGGGGTGGTGGCGCCCCGGGCGCTCTCCTCGACGCCGCTACCGGTGGCCGGTCCGGCGGTACGACTGCTCACCGCCAACCTGCTCGCGGGCGCCGCGGATCCGCACACCCTGGCCGAACTGGTCCGGGCGAACCGGGTCGACGTGCTGGTCGTGCAGGAGTTCACCCCCGCTGCCCAGGCCGACCTCGACCGGCTCGGACTCGACCGGCTGCTGCCGTACCGACAGCTCAACGCGGTCGACGGGACGCCCGGCTCCGGCCTCTACTCACGCTTCCCGATCAGCGACGCGGGCGTACGCCACAACCGCGGCGGTTGGGGCTTCACCCAGGCGTACGGCACGATCGCCGTTCCCGGCGCGCCGCCGGTGCGGGTGGAGTCCGCGCACCCGTCCGCCCCGTACGCGATCGACCAGGTCGACTTCTGGCGCACCGACCTGGCGGCCCAGCCACCGGCCACCCCCGACGGGATGCTGCGGATCCTCGCCGGGGACTTCAACGCGACCCTCGATCACGGCCCGTTGCGTGCTCTGCTGCACACCGGCTACGTCGACGCCGCCGACGCCACCGGCCAGGGGCTGGTCGGCACGTGGGGCCCGTACGACGGGGACCTGATCCCTCCGGTCGCCATCGACCACGTCCTGGTCGACCGCCGGATCGCCGCCCGTTCGGTCGAGGTGTTCGGCCTGAGCGGCAGCGACCACCGGGCGGTGCTGGCCACCCTGAGCCTGCCCGCTTCGTGACCGGTCACGCGCCCCGGGTTCAGACCCGGCTGCGGGCCAGCCCGTAGGTGAGCGCGTCGACGAGGGCGTGCCAGCTCGCCTCGACCACGTTGGGGTGGACACCGACAGTGGTCCAGTCCCGGCCCGCGCCGTCGGCCGTCTCCAGCAGTACGCGGGTCACCGCGTCCGTGCCGCTGCTGCCGTCGAGGATGCGCACCTTGTAGTCGGCGAGCTCGAACTCGCGCAGCTCCGGGTAGTGCCGCACCAGACCGACCCGGAGCGCCTCGTCCAGGGCGTTGACCGGGCCGTTCCCCTCGGCGGTGGCGATCACCCGCTCACCGCGTACGCGGATCTTGACGGTGGCCTCGGAGACCACCGCGCCGTCCTCGCGGTGCTCCACGAGGACCCGGTACGACTCGAGGGCGAACGGCCGGGGCGGGGCGCCGTCGGGTAGCTCGGAGCGGACCAGCAGCTCGAACGAGGCGTCCGCCGCCTCGAACGACCAGCCACCGGCCTCCAGCTCCTTGACCCGCCGGGTCACCCGGGACAGGGTCTCCGGATGACCGGCCAGGTCCAGCCCGAGCTCGCGACTCTTGAGCTCGACGCTGGCCCGGCCGGCCATCTCGGTTACCAGGATCCGCATGTCGTTGCCCACTACGGACGGGTCCACGTGGTTGTAGAGCAACGGGTCGACCTTGATCGCGCTCGCGTGCAGCCCGGCCTTGTGGGCGAAGGCAGCAGCCCCGACGTACGCCTGATGGGTGTCCGGGGCGATGTTGGCGATCTCGGCGATGGCGTGCGAGACCCGCACCATCTGTTCCAGGCAGCCCGCTGGTAGGACGGGCAGCCCGAGCTTGAGTTGGAGGTTGGCGACCACCGCGAAGAGGTCGGCGTTGCCCGGCCGTTCGCCGTAGCCGTTCGCGGTGCCCTGGAAGTGCCGGACCCCGGCCTCGACGGCGGCGACGGTGTTCGCCACCGCGCAGGCAGTGTCGTTCTGGCAGTGGATGCCGAGCCGTTCGGGGCCGACGCCGAGCCGGGCGGTCAGGTCGGCGATCACGGCGGTCACCTGGGACGGGAGCATCCCACCGTTGGTGTCGCAGAGGACGAACGCCTCGGCTCCGGCGGCCAGCGCGGTCTCCACCACCGCGGCGCCGTACTCGGCGTCCTGCCGGTAGCCGTCGAAGAAGTGCTCGCCGTCGACGAAGAGCCGACGACCCTCGGCGACCAGGTACGCCACCGTGTCGTGGATCATCGCGAGGTTCTCGGCCGGGGTGGTGCGCAGCGCCCGTTCGACGTGTCGCAGGTCGGCCTTGGCGACCAGGGTCACCGCCGGCGTCTCCGCGTCGAGCAGGGCGCGGACCTGCGGGTCCTCGGCGACCGGGACGCCGGCCCGGCGGGTGGCGCCGAACGCGACGAGCAGTGCGTGCCGCAGGTCGAGCTCCTTGGTCGCGCGCCGGAAGAACTCGGTGTCCTTCGGCACCGCACCGGGCCAGCCGCCCTCGATGAACCCGACGCCGAACTCGTCGAGCAGCCGCGCCACGGCCAGCTTGTCGACCACCGAGTAGCTGAGCCCCTCACGCTGCGCACCGTCGCGCAACGTCGTGTCGTAGACCTGGAACGTCATGACGTGCCTTTCTGGACCGAGGTGCGGGAACGAACGAGCGGTGGTCGCGGCCGCGCGGGCCGCCCCGGCAACAAAAAGACCCCCCGCTGACGCGGGAGGTCTGCGCGCTCGGCGGGGAGCCGGGCGCGCTAGTTGCTAAGAATCAGGGCGGAGCTGGTCACGTTCGGTACTCTTCCACCCGTCAGTTGATTTTGGGAAGCGGAATCCACATCCCGGGACAGCGGCGGAGCCTCCCGACACCGCGAGGACCGGCCACCACGAGGCAGAACAGCGTTTCCGTGAGCTGCTTCACACGCTGCCGGGCCACCCCCGGGTGGAGGATGTACCCGGCCCGTTCGCCGCTGCCCAGGAGGAGCCGTGCTCACTGCCGGTGACCACTTCCCCGCCTACGACCCCGCCGGAGCCTGACATGGGAGTGGACGCGGTCAAGGCGGGTCTGCCCGGGTACGCCAGGGACGTCGGCCAGAACCTCCGGTCGACCATCCAGGACTCCCCGCTCACCCCGACCCAGGTCTGGGGCACCGCGCTGGCGTGCGCGGTGGCGGCCCGCAACCCCGTGGTGCTGCGGGAGATCGCCGCCGAGGCGGCCGAACATCTCGCCCCGGAGGCGATCGAGGCGGCCAAGGGCGCCGCCACCATCATGGCGATGAGCAACGTCTACTACCGGGCGAAGCACATGCTCGACGAGGAGTACCTGTCGATCCACGGCCGGCTGCGGATGCAGATCGTCGCCCGGCCGGGCGTGCCGAAGGTGGACTTCGAGCTCTGGTGCCTCGCCGTCTCCGCGATCAACGGCTGCGAGGTCTGCCTGGAGTCGCACGAGCAGAAGCTGCGCGCCGCGGGCATCGGCCCGGACCAGGTGAACGAGGGGCTCCGGATCGCCGCCGTGGTGCAGGCCACCGCCGTCGCGTACGACACGGAGTCCGCGCTGGCCTGAAAGCCGCCGGCCCGCCCCGACCCATTTCCGCGTCGGCCCGGGTGTAGCGATCTCGACGGCGGGTAGGACATGGGACAGACAGGGCACCACCCCCCGATCAGTCGAGAAGAGGAGTGAAACGCCATGGAGCGGCTCGACCCTCGAACGACCCACGGGACGCCGGACCCGCTCGTACCCGGTGACAGCAGCGCCTTCCCGGGTGGCACACCCGGCGGCACCTTCGACCCGTGGCGATACCGGGACGACGCCGGGGTCTCCGGCGTCGACCTGGTGGGCTACAAGGTGGAGGCGAACGACGGTGGCATCGGCAAGGTGGACCGGTCCAGCCACGAGGTGAGCTCCAGCTACCTGGTGGTGGACACCGGTCCGTGGATCTTCGGCAAGAAGGTCATGGTTCCCGCCGGAACCGTCAACCACGTCGACCACGACGAGCGGAAGGTCTACGTCGACCGGAGCAAGGACCAGATCAAGGCCGCGCCCGAGTTCGACGAGACCGCCGACACCGACCCGGCCTACCGGGAGAAGCTCGGTGGTTACTACAGCGACACGTACTCGGCCATCCCGCCGGGTACCGCTCGGTAAACGGTTGTTCCTGTTCCTATCGGCCGGTGGGGTACCGCCCCGCCGGCCGGTAACGTGTCAGGCGTGGACGCCACCGAGGTCGATCGACACATCCCCTTCGGCACGATCTTCAACTTCCGCGACGCCGGCGGCTACGCCGGTCACGACGGACGCACCGTACGCCGGGGCCGGCTCTACCGCTCCGACTCCCTGCACCGGCTGAACGAGGACGACCGGGACGCGTTCACCGCCCTCGGCATCCGGACGGTCATCGACCTGCGCCGCTCTCACGAGGTGGAGCGCGACGGCCGGGTGCCGGACTGGCCGGGCCTCACCTACCGGCACATCCACCCGGAGCACGCGGAGTGGGGGCAGGTGCCGTACGAGTCGGGCACGAGCCTGGCGCGTTACCTCGCCGACCGCTACGCCGACCTGGCGCAGACCGGCACGGCCGGGCTGGCCGAGGCGCTCGGGCTGATCTCCGACGCCACCAGCGGGCCGGTCGTGGTGCACTGCGTGGCCGGCAAGGACCGCACCGGCATCGTCTGCGCGCTGACCCTGGCCGTACTCGGTGTCGCCGACGACGAGATCGCCGCGGACTACGCCCTGAGCAGCGCGGCGTCGGAGCGGTTCAGCGCCTGGTTGGCCGCCACGACGCCGGCTGCCGAGGAGCTGCCGCCGCCGTTCCTGGCCTCGCCCTCCGACACGATGCTGCTCTTCCTCGCCGAGCTGCGGGAGGGGTACGGCTCCGTCGAGGGCTACCTGCGGCACGCCGGGGTGACCGACGCCCAGCTCGCCGCACTCCGCGACCATCTGCTGGAGTGACCTGCGGCGACGCCGGCGGATTACGCGCGGTGGCGTACGACGTCTGGCGCGGGCCCCTTCTCGACCGGCTCGGTCGGGAAGGGGCCCGCTCCGCTCAGAGACTGTCGGGAAACCCCGGGGCGAGCGAGGCGGAGTCCAGCCGGCGATCCGGCAAGGCGGAGATTCGTCCGGATACCGGTGTTGTATCCGGACGAATCTCCAACGCCGCCGGTCGTCGGCTGGGCCCGCCGTAGCCGCCGCAGGGTTTCCCGACAGTCTCTCAAAGCAGCCGGGTGACCCAGCCGTGCGGGTCGGGGGCGTCGCCGCGCTGGATGTCGACCAGCTGCTGACGCAGCGCCATGGTGACCTGGCCCGGCTCACCGCCGCCGATCAGGAACTCGCCGTCCGGGGACTTCACCTGGCCGATCGGGGTGACGACGGCGGCGGTGCCGCAGGCGAAGGCCTCCCGCAGCCGACCGCTGGTCGCGTCCGCCTGCCAGTCGTCGAAGCTGACCGGGCGCTCCTCCACCCGGTGCCCCGCCTGCGCGGCGAGCGTGAGCACCGACTCCCGGATGATGCCGGGCAGGATCGCGCCGGTCAGCGGCGGCGTCACCACGCTCCCGTCGTCGTAGACGAAGAAGACGTTCATGCCGCCCAGCTCGTCGACGTAGCGGCGCTCCACCGCGTCGAGGAAGACCACTTGGTCACAGCCGTGCTCGATCGCCTCCGCCTGGGCGACCAGCGAGGCGGCGTAGTTGCCGCCGCACTTCGCGGCGCCGGTGCCGCCCGGGGCGGCGCGGGTGTAGTCCGGGGTCGCCCAGACCGAGACGGGCTTCACCCCGCCGCTGAAGTACGCCCCCACGGGCGAGGCGATCGCCACGTAGAGGTACTCGGTGGCCGGGCGGACGCCGAGGAAGACCTCGCTGGCGAACATGAACGGCCGCAGGTAGAGGCTGCCCTCCGGGTCGGTCGGGATCCAGTCCCGGTCGATCTCGATGAGCCGCCGCAGCGAGTCGACGAAGGTCTCCGGCGGCAGCACCGGCATCGCCATCCGCTTCGCGGAGACGGCGAACCGGGCCGCGTTCGCCTCCGGACGGAACAAGGTCACCCCACCGTCGCTGGTGCGGTACGCCTTCATCCCTTCGAAGATCTCCTGCGCGTAGTGCAGGACGGCGGCGGCCGGGTCCATCGGGATCGGCGCGCGCGCCTCGACCCGGGCGTCGTACCAGCCCTTGCCGTCGGCGTAGCGGATGGTCACCATGTGATCGGTGAAGATCCGGCCGAAGCCGGGATTGGCCAGCATGGCGGCCCGATCCGCGGCGGATACCGGTGCGGGATTCGGACGGGTCTCGAAGTCGAGCTTGTCACCACCGCTCATCGCGCTGACCTCCCTACCGGACAACGGCATGCGCGACCGCACGCCGACGATGTGGTGCCCAGAAACTTACCCCGAACGTTCGTTCAGGGGAAAGCGCCGCCCGGCTCGCCGAGCTGCGCCGAAAGAACGGTACCGGGGCCCGGTGCAGGCGTCGCAAGCGTGCTCCGCTTCGGCAGCCCCGGCCGGTTCGACCGGCACCGGGACCACCGCTGACGGCCGCCGTTAGCCTGCCGGCCGAGTCCGCGCTCGGCCGGTCGCCACCACCCGCCGGTTCAGCCCGCCGCGAGGGCCGCGAGCCGGTCGCCCACCTCGGCGGTGCGTACGGGTACGCCCGGCGCTCGGTTGGCCAGTTCGGTGGCGACGGCGGCGCTGACCCGGGTCGCGGCGTCGGCGTGCCCGAGCTGGTCGAGCAGGAGGGCGGCGGAGAGCACGGCGGCGACCGGATCGGCCACGCCCTGGCCGGCGATGTCCGGCGCGGAGCCGTGCACCGGCTCGAACATCGAGGGGTACGTCCCCTCCGGGTTGATGCAGCCGCTGGCCGCCAGCCCGATGCCGCCCGTCACGGCGGCGGCGATGTCGGTGAGGATGTCGCCGAAGAGGTTGTCGGTGACCACCACGTCGTAGCGCTGCGGCTGGGTGACCAGGAACATCGCGGCGGCGTCGACGTGCTGGTACTCGGTGCTGACGTCGGGGTGCTCGGCGGCGACCGCCTCGAAGGTGCGCGACCAGAGCGAGCCGGCGTGGGTGAGCACGTTGGTCTTGTGCACCAGGGTGACCTTGCGGCGTTCCCGACGGCCGGCGCGGGCGAACGCGTCGCGGATCACCCGCTCCACCCCGTGCCGGGTGTTGAGGCTCTCCTCGGTGGCGACCTCGGCGGGGGTGTCGCGGTGCAGCGTCCCGCCGGCCCCGGCGTAGAGCCCCTCGGTGCCCTCCCGCACCACGACCAGGTCGACCTCGCCGGGCTTCACGGTGGCGAGCGGGCCGGGCACTCCGGGCCAGAGCCGGGACGGCCGGAGGTTGACGTACTGGTCGAAGGCGAACCGGAGCTTGAGCAGCAGGCCACGTTCCAGCACCCCGGGGGGCACGGTCGGGTCGCCGACCGCGCCGAGCAGAATCGCGTCGTGCTGTGCCAGCTCGGTCAGGACCGAGTCCGGCAGCACCTCTGCGGTCCGGTGCCAGCGAGCCGCGCCGAGGTCGTACTCGGTGGCCTGCACGCCGGGGAGCACCGCGTCGAGGACCTTGCGGGCCTGCGCGACCACCTCGGGACCGATTCCGTCCCCGGCCACCACCGCGATCCGTGCCACGCCTGCGCTCCTCTGCTCGCCGTTTCGGCCCACGGTACGCGGACGTCCCGCGTTCCGGTACGCGGAGTCCATATCATGAGACATGCCGATGCACAGGACCCTCCCAGCTGAGTTTCATGAAGCAGTCATCTTCGCTGCCTAGCCTGGTCGTGGGTGGGTCGACGGGGGCCCGCGCCGGTGGCCGCGCCGTCGCTGCCACCACTCGCAAGGGGGCGATTCGCCATGCGCATCGACGAGCAGCCACGGACCCGCTGGCCCGACCCGGCCGCCTTCCGGCACCGCCGACCCGACCTGCGGCTCGGGAGCCCCGCCCGCCGCGTCGACCGCTCTCCCTCGGTCCGGCCCGACCTGATCGCGGTACAGCACACCGTCCGGACGACCACCGCCGAGTACACGCTGCTGCTCAACGCGCCGACCTGGCTGGGCCGCCGGGCCGTCGGCGAGGCACTGCGGGACGCGGTGGCCGAACTGCGTGCGATCGACCTCACCTACGGCCCGACCCGGCCGGACAGCCTCGTCTCCCGGCTGCGTCGGGGCGAGATCGGCGCCGAGTCCTACCCGCCCCTCGCCGACCTCGTGGATCGCTGCGCCGCCATGCGCGCGGCGACCGACGGCTGGTTCGACGCCTGGGCGGTCCCCGGCGGCTTCGACCCGGGCGGCCTGCTCGGCGGCTGGGCGGTGGAGCGCACGGCCGCCCGGCTACGCGCCAACGGGGTCCACGACTACGCCGTGGTCTGCGGCGCCGACCTGGTCGTACGCGGACACGCCCCGCACGGTGGGCCCTGGCGGATCGCCGTGCACCACCCGGTCGAGCACGATCGTCAGCCGCTGGTGCTGGAGATGACCGCGGGCGCGGTCGGCACCTCCGGGGTGAGCGGCCGGCAGGGACACGTCGTCGACCCGCACACCGGGCAGCCGGCCGAACAACTGCTCGCCGCGACGGTGGTGGGCCCGGACCTGACGGTCGCCGACGCGTACGCCACGGCGCTCTACGCGGCCGGCCCGGCGGGGCTGGCCTGGTTCAAGGAGGCCTCGGACTACCGGGCGCTCTTCGCCGACCGTCGTTGAGGATCTGCGATACGCGGGTCGGCGATCGGCCCCCACGCCCGCGGCAACGACCGTGGGGGCCGGTCAGCGACGAGTGCGCGTGGCTCGCGCATTCGAGGGGTGCGGGCCGGTCGGGCCGGGGTCGACCGCGCCACCCGAAGACGGGTCGACGTCGCAGTGCCCGGCCGGTGACCGCACCGGTACGCTAGCGAATCGACGCAACTCGACGCAAGAGTCTCCACAGCGGACCGTCCTGGCGGGATGACGGGAACCAGACGGCTGGCCTGCGGCGGGGCAGTTTCGACATGGTGAACGTTGAATGGCACTCTGTGCGCCGTGAGTTTCGATCTGAGCGTGTGGGCCCTGATGGACGGGGCGACGCCCGAGGACGTACGAGCAGCGGTGCAGCGGTGCCGGCAGGGAGAACACGCCAAGCGCCAGCCGGATCACCGACTGGTCGCCTTCTACCGTGCGATCACCGCCAGCTACCCGGATCGTCCGGCGGCGCAGGGCACCCCGTGGGAGGTCGCGCCGCTGCACGCGGCCGCCGACCACATCGAGATGAACCTGAACCCCGCCTGCGAGGACCAGGTGCTGCTCGACATCGAGCGGCTCGCCGGTGAGCACCGGCTCATGCTCTTCGACGCGCAGGACGGCTCGGTCTACCCGCCGCCGGCCCGCGTACCTCACTGAGCCCCGGCACCGGCTACCGCTGCAGCACGCCAGGGGGCCCGGCGGATCCGCCGGGCCCCCCGTCGTGCTGCGTTCAGCTCACTCGTCGCGCAGGTCAGCGGCGCTCGCCGCGGTCGCGCCGATCGAGTCGGCGGCCGAGGTGAGCAGATCGGCGCCGAGGGCCTGGTCGACGGTGAGCGTCATCAGCGTCTCACCGCCGGCCTCGCGGCGCGCCACCTGCATCGCGGCGATGTTGACGCCCGCCTCACCGAGCAGGGTGCCGACGGTGCCGACCACGCCGGGCCGGTCGGCGTAGCGGAGGAAGACCAGGATGCCCTCCGCACCGATCTCCACGTCGAAACCGTCCACTTCGGTCAGCTTGAGCACGTCGCGGGTGCCGGCGCTGGTCGCCGTGCCGGAGACGCTGACCGTACGGCCGTCGGGCAGGGCGCCGCGAACGGTGACGAGGTTCGGGTGCTCGACCGTCTCGGCCTGGGCGGCCAGGGTGACCTCGACGCCCCGCTCGGCGGCCAGGTGCGGCGCGTTGACGTAGGTCACCTGCTCCTCGACCACCGAGCTGAACAGGCCCTTGGTGGCGGCGAGCTTGAGCACCGAGACGTCGTGCTCGACGATCTCGCCGCGTACCTCGACGGTCACGCTGGCGGCGATCCCACCGGCGACCGCGGTGAACGCCCGGCCGAGCTTCTCGGCCAGCGGCAGCAACGGGCGTACGTCCTCGGCGACGACGCCACCCGCCTGCACGTTCACCGCGTCCGGCACGAACTCGCCCTGCAACGCCAGCTTCACGCTCTTCGCCACGGCCAGGCCGGCCTTGTCCTGCGCCTCGTGGGTCGACGCGCCCAGGTGCGGGGTGGCCACCACGTTGTCGAAGGCGAAGAGCGGCGACGACGTGCACGGCTCCTTCGCGTAGACGTCCACGCCCGCGCCGGCGACCCGCCCCTCGGCGATCGCGTCGGCGAGGGCCTGCTCGTCGACGAGCCCACCGCGCGCGGCGTTGACGATGCGTACCCCCGGCTTGACGACGGCCAGCTCCTTCTCACCGATCAGACCGACCGTCTCGGGGGTCTTCGGCAGGTGGATGGAGATGAAGTCGCTCTCCCGCAGCAGCTCCTCCAGGCCGACCAGGCGTACGCCGAGCTGCGCGGCACGGGCCGGCTGGATGTACGGGTCGTACGCGATGAGCCGGGTGCCGAAGGCCGCGATCCGAGACGCGAAGAGCACCCCGATGCGGCCGAGGCCGACGACGCCCACCGTCTTGCCCTGGATCTCGACGCCGGTGTACTTCGACCGCTTCCACTCCCCCGCCTTGAGCGCCGCGCTGGCGCTGGCGGTGTTGCGGGCGACGGCGAGCAGCAGTGCGACGGCCTGCTCGGCGGCGGAGACGATGTTGGAGGTGGGCGCGTTGACGACCATGACGCCTCGCGCGGTGGCGGCCGGCACCTCCACGTTGTCCAGACCCACGCCGGCGCGGGCGACCACCTTGAGCCGCGGGGCGGCGGCGATCGCCTCGGCGTCGATCTGGGTGGCGCTGCGCACGATGACGGCGTCGGCCTCGGCGAGGGCGGAGAGCAGCGCGGCACGGTCGGTGCCGTCGACGTGACGGACGTCGAAGTCGTGCGCGAGTACCTCGATGGCGGCGGGGGCGAGTTCTTCGGCGATCAGTACGACAGGATTCATCGGTCCTCGTAGCTGTAGTCAGAGCGGTCGGCCGGGCCGTCGGACGCCGCACTGCGCCCTGCGCCGAACCGGATCATGGCCGTCAGGTGCCGGCTTCGCGCACCTATGAGCGATGGTAGGGGGCGCATTGCCCCACGTGTCCCGGACATCGAGGTGAGGGCCCTCACACGGAGTTGTCGCAGCACGCTAATCCCCCGTTCACCTGGCGTCGACCCGGTGAGCCGGTCGACGGGCGACCGCCGACGATCGTGGGGGCACCTCGCGACGAGACCTGCCGGTCCCGTCCGTCGATGGCCGACGGCCCCGGCGCGGCGCTGGGGAGAGCGCCACGTCGGGGCCGTCGGTGGGCCGCCCGGGGCATACCCGACGGGCGGCCGGAGGAGAAGGCTTTCAGAGGGTGCTTGCGAAGGCCAGGCCCTACTGCGCCGGCCCCAGGCGACGCCCGGCGGCGTTGTCGGTCCGCCCGGATACAACACCGGTATCCGGGCGAACCTCCGCCTTGCCGAACGCCGCCTGGCACACCCGGCTCGCTACGGGCGGGCCTCCGCAAACACCCTCTCAGGCGGTCTCGGTGATCGGCCGGTCGACCCAGCTCATCATGCCGCGCAGCTTCCGCCCGGTCTCCTCGATCGGGTGCGCCGCGCCCTCGGCCCGCCACTTGGCGAAGTTCGGGCGGCCCGCGTCGTCCTCACCGATCCACTCGCGGGCGAACTCGCCGGACTGGATCTCGGACAGGATCTTGCGCATCTCGTCCTTGACCCGGCCGTCGATGACGCGCGGGCCACGGGAGAGGTCGCCGTACTCGGCGGTGTCCGAGATGCTGTAACGCATCCGGGCGATGCCGCCCTCGTACATCAGGTCGACGATGAGCTTCAGCTCGTGCAGGCACTCGAAGTAGGCGATCTCCGGCGCGTAGCCCGCCTCGGTGAGCACCTCGAACCCGGTCTGCACCAGCGCGGTCGCGCCGCCGGCCAGCACCGCCTGCTCACCGAAGAGGTCGGTCTCGGTCTCCTCGGTGAAGGTGGTGCGGATGGCGCCGGCCCGGGTGCCGCCGATGCCCTTGGCGTACGACAGCGCCAGGGCGAAGGCGTTGCCCGTGGCGTCCTGCTCGACGGCGACCAGCACCGGCACGCCCTTGCCGTCGACGTACTGGCGGCGCACCAGGTGACCCGGGCCCTTCGGCGCGATCATCGCCACGTCGATGTCGGCCGGCGGCTTGATCAGGTCGTAGCGGATGTTGAAGCCGTGGCCGAAGAGCAGCGCCTTGCCCGGGGCCAGGTTCGGGGCGACCGACTCCGCGTACAGGCTACGCTGCGCGGTGTCCGGCGCGAGAATCATGATCACGTCGGCCTCGGCGGCCGCCTCGGCCGGGGTGAGCACCCGCAGGCCCTGCTCCTCGGCCTTCGGCCGGCTCTTCGAGCCCGTCGGCAGACCGATCACGACGTCGACACCCGAGTCGCGCAGCGACAGGGCGTGGGCGTGGCCCTGGCTGCCGTAACCGATGACGGCGACCTTCTTGGCCTGGATCAGGCCCAGGTCGGCGTCGTCGTCGTAGTACACCTCAACGCTCATTGGAACTTTCCCTTTCGTACGGCGGCCCGGCTGGCCCGTCGTGGTTGTGCGGATGTGTCCGGTGGTGTGCGGGGGCGGCCCGGTGCCGCCCCCGCCGGTGGCTCAGGCGGCTCGCAGGGCGGGGCCGGCGGTGATCGAACGAGAACCACGCCCGATCGCCACGAGTCCCGACTGGACCATCTCCTTGATGCCGAAGGGCTCGAGGTCGCGCAGCAACGCGTCCAGCTTGTCCGGGGTGCCGGTGGCCTCGATGGTCAACGTGTCCGGCGCGACGTCGACCACCCGGGCCCGGAAGAGGCCTACCGTGTCCAGCACCTGGCTGCGGCTGGACCGGTCCGCGCGAACCTTGACCAGCAGCAGCTCCCGGGCGACCGAGACCTGCGGGTCGAGTTCAACGATCTTGAGCACGTTGACCAGCTTGTTGAGCTGCTTGGTGACCTGCTCCAGCGGGGACGACTCCGCGTTGACCACGATGGTGATCCGGGAGACGTCCGGGTTCTCGGTCTCGCCGACCGCCAGACTGTCGATGTTGAACCCGCGGCGGGAGAAGAGCCCGGAGACCCGGGCCAGGACACCCGGCTTGTTCTCCACGAGCACGCTCAGCGTGTGCATCGTCATGCCGTGACCTCGCTTCGCTCACTCATCTCAGATGTCATCCTCGTCGAACGCCGGGCGGACGCCGCGGGCGAACATGATCTCGTCGTTGCTGGTGCCGGCGGGCACCATCGGCCACACCATCGCGTCCTTGCCGACCACGAAGTCGATGACCACGGGCGCGTCGTTGATCTCCATGGCCGCCGCGATGGTCTTGTCGACGTCCTCGGCGGTCTCGCACCGCAGACCGACGCAGCCGAGCGCCTCGGCCAGCTTCACGAAGTCGGGGATGCGGTGCTTGTGGGTGCCGAGGTCGGTGTTCGAGTAACGCTCCCCGTAGAAGAGCGTCTGCCACTGGCGGACCATGCCGAGATTGCCGTTGTTGATCACGGCGATCTTGACCGGGATGCCTTCCAGAGCGCAGGTCGCCAGCTCCTGGTTGGTCATCTGGAAGCAGCCGTCGCCGTCGATCGCCCAGACCACCACGTCCGGCTTGCCGACCTTCGCGCCCATCGCGGCGGGCACCGCGTAACCCATCGTGCCGAGGCCGCCGGAGTTCAACCAGGTGTACGGCTTCTCGTACGAGATGAACTGTGAGGCCCACATCTGGTGCTGACCGACGCCGGCCACGTAGATGGCGTCCGAGCCGGCGATCTCGCCCAGCCGCTTGATCACGTACTGCGGGGAGAGGGTGCCGTCGGCCGGCTCCTCGTACCCCAGCGGGTAACGCTCGCGCAGGTCGTCGAGCTGGTGCCACCAGTCGTCGAGGTCCGTGCTGTGTCCGGCCGCCCGTTCGGCGGTGACCGCGGCGATCAGCTCGTCGATCACGTGCCGGGCGTCGCCGACGATCGGCACGTCCGCGTGCCGGTTCTTGCCGATCTCCGCCGGGTCGATGTCGGCGTGCACGACTGTGGCGTCCGGGGCGAACGACTCCACCCGACCGGTGACCCGGTCGTCGAAGCGGGCGCCGAGCGCCACGATCAGGTCGGCCTTCTGCAGCCCGTAGACCGCGGCGACCGTGCCGTGCATGCCCGGCATGCCGAGGTGCTGCCGGTGCGAGTCCGGGAACGCGCCGAGCGCCATCAGCGTGGTCACCACCGGGATCCCGGTCAGCTCGGCGAGCTGCCGCAGCCCGTCGGTGGCGCCGGCCTTGAGCACCCCGCCGCCGACGTAGAAGACCGGCCGGCGGGCGCTCGCCATCAGCCGGGCCGCCTCGCGGATCTGCTTGCCGTGCGGGTGCAGGGTCGGCCGGTAGCCGGGCAGGTCGAGCGTCGGTGGCCAGGTGAAGGTGGTGCTGGCCTGCAACACGTCCTTCGGGATGTCGACCAGCACCGGGCCGGGCCGGCCGGTGCTCGCCAGGTGGAACGCCTCGGCCAGCACCTGCGGGATCTCCTCGGCGTGCTGCACCAGGAAGTTGTGCTTCGTGACCGGCAGGGTGATGCCCTGGATGTCCGCCTCCTGGAAGGCGTCCGTACCGATCGCCGGGCGGGCGACCTGGCCGGTGATGGCGACCATCGGCACCGAGTCCATGTACGCGTCGGCGATCGGGGTGACCAGGTTGGTCGCGCCCGGGCCGGAGGTGGCCATGCAGACCCCGACCCGCCCGGTCGCCTGCGCGTAGCCGGTGGCCGCGTGCCCCGCGCCCTGCTCGTGCCGGACGAGGATGTGCCGGACCGTGGAGTCGTAGAGCGGGTCGTACGCCGGCAGGATCGCGCCGCCCGGAATACCGAAGACGACGTCGACGCCGAGCGCCTCCAGCGACCGCACGAGCGAGCCGGCCCCGGAGACCTCGGCCGGGGCGGGTGTCCGTACCGCCGGAGCGGCCGGACCGGCGGCGGCCCGGGCGACGGGTTCGGCGTCGGTCGCCGTCGAGGCGGCCGCGCGGGCTCTACGTGCGGAGTGGGCGAGGGTCTCTGGCGTGGGTCTCGTCATGGCGGTTCAGGCCTTCGGCTGGAGTGGGTGCGGCGTGTGGTGCGGATGGAACGCGGGCGTTCCGCTTGGGTCCGATGGCAATAAAAACGGCCCTCGTGCAGATGCACGGGGCCAGCGCACTCTCGATCAGGGAGAGTGCGCTCAGATAAGTACTCGCAGCGACCAGTGAGACGACATGCGCTCAAGCCTGACGCATCTCACGCGATGAGTCAACTGATCCCACATGTTGGTTCACGGGCGTCGGCGCGTCGCCCCGCGACGCGCCCGCGACGCCCGGCGTGAGCTGCCCGGACGCGCTCTGCGGAAGGCGCGACGGCGGCAGTGTCGGGGGCCGGGAATCGGCCTCCGCCGCGCGGCCGGCATGGCCCGAGGACCGGTTGCCCGACGCGGCGCCCGCCGGCCGGGCCGCCGGCGAGGTGGCCGCCTCGAGCATCGCCTCCAGGTGTTCGGCCGGCACCCCCCAGCCGCAGAGCGCCCCCTGCCCGAACCGGCAGCCGGCGGCGACCACCGCGGCCAGTTCGGTGGGCGTGGTGACGCCCTCGGCGATGACCTCCAGGCCGAGCTGGTGGCCGAGGCGCATCACGATGTCGACCATCGGCGCGAACGCGGGCCCGTCCTGCCCCTCGGGACGGACCGGCTCGTGCTCGGCCACCAGGCCATGGTCGATCTTGAGAATGTCGATCGGCAACCGGCGCAGCTGCCCCAGCGACGAGTAACCCGCGCCGAAGTCGTCGAGGGCGATCCGCACCCCGGTCCGGCGCAGCGCGGCCAGCCGCCGGATCAGCTCGTCGAGGTCGGTGGCGACGGCGTGCTCGGTCACCTCCAGCACCAGCCGCTGCGGTGGCACGCCGTGCCTGCGCAGCGCGTCGGCGACCAGCACCACGTACTCCGGGTCGTGCAGCTCCCGGGGAGAGACGTTCACCGAGACCCAGACGTCGTGCCCGTCGGCGAGCCAGCGGGAGAGCTGCCGGCAGGCCTGGTTGAGCACCCACGCGCCGAGCGTGGCGATCATCCCGCACTCCTCGGCGAGCGGGATGAACTCGTCCGGGCGGACGTTGCCCAGCTCAGGGTGACGCCAGCGCAGCAGCGCCTCGGCGCCGACCGGGCGTACCGACGGCAGCGACGCGACCGGTTGGAAGACCAGCCGCAGCTCGTCCCGGCCGATCGCGCCGCGCAGCTCGTGCTCCAGCGTCGTCCGGCGACGCAGCAGCTGGTCGTAGGCGGCGTCGTAGCGCTCGATCCGGCTCTTCCCGCGCTGCTTGGCGTAGCGCAGCGCCAGGTCGGCGTGGCGCAGCAGCATCTCCACCTCGGGCTCCCCGTCGCAGCCCGCCACCCCGATGCTGACGGAGAGGAAGACCGGCCCCTCCGGCTGCTCGTGCGCCCGGCCCAGCACGGCCAGCAGCTGCTCGGCGACCTGGTCGGCCTCGCGGGCGCGGCCGGAGAGCAGCACCGCGAACTCGTCCCCACCCAATCGGGCCGCCACGTCGTCGGGTCCCAGCGTCTCGCGCAGCCGGCGTCCCACCTCGGCGAGCACCGCGTCACCCGCGTCGTGGCCGCGCACGTCGTTGACGTGCTTGAACCCGTCGAGGTCGAGGCCGAGCAGCACGCACGGGATCCCGGCCGCGGCCCGCCGGTGCAGGGTCCGCAGCAGCCCGCGCCGGTTCGCCAGCCCGGTCAGGGCGTCGGTGTGCGCCAGCTCACGGAAGTGCGCCTCGCGCTCGGCCAGCCGGGCCGCGTACGCCCGCACGTCACGCACCGCGAGGTACTGGCGGGCCACCAGGGCGAAGCCCTCGACGGCGCAGACTCCGACGCTGAGCGGGGTGAACCGGCCGCCCTGGACGAGGTGGTACGTCGCCGACACGGTCATGGCGAGCATCGGGATGAGAGCGTTCTCGCCGCTGCGGTCGACGCCGTCCGGTTCGAACCGCGCCGCCGGGTCGAGCCGCAGCGCCGAGAGCGCCACGGCGAGCAGGCCGACCGAGGAGAGCCCCGCGCCGACCAGCACCAGGGTCGGTCCGGACCGGCAGAGCCCGACGGCGACGCCGAGCCCGCCGGCGGTCACGGTGGCGATGGCCGCGGCGAGCAGAAGCAGGCGACCGCGGGTGGCGACGCCCCGGCAGACGGCCAGTGGGCCGATGCCGGCGGTCAGCGCGGCGCTCGCCGTGGCGAGCAGGATCGGCACGCAGACCGTCGGGGTGGCGCCGCCGAGGATCCGGGTCGGCTCGCTGACGAGCATCCAGCCGACGAACCAGATGGCGGCGGCCATCATCAGGCCGTCGAGGAGCAGCCGCGCCGTGGCGGCCGTCGAGGCCACCACCCCGGGCAGCCGGAAGAGCCCGACCAGGAAGATCAGCCCGCTCGCCGCCGTGCCGACCGAGACGACGGTCGCCCAGCCGGTGCGCTGCCCCTGTTCGTGCGCCCAGTGCGGCATCGAGACGAGTGTCGCGGCGAGCCCGCTCACGAGGCCGACCAGGGCGATCCCGGCGGCCACCGCGAGCAGCGCCAGCGCCGGTCGGTGCGGCCCCGGACGCCGCCGGAGACCGACCGTGAGCAGCGCGGTGGCCGAGGCGGCGACCAGCCAGCTCAACGCCGCGGCGGTGGCCACGCCCGGGGGGAGATGCACGCCGCTAACTGTGCCGGATGAGCGCTCTCCGTGGGGCCCCGGATGTGCATCTGTTGGGACACGGCGTACGCGGTCGGGGGGCCTGCGCCGGCCCGGTGCAAGACTGGTACGCATGCCTGAGCTGCGGTCGAAGACCTCCACGCACGGTCGGACGATGGCCGGTGCCCGGGCCCTCTGGCGGGCCACCGGGATGACCGACGACGACTTCGGCAAGCCGATCGTCGCCATCGCCAACAGTTTCACCCAGTTCGTACCGGGTCACGTCCACCTCAAGGAGCTCGGTGGCCTCGTCGCCGACGCGGTGGCCGAGGCCGGCGGCGTCGGACGGGAGTTCAACACCATCGCCGTCGACGACGGCATCGCAATGGGCCACGGCGGGATGCTCTACTCGCTGCCCAGCCGGGAGCTCATCGCCGACGCCGTGGAGTACATGGTCAACGCGCACTGCGCGGACGCGCTGGTCTGCATCTCGAACTGCGACAAGATCACCCCGGGCATGCTGCTCGCCGCGCTCCGGCTCAACATCCCGACCGTCTTCGTCTCCGGCGGCCCGATGGAGGCCGGCAAGACGGTGGCGATCGAGGGCATCGTGCACAGCAAGATCGACCTGATCGACGCGATGATCGCCTCGTCGAACGAGGCGGTCACCGACGACCAACTCGGCGAGATCGAACGCTCCGCCTGCCCGACCTGCGGCTCGTGCTCCGGGATGTTCACCGCCAACTCGATGAACTGCCTCACCGAGGCGATCGGGCTGGCCCTGCCGGGCAACGGCTCGACCCTGGCCACCCACGCCGCGCGGAAGTCGCTCTTCGTCGAGGCCGGCCGCACGGTCGTCGAGATCGCCAAGCGGTGGTACGACCAGGACGACGCCTCGGTGCTGCCCCGGTCGATCGCCTCCCGGCCGGCGTTCGAGAACGCGGTCGCGCTGGACGTCGCGATGGGCGGCTCCACCAACACGGTGCTGCACCTGCTCGCGGCCGCCCGCGAGGCCGAGCTGGACTTCGGCGTGGCCGACATCGACGCCATCTCCCGCCGGGTCCCCTGCCTGGCGAAGGTCGCCCCGAACTCGCCCCAGTACCACATGGAGGACGTGCACCGCGCCGGCGGAATCCCGGCGATCCTCGGCGAGCTGGACCGGGCCGGCCTGCTCCACCGCGACGTCCACTCCGTGCACTCGCCCTCGCTTCCGCAGTGGCTGGCCGACTGGGACGTCCGGGGCGGCTCGGCCCGACCGGAGGCGCTGGAGCTGTTCCACGCCGCACCGGGCGGGGTGCGCACCACCGAGGCGTTCTCCACCACCAACCGCTGGTCGTCCCTGGACACCGACGGGGCCGGCGGCTGCATCCGGGACGCGGCGCACGCGTACTCCGCCGACGGCGGCCTGGCCATCCTGCACGGCAACCTCGCGCCGGACGGCTGCGTGGTGAAGACCGCCGGGGTGCCCGAGGAGTGCCTGACCTTCCGCGGCCCCGCGAAGGTCTACGAGTCGCAGGACGACGCGGTCACCGCGATCCTGGCCAAGGAGGTCGTCGCCGGTGACGTTGTGGTGATCCGGTACGAGGGGCCGAAGGGCGGTCCCGGGATGCAGGAGATGCTCTACCCCACCTCGTTCCTCAAGGGTCGCGGGCTCGGCCGGGCCTGTGCGCTGCTCACCGACGGCCGGTTCTCGGGCGGCACCTCCGGCCTCTCCATCGGGCACGCCTCCCCCGAGGCGGCCTCCGGCGGGCTGATCGCGCTGGTCCAGGAGGGCGACGAGATCGTGATCGACATCCCGGGCCGGTCGATCGAGCTGAACGTTCCCGAGGACGTGCTCCAGGCCCGCCGCGTCGCCGAGGAGAAGCGCGACCGCCCGTACACACCGGCCGACCGGCAGCGGCCGGTCTCGGCCGCACTGCGGGCGTACGCCTCGATGGCCACCTCGGCCAGCGACGGCGCCTACCGGCGCGTCCCGGAGTAGCCGGTCGGGCCCCCTGCCGTCGCATCGCGTGGCAGGGGGCCTCATCAGCAGGTGAGATAGTCGTGCCGCGTCTCAGTACCCGACCAGGGCGATGAGGAGAAACGACAGCGCGCCGACGAGAAGCACCGTGCCGTACCGATCGCGACGACCGCGCTCACCGCGACGGCACGGGCCCGGGCCGGAAGGTGCGACTGGTGTCGGCGTCGAAGACCGTCGGGCTCAGTGTGCGGCGACGGGGGCCCACGGCTGGGCCCCGCCGAGCGCGACGGTCCGGGCGTAGCGGACCGCGCTCGAGGCGTCCGGAAAGACCAGACCGTCGCGGCGGAGTTGCTCGGCGACACCGAGGGCGGTGAGAACCTCGTCGTGACGGGGAGCGATTCCGGAGAGCAGCACGGTGATCCCGCGGCCCTGCAGCCGTAGCACGGCGTCGCCGAGGACCTGCGCACCAGTGGCATCGATCGTGGACACCCGGGACATCCGCAGGATGACCACGCGGACGTCGGCGACGTCGGAGAGCTGCCGTAGGAAGTTGTGTGCCGCAGCGAAGAAGAGTGGGCCGTCCAGCCGGTACACCACAATGTGCTCGGTGAGGAGCGCGTGCTCCTCGGCGCTGTGCGCGCCGCGGTCGAACGGCACCTGCTCCACCCGCGCGGCCCGGGTCACCGCGCGCAGCGCGATGATGATCGCCACGCCGACCCCGACCGCGACGGCGGTGACGAGGTCGAGCGCTACGGTCACCGCGAAGGTGAGCATGAGCACCAGGGCGTCGCCGCGGGTCGCCCGGGCCAGTGCCCGGATCGAACCGGTTTCGACCATGCGCACGGTGGTGGCGAGCAGGACGCCGGCCAGCGCGGCGAGCGGGATCCGCCCCACCACCGGCGCGGCGACCAGCACGATCCCGGCGAGCGCGACGGCATGGGTCAGCGCGGCGAGCTTCGAGCGGCCGCCGGCGCGGACGTTCACCGCCGTACGGGCGATGGCGGCGGTCGCCGGTACCCCGCCGAACACCGGTGCGGCCAGGTTGGCCAGGCCCTGCCCGAAGAGTTCCCGGTCCGGGTCGTGGCGTTGGCCGGTGGTCATCCCGTCAGCGACGGTCGCACTGAGCAGGCTCTCCAGCGCGGCGAGCGCGGCCACGGCCAGAGCGGACGGGAGGAGCATTCCCATGGCGCCCAGGTCGAGGAAGTCCAACGACGGCGCGGGCAGCCCGGTGGGCAGCGCGCCGATCCGCGCCAGATCCACCGGGAGGACCTCGGCCAGGCCGGTGGCGAGGGCGACCGCGGCGAGCGAGAGCGGCCAGCCGGGCCGCCACCGGGCACCGAGCAGCATCAGCGCGGCGACCGCCAGCGCCAGCGTGAGCGGAGCCGGGTGCGGGTGGGCCGCGAAGCGGACCACGGCGTCGACGGCGACCGCCCACACCCGCTCGCCCTCTGCGTCCTCGACGCCCAGCACGGCCGGCACCTGCTGGAGTGCGATCACCACGGCGATGCCGGCGGTGAAGCCCTCGATCACCGGCACGGGGAGGTAGCGGACGTATCGACCGAGGCGGGCGACCGCGAGGATGATCAGCAGCAGCCCGGCCAGCACGCCGACCGTCAGCACACCACTGGCACCGAAGCGCTGGACCACCGGTACCAGCACCACGGTCATCGCGCCGGTCGGGCCGGAGACCTGGAGGTTGGAGCCGCCGAAGACCGCCGCCACCGCGCCGGCGATCACCGCGGTGACCAGCCCCGCCTCCGCGCCCAGGCCGGAGGTGACCCCGAAGGCCAGGGCGAGTGGGAGGGCCACCACCGCCACGGTCAGCCCGGCGATCACGTCACGGCGGGGTGACCGGCGTAGGGCCCCCCAGTCCTCGCGCTGCGGCAGGAGGCCGAGTAAGCGGTCGCGGATCGACCGGAACACGTCACTCACCCGGCGGGCCGGTGCGCAGTTCGTCGAGGAGGGCGTCCCGGTCGGTGAGAACGGCGCCGAGGATGCGTCGCCCGGCAGCGAGCAGGTCGGCCACGTCCGGGGTGCTGAGCTGGTACATAACGAGCGGACCGTCCCGCCAGGTGCTGACCATGCCGGCGCGGCGCAGCACCGCGAGCTGCTGGGAGAGGTTGGACGCCTCGACGTCGATCGCGGCGAGGAGGTCGCGTACCGGCTTCGGTCCGTCTTGGAGCAGCTCCAGCACCCGGATCCGCACCGGGTGCCCGAGCGTACGGAACAGCTCCGCCTTGGCCTGGTACAGCGGTACCGACATCCCCACCCCCCTCTGGACGACCCTGAAGACTTTAGCAGTTGCAAAATTCTTCAAGTCGGTGGGGTCGGCGGGGCCCCTCCACCTCGGGTCTGGGAAGGAGCCCCTGCGCTCAGATGTCGTTCACGCAGCGCAGCACCGGGCGGCTCGTCAGGGCCGCCGGGTCCAGCGCGTGCGGGGTGCGCACGTGGAACGTCGCCGACTCGCCGGGCAGCAGGGTGACCAGGACCTCGTCCACCTCGGCCGCCGGGTCGAGGCGGTCCGGGAAGAGGCTGAGGTCGCGCAGGACCGTGCCGGCGGTGACCCGCACCCGGTGCCCGCCCTCGGCCGGCTCGACGACCGCCTCCCACTCCGCAGCCGGCCAGTCGATGTCCCGGTCCTCCGCGAAGAACCAGAAGGCCCGCGCGGTGCCGTCTCCCGCGTCGGCGACGACCAGCTCCCGCCGGGCGTCGTCCGGCCGGGCCAGCTCCGCCGGCAGCGCCAGCGTCACCGTGCCGTACGCGGGGACGTCCAGCGGCATCGTCGCCTTCGCCCGTGGCTCGCCGGTCAGGCTCACCCGGTCCACGGAGACGGTGGCCCGCCACGGGGTCCCGCCGTCGTTGACGGCGACCAGGACCAGCCCGCCGTCGCGGGGCTGGACGGTGAGCAGCCGGTCGGCGTACGCGCGGCGCAGCGCGTGCCAGAGCGGCTTGCGCCGGCCGTCGCCGTCCACCGCCGACCAGGAGGTGACCGGCCAGCAGTCGTTGAGCTGCCAGACGATCGTGCCCATGCAGACCGGGCGCAGCGACCGGAAGTGCTCGACGCCGAGCTGGATCGCGCGGGCCTGGTTGAGCTGGGTCAGGAAGTGCCAGTCGTCGAAGTCGCGGGGCGCCGGCAGGTGCGCGTCCAGGCCGCGCTGGAGCTTGGCGTCACCGCCGGTCGCCTTCTGGTGGTGGGCCATGCCCGGCGAGTCGGGCGCGAGCGGCTCGTCGGAGAGCGCCCGGCGCAGCGTGGCGTACGCGGGCGGCGCCTGGTAGCCGAACTCGGCCACGAAGCGCGGCGTGTAGGCGCGGTACTTCGTGTAGTCGTCGGTGTTCCAGACGTCCCAGATGTGCGTGGTGCCGTGCGCCGGGTCGTTCGGGTGCAGGTCCTCCCGCCCCGACCACGGGCTGCCCGGCCAGTACGGCCGGGTCGGGTCCAGCTCGGCCACCACGCTGGGCAGCAGCTCCAGGTAGTAGCCGCGCCCCCACGTGCGCCCGGCGAGCGGCTCCTGCCAGTCCCAGTCGTGCCAGCCCCAGATGTTCTCGTTGTTGCCGGTCCAGAGCACCAGCGACGGGTGCCCGGTCAGCCGGGTGACCTGCTCCCGCGCCTCCGCCTCGACCTCGGTGCGGAACGGCTCCTCCTCCGGGTAGGCGGCGCAGGCGAAGAGGAAGTCCTGCTGCACCAGCAGCCCCAGCTCGTCGGCGAGGTCGTAGAAGTCCGTGGACTCGTACCGGCCGCCGCCCCAGACGCGCAGCAGGTTGACGTTCGCCTCGATGGCCTGGCCGAAGCGCTCGGCGAGCCGATCGCGGGTGATCCGGGTGGGAAAGGTGTCGTCGGGGATCCAGTTGACCCCGCGGACGAAGACGGGGATGTCGTTGACGTGCAGGGTGAACGCGGAGCCGTGCGCGTCCGGCGCGGTGTCCAGGCGCACCGAGCGGAAGCCGATCCGCCGCGTCCAGTCGTCGAGGGTGGAGCCGGCCTGGTCGAGCAGGGTCACCACCAACGGGTACCGGGTCGGTTCGCCGTGCCCGCGCGGCCACCACCGGGCCGGCTCGTCGACGGTGAGGGTGAGCACCGCCGCGCGCTCCCCCGCGGGGATCGTCACCGCCGCCACCACCCCGGCCACCTCGGCGCGCACCGTCAACGGTTCGTCGCCGGCCCGCTCGACCTCCACGTGCACCTCGACCCGTCCGTCGGCGCCGTCGAGGGTCACCAGCGGGCGTACGCTCGCCAGCCGCGCGGTCGACCAGGCGTGCAGCGTGATCTCCTGCCAGATGCCCGCCGTGACCAGGGTCGGCCCCCAGTCCCAACCGAAGTTGCAGGCCATCTTCCGGATGAAGTGGAACGGCTCCGGATAGGCGTTCGGCCGGTCGCCGAGCCTCTCCTGCTGCGCCTGCGCGTACCGGTAGGCGGAGTCGAACCGTACGGTCAGGGTGTTGTCGCCGGCCCGCAGCAGCGACCGGAGGTCGAAGCGGTAGCCGCGGTGCATGTTCTCGGTGCGGCCGACCTCGACCCCGTTGACGGCGAGCGTGCCGACCGTGTCGAGCCCGGCGCAGACCAGGTCGATCCGGTCGGCGCCGTCCGGCTCGTGCCGGAAGGTGGTCTCGTAGACCCAGTCGGTGCGCCCGATCCAGGTCAACCTGGACTCGTTGTCGTCGAGGAACGGGTCGGCGATCAGGCCGGCGTCGAGCAGATCGGTGTGCACGCAGCCGGGCACCGTCGCCGGGATCTCCCGGTCGGCGACCTCCGGCGGTACCTGCGACCCCGGTACCGCTCGCAGTACCCAACCCTCGTGCAGCGGTTGCTGGCTCACGATCTCACCGCGCCTTCCCCTGATCTCCGGACGGTCCAGGGTACGGCGGGGCCTACCCGTCACCGAGACGCGGAGGGGAACTCCTCGAGGTACGCCTCGACCCGCTCCGCCGTCGCCGGTCGGGCGAGCGCGAAGCCCTGCCCGTACCGGCAGCCGGCCCGCCGCGCGCCCTGCACCTGGGCGGACGACTCCAGCTCCTCCGCCACGATCTCGACCCCGAGCCGGTCACCGACGTTCACCACCACGTCGATGAGGGGCCGCTGCGCGTCCGGCGCCGGATCGACCAGGCCGGCACCGACCTTCAACAGGTCGATCGGCAGCCGCCGCAGCTGGGCCAGCGAGGCGTGCTCGGGGCGGAATTGGTCCAGGGCGGTACGCACGCCGAGCGACCGCAGCCCCGCCAGCCGGGCGACCACAGTCGACAGCTCGCCCACGATCCGCGGCTCGGCCACCTCGACGACCAGCTGCTCGGGCGGCACGCCGTACGCGGCCAGCACCGCCGCCGTGCGCTGCACGTAGTCCGGAGTGGTCAGCTCGCTCGTGGTCACGTTTATCGACATCCAGAGCTGGCGGCTGTTCGCGGACCACTCGGCGAGCTGCCGGCACGCCCGGTCCAGCACCCACCACTCCAGCTCCCCCACGATGTCGAGGTCCCGGGCGACGGGGAACAGCTCGTCGGGGAGCACCGTGCCGAGCACCGGGCTACGCCAGCGCAGGAACGCCTCGGTACCGACCGGCTGCCGGTCGTCCAGCCGCAGCACCGGCTGGTAGACCAGGTCCAGCTCGCCCCGGGCGACCGCACCCGGCAGCTCCCGCTCCAGGTCGAGCCGGCGGACCAGCTGCTCCTCCAGGAACGCGTCGTACCACTCGACCCGGTCCCGGCCGAGCTGGACGGCCCGCCGCCGGGCCAGGTCGGCCTGCCGCAGCACGTCCTGCGGCGAACCGGTGGCGACCTCGGCGAGGCCGATGCTCGCCGGCACCTGGAGCGCCGCTCCGCCGAGCTGGTAGGGCTGGGTGAGCGCGGCGAGCAGGCGCTCGCCCAGCGCGTACGCCCGCATCGGTCCCGCCTCGGTGACCACCGCGAACCCGGCATCACCCACCTGCGCCAGCAGGTCCCGCCGGTCGACCACCGCGCGGGCGCGCCGCACCGCCTCGGCGAGCACACCGGCCCGCCGCGCCGGTAGCCCGGCGCCGTCCGGCAGGTGCAGCTCCACCACGAGCAGCGCCCCGACGGGCATCGGGTTCCCGCCGAGCACGGTGAGGGCCCGCAGCAGCGCGGGCCCGTCGGCGAGCCCGTCGAGCGGCTGCGGCAGCGGGGCGGCCACGAGGCTCGCCGGGGCGGCCGCGGTGGCCGGCGACGGCGACTCGCCGGCCGGGGCGGCGACCCCGGTCGGTTCACCGCGCTGACGTTCCGGGCGCGCCTCCCCGGCGCGGAGCAGCTCGCGGAGCACGAGGGGCGGGACGGCCGCCAGGGCGAGCAGCACGGCGGTCCGGTCCGTCGGCAGACCGGCGTCGAGCTGCCCACCCACGGCCGGCAGCAGCGCCACCGCCGGCACCACCGCCCGGAGCCAGCCCGGGGCCGGGTGGAGGGCCGCGGGCTCGGCGGCGACCGCCCGGGCCGCGCCGGCGGCTAAGAGCAGCATCCCCACCAGCAGCGGCGGTACGGCAAGCAGCAGCGGCCACTGCGCCGCCGGGTCGAAGACGGCGAGCAGCACCAGCCCGAGCAGGGTGAGGTGCAGCCCGCCCCGGCAGGTCGCCGCGCCCGGACGGCGATGCGCTCCGGTCAGCGCGGTGAGTCCGGCGACGCCGAGTACGCCGAGCAGGGCGGCCGCGGCGAGCCGCTCCGGCGCCGAACCGGTCGCCGGGGGCAGCAGCAGCCAGCCGGCGAGGACCAGCCCGGCCGCCGGGGCGCCCGCGTCGGCGAGCCGGCGCAGCCGGACCCGGGCCGGTGGCCGCGAGCGTCCGGGCAGGCCGCGCAGACCGAGCAGACCGAGCACCGCGACCACGACCAGGCCGGCGGCGGTCGCCGCCCGCCGCTGCGGGCCCAGCAACGGCAGCACCGCCGCGGTGAGCCCGGCCGCCACCACGGCGGCGTCGAGCAGCAGGACGGCGGGGCGTCGGTGGGCGGTAGCGCTCGGTGTCGAGCGCGCCTCGACGGCGGCTCCGGCCGGCGGACGCGGCTCGCGACCGGGGAGGCGGACGGCGAGCCGGGTGAGCCGCACCCCGGCGAGCGTGGCGCCCGCACCGGCGGCGAGGGCGACCACCGCCGCGGCCGGGAGCAGTCGGGTGGTGCCGGCGAGCAGGAGCAGCACGACCGCCGCGAGCACGGCGCCCTCCGGCACCGTTCGACGGAGGAGAGGGGCGCGGAGCGGGGCGGCGAGGGGCACGGCGGTCGCCTTCGTGAGGGGGCACGGGGGCGGTGCGGCGGTGCGGGCATCGGACGGCGAGTCCACTGCCCATTGTTCGGAAACGAGCCGCCCGGGGCAGCGGTTACGCGCGGAACGCCGACCAGATCAGTGACTCATGTCACTATTTGCGTGCGTCGGCCGCCGAGATGCCGCCCGACGCGCGAACCTGCCGGCGGAGGTGGGATCATCGGAGGGTGACCAAGCCCGCCACCGTCCGCTTCCGGCACAACCAGGCACTCCTGGCCGCGGCGATCATCGCCTTCTTCGGCGCCCTGCCGCTGGCCGACGTCCGGGCGTACCTGCTGCCGGTGCTGCTCATCCCGCTCGCCGTCGGCGTCTGGGCGTGGCGGGCGGGCACCGACGCGGACGCTCGGGGGCTGAGCGTGCGCGCGCTGGCCGGTCAGCGTCGGATCGCCTGGGACAAGGTGGTCGAGCTGGCCACCGACCCGCGCGGGCGGGCGGTGGCCCGACTCGACGACGGCCAGCAGATCGTCCTGCCCGCGGTACGCGGCGCCGACCTGCCCCGGTTGGTCTCGGCCACCGGCCAGACCCTTCCCGACGCGGCCGGCTGAGTCACCACGCGACGGCGGTACGACCTCGGCGGCCGGCTCAGTACCCGTCGACCACCGTGTTGATCAGCGGCTGGCCGGCCGCGAACCGCCGCACCTGATCCCCGACGAGCCGGTACGCCCGGGGCAGCAGGCCCCGCACCGACCCGGCGACGTGCGGGGTGATCAGCACGTTGGGCATCTCCCACAGCGGATGATCGGCGGGCAGCGGCTCCGGATCGGTGACGTCCAACGCGGCGCGGAGCCGCCCGGTGGCGAGTTCGGCGGTCAGGTCGTCGGTCCGGGCCACCGGCCCCCGCGCGGCGTTGACCAGCAGCGCGCCGTCCCGCATCGAAGCCAGGAACTTCGCGTCGATCAGCCCCCGGGTCCGCTCGGTGAGCGGCACCAGGACCACCACCACGTCGGCCTCGGGCAGCAGCTGCGGCAGCTCGTCGACCGAGTGCACGCCCTGCTCGGGCCGGGCCGTGCGGGCCACCAGCGTGAAGCTGACCCCGAACGGGGCGAGCCGGTCGCGTACCGCCGTGCCGATCGAACCGGCGCCGACGATGAGCACCCGCTTGCCGGTCAGCTCATCGGTCGGGGTCACCTCGCCGTACGCCCACTCCCGGCGGGCCTGCGCCCGGACGAACGCGGGGAACGACCGCAGCTGGGTGAGCATCGCGGTGACCACCCACTCGGCCGTCGACGGGTCGTGCACCCCACGGGCGTCGCAGAGCGTCACACCCTCGGGCGTCCGGTCCACCCAGGCGTCCGCGCCGGCGGAGAGCAGCTGCACCACCTCGAGGTCGGGCAGCTCGTTCAGGAACGCCGCGGCGTCCCCGCCGGAGAGGAAGGGCGGCACCCAGAACCGGACGCCGGCCGGCTCGGACGGAAGCTTCTCCGGTTGCTCGGCGACCTCGACGGTGATCTCCGGGGGCAGCTCGCCGAGGAGCGACAGCCCGGCCTCGTGCGGAATCCATACCTTCACGCCCGCCGACGATAGCCTCGCCGGTGACCACGTCCGCCGCCGGCACCCGCACCCGGCGCCTCCACCACCCGGCGCGTTCGTGCGACCGTCCACGGCGAAGCGCCACACAGCGCGCCCGCAGCCGCCTGGCGGGATACCCTGGGCCGGGTGAGCGCCCGTCCCCCGTCCCCCCGCGTCCGCCGCGCCCGTGGGGCACTCGCGGCGTGTTGCGCGGCTCTGCTGCTGGCGGCCACCGGATGCAGTTTCGGCGAGCCGGACCCCGACCCGGCGGGCGAACCGCCGAACTTCCCCACCCCCTCCACCTCGACCAGCCCGGGCGGGGCCGGCCGGCAGGCGGTCGCCACGGTGCTGGCCAAGGGCCTGCGGGTGCCGTGGGCGATCGGGTTCCTGCCCGACGGCGGCGCCCTGGTCACCGAACGGGACAGCGGCCGGATCCTGAAGGTCGGCCCGGAGTCCGGGCCGGACGGGCTGCGGGTGACGGTCGCGCAGACCGTCCCCGGCGTGGCCGCGGCCGGCGAGGGCGGGCTGCTCGGCATCGCCGTCTCCCCGGACTACCAACGGGACCGGACGCTCTTCGTCTACTACACGACGGAGCAGGACAACCGGATCGCCCGGCTCCAGCTCGGCGGCGAGCCGACGCCCATCGTGACCGGCATCCCGAAGGCCTCCGTCCACAACGGGGGCGGGCTCGGGTTCGGGCCGGACGGCCAGCTCTACGCGAGCACCGGCGACGCCGGGGAACGCCCGAACGCGCAGGACGTGAAGAGCCTCGGCGGCAAGATCCTGCGAATCACCCGGGAGGGTAAACCAGCGGCGGGCAACCCCTTCCCCAACTCGCCGGTGTGGTCGTTGGGGCACCGCAACGTGCAGGGCTTCGCCTGGGACGCCGCCAAGCGGATGTACGCGGTGGAGTTCGGCCAGAACACCTGGGACGAGATCAACCAGATCGTCGCGGGGAAGAACTACGGTTGGCCGGTGGTCGAGGGGCGCGGCGACGACAAGCGCTACGTCAACCCGATCACCCAGTGGCCGACCTCCGACGCCTCCTGCTCGGGGCTGGCCGCGGTGGACCGACTCCTGGTCACCGCCTGCCTGCGCGGCAAGCGGCTCTGGGTGGTCGAGCTGACCGACACGGGCACCACGCTCGGCCAGCCGCAGGAGCTGCTCGGCAACCGTTACGGGCGCCTTCGGGCCGTGGCCGCCGCGCCCGACGGGTCGGTCTGGGTCTCCACCTCCAACCATGACGGGCGGGGCGACCCGGTGCCGGAGGACGATCGCCTGCTGCGGCTGGTCTTCGCCGACGGCGGAGCCGGGCGGAGCTGACCCGGAGGGTCGACATTTCCAACATGGACGGCGAACAGTACGAGCCGCAGGCCACCGACGGGAAGGCCCCGGCGGCCCGCCGGCGTTGGCCGCTGCGGCGCGGCACCGACCGGACCGGTCGGCGCACTCCGCTGCGGATGGCCGGGGTGACCCTGGCGGTGCTGCTGGTCACCCTCGCCGGGGTCACGCTCGGCGTGCTCGCCGGCGGCCGGGTCGACACGGACATCGGCCCGTTCCAGGCGACCCTCACCCTGACGCCGGACACCTCCGGCGGGACCACCGTCGACATTCCACCGCTCGGCGCCCTGCTGCTGGACAGCCACGACGGGCCGACCCACCTGACCGTCCGGCTCGGCGCGCTCGACCAGGGACGTACCGAGGCGTTGATCGACGACCCGGCGAGCATCCAGCGGGCCAGCATCTCGGCGGTGGAGGACGTCCGCTCCGGGGTGATGCGGCTCGGTCTGCGTACCGTCGCCTCCGCGGTGCTGGCGACCCTGCTGCTGGCCGCGTTGGTCTTCCGGAACGTGCGCCGCACCGCGGTGGCCGGCGCGCTCGCGTTGGGCGTCACCCTCAGCACCCTGGGCGCGGCCGCGGCGACGCTGCGTCCGCAGGCGATCGAGGAGCCACGGTACGAGGGGCTGCTGGTCAACGCGCCGGCGATCGTCGGTGACGCGCGGCGGATAGCCAACGACTACAGCCGGTACGCCGAGCAGCTCCAGCGCCTGGTGGGCAACGTCAGCCAGCTCTACACGACCGTGTCGGCGCTGCCGGTCTTCGAACCGGCGCCCGAGTCCACCCGGGTGCTGCACGTCTCCGACATGCACCTCAATCCGACGGGGTGGCAGCTGATCAGAACGGTGGTGGAGCAGTTCGACATCGACGTGGTGATCGACACCGGGGACATCACCGACTGGGGCAGTGAGCCCGAGGCGTCCTTCGTGGGCTCGATCGGGGTGCTGCGCAAGCCCTACGTCTACATCCGGGGCAATCACGACTCGGCCCGGACCGCCGCGGCCGTCGCCCGGCAGCCGAACGCGATCGTGCTGAACAACTCGATCACCACGGTCGCCGGGCTGACCATCGCCGGCATCGGCGATCCGCGGTTCACCCCGGACAAGAACACCTCGCCGGCGGGCAGCGGACTGACCCAGCAGGTGGCCGATCAGGTCATCGGGGCCGGCGAGCAGCTCGCCCAGACGATCGGCAGGTCGACGCGCCCGGTGAACATCGCGCTGGTGCACGATCCGGCGTCGGCCGGGCCGCTCTCCGGCGCCTGTCCGCTGGTGCTGGCCGGGCACACCCACGCCCGGCAGGTCTCGAAGCTGCCCGAGCAGCCGGGGCGGATGCCGACGCAGCTGCTGGTGGAGGGCTCCACCGGTGGGGCAGGGCTGCGCGGGTTGGAGGGTGAGAAACCCACTCCGCTGTCGATGAGCGTGCTCTACTTCGACCGGGACAAGCTGCTCCAGGCGTACGACGACATCACCGTCGGCGGCACCGGCGAGGCGCAGGTGAACCTGGAACGTCATGTGATCCAGGATCCGAAGGCGGGCGAGCAGGTTCCGGTCAGCCCGACGCCCACCCGCTGAGCCCCGTCCGGTGGTGACTCCCAGTCGCGCCGACCCGGACCCGCCCGGCCGCTACCGGCGGTGACGGGCGGAGTCGCGGGCGGCGGGTCAGCGGCGGAGGGAGAGCGCGGCAAGCGCGGCGTTGACGATGCTGCCGGGAAGCAGGTCGTGCAGCTCGTACAGCTCGGCGACGCTGCCGGACTGGCCGAACTCGTCCACCCCGAGCGGCACCGTCGGCACCCCCAGGGCCGAGCCGAGCCAGGCCATCGCGTGCGAGGCCGCGTCGTGCACGGTCACCACCGGCGCGCGGTCGTCGAAGGCCGACCGGAGCGCGCCGGGCACGCTCGGTACGGTCGCCGTCCGCACGCCCTGCCGCAGGGTGCGCTGCCAGGCCCGGTAGATCCGGTCCAGCGAGGTGATGTCCACGACGTGCGCGGCGATGCCCTCGTCGGCCAGCTCGGCGGCGGCGGTCAGCACCTCGGGCAGCACCGCGCCCGACGCGGCCAGCTGCACCACCGGCGCGTCCGCCAGGTGCGGGTACGCCTGGTGGGCGTCGACCAGCCGGTACGCCCCGGCGACCACCTGCCGACGCAGCACCGCGTCGCCGAGCCGGGCCCGCGCCGCCTCGAACGGCGCCTGGTCGACGGGGCGGGTGCTGAGGCGGAAGTAGTACGCCCCGTCCTCGGCCGGTGCCGCCGTCACCGACGGCGCCGCCCCACCCGCCACCTGACCGAGGGCGTCGCAGAGCAGCCAGTCCAGGGTGACCGCGTACGCCGGCTCGATGAAGGTCACCCCCGGCAGCTCCAGCCCGACCGAGGCGGTGATGGTCGACTGGTGCGCACCCCCCTCGGGGGCGAGGGTGATCCCGGACGGGGTGCCGGCGACCACGAAGCGGGAACCCGAGTACGTCCCGTAGAGGAACGCGTCCAGACCACGGAGCACGAACGGGTCGTACACCGTGCCCACCGGCAGCAGGGGCTGGCCGGAGAGGTCCCACGCCAGGCCGAGCTGCCCCAGCAGCAGGAACAGGTTCATCTCCGAGATGCCCAGCTCGATGTGCTGGCCGGCGGGGCTCTCGGTCCAGCGCAGCATCCGGTCCTCGGTCCAGGAGCGCTGGGCGGTCGGCGCGAAGACGCCGGTCTTGTTGATGAAACCGGCGAGGTTGGTGGAGGTGGCCACGTCGGGCGCGGTGGTCACCAGGTACCGCCCCAGCTCCGGGTCCCGGGCCAGGTCCACCAGGACCCGGCCGAAGACCTCCTGCGTGGAGATCGGCTTGTTGGCGCGTACCTTCGTGGTCTCCGGGACGGTGACCCCCAGCGCACGCTCGCGCGGCGGTCGGGCCAGCGCCTCCCGGCGCTCCCCGGCCCGGATGCCGGCCGGCGACGCCGGGTCGAGCCGGTCCCACTCCGTCTCCTCGGTCAGGCCGTGGGCGGCGCGCAGCGCCTCGACCTGCTGCGGGGTGAGCAGCGCCGAGTGGTTGCGCGGGTTGCCGGCGATGGGCAGACCCCAGCCCTTCACCGTGTACGCGAAGACCACGCTGGGTCGGTCCGTGACGGCGTCGCACTGGGCGTACGCGTCGAGCAGCGCCGTGAGATCGTGCCCGCCGAGGTCGGTGACGAGCGGACCCAGCTCGTCGTCGGGAACGTCCGCGATGAACGTGGCGACCGCCTCGGGGGCGCCGTCGAGGAACTGCAGGCGCAGCTCCGGCCCGGCGAGCCCGAAGAGCGACTGGTACTGCTCGTTGGGCATCGCGTCGATCCAGTTCCGCAGCGCCTCCCCGCCCGGGCGCTCGTACGCGGCGGCGAGCCGGCGACCGTACTTGACCTCCACCACGTGCCAACCGGCCGCCTCGAACTGGCCCCGCCACTGGTTGATCCGCACGCCGGGGACCACCCGGTCGAGTGACTGGCGGTTGAAGTCGACCAGCCACATGACGTTGCCCAGCCCGGTGGTGGCCGGGTCGGCGACGGCCTCCCAGATGTTCCCCTCGTCCAGTTCGGCGTCACCGATCAGCGCGACGAACCGGGACCGGGGCCGGGGGCCGAAGTGCGCGTCCACGTAACGGCGGGTGGCGGCGGCGAAGAGCGGCGCCGCCGCGCCGAGGCCGACCGAGCCGGTGGAGAAGTCGACCCCGTCCGGGTCCTTGGTGCGCGACGGGTAGGACTGGAGACCGCCGCGCGCCCGCAGCCGGGGCAGGTACGAGCGGTCGAGGTTGCCCAGCAGGTACTGGATGGCGTGGTAGACCGGCGAGGCGTGCGGCTTCACCGACACCCGGTCCGCGGCGTCCAGGTGCGCGAACCAGAGCGCGGTCATCGCGGTGACCAGCGAGGCGCTCGACGCCTGGTGCCCGCCGACCTTCACGCCGTCGCCGGCGTCGCGGTCGTGGTTGGCGGCGTCCACGATCCGGGTGGCGAGCCAGAGCACCCGCCGCTGAATCTCGTCGAGGACGTCCAGGTCGTGCTGGTTCACGGGAACTCCATCCGGGCGTCGCCGTTGACGCCCACGTGCGGGGGAAGCGCCGTCCATCACCCGGTGATCACAAGGTTGACGGCGGCCCCGGAGTCGGCGGCCGCCGCCCACCTCATGATCATCGGTTCGGCGCGGAAGGGGAGGGAAGGGTCAGGCTTCGACGTTCAGCCGGGCCAGGATCAGCTCCCGGACGGTCTTCGCGTCGGCCTGGCCACGGGTGGTCTTCATGACCGCGCCGACCAGCGCACCGGCCGCCGCGACCTTGCCACTGCGGATCTTGTCGGCGATCTCCGGGTTGGCGGCGATCGCCTCGTCCACCGCGGCGGTGAGCGCGCCGGTGTCGGAGACCACCTCCAGGTTCCGGCTCGTCATGATCTCGGTCGGCGAACCCTCGCCGGCCACCACGCCCTCGAGCACCGTCCGGGCCAGCTTGTCGTTGAGCTTGCCGGCGTCGACCAGGCCCTGCAGCTCCGCGACCTGCTCCGGGGTGGCACCCACGTCGACCAGCTCCACGCCGGTCTCGTTGGCCCGCCGGGACAGCTCACCGAGCCACCACTTGCGGGCCGCGGCCGGAGTGGCGCCGGCGGCCACGGTCTGCTCGATCAGCTCGACCGCACCGGCGTTGAGCACCGACTGCATGTCCAGGTCCGACAGGCCCCACTGCTCCTGGAGCCGCCGGCGGTGCACCCGGGGCAGCTCCGGCAGGGCCGCCTTCAGCTCGGCCACCCAGGCGCGGTCCGGCGCGATCGGCACGAGGTCCGGCTCCGGGAAGTACCGGTAGTCGGTCGCGGTCTCCTTCGAGCGGCCCGGGGTGGTGTCCCCGGTGTCCTCGTGGAAGTGCCGGGTCTCCTGGGTGATCCGGCCCCCCGCGTCGAGCACCGACGCCTGCCGCAGCATCTCGGAGCGGACGGCCCGCTCCACCGAACGCAGCGAGTTGACGTTCTTCGTCTCGGTCCGGGTGCCCCACTCCTGACCGGGCAGGTTCAGCGACGTGTTCACGTCGCAGCGCAGCGAACCCTCCTCCATCCGGACGTCGGAGACGCCGAGCGAGCGGATCACTTCCCGCAGTTCGTTGACGTACGCCCGGGCGATGTCGGGTGCGAGACTGCCGGTGCCGGGGATCGGCTTGGTGACGATCTCCACGAGGGGGATGCCGGCCCGGTTGTAGTCCACCAGCGACTCGGTCGCGCCGTGGATCCGGCCGGTGGCGCCGCCGACGTGCAGCGTCTTACCGGTGTCCTCCTCCATGTGCACCCGCTCGATGCCGATGCGCACCGTCTCGCCGTTCACCTCGACGTCCAGGTAGCCGTCGACGCAGATCGGCTCGTCGTACTGGCTGATCTGGAAGTTCTTCGGCATGTCCGGATAGAAGTAGTTCTTCCGGGCGAACCGGCACCAGTCCGCGATCGAGCAGTTCAGCGCGAGACCGATCCGGATCGTCGCCTCGACGGCCGCCTTGTTGACCACCGGCAGCGAGCCGGGCAGGCCGAGGCAGACCGGGCAGACCCGGGTGTTCGGCTCGCCGCCGAAGTCGGTCCGGCAGCCGCAGAACATCTTCGTGCGGGTGCCGAGCTCGACGTGGGTCTCCAGGCCGATCACCGGTTCGTAGCGCGCGACGACGTCGTCGTACGAGGGCAGTGTCGTGGTCATCGGAGCTCCTGCCTCACAGTGCCGGTGGGGTGAACGTGCCGACGGCGCTCTCCAACGCGGCGGCGACCCGGTACATCCGGTCGTCGGCCATCGTCGGGGCCATCACCTGAAGACCGACCGGCAGACCGTCGGAGAGCCCGCACGGCACCGAGATGCCGGGCCCGCCGTAGAGGTTGGTCGGGATGGTGAACAGGTCGGCCAGGTACATCTGGTACGGGTCGGCGGTGCGCTCGCCGATCGGGAACGCCACGAACGGGGTGGTCGGCGAGATCAGCGCGTCCACCTGCTCGAACGCCGCGGTGAAGTCCCGGGTGATGAGCGTACGGACCTTCTGGGCCTGCCCGTAGTAGGCGTCGTAGTAGCCCGACGAGAGCGCGTACGTGCCGAGCATGATGCGGCGCTTGACCTCCGGGCCGAAGCCGGCCTCCCGGGTCAGCGACATGACCTCCTCCAGCGACCGGCTGCCGTCGTCGCCGACCCGCAGGCCGAACCGGACGCCGTCGAACCGGGCCAGGTTGGAGGAGCACTCGCTCGGCGCGATGAGGTAGTACGCCGGCAGCGCGTAGGTGAAGTTCGGGCAGGAGACCTCGACGATCTCGGCGCCCAGCTTGGTCAGCGCGTCGACCGCCTCCCGGAACACCGCCATCACGCCCGGCTCGGCGCCCTCGCCGACGAACTCGGTCACGATGCCGAGCTTCACACCGGTCAGGTCGCCGGTGGCACCGAGCTTCGCGGCGGCCACCACGTTCGGCACCGGCTGCGGGATCGAGGTGGAGTCACGCGGGTCGTGCCCGGCGATCGCCTCGTGCAGCAGCGCGGCGTCGAGCACCGTACGGGCGCACGGGCCGGGCGTGTCCAGCGACGAGGAGAAGGCGACGAGCCCGTAGCGGGAGGTGCCGCCGTAGGTCGGCTTCGCCCCGACGGTGCCGGTGACCGCGCCCGGCTGGCGGATCGAGCCGCCGGTGTCCGAGCCGATCGCCAGCGGCGCCTCGTACGCGGCCAGCGCCGCCGAGCTGCCGCCGCCCGAGCCACCCGGGATCCGGCTCAGGTCCCACGGGTTGCGGGTCGCGCCGTACGCCGAGTACTCGGTGGAGGAGCCCATCGCGAACTCGTCCATGTTCGTCTTGCCGAGCATCACCGTGCCGGCCGCGCGCAGCCGCTCGACGATCGTCGCGTCGTACGGCGGGCGCCAGCCCTCCAGGATCTTCGACCCGACGGTGGTCGGCACCCCCTTGGTGGCGAGTACGTCCTTGACCGCCACCGGCACCCCGGCCAGCGGGCCGAGCGGCTCACCGGCCGCGCGGCGCTCGTCGACCGCCCGGGCCGCGGCGAGCGCGCCCTCGGTGTCGACGTGCAGGAACGCGTGCACCTGGTCGTCGACCGCCGCGATCCGGTCGAGGTGGGCCTGGGTGACCTCGACGGCGGAGGTCTCCCCGCCGGCCACCAGCGCGGCGATCTCCGCCGCGGTCTTCCTGGTCAGATCGCTCATGCCGCCGCCTCGCTTCGCTCGCCGGCGCACCGCCGCGCGCTGATGATGCTGATTCGCTCGCTCATGACGCCAAGTCCTCGTTCAGGATCCGGGGGACGCGGAACCGCTGCTGCTCGGCGTCCGGCGCGCCCGACAACGCCTCCTCGGGCGTCAGGCACGGCGTCTCGACGTCCTCACGCAGGACGTTCGTCAGCGGCACCGAGTGCGAGGTCGGTGGGATGTCCGCGGCGGCGACCTTGCCGACCTGGGCGACCGCCTGGAGGATCACGTCGAGCTGGCCGGCGAACGTGTCCAGCTCCTCCTCGGTTACGGCGAGCCGCGACAGGCGCGCCAGGTGCGCGACCTCCTCGCGGGAGATGGCGGCCATCGTGCCCCCTTCGTGACGGTCCTGTGTCCGGCCGGTCTGCGACCGCGCGAGCTGTGCGGAGTGACGCGCGGTGACCGGAGCGAGTCTATTGTTCCGTGCCGGCGTGACGTCCCCCCACTCCCCCTCCGCGCCGTCGTGGCGCCCGATCCCGGTCCACCCGATCACCGGCGATCGCATGATCGACTCGGGTTGCCGGGAGGTCGGGGTGTCCCGGCGATCGGTTAACGCGACTTCAAGGAGGTCGGTGTCGATCACCCAAGGCGGGGCGAGGGCCGGTGCCGGGCGCCAAGCCGACGGGGACGGGACCACCGCGCGGGCCGGGGCGAGCGCCGGGCGGGCCGGGGCGGGACGACCGGGCGGGCCGGGGCGGGTTCAGCGGGCGGGCCGGCGGCGCAGGTCCGGGTCCGGACCGCCGGTGGGGCGCACCGGGCGGTACCGGGCCAGCCAGGTGACCAACTCCTGGGCGGGCATCGGCCGGGCGTAGAACCAGCCCTGGGCGGCGTCGCAGCCGGCGGCGTGCAGCATCCGCCAGGTCCGTTCGTCCTCCACCCCCTCGGCGACCACCCGCAGGCCGAGAGCGCCCGCCAGTTCGATCATCGACCGTACGATCGCCGCGTCGTCGGGGTCGTCGGCCATGCCGAGCACGAAGCTGCGGTCCACCTTCACCTCGGAGAGCGGTAACCGGCGCAGGTGCTGCAGGGACGAGTACCCGGTGCCGAAGTCGTCCAGCGAGATCGCCACCCCGATCCGGTGCAGCCGGGAGATGGTCGCCAGCACCCGTCGCGGGTCGGCCATCAGCGCACCCTCGGTGATCTCCAGTTGCAGCCGTTCGGGCGGTACGCCGTAGCGGGTCAGCCGGTCGGCGATCTGGTCGGCGATCTCACCGGTGTGCAGGTCGCGCACGCTCACGTTGAGCGCGGCCCGCAGGCCGACCCCGGTGGCCGACCACTTCGCGAGCTGCTCCACCACGTCGTCGACGACCCGGCGGGTGAGCAGCCGCATCACGGCGCTCTGCTCGGCGACCCGGATCAGCTCCTCCGGATCGACCATTCCGCGTCGTGGATGCCGCCAGCGCAACAACGCCTCGACACCCACCACCTCACCGGTGGCGATGGCGATCTGCGGCTGGTAGTACATCGTGATCTCGCCGACGTCGACGGCCGGATCGGCCTCGGCCGGCCGGAGCCGGTGCCGACCGGCGCCACCGGTCCCCGTCGCGGCGGCCGGGCTGGCCGCCCGCTCGACCGCCTCGGGAGCGCCGCCGAGTCCGGGCACATCCGGCTCGGTACCCGGCTCGCGACCGTTGCGCGTCCCACGGTCGACGACCGCGCCCCGGTCGACCAGCTCCGCCCCGGTACGGCCGCCGCGGCGGCGGGTCGGGTCGGCGCCGGTCACGATCCGGCTGATCAGCTCGTCCTCGGGCAGCACGTCGGTGCGGCGCTCCCGCTGCCGGGACCACCACCGCCTCGCCCGCACGCCGGTCACCTCCCCGGTCAACGCGGGACCGACCTCCGCCTCCGCGCTCGGCACCCCGCCGCCGGACTGATCGGCGGCGGTGGCGAGGGCCGCGCCGTCCCCGCCCCGCGTCCCGCCGGCGCCAAGGGGGACCTCCGCGACGTCGGCCGAGTCACCGGCTCCGCCGTCGGCCGGCTCGTCGGTGTCGGCCGGCTCGTCGACGGCCGGGCCGGCCTCCAGCACCCGGCGCAGATCCGCCAGGAGCCCGAGCCGCTCGGGAGAGTTGTGGTCGGACTCGGCGGTGTAGACGGCGATCGTGTCGTTGCGGTGCTTCGCGTCGTACATGGCGACGTCGGCGTGGCGCATCAGGGTGGCGAAGTCCTCGCCGTGCTCCGGGAAGAGCGCGATGCCGATCGACCCGCCGACGTCCAGCGGCAGCCCGTCCAGCGGCACCGGCTCGGCGAGCGTCCGGACCACCCGGTCGGCGAGTTCACGAGCCTCGGCGACCGTCGTGAGCCCGGTCATCACGATGGCGAACTCGTCGCCGCCCAGCCGGGCCACCATGTCGCGCCCACCGACCAGCGCGGTCAGCCGCTGGCTGACCTCGACCAGCAGCCGGTCCCCCACCGCGTGGCCGAGGGCGTCGTTGACGTTCTTGAACCGATCGAGGTCGATCAGCAGCAGCGCGAGGTGAGCGTCGGGCTCGCCCCGCCCCGACCGCTCGGCGTGCAGGTGCACCTGCTCGGCGACCTCGGCCAGCAGCGCCTTGCGGTTCGGCAGGCCGGTCAACGGGTCCAGGGAGGCGAGCTGCTGCTGCTCGACGGTGAGCCGGGCCATCCGGTAGACGGCGAAGAGCGGCACCAGCACCAGTGGGATCAGCGCGGCGCTGGTGCGGGCCGCGGCGACCAGCACCGGGGCGAGCAGCAGCAGCGAACCGGTGGAGAGCAGCTCGAAGCCGAGGCCCTGCCGGAAGCTCGGCCACCAGCGGCCGCCGAAGCGCAGTCGTACCGCCGTGCTGACCAACACGTAGTTGACCAGGAACCAGACGAGCGTCGCGCTGCCCACCACCACGACGTCGGAGGTGTGCAGCACACCGCCGGAGAAGACGGTGCCCGGCCCGAGTCGGGTGACCGCGTACGCGGCGGCGAGGGCGCAGGCGTACTGGCCGACGTTGAACGACGTACGCCAGATGGCGTGCCGTAGCCGCCAGCCGGAGACGATCACGGCCACCGCTTGCACCGCCACCGCCGGTCCCAGTCCCCAACCGAGCAGGATGGCGAAGGTGAAGCAGGTGGACGGGAAGACCGCCGACGACTGCCGCCGGCCGGGCGGTACGAACGGGCGGGCGTCGCAGACCACCGCGAGCGCCGCCATCGTCCAGAACGCCACCGGCAGGTCGGGCAGTCGATCCGGCAGTGTCACCAGTGGACCGGCCGCGACCAGCAACGCCAGGGCGAGGATGGCGCCGATGAAGGCGAGAAACGGCGCCACGCGTCCCGGCGGAACGACGTTGCGCGGGTCCGCGACCTCCATCGCACCTCCCGGACAGCGGTCGGCGTGGACCTTCACACGCCGTGCACCAATGAAACGCCCTCGGTGCCGGCTTTCCCGGTATGACAGTCACGAATCGGTCGTAGTCGTAATTAACTTGGTATACGCCCCAGCCGGCGCAGGCGCGCGGCGTTCCCGGACTTCCCGGCCGGCGGCGCGCCGGTTCACCCGCGGTCGCGGAAGCAAGCCTCAGCCCTCGACGCGGGCCACCTCGCGAGCGGCGTCCGGTCCCTGGTCGAGGAGGAGACGGAAACCGTCCTCGTCGAGGATCGGCACCTTGAGGCCGGCCGCCTTCTCCGCCTTGGACCCCGGGTTCTCGCCGACCACCACGAAGCCCGTCTTCTTCGAGACCGAACCGCTGACCTTGCCGCCCCGGCTCTGCACCGCCTCCGCGGCCTGGTCGCGGGAGAAGCCGGCGAGCGTGCCGGTGACCACGACGGTGAGCCCCTCCAACGGACGTGGGCCCTCGTCGGCCGCCTCCTCGGCCATCCGTACGCCGGCCTCGGCCCACTTGCGGACCACCTCGCGGTGCCAGTCCACGGCGAACCACTCGCGGATGCTGGCGGCGATGGTGGGGCCGACGCCGTCGACGGAGGAGAGCTCCTCCTCGCTGGCCTCGTCGATCGCCTCGACGGAGCGGAAGTGCTGGGCCAGTGCCCGGGCGGCCGTCGGGCCGACGTGCCGGATGGAGAGCGCGACGAGCACCCGCCAGAGCTCCCGCTCCTTGGCGACGGCCAGGTTGTCGAGCAGCTTCACCGCGTTGCTGCCGAGGCTGCCGTCCTTGTTGACGAAGAACGGCGACCGGGTGAGCTGCTCGGCGTCGAGTTGGAAGAGATCACCCTCGTCGCGGATGATCTCCGCGTCGAGCAGGGCCGCCGCGCCCTTGTAGCCGAGCACCTCGATGTCGAACGCCCCGCGTCCGGCGAGATGGAAGACCCGCTCCCGCAACTGCGCCGGGCAGCTGCGGGAGTTCGGGCAGCGGATGTCGACGTCGCCTTCCTTGGCGGGGGCGAGCGGGGTGCCGCAGGCGGGGCAGTGGGTGGGCATCACGAACGGCCGGGCGTCGGCGGGTCGCAGATCGACGACCGGGCCGAGGACCTCGGGGATCACGTCGCCGGCCTTGCGGATCACCACCGTGTCACCGATCAGCACGCCCTTGCGTTCCACCTCGCGTCCGTTGTGCAGGGTGGCGTACGCGACCGTGGAGCCGGCCACCTTGACCGGCTGGAGGACCGCGCGCGGGGTGACCCGGCCGGTGCGCCCGACCTCGACGTCGATGTCGAGCAGCTTGGTGTTGACCTCCTCCGGCGGGTACTTGAAGGCGATCGCCCAGCGGGGGGCGCGACTGGTCGAGCCGAGCCGGCCCTGGATGGCGACCGGGTCGACCTTGACGACGACGCCGTCGATCTCGTGCTCGACGTCGTGCCGGTGCTCGGCGTAGTAGGCGATGTATTCGGCGACGCCGGAGAGGTCGGGCACGACCCGCCACCGGTCGCTGGTCGGCAGGCCCCACGCCTTCAGCGCCGTGTACGACTCCGACTGCGCGACCGGTTGGAAGCCGCGCCGGGCGCCGATGCCGTGCACCACCAGGCGCAGCGGCCGGGACGCGGTGATCCGCGGATCCTTCTGGCGAAGGCTGCCGGCGGCGGCGTTACGCGGGTTGGCGAACGGCGGCTTGCCCTGCTCCACCAGGCCCGCGTTGAGGTCGGCGAAGGCCGCCACCGGGAAGTAGATCTCGCCCCGGACCTCGAGGAACTCGGGCACGTCGGGGAACTCGGGTGACGGGGTGAGCTGACCCGGCACGTCCCGGATGCTGCGCACGTTGGCGGTCACGTCCTCACCGGTGCGGCTGTCGCCGCGGGTCGCCGCCCGGACCAGCCGGCCACGCTCGTAGGTGAGGTTGATCGCGAGCCCGTCGACCTTCAGCTCGCAGAGGTAGGGCACCGGACCGCCGGCGTCACGCTCGACCCGCTCGGCCCAGGCCGCGAGCTCCTCGTCGGCGAACGCGTTGTCGAGCGACATCATCCGCTCGGCGTGCTGGACCGGGGTGAAGTCGGTGGAGAAGGTCCCGCCGACGCGCTGGGTGGGCGAATCGGGCGTGCGCAGCGCCGGGAACTCCGCCTCCAACGCCTCCAGCTCGCGCAGCTGGCGGTCGAACTCGGCGTCGGTGATGGTGGGCGAGTCGAGCACGTAGTAGCGGTACTGATGCTCGGTCAGCTCACGGCTCAGCGTGGTGTGCCGCTCCCGCGCCTCGGGGGTCGGCTCGCCGCCCGCCGCCGCCTCCTGCGCCGGGCTGACCTGCTGGTCGATCCGCTCCTCGGACACGCCGCCACCTTCGGACACCGCTTGACCTCCCTGATCACGCTACCCGGGCACGGTAACCGGCGGATACGACAACCACCCACCCGCCGGCCCGCCCCACCCGTTGATCATGAAGTTGTTGCCGCGACACGCCGCTTCGGTCGACAACAACTTCATGATCGACGCGCGGAGCGGGGGCCGGGGGGTTAGGGGGTGGTGAGGGTGGTTAGTTGGTCGGCGTACTCGATGCGGGTGGCCCAGTCGGCCGGCCAGGCGGACATGCCCACGGCCGCGCCCACGAACGCGCCGGCCAGCGCCGCGATGGAGTCCGAGTCACCGGCGGTGGTGGCGCCCCGGGCCAGCGCGCCGACCGGGTCGTCGGCGTGCCGCAGCGCGCAGTACAGGGCGGTGGCGAGCGCCTCCTCGGCCACCCAGCCCTCGCCGGTCAGTCGGCACGGGTCGCCACCGTCATCCGGCCGGGCCAGCGCGTCGGTCAGCCGGCCCAGCACGGCGAGGCACTCGTCCCAGCCCCGGGCGATGAACTGCGCCGGGTCCGTCGAGCCGGAGCGCTGCCACAGGTCGCCCAGCCACTCGGCGCGGTAGCGGTGGCGCTGCTCCCGTGCCCGGTCGGTGAGCAGGTCGGGCAGCTGGTCGAGGGCGGCGCCGTCGCGCAGCAGCCGCACGGCGTACGCGGTCAGCTCGCTCGCGGCCAGCCCGGTCGGATGCCCGTGGGTGAGACCGGCCTGAAGCTGGGCGAGCCCGGCGAGAGTGTCCAGATCGACGTCGAGCAGCCCGACCGGGGTGACCCGCATGTTCGCCCCGCAGCCCTTCGAGCCGGCCACGGTCGCCTCCTGCCAGCGCAGCCCCCGGGCCAGGTCGCCGCAGGCCCGCAGGCAGGTCATCCCCGGCGCCCGGTTGTTCTCCGGGCTCGCCGCCCAGTCGAGGAACCGCCGGCGCAGCGCCGGCTCCACCGCCGCCGGCGTCAGCTCGGGGGCGGTACGCAGCGCCCAGGCCACGGCCAGTGCCATCTGGGTGTCGTCGGTGACCAGCGCCGGATCGCCGACCAGCTCGCGCGGGCCGGTCGGCCCGTGCCGCCGGACGATCTCGGCGACCGGCAGGAACTCGGTCTCCTTACCGAGGGCGTCACCGTAGGCGAGCCCGAAGAGTGATCCGGCCACCCGGTCGCGCGAGGAATCGATCATGCCGGTGATCATGCCCGTCGGGTGCGACCACCGCCAGACGGCGGCGTGCGGGCTCGTCAGTCCCAGCAGAGGCAGAACGGGTGGCCGGCGGGGTCGGCGTAGACCCGGAAGCCCTCGCCCTCGCCGGGCAGCCGCCGGGCCCCCAGCGCGAGCGCCGCCTTCTCGGCGGCCTCGATGTCGGTCACCGTCACGTCGAGGTGGAGCTGCTGCGGGACCTCCGCAGCCGGCCACGTCGGCGGGCGCAGGTCGGGCGCCTTCTGGAACGCCACACGCGGATGCTGGCCGGGCGGGCCGCCGAGCACCACCCAGTCGTCCTCGTCGGCATGCGTCACGGGCAGGCCGAGCAGCTCCGAGTAGAACGTGGCCAGGGCGTGCGGATCGGGGCAGTCGATCACCGTCGAACGCAGCTGTCCAATCATGCCGGTGATTCTGCCCAGCGGGTACGACAGGGAAACTCAGTCCTCGGCGAGCCGCCGGCCGGCGTCGTGGCAGGCCTTCAGCACGGCCCGGGCGTACTCCGCCGGGGCGCCCGCCAACCCGCAGGCGGGGGTGACCACGACCTGCTCGGCCAGGCGGGCGCGGGGGAAGCCGAGGCGGTCCCAGAGCGTGCGTACCCGGTCGGCCACCTCCGCGGAGGTCGGCGCCCGACCGGTCGACGGCGGGCGGGTGGGCGCGGCGCCGGCGAGCAGCCCGAGCCCGGCGTCGATCGCCTCGCCGAGCGGGTCCAGATCGGTGACCAGGGACAGGTCGAGGGCCAGGCCGACGGCTCCGGTGGAGCGGATCAGCTCCACCGGCACCTCCGGCGCGCAGCAGTGCACCACGGTCGGCACCCCCACCGCCTCGATGAGCGAGCGCAGCAGGCCCGCCACGACCTCGGGCTCCGCAGCCGGGTACGTGCCGAGCCCGCTCTCGGTGCGCACTCTTCCGGCGAGCACCGCGGGCAGCGACGGCTCGTCGAGTTGGAGCAGCACCGACGCCCGGGGCAGCCGCCGGGCCACCGCCGCGACGTGCTCGCGCAGCCCCTCGGTGAGGGAGCCGGTCAGGTCCCGTACCGCGCCCGGATCGCGCAGCATCCGGCCGCCGATCGGCAGTTCGAGGGCGGCGGCGAGGGTGAACGGCCCGCCGGCCTGCAGCTTGACCGGCCCGGCGTACTCATCGGCCTGCTCGGCGAGCTGATCGAGGTCACGCTCCATGAGGTCCCGCGCGCGGCGCAGCTCCCGGCCGGGGCGCTGAGCGATCCGCCAGCGGCCCGCGTACAGCTCCACGGGCAGCTCGACCAGCAGGCCGGCGGTGCGGCCGATCAGCTCGGCGCCCGGCCCACGGGCCGGCAGCTCCGGCAGGTGCGGCAGGTCGGGTAGTTCACCGAGGACGATCCGCTGCGCCTCGGCGATGTCGGTGCCGGGCAGCGATCCGATGCCGGTCGCTGCGCCGGCCGGCCAGGGCCACGCCTGATCTGTCACCGCCGAAGGGTATCCGGTGGATCCTGCCGAACCGCCCGGTGGCGGGTACTCAGCCGACGATGGTGGCGGAGCCGAGCACGACGTCGCCGGCCGGGTCCGGCCGGTACGCCACCACCGCCTGGCCGGCGGCGACTCCCCGCATCGGACGGCGCAGCTCGGCGTGGAGCGTCTCGCCGTCCAGCGCGACGGTGGCGGGCACCACGTCGCCGTGGGCGCGCAGCTGCACCTCGCACTCGATCGGGCCGTCCGGGCGCGCGCCGCCGGTCCAGATCGGCCGGTTCGCGCGCACCTGGGACACCTCCAGCGCCTCGGCCGGGCCGACGGTCACGGTGTTGGTCTTCGGGGTGATGGAGAGCACGTAGCGGGGCCGGCCGTCCGGGGCGGGCCGGTCCAGGTGCAGCCCGCGCCGCTGGCCGACGGTGTACGCGTACGCGCCGGCGTGGCTGCCGACGACCGCGCCGGTGGTGGCGTCGACCACGTCGCCCGGCTGCTCGCCGAGCCGCTGGGCGAGGAAGCCGCGGGTGTCGCCGTCGGCGATGAAGCAGATGTCGTGCGAGTCGGGCTTCTCGGCGACCGCCAGTCCACGCTGCGCCGCCTCGGCCCGGACCTGCGCCTTCGTCGAGTCACCGAGAGGGAAGACCGACCGGTCCAGCTGCTCCCGGGTGAGCACCGCCAGCACGTACGACTGGTCCTTGGCCACGTCGACGCTGCGGCGCAGCAGACCGTCCGCGCCGAGCCGGGCGTGGTGGCCGGTGACGACCGCGTCGAAGCCGAGGGCGACCGCCCGGTCCAGCACCGCGGCGAACTTGATCTTCTCGTTGCAGCGCAGGCACGGGTTCGGGGTACGACCGGCCGCGTACTCGGCGACGAAGTCGTCGACCACGTCCTCGTGGAACCGGTCGGCCATGTCCCACACGTAGAACGGGATGCCGATCACGTCGGCGGCGCGTCGCGCGTCGCGCGAGTCCTCCAGCGTGCAGCAGCCCCGCGCGCCGGTGCGGTATGTCTGTGGATTGCGGGAGAGCGCCAGGTGCACGCCGGTGACGTCGTGCCCCGCGTCGACCGCCCGCGCCGCCGCGACCGCCGAGTCGACCCCGCCGGACATCGCCGCCAATACCCTCACCGATTCACTCCCTTCCGCCCCACAACCCTAACCGCCCGTTCCGGCCGACCGCCCTGCCCGGCCCGTCCGCCCCGCACCGACAGGGCTCCGATCAGCGGGGCGTGCGGTACGCGGCGGCGCGCCGGGCGCGTTCGACCGCGCCGGGGAGGGCGGCGACGAGCGCGTCGACCTCCTCCTGCGACGAGGTGTGCCCGAGGGTGAAGCGCAGCGACGAACGGGCCCGCGCGTCGTCGGCGCCCATCGCCAGCAGTACGTGCGAAGGCTGGGCCACCCCTGCCGAGCAGGCCGACCCGGTGGAGCAGGCGATGCCCTGGGCATCGAGGAGCAGCAGCAGGGCATCGCCCTCGCAGCCGGGGAAGGAGAAGTGCGCGTTGCCGGGGAGCCGGTCGACCGGATCGCCGTTGTAGACGACGTCGGGCACGGCTTGGCGGACCCGCTCGACCAGGTCGTCGCGGAGCTCGGCGACCCGTGCCGCGTACTCCTGCTGGCTCTTGACGGCCGCCTCCACGGCGACGGCGAAGGCCACGATGCCGGCGGTGTCCAGCGTGCCGGAGCGGACGTCGCGTTCCTGCCCGCCGCCGTGCAGCAGTGGGGTGGCCGCCACGTCCCGGCCGAGCAGCAGTGCGCCGACGCCCACCGGCCCGCCGAGTTTGTGTCCGGTCACGGTCAGCGCGGAGACCCCGCTGGCGGCGAAGTCGACGGGCACCTGCCCGACCGCCTGGACCGCGTCGGTGTGGAAGGGCACACCGTACTCGGCGGCGACCGCGGCCAGCTCGCCGATCGGTTGCACGGTGCCGACCTCGTTGTTGGCCCACATCGCGGTCACGAGCGCGACCCGATCGCCGTGGGCCGCCAGCTCGGTGCGGAGCGCGGCGGGATCGAGGCGACCGGCGCTGTCGACCGGCAACCAGTCGACCTCCGCGCCCTCGTGCCCGCCGAGCCAGTCCACGGCGTCCAGCACCGCGTGGTGCTCGACCGCGCTGGAGACCAGCCGACGTCGCTGCGCCGCGCTCGTCCGGCGGGCCCAGAAGATGCCCTTGACGGCGAGGTTGTCGCTCTCCGTACCGCCGCCCGTGAAGATCACCTCGGAGGGCCGGGCGCCCAGGGCGGCGGCCACCCGTTCGCGGGACTCCTCGACCCGTCGGCGGGCCTGCCGACCGGCGGCGTGCAGCGCCGACGCGTTGCCGAGCTCGCGAGCGGTGGCGACGTACGCCTCCAGTGCCTCGTCGAGCATCGGAGTGGTCGCCGCGTGATCCAGGTAAGCCATCACCACTCAGCCTACGGCGGTCGGACGGATGCTCGACGGTCGAGGGCACCGGCACGTACGTCGCGAGGCGCCCGCGCTGATCGACCGGGGGCGGGCACGCATCTCCGGGGCGATTTCGGGGTACCTGGGATTCCGAGTCGACCGACAGGGGATCATCGCCTCGGGCGGTGTCGAACCCGCGCAGATCAGGCATACTCGATGTCGATGTCCCGCGCCGACGTTGCCCGGCGTGCCCGGCGACCGCACGCCGGGCCCCTGACGGGCTGATCGGCGGGCCGGTTCAGCTCCCCGGCCCGCCGATCAGCTCCCATCAGTCACCGCCCCCACCCGCCGTCCGGACACCGGCAGACAAGAACAGTGAAAGAGTGGCCATTCACGGCGGAATGGCCACTCTTTCACTGTATTTGCTCGCGGCGGGCGGCGCGGGGTGGCCCGCTCGCGGCGGGCGGGGTGCGGTGCCCGGAGGGTCGGGTTACTTCCGCTTGCGGATCTCCTCGGCGGCCTGCGGCACGACCTTGAAGAGGTCGCCGACCACGCCGAAGTCGGAGAGCTCGAAGATCGGCGCCTCGGCGTCCTTGTTCACCGCGACGATCGTCTTCGAGGTCTGCATGCCGGCCCGGTGCTGGATCGCCCCGGAGATGCCGAGCGCGACGTAGAGCTGCGGGGAGACCGTCTTACCGGTCTGGCCGACCTGGAACTGGTGCGGGTAGAAGCCGGAGTCGACGGCCGCGCGGGACGCGCCGACCGCGCCGCCGAGCAGATCGGCCAGCTCCTCGACCAGCTTGAAGTTGTCCGCGTTGCCGACGCCACGGCCGCCGGAGACGACCACCGACGCCTCGGTCAGCTCCGGGCGCGACCCCTTCTGCTCGGCGACCCGCTGCACCACCTTGGCCAGCTTGTCGGTGTCGGCGACGGCGACGGCGAGCTGCTCGACCGCCGGCTCGGCGGCGGCCGGCTCGGGGTTGACCGAGTTCGGCCGGAGGGTGACCAGCGGCAGGCCGCGGGTGACCTTGGACTTCACGATCGTGGAGCCGGCGAACGCCACCTGGGTGGCGGTGCCGTCGGCGTCCAGCGCGACGACGTCGGTCAGGATGCCGTTGTCCAGCTTGACCGCGAGCCGGGCGGCGATCTCCTTGCCCTCCTGGGAGCCGGCGAGCAGCACGGCGGCGGGCTGGACGCGGCGGACCAGGTCGGCCAGGACGCCGGCCTTCGGGGCCACCAGGTAGCCGTCGATCTCCTCACCCTCGGCGGCGTAGATCTTCGCCGCGCCGTACTCGCCCAGCTTGGCGCTGAGCGCCTCGGCGGCGCCGGGGCCGCCGAGCACGACCGCGCTGGGCGTGCCGAGCTGGCGGGCGAGGGTGAGCATCTCCAGGGTGACCTTCTTGACGCCGAATTCGCGGGTGGCTTCGACGACGACGAGAACCTCAGACATGTCCGGACCCCTCACACGAACTTCTCGGTGGCGAGGAACTCGACCAGCTTGACGCCGCCCTCGCCCTCGTCGGTGACCTTCGCGCCGCCGGAGCGCGGCGGACGCTTGCTGTGCTCCACGACGGCGCTGGTGGCGCCCTCGAAGCCCACCTCGGCCGGGGCGACGCCGAGGTCACCCAGGGAGAGGGTCTGCACCGGCTTCTTCTTGGCCGCCATGATGCCCTTGAAGGACGGGTAGCGCGGCTCGTTGATGGTGTCCCAGACGGAGACCACGGCGGGGGTGGAGGCGGTGACGACCTCGTAACCCTCCTCGGTCTGCCGCTCGATGGTGAGCGTGCCGCCGTCGACGGTGAGCTTGCGGGCGCCGGTCAGCGCCGCCACGCCCAGCCGCTCGGCGATCATGTGCGGCATGACCTGGACCCGACCGTCGGTCGACTCGGCGCCGCAGATCACCAGGTCGGCGCCGAGGGTGCCCAGCGCGGCGGCGAGCACCTTCGAGGTGGTCACGGCGCAGGAGCCGTGGAGCGCGTCGTCCACGACGTGCACGGCCTTGTCCGGGCCCATGGAGAGCGCCTTGCGGATCGACTCGGTCGCCCGGTCCGGACCCATGGTCAGGATGGTCACCTCGCCGCCGTGCGCCTCCTTGATCTTCAACGCCTCTTCGATGGCGTACTCGTCCATCTCGTTGATGACGTTGTTCGCCGAACCGCGGTCGACGGTGTTGTCGTCACTGCGCAGGTTGCGGTCCGCGCCCGAATCGGGCACCTGCTTGACGAGTACGACGATGTTCATCGCGCTTCGACGACCCCTCCTGTGTGGTGTTGCGAAATCGCTCGCCCGGTCTGGGCCGCAGCCTCCCGCGTGACTTAACGATCGGTCAACTGCGGGCCGCTGTGCGGTTGCCCACGGCCGCTATGTTACCTGCCGGTAAGTTATCGGCCCCGGGGGGAACAGAGTGACACAGGCCACCACGCAAATCGCCCACGGGTGCTCCGATCACCCCACCTCGGTCAGCGCCGCTCTGATCCGTTCGATCACCGCCGCCTCGGCCGGGGCCACCCCGGCGTGCGCCCGGGCCACCCGGTCCGCGGCGGCGAGCACCACCTCGCGGTACACCGCCACGTCCGCCGGGGACTTCTCGCGCAGGATCCGCACCGCCCGACCGAGCGCCGGCAGCACCGTCGCCTCGATCTCCGGCGGCGACTCACGCGGCAGCCTCGGCAGCGGACCGGTGGTGAGCGCCGCCCGGACCACACCGGACGCGTCGGCGAACACCTCCGACGCCGCCATGCTCTCCTTCAGCACCGAGAGCATGCCCGGGTCCACGTTCGACACCAGGAAGACCGCGCCGAACGCGCCGGTCTTGAGCGTCAACCGCTCCTCGTCCGTCAACTCCTGGACCATGATCACGGAGTGTAGACGTAGGGAGTCGTCGTGGTGACCGCGACGAGGCCGAGCCGCTCGAGGATGGGCCGACTGTCGTCGGAGGCGTCGACCTGGAGCAGGGTCCGCTCCCGCTGCGCGGCGAGCCGGGCCCGGTGGACCACCAACGCCCGGTAGATGCCCCGGCGCCGCCACTGCGGCAGGGTCGAGCCGCCCCAGAGCGAGGCGAAGCCGCTGCCCGGCAGGTAGCGGATCCAGCCCGCGCTCACCACGGTCTCCCCCGCCTCGGCCACCACGACGGTGATCGACTGCGGGTCCGTCGCGATCTCCCGCTCCAGGGCCGTCCCGAGGTGGCTGCGGTCGGCCTCCCAGACCTCCTCCTCCATCGCCACGATCCGGTCCAGGTCGGCGCGGGCGGTCACCTCCCGCAGGCGTATCCCCTCGGGCACCACCGGAAGGGCCGCGGCCAGCGGCGCGACCGGTCCGATCACGACGGTCTCCCGCTCCTCCGCCACGAACCCGGCCGAGCGGAGCCGATCGGCGAGGTCCGCCGGCTCGTCGTGGCCGGCGAGCTTCCACTCCACCCGCTCGCCCCGCTGCCGGAACAGCTCGACCTGCCGGGCGATCAACTCGTCGAGCGCCGCACCCGTCAGACCGCCCAGGTCGCGGTAGGTGAGGAAACCGCCGTGATCGAGGCCGAGCACCCGGTACAGCGGTCCGTCCTGCTCGACGGTCACCCCCGCCGGCACGGGTTCGGGCAGCTCGGGTCGGAGCTGGGCGTCGTACGCGGCGCGCAGGGTGGCGGCATCAAGATCTGTCATCGCTTCAGGCTACGGCCGGTGACCAGCGGATAATCGACGACGTGTGGCAGTCGATCAGGCGTTGGTTCGACCCGCGGGAGCTGCGCTCGGTCGGCAGCACCCCCGACTACCGGTTCTCGCTGGCCAACGAGCGGACCTTCCTCGCCTGGCTGCGTACCGGGCTGGCGCTGGTGGGCGGTGGGCTGGCCGTCGCCCAGTTCCTGCCGCCGCTGCCACTACGGCACCTGCGCGAGGCGATCGCGGTCGTCCTGCTGCTGCTCGGCGGCGCGGTGGCGGTCCGCGCGGTCGACCACTGGGCCCGTACCGAGCGGGCGATCCGGCTCGGCGAGGAGCTGCCCGCGTCCCGGTTCCCCGCCGTACTCGCCCTCAGCGTCGGCCTCGGCGCGCTGCTGCTGGTCACCGCGGTGCTGGTCGACGCGGTAGGCGGTCGATGACGGACCGGCCCGGCCCCGCGGAGCCCGCCCGGAGGGCGTATCCCGACCCGGACGGCGGGAGCGGCGGAGGGTCGCCGCGCGACCCCGGCCTGCAGCCGGAGCGGACCCGGTTGGCGTGGCGACGAACCGCGCTCACCCTGACCGTGGTGACCGCGCTCACCGTCCGGCAGGCGCTCAGCGGTGACCTGGGCGGCCTGCTGCTCGCGGGCGCGGCCCTGGCCGGCTGGGGCGCGGCGCTGCCGATCTACTGGCGGCGTGGCACCGGAACCGGGCCGGCTCCCCTCGACGGGCGCTCGCTCCCGGCGGTCGCCCTCGGCGCGACGGGGCTCGCCGCACTCGGGGTGGTGCTGGTGTTGCGCGGGCTGTGACGAGTGGCCGGGTGCGCGATGATGGACGCATGCTCCGGCTGTACGTCCTCCTCTTCGTCGCGCAGATCGTCCTCGCCGTCTGCGCGCTGATCAGCTGCCTCTCCGCCGAGGAGGGCGAGATCCGCGCCCTGCCCCGGATCGGCTGGGCGCTGATCATCCTGTTCTTCCCGCTGGTCGGCTCGATCGCCTGGTTCCTCGCCGGCCGGGAGAAGAAGCCCGGTCCGGCGGCCGGTGGCGGGGCGCGTCGGACGCCCACCCGGGAGCGCCCGAAGCCGCTCGCCCCGGACGACGACCCCGAGTTCCTCAAGTCCATCGCCGAGCGGTCCCGCCGCGACGACCAGGAGCTGTTCCGCCGCTGGGAGGAGGACCTGCGCCGGCGCGAGGAGGACCTCCGCCGCCGCGAGGTCACGCCGGACGAGCCGCCGGGGCGCGGGGAGCCGCTGCGCCCCCGCGAGGGCGATCCGCCGCGCGAGGAGGACCGGCCGGAGGTGTAGGTGCTCGACGGCGGGCACGGGCGCGGCAGAATCGACGCCGTGCAGATCTGCCTGCTCGGGCCGCTGGAGGTTCGCGCCGACACCGGTACGCCGGTCGAGGTCGGCGGCGCCCGGCTACGCCGGCTGCTGATCGTGCTCGCGCTCGATCCCGGCCGCCCGGTCACCACCGGCGCGCTGGTGGACGCCGTCTGGGACGGGTCGCCGCCGGCCGGTGCGGCGAACGCCCTTCAGGCGCTGGTCTCCCGGCTGCGCCGGGCCGCGCCCGGCCTGCCGGTCGAGGCCGTCCCCGCCGGCTACCGGCTGGCAGTGGACCGGACCGCGGTGGACCTGTACCGGTTCGAGGACGCGCTGGCGGCCGGGCGGACCCTGCTCGCTACCGACCCGGCCGGCGCCGCGCGGCGGCTGGACTCGGCGTTGGCACTCTGGCGCGGGCCGGCGCTGGCCGACGTCGCCGACACCGATTTCGCCCGCGCCCCGGTCGCCCGGCTCGACGAGCTGCGGCTCGCCGCCATCGAGGACCTGATCGCGGCCCGCGCGGCCACCGAGGAACCCGCCGCCCTGCTGCCCCGGCTCCGGGAACTGGTGGCCGCGCATCCGCTGAGGGAACGGCTGGTGGGTCAGCTCATGCGGGCGCTGCAGCGGGCCGGGCGGCCGGCCGAGGCGCTCGCCGAGTACGACCGGCTGCGTCGCACCCTCGCCGAGACGCTGGGCGCGGATCCAGGGCCGGAACTCGCCGCCCTGTACCTGGCGGTGCTGCGTGGCGAGCAGCCGGACGCACCGGCCGGCCCGCTCGTCGAGGTCCCTCCGGGTCAGCCGCCCATGACGCCGCCACCTGAGGGCGGAGCCGTGCCGAACCCGGCAACGCCACCCTCCGCCGCCCCGGCAACCGGTCCGGGCAGGGCGGTGCGCGGCCGCGGCGGGCTGCCGGCCGCCCTCACCAGCTTCGTCGGCCGGGAGGCGGCCGTCGACCGGGTCGACGACCTGCTGGCCGGCTCTCGGCTCGTCACCCTGACCGGGCCGGGAGGGGCCGGCAAGACGAGGCTGGCCGTCGAGTCCGGCCGGGCGGTCGCCCGCCGGTTCCCGGACGGCGTCTGGCTCGTCGAGCTGGCCCCGATCACCGACCCGGCCGAGGTGCCGCAGGCCCTGCTGACCCTGCTCGGGCTGCGCGAGCAGGCGCTGATCGCGGCCGGCCGGTCGCGCGTACCGGCCGGGGAGGCCACCGAACCGACCGCCCGGCTGGTCGACGCGCTGGCCACCCGGTGCGCGCTGCTGGTGCTGGACAACTGCGAGCACCTGCTCGACGCGGCCGCCGCGCTGGCCGACCGGCTGCTCGGCGCCTGCCCCGACCTGCGGGTGCTGGCCACCAGCCGGGAACCCCTCGGCATCACGGGCGAGGCCCTGCACGCGGTCGAGTCGCTCGCGCTCCCGCCGGTAGGCGCCGACGCCGTCACGGCCCTGGCGTACCCGTCGGTGCGGCTGTTCGCGGACCGGGCCGCCGCCGCACGCCCCGACTTCGTGGTGGACGCCGGCAGCGTGGCGGCGCTGGTGGGGATCTGCCGGTCGCTGGACGGCATGCCGCTCGCCATCGAACTCGCCGCCGCCCGGCTGCGGTCGATGACCGCGGCACAGGTCGCGGCCCGGCTGGACGACCGGTTCCGGCTGCTCACCGGCGGCAGCCGCACCGCGTTGCCGCGGCACCAGACGCTGCGCGCGGTGGTGGACTGGAGCTGGGACCTGCTCGACGCCGCCGAGCAGGCGCTCTGGCGGCGGCTGGCCGTCTTCACCGGTGGGGTCACCGCGGAGACGGTGGAGCGGGTCTGCGCCGGCGGCGAACTGGCACCGGACGAGGTGTTCGAGCGGCTCTCCGCGCTGGTGGAGAAGTCCCTCGTGATCGTCGTCGGCGACGGTGAGCCCCGGTACCGGATGCTGGAGACGATCCGCGAGTACGGCCTGGACCGGCTCGTCGAGGCAGGCGAGGCGGACCGGCTGCGGCAGGCGCACGCCGCCCACTTCCTCGCGTTGGCCGAGCGGGCCGACCCGGAGCTTCGGGGGCCGGAGCAGCTGCGGTGGATCGCGCGGCTGCGGGCTGAGCAGGACAATCTGCACGCGGCGCTGCGCTGGACGGTCGGCGCCGGGCAGGCCGAGACGGCTGTCCGGTTCACCGCCTCGCTCGGCTGGTACTGGTGGCTACGCGGTCAGCGGGCCGAGGGCGCGGACCTCAGCCGGGAGGTGCTCGCCCTGGCCGAGCGGACCGACAAGCCGCTCCCGGTCGCGATGCTGGCCACCGCATACGCGGTCGGCGCTATGAACCTGATGGCCGGGCACGCCGACCTGGACGGGACCCGCGCCTGGATGGAACGGGCCGCCGAATGGGCCGACGACGCCTCGGAGCACGTCATGCTGCGCCTCATCGGGCCCATGTCCACGATGATCGACCCGGCCGACCACCCGGTCGGCCTGGTCGGGCTGCAGAAGCTCTTCGCCGACCCGGATCCGTGGGCGGCCGCAGTGGCCCGGCTGATGCACGGGCACATGTTGCTCAACAGCGGATCACCGGCCGAGGAGGCGCACGGCGACTTCCGCACCGCACTCGACCTGTTCGAGACGGCCGGGGACCGGTGGGGCATCTCCACCTGCCGGTTCTCCCTCGCCGAACTGGCCAACCGCACCGGGGACCGGAGCGCCGCCATCGAATACCTGCGGGACGCCCTGTACGACGTGGAGCTGCTGGGAGCGGCCGAGGACCTGCCGCAGATGCGGGCCCAGCTCGCGCACCTGTGGTGGCAGGCCGGTGACCGGGAGCAGGCCCGGCGGCTGCTCGACGAGGCGTACGCGGACGCGGAGCGGCTCGGTGCGGACGAGCCCCGGGCCGGGGTGGCGTTCGCCTGGAGCGAGTTGCTGCGCGACGCCGGGGACTGGCCGGCCGCGGCCCGGTGGGCCGAGCGCGCCGCGGACGTGGTGGGCCGGCGCAACGTGGCCCCGCAGTGGCGGGCCATGGTGGCCACGGCGCTCGGTCACGTGGCGGCTGCCGCGGGCGACCTGACCGGGTCCCGGGCGCACCTGGAACGGGCCATGGACCTGGCGATCGAGTCGACGGATGCGCCCGTGGTCTCACTGGTGTTGGTCGGGTACGCGGACCTGGCGCTGCGGGCGGAACGGCCGGTGGTGGCGGCCACCCTGCTCGGCGGGGCGGACGGCGTCCGCGGCGGCACCGACCGCAGTGCCCTGGACGCCGTCCGGGTGACCCGGGCCGCCCGCGCGGCGCTCGGTGAACCGGAGTTCGCCGAGGCGTACGCGAGCGGCCGGGCCACCCGGCTCGATCAGGCGCGCGAACTGCTCCGGGTCACACTCGACGCCTGAGCCCGCGCACCGCCAGCGGCGCGAAGATCACTGCGATGGCGGCCGCCCAGATCAGCGACTGCACCACCGGACCGGCCACCGGTCCGTCGACCAGCAGGCCGCGTAGCGCGTCGGCCAGCACGGTGACCGGGTTGACCTCGACCCAGCTCTGCAGCCAGCCCGGCATCGTCTCGGTGGGCACGAACGCGTTGCTGGTGAAGGTGAGCGGGAAGATCACCATGAAACCGAAGATCTGCACCTTGTCGGGCTCGCTCACCAGCACCCCGACCAGCACCGAGATCCAGGCTGCGGCGAGGGAGAAGGCGAGCAGCAGGGCGAACGCGCCGAGCAGCCCGAGCGGGCCGTTGCCGAGCCGGAAACCGAGGATCATGCCGACCCCGATCAGCAGCGCCACCGACCACGCCTGCTTGACGGTGTCGGCGAGGATCCGCCCGGCCAGCGGCGACCAACGGGCGATCGGCAGCGCGCGCAGCCGGTCGAAGACGCCCTTGGTGAGGTCGTTGTTCAGCCCGAAGCCGGTGGTCATCGTGGCGAAGAAGGCGTTCTGCACGATGATCCCGGGGAGCGCGAACTTCAGGTAGTCGCCCGGCGAGCCGGAGATCGCCCCGCCGAAGACGTACGTGAAGAGCAGCACGAACATCACCGGCTGGATGCTCAGGTCGAGCAGCTCCATCGGGTTGTGCTTGATCTGCACCAGGCTGCGCCAGGCGAGCGTGAGGGTGTGCCGCAGACCGGCGCCGACGCCGAGTCGGCGGGCCGGGGCGAGCGGGGCGGTCAGGGTGGCGCTGGTCATGCCACGCTCCCTTCCAGGTTGGCGGAGGCCGGGTCGTCCTCGGCCCGGTGGCCGGTCAGCGACAGGAAGACCTCGTCCAGGCTGGAACCGCGCAACGCCAGTTCGGCCACGACGATCCCGGCCTCGTCGAGGCGGCGCACGACGGCGGGCATCACCCGTTGGTCGTTCACCGGCACGGTGACGGTGTTCTGGGCGACCTCCGGGGCGACGCCGGCCACCGCCCCGACGATGCTCACCACGGTGGGCAGGTCGACGACGTCGGCCGGGCGCACCGCCAGGCTCTGCCCGCCGGTCTTGGCCTTCAGCTCCTCCGGGGTGCCCTGCGCGATCACCCGGCCGTGGTCGACCACCGCGATCTCGCCGGCCAACTGGTCGGCCTCCTCCAGGTACTGGGTGGTGAGCAACACGGTCACCCCGTCGGCCACCAACGACCGGACGATGTCCCAGAGCTCGTTACGGCTGCGCGGGTCGAGGCCGGTGGTCGGCTCGTCGAGGAAGAGCACCTGGGGCCGACCGACCAGGCTGGCGGCGAGGTCGAGCCGCCGGCGCATGCCGCCGGAGTAGGTCTTGGCCGCCCGGTCCCCCGCGTCGGTGAGCTGGAAGTCGGTCAGCAGCTGACCGGCGCGGGCCCGCGAATCGGCCCGGCTGAGGCCGAGCAGCCGGCCGATGAGCAGCAGGTTCTCGGTGCCGGTCAGGGTCTCGTCCACCGAGGCGTACTGACCGGTCAGGCCGATCAGCTGGCGTACCTGGTGGGCGTCGCGGACGACGTCGTAGCCGCCGACGGTGGCCCGTCCCTCGTCGGCGCGCAGCAGGGTGGCGAGCACCCGCACCGCGGTGGTCTTCCCGGCGCCGTTCGGCCCGAGCAGCCCGAAGACGGTCCCGGTCGGGACCGCCAGATCAACTCCGGCGAGGGCGGTGGTGGCGCCGAAGCGTCGCACCAGTCCCTCGGCGCGGATCGCGTAGTCCATCGCAACTCCTGTCGTCCTCACTGGTGCCACCACCATGAACGACGGCGCTGACACTCCGTCGATCCGGCGCTGACGTTACGACGACAGGCGCTGACATTCCGCTGATTTAGCTGGTGGCGGAACCCGCCGCCGTCGCCGGAGTGCGGCGACGGCGGCGGGTGTCGGCTCAGGCGAGGTTCGACGAGCGGGGGTACGCGTCGCCCGGATCGGTGATCACGTTCACCAGGTACGGCACCCCGGCGTCGAAGGCCCGCTGCAGGGCCGGCCCGAGGTCGGTGGCCTTCGCGACCGTCTCGCCCGCCCCGCCGAGCGCGCTCACCACCTGGTCGTAGCGGAGCTCCGGCTGCAGGTCGGCGGCGACGTCGTAGCCGTACATGGCGCGCATCGGGTGCTTCTCCAACCCCCAGATGCCGTTGTTGCCGACCACGATGACGACCGGCAGCTTCTGCCGGGCCAGCGACTCCACGTCCATCAGCGAGAAGCCGGCCGCACCGTCTCCCATCAGCACGCAGATCTGCCGGTCCGGGTGGCTGATCCGGGCGCCCATCGCGTAGCCCAGGCCGGTGCCGAGGCAGCCGTACGGGCCGGGGTCCAGCCAGGTGCCGGGCTGCGCCGGTTCGAGGTAGCGCCCGGCGTAGGAGACGAAGTCGCCACCGTCGCCGATGGTGATGGCGTCGCGGGCCAGCACCCTGCGCAGCTCGCCGTAGATTCGGGCCGGGCGGATCGGGTCGCTCTCGGTGGCCATCTCCTCGGCGTGGCGGGCGCTCGCGGCGTCCTCGGCGGCCCGCAGGTCGGCGATCCACCGGGTGTGGTCCGTCCGGTCACCCGGGTGATCGGCGAGCGCCGAGAGGATCAGCCGCAGGTCACCGGTGGGGGCGGCGGCCGGCTGGACGTGCCCGGCGCGCTGGCTCGGCGCGTCGACGACGTGCACGACCTTGGCGTCGCCGAAGTCGCCGAAGTTGAGCCGGAAGTCCAGTGGGGTGCCGACCACCACGACGACGTCGGCGCCGGAGAGCGCGGCCCGACGGGCCTTGGCGAAGGCGAGCGGGTGCTCCGGCGGGAGCGAGCCGCGCCCCATGCCGTTGGTGAAGACCGGCACCTGCAACGCCTCGGCCGCCTCGCGCAGCGCCGCGGTCGCGTCGCCGGCGTAGACGTCCGAGCCGGCGATGATGACCGGCCGCTCGGCGGCGGCGATCAGGCCGGCCGCCCGGGCGACCTCCTCGGGGTCGGGCTCGACCGGGGCGATCCCGGCCGGCGCGGGCAGCTCCGCGTCGGAGACGGAGAAGACGGTCTCCAGCGGGAAGTCGAGGAAGACCGGCCCCCGGTGCGGGGTGAGGGCGGTGGTCAGCGCGTTGGTCACGGCGCGCGGGATGTCGTCGGTGCTGAAGACGGTCTCGGCGTGCTTGGTGACCGGTGCGACCAGCGGCAGGTGGTCCATCTCCTGCAGGCTGCCCGAACCCCAGCGGAAGGCCGGTGCGCGGCCGCCCAGCACCAGCACCGGGGAGGCGTTGAAGTAGGCGCTGGTCAGGCCCGAGATGCCGTTGGTGACACCGGGACCGGCGGTGAGGACGGCCAGACCGGGGCGGCGCTGGAGCTTCGCCACCGCCTCGGCCGCGAAGACCGCGGACTGCTCGTGCCGGACGTCGTAGATCGGGAACCCGGTCTTGTGGGCGGCGTCGTAGAGCGGGAAGACGTGCCCGCCGGAGAGGGTGAACATCTCCCGCACGCCGTGCGCCCGTAGCGCCGCGAGCGCCAGCTCCCCACCGTGACCTTCGATCCGCTCCGTCATGGTCGCTCCCCTCGTCCGTGGCCGGGGTCACAGGTTACCCACCGGTCACTCCGCTCGGGCGAGCGCGCCCCGGCCGGCGGTTCGCACCACCGTCGGCCGGGGCGTCGCCGACCCGGGCCCGCCCGTGCGGGGGTCTGCACCGGGCGGGCCCGGGTCGGCGGGGTGGCTCAGCGCAGCTTCATCACCACGCCGAGCGGCTCGGTCCGGTACGGGCTGTCCGTCTCGAACGCCAGCCGCGCCTGGTACTGACCGTGTCCCGAGTGGACCGGAGCGGCCACCGTCACCGTCACCGTCACCGACCGCCCGGCGGGGATGGTCAGCTCGGTGCGGTCGGTCGACAACCAGGACACGTCGCTGCCCCGGACGCAGGACTCGATGCCCGGCAGCTGCTGCGCCGAACCGGTCTCCGTGCTGCCATCCGAGAGGCCACCGACCTGGTACGTGCCGCAGGCGGCACCGCCGCGGTGCCGCGCGTTCACCGCGTCCGGCAGCTTCGACCAGACCGCGGTCGCCGGGTCGTACTCCAGCACCTGCCGGCTGAGCGAACCGCCGACGGTGCCGCCGATGATCCGCAGCTTGCCGCCGACCGTGGCGTACGCCATGCCGTAGGCCGAGACGGGCAGCCCGGTCGTCTCCACCCAGGTGTCGGACTCGGGGAAGTACCGGTAGCTCTCCAGCACGGCGTCGTACTGACGCGGGATGTACCCGCCCGTGCAGACCACGCCGTCACCGGCCGCGCCGCAGGCGTGGTAGGCGACGGTGCGCGGGTAGTCGGCGAGACGGGTCCAGCGGTCCGCGGCGGCGTCGTAGCGGTACGCCCGCGCCGTGGGGTCCGGGCAGGCCCCGTCGGGGCAGCCCGCGACCACGTAGAGCCGGCCGCCGACGGTGGTGGCCGCCGCGTTCGCCACCCCGGCCGGCAGGTCGGCCCGGCGCGACCACTTGTCGGTCATCGGGTCGTAGGCCCAGGTCTGCGTGGCGGGGATCCCCGAACCGTTGAGACCACCGGTCACGTACAGCTTGCCGTCGATGAAGCCACCCGCCGCGCCGGCTCGCGCCTCGGGCAGATCGGCGATCCGCTCCCAGGCCCGCGCCTGCGGATCGAAGACGTACCCCTCGTTCATGACGTAGCCGTAGGAGTCGCCGCCGACCGAGTAGACCGTGCCGTCGTTGTCGGCGACCACGTTGTCGACCAGCGGCAGCGGAAGGTCGGGCAGGTCGACCCACGCGCGGCCGTCCGCGCCCTGCTGCGGCGGCGCCTGCGACGAGCGGGCGGCGTCTGCGGCGACCCGGATCCGGTCCGGGGTGTACCCACGGTCCTGCTCGACCAGCTTGACCCGCAGCGGCCGGTCACCGTCGTTGGTGAGCCGGACCCGACCGGTGGCGGTGCGGCCGGGTCGTACGCCCAGCGACAGGTCGGCCGGGTGGACCTTCAGCCGCCCCGACTCCAGCTTCCAGTCCTGCCGGACGACCCGGTCCCGCGCGACGCGCACCTTCGCGGTGGCGTCGGCGTAACGCAGGCCGCTCACGGTCACCGCGGCGGTGCCGTCGCCCTCGGCGAAGAACCAGTAGTAGCCGTCGTCGAGCGCGGCGTCGTCGGCGGTGGCCCGGCTGGTGGCCACGGCCGCCCGGTCGGTGCCGGCGGAGACGGTGGCCCCGAGGACGGCGCCGCCGGTGTTGCCGTCCCGGATCTGCCCGGCGATGATTCCGCCCGGCACGACGGCGCACGTCCGGCTGCCCACGAAGACGTTGTCGAGCTGCCACCAGTAGGCGTACTGCCCCTGGTAGCGGAAGCGGACCTGCACGCCGGACGTCCCGGCCGCCTGCGGGATCGGGATCTCCTGGTGCCCCCGGACCTCGGCCTTCGGCAGGCGGTAGACCTCGCTCCAGGTGGCCCCGTTGTCCAGGCTGAGGTCGATGAACGCCTCCTGGCTGCCGAAGAGCGGGGTGGGGTAGTCGCTGTCGAAGCCGATCACCGGGGCGGTGACGCCGGTCAGGTCGACCGGCGGGCTGACCAGGTTCGTGTCGAGGTCACCGGCCTGGACCCAGGTGTTGACGGCGGCGAAGCCGCCCGCTCCGCCGGTCAGGTTGCCCTGGGCGCCGGGGTCGTCGAAGCGCCAGGTCTGCCCGGCGCCGGACTCGTCGGTGACCTGCCAGCCGTCCTTCGGCCCGTCGGACCAGCCGGTGAAGTCGGTGCCGAGGCCCTGGTACCGCCAGGTGTAACCGGGGGCGGTGGCGCAGGACGTGTCGGTGGCGAGCTGCACGTCCCGCCGCACGTCGCTCGGCCGGCCCTTCGGCTGTGGCGCGACGGTGACGGTGGCGGTGCTGGTGACGTATCCGGGCAGGTCGACCGGTGACACGCGCAGGGTGTAGTCGGCGCCGACGGGAAGCTCGACGGAGTAACGCCCCGTGTAGGGATCGGTGTAGACCGCGTCCGTCGGGTAGCCGTCGATGGCGACCTTCGCGTAGACCGGCCAGCCGTGTCCCGAACCGTCGGTGACGGCGCCGGTGAGCGTACGGGTCGCGATCGCCGTCATCCTGATGTCGCGGGTCAGCTTCGCGTCGGCGGCGACCACGACCCGGACCGGCGGTGGCGCCTGGTAGCCGAACTCGGCGGCCACGACGTCGTACGTGCCGGCCGGGACGGCCAGCTGGTAGCTGCCCTTGTCGCCGGTCACCGCGTGGTAGGTGTTGCCGGCGGTGTCCGTGGCGGTGACCGTCACCCCGGCGAGTACGCCCTGCTTCTTGCCGTGCGGGTTCTTGCCGCTGGTGACCGCCCCGCTGACCTGCCCGGTCCGGCCGAGGGTCAGCGCCGAGACACCGTTGGGGGAGCCCAATCCGGTCGGCCCGTCCCAGCCCGGTCCGGCGGTGCAGAGCAGGTCGCCGCACCACCCGTTCGAGCCCTCGGTGATGTCGAAGAGCCCGGCGTCGGCGCCCTTGCGGTAGGGGTAGGTCACCGGGTAGGTCCCGGGAACCGCGTCGCCGGCGAGGGCGTACATCCCGGCGACGAGCGGGGCGGAGAGCGAGGTGCCGCCCCAACGCGCCCAGCCGTCCTGACCGAGGGTGTTGTAGACGGCCAGCCCGGACTCCGGGGCGGCCGTGGCGGAGATGTCGGCGTTGGCCCGCTTGTCCCCGCAGTGCGTGTCGATGTCGGCCTGGTACGACGGGCGCGGCTCGTAGTACGAGCAGCCGCTGCCCGCCGCCTCCCAGGCGGTCTCCGACCAGCCGCGCGGCGTCGACCCGTCCCGGGTCAGCAGCGTGCCGCCGACCGACAGCACGTCCGGGTGGGTCGCCGGGTAGCTCTGCACGTTGCCGATGTCGCCGCTGGAGACCGTGATGACGATGCCGGGGTGGTCGTAGTGGGCGTGGCTCGCGTACTGGGTGTCCGACTCACCGGCGACGCCGTACGAGTTGGAGATCGCGTCGGCGCCGAGCCGGGCGGCCGTGTCGACGGCGTGGCCGAGGCTGCCCATCGAGTTGTTGTCGGCCTGCACCAGCAGGATGTCGCACTTCGGGCACGCCGACGAGACGGCGTCCAGGTCCAGGGCGGCCTCGATCGACCAGTCCGGGCTCTCGATCGGGTAGTCGGTCCCGCCCCGCTGGTCGACCTTGCGGAAACAGCCGTTCGCCGTGGTGCACGGCGGCAGGCCGTAGTGGGTGCGGAAGACGGCCAGGTCGGCCTCGGCGGCCTCGTACCCGAACGCGCCGACGATGGCGACAATCTGGCCCTCGCCGCCGTCGGGAAGCCGGTAGGCGGACTTGATGTCCGCGGGCCCGAGGGCGTCGGCGGGCGGGCCGGCGAGCGTCGTCCGTCGTTGGGCGTCCTCGGCGAGCCCGACCGCGAAGCAGCGCGCCCACGGTCCGCCCTCGCCGATCTCCTTGGCGGTGGTGGTGTTGCAGCCTGCCGGCTTGTAGCGCAGGGCCTCCCAGTCCGCGGGCGCGGCCGACGGGTCGGCCTTCGGCGCGGCCTGTGCCGGGGTGGCGGGCAGCGGGCTCAGGGCGAGCAGTGACAGGGTGAGGACTGCGGTCAGCCCGCCGAGAAGGCCACTGCGGGCCCGTCTCCGCCGTAAGGGCAGGGACATCCATTACTCCTTACCGGTGATGCCACGGACACGCCTCGTCAGTGAGGCCCGCGCATCCTCCCGCCAGGACGGACACGGTCCTGGACACGAATGGGACACACGTTGACGGGCGATCTTGGCACGGGCGGAAGAGCACGGACAATGTCCGGGGACGTTCATGTTCCGGACAGCTGGCCGGTTCCCGACGGAGGCTTCGGATGTGGCATGTGGTGGGCGTCGCGGAGCCCGACGAGCGCGTCTACGAGGCGCTGGCCCGACGCCGACAGGCGACGGCAACGGATCTGCTCGGCGACGTCGCGCTCTCCCGGGCGCAGCTGACCCGTACGCTCGGCCGGCTGGTCGACAGAGGGCTGGTCAGCCGCCTCTCCGGCCGTCCCACACGCTACGCGGCGACACCCCCCGACCAGGTGGCCACGGTGCTCATCGCCGAACGGGAACGTGACCTGCTCCGGCTGCGTACCCACGCGAACCAACTGGCCAAGGAGCTACGACGACACGACGGCACCGGCCGCCATCCGGCGGAGCTCGTCGAGGTGATCGAAGGCGCGGCCAACCTGCGCGCCACCCTCGTCCGCCTCCAACGGGAGGCGCGCGTGCAGATCCGCGGGCTGGACCGCCCGCCGTACCTGGACAATCCGGTGAGCGGCAACACCGAGGAGGCCCATCAGCTCGCCGACCGGGGGCTCACCTACCGGGTGATCTACGACCGGTCGGCGCTGGCGATCCCCGGGCGGATGGCGGAGATCTGGCGCGGCATCCAGAGCGGCGAACGCGCCCGGGTCGCCAGCAACGTGCCGATGAAGATGATCGTGAGCGACGACCGCCTCGCGATGATCCCCGTGATGACGGGCGGGGAGCTGGCCGACGCCGCGTACCTGATCCACCCGTCGTCCCTGCTGGACGCGGTCTGCGAGCTCTTCGAGGCGCTCTGGGAACGAGCCGTCGCCATCAACCGCGCGGTCAACCGGGGCAGCGCCGACCAGCCCGACGCCGTCGAACTGGCCGACGAGGGGCACCCGGACCAGCTCGCCGACCGGGACGTGGAGCTGATCGGCCTGCTGGCCGGCGGCGCCACCGACGAGCGGATCGCCCGCACCCTCGGCTGGAGCGTACGGACGGTGCACCGGCACGTACACCGGATCATGGCGATGGTCGGCGCCGAGACCCGGTTCCAGGCCGGCATGGAGGCCGTCCGCCGCGGCTGGGTCTGACCGGCACGACCAGCCGCGGCCCGTTCGCCGGACCCGGCCCGGCCACCGCGCTGGTCAGCGGCCGGTGAAGCCCGGCTTGCGCTTCTCGACGAAGGCCGCCATGCCCTCGCGCCGGTCGTCGGTGGCGAAGAGCGCGGCGAAGAGCTGACTCTCCCAGGCCAGACCGGAGTTCAGATCCATGTCCAGGCCCGCGTCGACGGCGAGCTTCGCGGCGCGCAGCGCCTGGGTCGGACCGCCGACGTACGGGCGGACCAGCTCGACGGCGGCCGAGTAGACCTCGGCGGCCGGCACCACCCGGTCGGCGAGGCCGATCCGCAGCGCCTCCTGGGCGTCGACCATCCGGCCGGACATGATGAGGTCCTTGGCGCGGGCCGGGCCGACGAGGCGGGCGAGCCGCTGGGTGCCACCGGCACCCGGAATGATGCCCAGCTTGATCTCCGGCTGGCCGAGCTTCGCGTCCTCGGCGACGATCCGCCAGTCGCAGGCCAGGGCCAGCTCGCAGCCGCCCCCGAGCGCGTAGCCGGTGATCGCGGCGACCACCGGCTTGGGGATCCGGGCGAAGACACCGAGGGCGCTGGAGAGGTCCGCGGCCCGCGCCGCCATGTCCACGTAGGACATGTCGGCCATCTCTTTGATGTCCGCGCCGGCGGCGAAGACCTTCTCCCCGCCGTACACGATCACGGCGTGGACCTCGGGATCGGCGGAGGCCTCGGTCGCGGCGGCGCGCAGCTCCTCCTGGACCTGCTTGTTCAGTGCGTTCATCGGCGGCCGATCCAGTCGGATGGTGCCGATGCCGTCCTTGATCTCCAGCCGCACGAACTCGCTCACGCCGCCCCTCACTTCCTCGTCGAAGTCGCGTGCCAACCATACGGCCAAGCTCGTTGAGGAACGTAGTCTGGTATCAGCCCCGGGGCCGGGAGTCCAGCGATGACGATTTACTACGACGACAGGTCGGTGCAGGTCACCTCGACCGTCATCCGGGTGGACGACCGCAGCTACCCACTCGCCGAGATCAGCATGGTCTGGCACCGCCGGGGCAGCCGCTCCTGGCGGGTCCTCGCGGGCCGGGGCGCGCTCGGCGCGGCGCTGGCCGGCCCGCTGGTGGCGGCCGTCCTCGGGGTCGGGCTGGCGATCTGGCTGGACCGCTCCCCCACCGTCACCATCGCGATCGTCGGCGCGTCGGTGCTGATCGGGCTCGCGGTCGGGCCGGTCGCCGATTTCCTCTTCGAGCTCCTGGACCGCTCCTACGCCCGGGGCAGCCGCCAACGGGAGCTCTGGGTGCGCTGGCAGGGCCGGCACGTCCTGCTGCTGCGCAGCGGTGACGCACTCCGGTTCGGCCAGATCTACCGCGCCGTGCAGCGGGCGGTCGAACAGGCGCCGCCCCCGACAGCCGCCCGGACCGCCGGCCGCCCGGCGCGCGGCCGCGAACGGCGAGACTAGTGGGGTCTCAGGCGGAACGACGGCGCAGCACCGGCGGGCCTCGGCGGAATGGACCTCTACCTCGAATGCTTTGGAACTGATGACCTGAATGACTCAGCCCCGGTTCCGCGCGCCCAACACGCACCGCCCCGCTCCAAGCGCGAGACCCTGACACGGGCACGGCACCGGAACGTCGGCCCCGAGCGCGGGCCCGGCGGGTCGGCTGGTCGCCGTCCCCGGTCCGACTGGGACGACATCGCCGGCCAGCGAGGTGCGGCGATTCGTCCCGGTGGCGGCCCGCGCCCCTCGGCGGTGATGTCGCCAACGGCTCAGTTCTGAAGCGTCCGAACACCACACCCCACACAGCCCGACGGCGGGACGCGGCGGCTTGCCGGGGCGTGGTTAGGCTGAGTGATGACGGTCTATTACCGGGACGGCGCGGTGCAGGTGACCTCCGAGTCGATCCGCTCGGGTGGTCGCGTCATCGCGCTCGCCGACGTCACGTACGTCTGGCACGCCCGGGGCCGGGCGACGCTCGCCGTACGGGGTCGGGTGCTCGGGCGGGGCATCCTGGTCCTGCTGCTCTCCCTGCCGCCGCTGGTGGCGCTGCTCTGCGTCGTGTCGCTGGTCTGGTCCGCGCAGGAGCGCGGTGAGTGGAAGCTGGCCCTGCTCATCCTCGCCGGCTGCGTGGTCGCCGCGCTCGCGCTGACCCCGTTCCTGGAGGTTCCGCTGAGCTGGCTGGACCGCTCGTACGAACGGGGCAGTCAGGTCCACGAGCTCTGGGTGCAGCACCACGGGCAGGAGGAGCTGCTGGTGCGCACCCCCGACGCGCTGCGGTTCGGCCAGATCTACCGGGCCGTGCAGCGAGCCGTCGAGCAGCACACCGACCGGCGTTGACCGGCGGGTCACGGGGCTCGGCCGGCGGCGGTACGGGCACCCGCGACGCACACTGGTTGCCATGGTGATCCCCCTGCCCCGGCCGTCGTCCGTCATCGGCCTCACCCGCTCCGCCCTCGACCAGGCCCGCGATTCGGCCACCTCGTTCGCGGCCGTGCCCGCCCGCGCGTTCGCCGTGCTCGACGGCGTCGAGGCGCTGCTGACCCGGATCAACGGGGTGGTGGACCGGATCGAGCAGACCCTGGACCGCACGGACCACGTGCTCGAGACCGCGACCGAGGTGGCCGGCAGCGCCGCCGTGGTGGTCGGGCAGGCGGAGCAGGTCGCCCGCAAGGCAACCACGGTGGTGACCGAGGCGGACGCGGTGGCGGCGCGGGCGGCGGCCGCGGTGACCACCGGGGCGGAGACGGCGGCCACCGCCGCCGAGTTGATGACGACGTACGAACCGGCGCTGCGCCGGGCCGCACCCATGGCGACGCGCTTCGTCGAGCAGCTCAGCAACGAGGAGGTCACCGCCGCCATCCGGCTCGTGGACGAGTTGCCGAAGCTGCGCGAGCACCTGACCTCGGACGTCCTGCCGATCCTGGCCACCCTCGACCGGGTCGGCCCGGACCTGCACGACCTGCTCGAGGTGACCCGCGACCTCAAGCTCGCCGTCGCCGGCATTCCCGGCCTGGGCATGCTGCGCCGCCGGGGTGAGAAGCTCACCGACGAGGCGGACCAGGCCGGCTAGCAGTCACAGCTGATCGTGGACCGGGGCGCGGTCAGCTCGTCGGCGGGCCGCCGGGTCAGCCCGGTGTCCGTCATCACCGGCAGCCCCTCCCGCACCCAGTACTCGTAGCCACCGAGCATCTCCTTGACCGGGTAGCCGAGTCGGGCGAACTCCAGGGCGGCACGGGTGGCGCCGTTGCAGCCGGGACCCCAGCAGTAGGTGACGACCGTGGAGCCGGCCGGCACGACCTCGGCGGCGAGCGCGGCGATCTCGGCGGTCGGCAGGTGCACGGCGCCCGGCAGGTGCCCCTGCCCCCACGCGGTCGTCCCTCGGGAGTCGACCACCACCAGGCCGGGGGTCCGCGCGGTGAGATCCGCGTACACGTCGCTGACATCGGTCTCGAAGCTGAGCCGGGCGAGGAAGTGAGTGGTGGCGGTGGCGGGGTCGGCCGCCGGGACGGCGAAGGTGTTCGTCATGACACCGATCCTGCTCAGCGACGGCGCGGGGGACGAGTGGCGACAACGCCGTCCTGCGCTAACATCCCGCCATCGAGCAGAGCGTGGCGGTCCTCGCGTACCCGGGCATGTCGGTCTTCGAGACGGGCATCGTGACCGAGGTGTTCGGGCTGCCCAGACCCGAACTCGGCGTCGACTGGTACGACCTGCGGGTCTGCGCCGAGCGGCCCGGCGCGGTGCCGCTGGTCGGCGGGGCCACGCTGCACACCCCGTACGGCCTGGACGTGCTGGCGGGGGCCGGAACGGTGATCGTGCCCGGGGTACCGGACGTCACCGCGGACCCGTCGCCGGAGCTGGTCGCCGCGCTGCGCCGGGCGCACCGGCGGGGCGCCCGGGTCGTGTCGATCTGCTCGGGCGCGTTCGCGCTGGCCGGCGCCGGGCTGCTCGACGGGCGGCGGGCCACCACCCACTGGCGGTACGCGGACCTGCTCGCCCGCAGGTATCCGGCCGTCGAGGTGCATCCGGACGTGCTCTACCTCGACGAGGGTGACCTGCTCACCAGCGCCGGCAGTGCGGCGGGCCTGGACCTCTGCGTGCACCTGGTCCGGCTCGACCACGGCGCGGCGATCGCCAACGCGGTCGCCCGTCGGCTGGTCATCCTCCCCCACCGCGACGGCGGGCAGGCCCAGTTCATCGAGGCCCCGGTGCCGCCCGACCCGGGCGACGACCGGATCGCCGGCAGCCTCACCTGGGCGCTGGCCCATCTGAGCGAGCCGCTGACCGTCGCCCGGCTGGCCGGGCAGGCGCACATGTCGACCCGCACCTACCTGCGGCACTTCGGGCGGGCCACCGGCACGAGCCCGATCCGGTGGCTGATCGACCAGCGGGTTCGGGCCAGCCTGGCGCTGCTCGAGACGACGGACGCACCGGTCGAGGAGATCGCCGGGGCGGTCGGCTTCGACTCGCCGGTCACCTACCGCCACCACTTCGGCCGGGCCATGCGTACCTCGCCGTCGGCGTACCGGCGGGCGTTCCGCGCCGTCGCGGCGCCGTCGAACGACAACGGTGGCGGGGTTCAGGCGGAGGCGTAGAGCTCGTCGATCTCGGCCCGGTAGGGCAGCGCCACGGAGGCGCCGAGCCGGCGGGCGCACGCCGCTCCCGCGGCCGCCGCCCAGCGCACGGCGTCCACCAGGTCCCGCCCCTCGCCCCAGCCCACCGCCAACGCCGCCGTGAACGCGTCACCGGCGGCCGTCGAGTCCACGGTCTCCACCTTGACCGGAGGCACGTGCACGGCCGTGCCGTCCCGGTCGCCGTACCAGACCCCCTCGGCGCCGAGGGTGAGCACCGCGCGGGGCGTGAGCTCCAGCAACGCCTGCGGCGCCTCCCGGCCCCGGCCGGTCAGCGCGTGCGCCTCGCGTTCGTTCACCACCAGCACGTCCAGGGCGGCCAGCAGCTCGTCGGGGAGGGGCCGGGCCGGCGCGGCGTTGAGGACGACCCGGGTGCCGGCGGCGCGGGCGACCATCGCCGCCTCGGTCACCGTCTCCACCGGGATCTCCAGCTGGGCCACGAGCACGTCGGCGGAGCGTACGGTGTTCAGCTCCGCCTCGGTGAGGCTCGTCAGCGCGCCGTTGGCGCCCGGGGTCACCAGGATCGCGTTCTCGCCCTCGGCGTTGACCATCACCAGTGCGACGCCGGAGGTGCCGTAGACCACCCGCAGGTGTCCGGTGTCCACACCGGCCGCGCCGATCCGCGCCTTCAGCGTCACCCCGAACGAGTCGGAGCCGATCGCGCCGAGGAAGGTGCAGGACGCGCCCGCTCGGGCGGCGGCGATGGCCTGGTTGGCGCCCTTGCCGCCCGGCACCATCACGAAGTCGGTGCCGAGCATGGTCTCCCCGGTCCGGGGCAGGGCCGGGGCCATCGCGACCAGGTCCATGTTCGCGCTGCCGACCACGGCCACCCGGGTCTGCGCCACCGGCGTCTCCTGTCTCGACTCGGCGGGATGCGGGGGCGGGCCGTCAGGCGGCGCGGGCGGTGTAGCGGTCGCCGGAGCGCTGGACGATCAGCGGCAGGCCGAAGGTCTTGGAGAGGTTGTCGCCGGTGAGCGTCTCCTCGATCAGCCCCTGCGCCACCACGGTCCCCTCGCGCAGCAGCAGCGCGTGCGTGAAGCCCGGCGGAATCTCCTCGACGTGGTGCGTGACCAGCACCATCGCCGGCGCGTCCGGGTCGTACGCCAGCTCGGAGAGGCGCGCGACCAGGTCCTCGCGCCCGCCCAGGTCCAGCCCGGCGGCCGGCTCGTCGAGCAGCAGCAGCTCCGGGTCGGTCATGAGCGCACGAGCGATCTGCACCCGCTTGCGCTCGCCGTCGGAGAGGGTGCCGTACGCGCGGTCGGCGAGGCCGCCCACACCGAGCTGCCCGAGCAGCGCGCGGGCCCGGGCCTCGTCGGTGCGGTCGTAGCTCTCCCGCCAACGGCCCACCACCGACCAGGCGGCGGTGACGACCACGTCGCTGACCCGCTCGTCGGCCGGTACCCGCTCCGCCACGGCGGCGGTGGTGAGGCCGATACGGGTGCGCAGTTCGTTGACGTCGGTCCGGCCGATCCGCTCACCGAGCACGTGGGCGGTGCCGTTGGTGGGGTGCAGCCGACCGGACGCGAGGTTGAGCAGGGTCGTCTTGCCGGCCCCGTTCGGGCCGAGCACAACCCAGCGCTCGTCCAGCTCGACCCGCCAGGTCAGATCCTGTACCAGGGCGGTGCCGGAGCGGCGTACGCCGACGCCGTCGAGGCTGACCACCAGATCCGGGTCCACGGGAGCGGTGGCGGGGTTGGCGCCGGTGGCGCCGGGGATCAGGTCACCAGTCACCCGTCCATCCAACCACGCACAGCCGTGGCGCCCCCCACGGGCGGCCGGCCGGCTCTAGGGTGGGACGCCGTGTCGTTGGTCACCGATGCCGAAGGACGGTCGATGCCGGCTCGAAGCAGGGAATCGCGCGGGTGAGCGCGGTCATCGAGATCGAGGGTCTGCGTAAGACCTTCAACAGTGTGCGCAACGGCCGCCGGGTGGCGGTGGACGGCTTCGACCTGACGGTCGGCGCGGGTGAGGTGCACGGCTTCCTCGGCCCGAACGGGTCGGGCAAGACCACCACCCTGCGTGCCCTCCTCGGGCTGGTACGGGCCGACGGCGGGTGGATGAACGTGCTCGGCGCGCCGTCGCCCACGCACCTGTCGCAGGTGGCCGGGCGGGTCGGGGCGATCGTGGAGAGCCCGCAGTTCTTCGGCAACTTCACCGGATACCGGACGCTACGGCTGCTCGCCCTCGCCGGCGGAGTGCCGGTGAGCCGCGTGGACGAGGTGCTGGAGCAGGTGGGCCTGCACGACCGGGGTGACGAGCGGGTGAAGGGCTACTCGCTCGGTATGAAGCAGCGGCTGGCGGTCGCCTCGGCGCTGCTGAAGAACCCGGAGCTGCTCATCCTCGACGAGCCGGCCAACGGGCTCGACCCGGCCGGCATCCGGGAGATGCGGGATCTGATGCGGTCGCTGGCCGACGCCGGGGTGACCGTGCTGATCTCCAGCCACATCCTCGCCGAGATCCAGCTGATCTGCGATCACGTCACGATCATCTCGCGGGGGCGGCGGGTGGCGGCGGGCCGGGTGGAGGAGGTGCTCGCCGGCTTCGACCAGCACGAGTTCCTGGTTCGGGTGGCCGAGCCGGAGCGCGCCGCGGAGCTGCTGCACGCCGGCGGGTTGCCGGCGGTCGCGCACCCCGACCATCTCGTGGTCGGTCAGGTGGACGACCCGACGACGATCAGCCGGCTCCTCGGTGAGCAGGGGCTGTGGGTACGCGAGCTGACGCCGCTCCGGCCCGACCTGGAGAGCGTCTTCCTGGAGCTGACCGGCGAGGGCGCGCACCCGGAGGTGCCTCGTCAGGTCGACTCGGGTGCCCGGGACAGGGTGATCGAGCTGGACACCGGGGTCGGCGAAGGCAGAGGGGGCGACGCGTGAAGCTGGTCCGTGCCGAGTTGGAGCGGCTGGGGGCCCGCCGCTTCGTCCAACTCATGCTCGTCCTGCTGGTGCTGGCCTTCGGGGTCACCGCGTCGACGACCCTCGCCGGCTCGCACCAACCCACCGCCGCCGAGCTGATCGAGGCCCGGAACCAGGCGGCCGAGTCCCGGCGGCAGATGGACGACGTCTACCAGCGCTGCGTGGACCGGGTGAACGGGAATCTTCCGCCCGGCGCGGAGGAGGAGTACTTTCCGGCCGACTGCAGTGAGGTCGACCCGGTACGCCAGGAGCGGCTGCCGGTGGCGACCGACTTCCTCTCCGGGGTGTTCGTCTTCTCGCAGCAGGCCGAGTCGCTGCTCTACTTCCTCATCGCCTTCCTGGTGCTCTTCGGGTTCCTGGTCGGCGCGTCGTACATCGGCGCCGACCTGAACTCGGGCGGCGTGGTGAACCTGCTGCTCTGGCGGCCGAAGCGGATGACCGTGCTCGGCGCGAAGCTGGGCACGCTGCTCGGCGGCGTGCTCGGGTTGTCGCTGCTGGCCTCGGTGGCGTACCTCGCCACGTTCTGGGTGATCGGGCAGGCGGCCGGGTTCCCCGGCCATCTCGACGGGGTGTTCTGGCGTGACCTCGGCGCGGTGCACGGGCGGGGGCTGGTGCTGGTGCTGCTCACCACCGTGCTCGGGTTCGCGCTCGCCACGCTGGGCCGGCACACCTCGGCCGCGCTGGGCACGGCGGCTGCGTACCTGGTGGTCTGGGAACTCGGCGCTCGCCTGGTGATGGAGATCGTGGACACCGCCCATCCGGACCGGTTCATGCTCTCCAGCCATGTGGGTGCCTGGCTCACCGGCCGGGTCGAGTTCTGGGACGCGACCGCCTGCGCCACCGCCACCGGCTTCTGCGATCGGGTCTACGCGCTGACCTGGCAGCCCGCGCTGGCTGTTCTGCTCGGCCTGACCGCGGTGCTGGCCACGGCTGCGTTCCTGGTGTTCCGCCGCCGGGACCTGATCTGAGCTGCGGCGGCGGGAGGCGGCGGCATGAGGCGACGCCTTGCAGGCGCTGAACGGATCGTGAAGAATTCCTTCACATGATCGGCGTCGGTGTGGCCCCACCCGGACGGGCGGGGTCACGCCGGAGGTCAGCCCACCGTGGAGCCGAAGACCTCGTCGCGGACGGCGTCCAGCGCGGTGCGCAGCGCGCCCCGCAGGATCGGCTCCTCGGTCAACCCGGTCGGCACCACCCGGGGGCGCACCAGCGAGATGTCCGCGACCTCCTGCTGCACCCGGTCGGCGAGGGCCGACCCGCCGGCCTGGCCGACCTCACCGGCGAGGACCACGAGCGGGGGGTCGAGCACCACGCAGGTGCTGGCCACGCCGAGCGCGAGCCGGCGGGCCAGTTCGTCGAGCACCGGGCCGCCGTCGGCGCCGGCCTCGATCGCGGCGCGTACCGCGTCGGTGGCGTTGTCGGCCGTGAAGCCGTTCTCGCGTGCCACGGCGCAGACCGCCGCCGCGTCGACCAGCCGCTGGAACGCGGGCTTGGCCCGCCGGGAGACGTCGCGCGGAATGGGAACGCCGGGCACCGGGAGGTAGCCGATCTCGCCGGCCGCGCCGCTGCTGCCGTGGTGCAGCCGCCCGCCGAGCATGATCGCCTGACCGACGCCCGCGCCGATCCAGACCAGCACGAAGTCCGACAGGCCCTGGGCGGCGCCGGACTGGGCCTCGGCGACCGCGGCGAGGTTCACGTCGTTCTCGAAGACGACCGGGGTGTGCAGGTCCTCGCGGAGGGCGGCGAGCAGCCCGCGGTGCCAGCGCGGCAGGTTGAAGGCGAAGGTGATGTCCCCGGTGCCCGGGTCGACCAGACCCGGCGTGCCGAGCACCACCCGGCGGACGCTCGACAGCTGCGCCTGGGCGCTGCCGGCCGCCTGGACGACGGCGTTGTGCACCACTCCCACCGGGTCGTCGGTGTCCCGGGTGGACTGCTCGACCCGGCCGATGACCGCTCCGGTGATGTCGGCGCAGGCGGCCACCACCCGGTCCGGGCCGACGTCCACGCCGATCACGTGTGCGCTGCCCGGCCGTACGGCGTAGAGCTGGGCGTTCGGTCCCCGGCCGCCGGCCTGCTCGCCGACCCGGGCAACCAACCCGCGCTCCTCCAGCCGCTCGACCAGCTGCGAGGCGGTCACCTTCGACAGCCCGGTGAGTTCACCGAGCCGGGCGCGGGTCAACGGGCCCCGCTCGAGCAGCAGTTCCAGCGCCGCACGGTCGTTGAGCGCCCGCAACAGGCGGGGGGTGCCGGGCAGCCGGGTCGCACTCATGCCGCGTCCTCAAGGTTTAGTAAAGTTTGCTAACTGTAAACCGACTTGGAAATGGGTAGCCGTAGCGTATCGGCCACCCCGACCCGGAGTACTCGGTCGACCCGGCAGGGCTGCGCGGGCGGGACGGCCGGAAGCTCCGGGTACGACTTGCGTGCCGTGCGGCACCGAAGGGGGAAACCTGTGGGGCTGGATCCAGGACTACGCCGGCTCGCGCTCGGCACGCTGCTGGCCGCGTACCCGGGACCGGTCCCGCCCGACTGGGCGGTCGACCTGCTGGCCGAGGGGCTCGCCGGGCACACCCTCTTCGGCACCAACGTGCACGACCCGGCGCAGCTCGCGGCGACCACTGCGGCGCTGCGCGTGGGGCGGGCGGACGTGCTGATCGCGATCGACGAGGAGGGCGGCGACGTCACCCGCCTGGCGCACGCCACCGGCAGCCCGTATCCGGGAAACGCGGCGCTCGGCGCGATCGGTGACGTCGCGCTGACCCGGCGGGTCTACGAGGCGATCGGCGCGGAACTGGCGGAGCTCGGCATCACCGTCAACCTCGCGCCCACGGTCGACGTGAACACCGCCGACGAGAACCCGGTGATCGGCACCCGCTCGTTCGGCGCGGACCCGCTCCGGGTGGCGGCGCACTCCGCCGCCGCCGTGGCCGGGCTCCAGGCCGTCGGGGTGGCGGCCTGCGCCAAGCACTTCCCGGGGCACGGGGCGACGGTCGCCGACTCGCACCACGAGCTGCCCACCGTCGACGTGCCGGTCGACGTGCTGCGCCGCCGGGACCTGCCACCGTTCGCCGCCGTGATCGCCGCGGGCGCGCAGGCCGTCATGACCGCGCACATCCGCGTGCCGGCGTTGACCGGCCCCGGGCCGGCCACCTTCAGCCGCGCGGTCCTGGTCGACCTGCTCCGCACCGAGTACGGCTTCACCGGCGCGGTCGTCACCGACGCGCTGGAGATGAAGGGCGCCTCGGTCGCGGCCGGCGGCGTCGGCCCGGCAGCCGTACGGGCCCTCGCCGCCGGCGCGGACCTGCTCTGCATCGGCGCGAAGGTCGACGCCGACCTCGTCGAAGAGGTCGCTGGCGCGATCGTCGAGGCGATCGGCGACGGCCGGCTGGAGCGGCGCCGGGTCGAGGAGGCGGCCGGTCGTGCCGCGACGCTCGCCGCCTGGACCCGGGCCGCGCGCCGCGAGCCGACCGGCGGCGGCACCGACCTGGGGTACGCGGCGGCGCGCCGGGCCGTGAAGATCGACGGGGTGCTCACCGACCTGAAGCGACCGCTGGTGGTGCAGCTGCACGCCGCGTCGAGCATGGCCGAGGGGCGGGTGCCCTGGGGACTCGGCCCGCATCTGGCCGACGCCGAGGAGGTCCGCGTGGTCGCCGGTGAGGCCGATCCGGCGGCCCTGCGCCGGCTCGCCGGGGACCGGCCGATCGTGCTGGTCGGACGCCGCCTGCACCAGCTCCCCGGCGGGCCGGAGCTGGTCACCGCGCTGGCCGCGGCGCATCCGGTCACGGTGGTCGAGATGGGCTGGCCCGCCCAGTGGCGTCCGGCCGGAGTGCGGGCCTTCGTCACCACGTACGGGGCGAGCCACGCCAACGGCCGCGCGGCCGCCGAGGCGCTCGGCCTCGCCGGCTGAAAGGCTCAGCCCGCACCCTGCGTCACGAGGGTCGCGCGCCGGCCGACCAACCTCCTCCCCAGGTCAAGTCCACTATTCGACACGTCGAACCGGCGCGAGGCGTCTTGCTCCGGGGGCGTTCGATACGTAGCGTGATCAGCGGAAGACGCGGCCGCACGTGTGTGGGTCGCGCCCACGGGGACCTGGGGGGAGGCTGCGGACCGTGGATCCGGCCCGGGATCCACGGTCCGCGCTGTACGCGGCCACCGAAGCCGTCCCGGTTCGCCGCCGGTGCCACGCTGGGCGCCCATCGTGCGGCGATCCCGGCTCGGCACCGCACCGACCTCGGAGTTCAGCGCGGGTACACCCCGAACGAGCGCCAGCCACGGTCGGGAAACCCGGCGGCCTCGGCCACCCGGGCCGACGCCTGGTTGCCCCGCTCGTGCAGGTAGGTGGGGACCGCCCCCTCGTCGAGCACCCGACGGGCGGCCTGGGCGACGAGCCGCCGGGCCACCCCCCGACCCCGGGCCTCCGGCGCGGTACCGACGGCCAGCTCGTGACCGTACGCGTCGTGCCGCTTCACCCCCGCTCCGGCCAGGTAGTGGCCGTCCGGGGCGCGTACCACCAGCACGTCGGAGTCGAAGAGTCGCAGCCAGGGCGGCAGCCCGGGCGCGGTGGGCGGAATCCACTCCCCCACGTCGGGTAGTGGCGCGGGCGCCAGGCTCCACCGGAACGGGCCGTCGTGCGTGGTCCAGTCGGGCAGGCCGACGGCGGCGGGCAGGGCCGGGATCAGCCGATCCAGCGGAAGGTCGGTGAGCGCCCGCACGGCCGTGACCCGGTCCGGCGGTACGGAGAGCACGGCGCCGTGCGCGGTGCCGACCGCGAGCGCGGGCCGCAGCCGGCCGTCCCAGGCCGGGCGGGCGCGCCGGTGCGACGAGACCACGTGCAGACCGGGCCCGGCCGGCCACTGCCCGAGCCAGGTCGCCAGGTGCAGGTGGAGTCGCCGGTCGAGCACGCCACCACCTCCGTGAACCGTCCCGCCCCCGGTGGCGTCCGGCTCACCGTCTCGGCACCCCGGCCAACGGGTCTCGTCGCCGATCACCGTACGCCGAGCGGACGCCCGGGGTTGGGCGGACCGGCCTCTCCCGAGCCGCACCGGGCCGGCGACCCACGGGCGGACGCGGTGCCGGCGGCGACGTCCGGTCGATCGGCGCGGTCAGCTCAGCCGATGGCGTGGGTAGCGGGACTCGGCTCCGAATTGCTTACCGCGCAAGGGAACCAGGTGCCGTATCCCCACGTCACATCCATTTCCATACATGTACACCTTTCTCTGGGACGGTGAACGTCATGCCGAATCAGCCGAACGACCGGCACCAGCAGGAGATCGAGCGCCGCTGGCGCAACCGGATCGCCGCCCGCTTCCCGGCGCAGCCGCCGTACCGCGGTGTCCGGGCCTGCGCTGACCCGGATCGGGCCCTGGGCTGGGCCGAGCTGAACAAGCTGCCCGCCGGGGCGTCCGCGCGGCACGGGCGCGGCGGCCGCTGACGGCGCGAGCGGCGACACACGGGCCCGTCCACTCCAGGTTTTCGCACACCTGTCGGGTAACGTCTTCTGGTCCCGAATCCGGCCGACGACAGGAGTAGCTCCGCGCATGGGCAAGAAGACGATCCGCGTCTCCGACTTCAGCGGCACAGTTCTGCAGGCGGAGGACGAGGTGGTCCGCATCGTGGTGTTGGAGCACCCCGACCTGGTCGCCGGGCCCGTGCAGCTGGAGGCCACCCCACTGGAGGTGGAGAGCATCGACGACGCCGCGCTGGACGTGGCGGTGGTCGAGGTCTACGACCAGCCCGACGGTGAGCCGCGCCGGGTGGTGCTCACGGCCAGCGAGTTCGACTCGCTGGCCACCGACACGCCGATGGCGCAGCTGCTCAAGACCGCCGAGCGGGTGCGTCCGCCGAAGGCGCGCAAGGCCGCGGAGCGGATCGACTACGGCACCGTCGAGCACGCCGGGAAGCCGCACCGGGGTCGAGTGACCGAGGAGGAGGCCCGGTTGGTGCGGGAGCAGCTCGACGAGGTCAACAAGCGCCTCGCCGACGCCGGCATCCGCCAGATCGACCCGGCCGACCCCGAGCACGCGGCCCGGTACGGCTTCCCCACCGCTTCCTGACCCGGCCGGGTCAGGCCCGGTTCCGCACGATCTCCTCGAGCGCGGCGACGATGTCGGCCTCGGCGGCGGCCTTGTCGACGCCGAGGCCGGCCAGCACGCCGCTGCCGTTCTCCATCTCCAACAGCGCGAGCAGGATGTGCTCGGTGCCGACGTAGTTGTGCCCGAGCCGCAGCGCCTCGCGGAAGGTCAGCTCCAGCGCCTTCTTGGCCTGCGCGTCGAAGGGGATGAGGGCGGGCGGCTCCTCGGCCGGGGGCGTCGGCAGCGCGGCGACGGCCGCCTCGCGTACCTGCTCCAGGGTGACGCCCTGGGCGACGATCGCCTTCGCGGCGAGCGCCTCCGGCTCGCCGAGCAGCCCCAGCACGATGTGCTCCGGCCGGATCTCGGCGTGCCCGCTGGCGCGCGTCTCGTTCTGCGACATCACCACCACGTTGCGGGCCCGCGGGGTGTAGCGGTGGAAGCCCTGCTGCGGGTCGAGCGGCGCGTCCTTGGCGACGAACCGCTTCTGTGCCGCCTGCTTGCTGACGCCCATGCTGCGGCCGATGTCCGTCCAGGAGGCACCCGCGCGGCGGGCCTGGTCCACGAAGTGTCCGATGAGGTGATCGGCCACCTCACCGAGGTGGTCTCCCACGAGGACGGCGTCGCTGAGCTGCTCCAGCGGCTCGCTGCGGGCCTTCTTGATCGCCTGGATCAGGTCGTCCAGGCGTACCGGGTTGTTGGTCGGGGAAGCATCAGTCATGCGTCAACTCTAGGTTGACGCCCCCGGATCGTCAACCCAGAGTTGACGCTTCGGCCCGACGGCGAACGGAACGGTCAGGGCGTGTGCGGCACCGGCTCGGCCAGCGCCTGGATCTCCGTCGGCAACTGCGCCAGCGCCTCAAGGAACTCCCGGTGGCCCACGACGCGGTGCAGGGTCTGCAGAACGGCCCCCGCGCCCCGCTCGGCGATGAGAGGGCTCACCTGGGCGCGCTCGGTGACCCGGCGCAGGAACTCGTCGTACCCGAACACCTCGGGCTCCTCCGGCGCCGTCCGGGCCAGCAGCGGGCGAAGCTCGTGCGCCACATGACCGGCCAGAACCCCCGCCTCGCCGCCGCTGATCCGCTCGGCGAGCGTAAGTAGGGTGGCCTCGGTGAGGGCTCGGGCGGTCACCTCCGGGACGCCGGCCCGGTCCGCCACCTTGTCGAAGAAGCTCAGCTCGGCCATGACCCGTCCTTCCCGATCCGGAGATGCGTGGCTACCCACAGCCCTCGACGGCAAACGGCCACCGGCGACCGACCCCCACGCCGGCACCGGCGCCGGGATACCGTTTCCGGCGACCGCCGACGCCTCCCCGGATCGGGCGGCCGGTCGCGGTCGGTCCGTCGGAGGGTGGGAAGTGGTGCGTCTCCACGTGGGCTGCGCGATGTGGTCGCACCGGGCCTGGCAGGGCCGATTCCTGGCGCACCCGCTCCCCGCCGACGAGCGGCTACGGCACTACGCCGGCTGGTGCGACGCCGTCGAAGGGAACACCACCTTCTACGCGACCCCGGCCCGGGAGACCGTGGCGTCGTGGGCCGAGCAGACCGGCCCGGACTTCCGGTTCGTGGTCAAGCTGCCGAAGCTCATCACGCACGAACGTCGACTCCGCGACGCCGACGACGCGCTGCACGGGTTCCTCGACGCGATCGAGCCGCTCGGCCCACGGGCCCACGCCCTCTGGATCCAGTTGCCGGGCTCGTTCGGCCCCACCGACGTGCCCGTGCTCGCCCGTTTCCTGCGCCGCCTCCCCACCGCCCACCGGTACGCCGTGGAGGTCCGCCACCCCGCGTTCTTCGACGACCCGCGAGCGGCACGCCTCCTCGAGCAGACGCTCGCCACCGTGACCGCCGAGTGGGTCCCGTTCGACACCACCGCCTTCTTCTCGAGCCCGCCCACCAGCGACGCGGAACGGGACGCCTGGGTGAAGAAGCCCCGGGTGGCGCTGCGATCCGCCGCGCTGACCGACAGGCCGATCGTGCGCTACCTCGGGCGCGACGACACCGAACGGACGGTCGAGGGCTGGCAGTACTGGGTCGAGGTCGTCGCCGGGTGGCTGCGGGAGGGCCGCTTCCCCACGATCTTCGTGCACACCCCGGACAACGCCGACGCACCGCTGCTCGCCCGGCGTTTCCACGACGAGGTACGGGCTCGGATACCCGAGCTCGCGCCCCTGCCGGTCCCGCTCCCGCTTACGCTCCCGGTCGAGCCGCCGACCCTCTTCTGACCGTCGGCACGCCCCGGCCGGGCCGCCCGGAGTGCGGCGGGGCGCAGCGGGTATCCGCCGGGCCTGACCTGGGGTGCAGGTCGGTCGGGCGGGCAGCCCGTGGGCACCGGAGGAGCAGGCAGCATGAGCAACGCCGGGCGGGCGCGCCTCTCACCGAACGCCTCCCTGGTGCTGCTCGCCTCGATCCTGGTCTCCTTCCTGGCCGCCTCGGCGGCCCCGACCCCGCTCTACGGGATCTACCAGGAGCACTGGCACTTCTCACCGATCACCACCACCGTGGTGTTCGCCGTCTACGCCGTGGCGGTGCTCGGCACCCTGCTCACCTTCGGCAAGCTCTCCGACTACGTCGGTCGCCGGCCGATCCTGCTCTCCGCGATCACCGTGCAGATGATCTCGTTGCTCATCTTCGTCTTCGCGAACGGCGTACCCACGCTGCTCGCCGCCCGAGTGGTGCAGGGGCTCGCGGCCGGCGCCGCCACGGGCGCCATCGGCGCCGCCATGCTCGACATCAACCGCTCCCGTGGCACGCTCGCCAACTCGTTCGCGCCTGGCATCGGAACCGGCACCGGGGCGCTGCTGTCGGCGCTGTTCATCCAGTTCCTGCCCGCGCCGACCCGGCTCGTGTACATCGTCCTGCTGGTGATCCTGCTGATCCAGGGCGTCGGGATCGTGCTGATGTCGGAGACCGTCACGCCGATGAGGGGGGCGCTGCGGAGCATCCGGCCGGAGATCACGCTGCCGCACGCCGTACGCGGGCCGGTGCTCGCCGTCGTCCCGGTGCTCTTCGCCGCCTGGGCGCTCGCCGGTTTCTACGGCGCGCTCGGCCCCGCCCTCGTCCGCACCCTCGGGCCCACCTCGATCGTGGTCGGTGGGGTGGCCCTCTTCGTCTTCGCCAGCCTCTCGTCGATCACCGTGTTCCTGCTGCGCAACGCCCCCGCCCGCACCATCATGCTCACCGGCATCAGCGCCCTCATCCTGGGCATGATCGTCACGCTGGTGTCGGTCATGATGGACCTCGTCGCCGGCTTCTTCGTCGGCGTCGCGCTGGGCGGCGTCGGCTTCGGCGGCGGCTTCCAGGGCAGCCTCAAGACCGTCCTGCCCCTGGTCGAGGCGCACGAACGCGCCAGCGTCCTCTCCCTGCTCTACGTCGTCTGCTACGTGGGCTTCGGCCTGCCCGCGGTCATCGCGGGCTTCCTCGTGGTCTACGGCGGCGGCCTGCCGATGACCGCCGACGAGTACAGCGTCGCCATCATCCTGCTCGCCGCCATCGCGCTCTTCGGGCTGCGCCGAAGCGCGAAGAAGGCACCCGCCTGACCCACACCGCTGATGGCGTACGTCTCGTGGAGACGTACGCCATCGTCGCCTGCCCGACCGTGGGGCTACCGTTGCGCCGTCTTCCCGGTGGGTCGTCGCCGTCCGGCCCGCCCCGGCAGTGGCATCGTCGGCGAGAGGGGCGGGTCGCAGTGACGCCCGAGCCGGTCACGCGGGACGGCGCCGGCGTCGACGTCGTACCCGCCGAGTCGTCGCCGATCCCGCAGGACGTGCTGGTCACCGTGCGCGGCGGCACCCTGCGTGGCGTACGCGAGAACGGGCTGACGATCCTGCGCGGCGTCCGGTACGCGACCGCGGAGCGCTTCGCCCCACCCTTGCCGGAGAAACCCTGGTCCGGGGTACGCGACGCGCGGGAACACGGCGGCGCCAGCCCGCAGCCGGCGGACCGGTCCGTGAAGCCCGCCGGCAGGTCCGAGGTGAGCGCGCAGTCGGAGGACTGCCTGAACCTGACGATCGTGACGCCGGCTGCCGATTCGGCGCGGCGGCCGGTGCTGGTCTGGCTGCACGGCGGGTCGTACCGCTCCGGCGCCGGATCCTGGGATCGCTACCGCACCGACCGGCTCGTCCGGGAGGGCGACGTGGTCGTGGTGAGCGTCAACTACCGGCTCGGTGCGCTCGGCTACCTGCGCGCGCCCGGCGTCTCCCCCGGCAACCTCGGCCTGCTCGACCAGATCGAGGCGCTGCGCTGGGTACGCGACAACGCGGCCGACCTGGGCGGCGACCCGGAGAACGTGACGGTGGTGGGACAGTCGTCGGGCGCCCACTCGGTGGCCTGCCTGCTGGGTGTGGCGCAGGCGCGCCCGCTACTGCGCCGGGCCGTGCTGCAGAGCCCGCCGCTGGGCCTGGGACTGGGCAACCCCGCGCTGGCCGCACGGGTGGCCGAACGTTTCCTCACCCGGCTGGGACGGGATCCGTGGGAGGCGTCCACGGCCGAGGTGCTCGCCGCGCAGCAGTCGAGTGAGCGGGACATGTCGGGCCGCGCCGGATTCGGCATGGCCCCGGTCTACGGGCCGGTCGCCGGCGTGGATCCGCTGCCGGACGTCCCGGGCTGGCGAGCCGCCGCCCAGGCGGGCGCCGAGGGCCTGGAGGTGGTGCTCGGCACCACCCGCCGCGAGATCGCCTACTACCTGGCCGCCGGTCCGATCTCCCGGCGGGTGCCGCTGGTCGGGCGCGCCGTCGAGGATGGGCTCATCGACGCGGTGACGCGGACGGTCTTCGCCCGGCCCACCCTCCGCTTCGGCCGGCTGCTCGCCCGAGCCGGCGCGCGGGTCTTCGTGTACCGCATCGACGATCCGGCGTCGACCTCGCCGTACCGCGCCTGCCACACCAGCGACCTGCCCCTGCTCTTCGGCGACGAACTCGCCTGGGCGGACGCGCCGATGCTCGCCGGCCTGACCTGGAGCGAGTTGTCCGATCGCGGCGCGCCGATCCGCTCGGCCTGGTTGTCGTTCGCCTCCGGCGGTGCCGAGGCGCTGACCGCCCAGGGCTGGCCCGGGTACTCCGGGCGGGCCGCCGAGGTACGCCACTTCACCTAGGCCGCGGCCACCCTGCTTGATCGACTCGGTTTCCTGAAGTCGGGCCGTCCCACACCGTGTGATGCCCCGACTTCCAGGAACACGAGTCGATCGACGAGCACTCTCCGGTTGTCTACCATCGCCCGATGGCGATCAGATCCGTCGCGGCCGGGCCGAGACACAGCGCCACCTGGCTGAGCCCGCTCCTCGTACTGCTCGGCACCATCGTGGTCGCGTTCCTGCTGATCTCGCCCATCCGCATCGGGCCCGGCGACCACGAGAAGTACGCGAGTTGCGGCAACGCCCTGAGCATGGACCTCAGCCCGTGGGCGAACGCCCCGAACTCCGAGGACAAGCGGTACTACTGGGAGATGGCACACCGGATCTGCACCACTGAGCGCATCGACCGGGTGGCCCAGGCGGTCGGCGCGCTGTCGGCGACCCTGCTGATCTCGGCCGTCGTCGTGGTGCGGCGTCAGCTGCGAAGCAGGTCGGCGAGCGAACCGGAACGCTAGGCCGAAGTTCCGGTCAGGAGCGTGCCGTGTTCGCCCCACAGCCAGCGCAGGTACACCAGCAGCTCCTCGAACGTGGCAACCCACCCCTTCTCCGCATACCTCAGAATTCGCTCCACTTCGCCCGGCAGCAGGTCGTAGGCGGTCGCTCGGGTTTCCGGGGCGGCAGCGTCGGGTGCGACCGGCACCGGGTCCGGGACGAGGGGAATGCGGATTCCACCGCGGCTGAGCGCCTTGAGGACCGTCAGGTAGACCCGGGGCAGGTGGTAAGCGGAGACAGCGAGCGCGAGACTCGCGATATCGAGCTCTTCTACGTGGGCGGCGATCCAGGCGGCCTGCAGGCCCGTGTTGGGCGCCGGCTCGGCCTGGAGCCGAACCCCGTCGAGTCGACGAAGGCCGAGGCCACGCAGGTAGGGCAGGTCGATCTCCTGGTACGTCTCCTCCGCCGGGTTACCGTTCGCGACCAGCAGGTGCCGGATGTTCCGGTTGGCCTGCCAGCGCCGGATGGCGTGGGTGAGGCGCCACTCCTCCCCCTGACCGGTGGGTACGACGAGCGCGTCGACACGGTCGGCCGCTGGCTGCGGCAGGGCCAGGATCGCCATGACGGCCCTCGTCATATCCAGCAACTGGGCGGCGGTGAAGGCGGCGAGTTCCTCCGCCCGTACGACCCGCGGTGTCGGCCCGTTCACGCGCGCCTCTTCGTCGTCATCGCGCCCCACCCGCGGCGATGCGCTGCAACGCTCGTACGTAGCGGTCGGTGACGATGGCCTGCACCTTCCGGCCCGCCGGGCCACCAAGGCGGGCCGCCAGCGACGCGGGACGCGAGAAGGCTGTGATGGCGAGGCGGGCCTCCCCGTCGGGCCCGATCCGGACGACGAACAACTCCTCGCCTCGCACCGGGTGACCGGGCAGCGTCCCGTAGGCGAAGCCCCGCCGGTCCGGCTCGTCGACCTGGTAAACCACCCGGCAGGGCGCTAGGAAACCGAGCGGGCGGATCCCCCAGCGCAGCAGCACCACGGCACCGTCGACGGCGCTCGGCCCCGAGGCCGTCACGGCCAGGCCGGCGCCGCGATGCATCTCCCAGGAGAGCAGCCCGTCGACCGCCCGGTCGAAGACGGTACGGCCGACCCCCAGGCGGGCGTCCCGGCTCGCCGGCCGGTAACCCGGCGGCAGCCGGTGGCGAGTGGCACCAGGCTCGGCGTACGTCAACTCTGCCGCCGCCAGCTCGCCGAGCCGCTTCTGATCGCGAGGTAGTCGGATCACACCCCGTGTCTACCCGGTGAGCGACCTCGTTTCCCGTCCCTTCGGCCCTATTCATCGATCGAACGGAAGGAGGTCGTCGTCTCGTCCGGTCTGAGGTAGTCCGGCCGCCACGGCGATGACCTCGACTGCCTCCTCGAAGGAGACCGTCTCCGGGAGGACCAGTTCGTCCGGCCAGCCCAGAACATCGCCGGCGGCATACCAGCCGCTCATCTGCTCGGCGGTGAACTCGTCGACCTGTGGGCGGGTGAGGTGCCGCCGCAGGGTCTCGGGCAACGACACGTCCAGGTAGCAGAAGAGCGTTCGTCCTCGGTGGCCTGCACGCAGAGCGGTCAGCATGCTCCGGTAACGACTCGCGTGCATGATGCCTTCCAACACCACGTGGTAGCCGTGGTCGAGCGCGAACCGGACGGTCTGCGCGATCAGGGTGGGTGCCGCGCCGCCGGGCTTGTCGCGCTCCCGCAGCAGGATGCGCCGCAGGTAGTCCTGCTCTACCAGGGCACAGCCCCGGCCGTGCCGGTGCCGTAGCTCCCGGGCGATGCTGCTCTTGCCCGATCCGGAATTGCCCCGGATGCAGACGAGGATCGTGTCCGAACTGCCGGTGCGGACGGGCTCAACGGACACGGCGCCTCCTCGTCGCCAATCGTCGCCCATCGGGAAATCGGAGTCGACTCCATCGACAGGTGGTCGAACCGGATTGGAGCCCGGCCAACTCGACGGGTCGCCACGGCGATTGCCGCGATCGGCCGTGGCCGCGTCAGCGGCCGTGGCCGCGCGACGCATCTGCGCGGACGTCGATGTTCAGAGCGTCGACGGCCATCCGGTCCAGCTCGGGAAGCTCGTTCTCGGTAAGGGCCACGCCCGGCAAGTTGTCCAGCGGTGCCGCGAAGGCGTGCAGCCGGTTGCCCCGCAGGTCGGCGCCGTCGAGGCGGCAGGATTCCAATTCCAAGTCGCTCAGGTCGCACGACCGCAGTGCGACGCCGGAGAGCCGACAGGATGACCAGGTGCCGTGGACGAGGGTGCAGTCGGTGAAGGCCACCGAACCGGCGGCGCTGACACGGTTCAGAGTGGCGTAGTCGAACCGGCAGTTGCCGAACAGGACGTCCTTCAGGCGGACGTCGATGAGTCTGCTTCCGGTGAGGCGAGAGCCGGTGACTGAGCACCGCTCGATGTTGACGCCCGTGAGGGCCGCTCCGGACAGGTCCGTCCGGACGATCTCGCACCCGTAGAGGGCGCCGCCCTCCCAGTTGATCTCACCAAGATCCGCTTCCGTGATCCGGCAGCCTCGGAAGTTCCGGTCCGCGATCTGCTGACCTCGCCAGGAGGCGTCCTGCATGAGGCCGTCGTGGAGATCGTCGTCGGGTAGGTCGGTGATCTGGTGAAGGCCTTCCGGGTCAAGGTCGGGCAGGAGGATCGTCACGTCGCCCACGGTGGTCGTACGCATGTCTCTCCAACCGGTCCGGACCCAGGGCAGGCACGCCACCCCGCGCGTCGATCGTGTCGCCAGCCGGCGGGCTACGTCTTCTTGTTCCAGTTGTCCCAGCCGGGTCGGCCCTCACCGGTCAACAAGATCGCCCTCAGCCAGTCGACAACGCCGTGACCTCGGTCGCCGAGTTGATCGGCAGGCAACTGCCGATCGCCATCGTCCCGTACCAAAAAGGCCCTGACCCGGTGTGAACCACCAGGCCAGGGCCTATCTCGTTGGTGCGCCGCCAGGGACTCGAACCCCGAACCCGCGGATTAAGAGTCCGCTGCTCTGCCAGTTGAGCTAGCGGCGCTCGCTGACAACGGGGAGAGACATTAACAGGCCGCCGGGACACCCCGTGCGGGAGGGATGGCCTACGGGTGGATCACCACGCGCCGGCCGCGCAGCTCCCCCTGTTCGAGCATCCGGTGCGCCTCCCCCATCGCCGACAACGGCAGCGGCAGCGTCTCGCGCGGGGCCAGCCGCCCGGCGGCGAGCATCCGGTTCACTGTCCTGGCGGCCTCGGCCAGCTCGTCGACGGTGGCGCGGGAGATGACGAAGCCGATCACGGCGCGATCGTTCTGGTAGAGCGCGCCGACGGGCAGCACGGGCCGGGCGGCGCCCCCGGCGAGCAGCACCACCCGGCCGCGCGGGGCGAGCAGGTCGATCACCGGTTCCAGCTCGTTACGGCCGGCCGTGTCGAGGTACACATCGACGCCGTCGGGGCAGGTCGATCTCAACCGGTCGACGAGGTCAGAGGTCCGGTAGTCGAGCACCTCGGCGGCGCCGTTGCGTCGACAGCGGTCGGCGTCGGCCGCCGACGCGGTCGCCACGACGCGCGCCCCGGCCGTGGCGGCGAGCGCGACCAGGGAGGTGCCGACGTTTCCGGCGCCGCCCGCCACGACGACCGTCTCCCCGGGCCGGAGCCGGCCGTGGACGAAGAGCGCGAGGTACGCCGTGGCGGCGGGGTGGAGCACGGTCACCGCGGTGGCCGGGTCGACCCCGGCGGGCAGCCGGTACAGCCGGTCGACCGGCACCACGGCCCGCTCGGCGGCGCTGCCCTGCCGGCCGTCGTGCCCCAGGCTGTTGCACCAGACCAGTTCCCCGGCGCGGAAGCCGGTCACGCCCGGCCCGGCCTCGGCCACCCGGCCCACGAGGTCGCGGCCGACCACGAAGGGCAGCGGCAGCGCCGTGCGATAGGCCCCGGAGCGTACGAAGGTGTCGACGGGGTTCACGGTCGTGGCGAGCACGTCCACCAGGACGTCGGTCGGGCCGGGGCGTGGTGTCGGCAGGTCGCCGATCAGGATGTCCGCGGCGGGCCCGGGACGCTCGATGTACGCGGCTCGCATGGCGTCATTCTGCTCGGCCCGTCGAGCGCCCGATACTCCGCGCCGGAATGCGAAAAGGCTCCGACCCGATGTAGAACATCAGGCCAGAGCCTTCACCAGCTGTGCGCCGCCAGGGACTCGAACCCCGAACCCGCGGATTAAGAGTCCGCTGCTCTGCCAGTTGAGCTAGCGGCGCTCGGTGGCAACGGGGAGAACATTAGCACGGGCTCTGAGCGGGGTTCCAATCCGATACCCGGCTCCACCCTTCGGGCGAGCTTAACGGGCAAAAGCATCAAACATCCTGGATTCCCCGCGCGCGGGTCCTGGCGACAGCGCCGGATACGGCACCATGTCCGCCAGGTACGCGAGAACAGAGGTGGGGATGGTCACGTTCACGCGGGCCGGGGCGTTGGTGGGCGCCCTGGCTTTGGCGGCATCGCTGGCGCTGACGGGTTGCGGCGACGAGCAGCAGAAACCGTCGTTCGTCGGCGGATCGGCATCGGGCGGCAGCCCGGGTGCGGCGACCGGCGACACGTCGACACCCTCCGCCCCGGCCGGGCCGCCGTTGCCGCTCAGCCCGGGGAACGGGACGAAGAACAAGCCGGTCAGCACCGAGATCAGCGCCGACCTGCCGGACGGCGCCAAGGTCACCAAGGTCACGCTGACCAACGCGGCCGGCGATGGGGTCCAGGGCAAGATGCGCACCGACGGCTCGTCGTGGGTGCCGAACGCTCCCCTGAAGTACGGCACCACGTACACCGCGACCGTCAGCGCCACCGCCGCCGACGGAACCGCTCGTCAGGGCAGCAGCACCTTCACCACCATGAAGAAGCCGAAGTCGACCATCGGCTCAGGGCTCTACCTCTTCGACGACAAGACGTACGGCGTGGCGATGCCGGTGGTGACCGAGTTCCATCCGGGCATCCCGAAGAAGGACCGGGCGGCCGTACAGAAGCGCATGTTCGTCCGCACCGATCCGCCGCAGCCGGGCGCCTGGCACTGGGTGGAGAACGGCACCCAGGCCTACTACCGGGCACCGGAGTACTGGAAGCCGGGCACGACGCTCAACGTCCGGATCGCGTTGGCCGGCATCCCGCTGAGCAACGGCCGCTACGGCGACGTCGACCGGAAGGCCACCGGCAAGATCGGCCGGTCCTTCGTGATGAAGGTGGACAACGCCACGAAGCAGATGACGGTGTACGAGGGCGGCAAGCTGGTCCGGACCATGCCGGTGAGCCTGGGCAAGAAGAGCACCCCCTCCTCCAGCGGCACGATGGTCGTGATGGAGAAGAAGGAGAAGACGGTCTTCGACACCCGGGACGATCCCGATCCCGCCAACCGCTACGTCACCGACATCGAGTTCGCCCAGCGGATCACCTGGGGCGGCGAGTACATCCACGCCGCGCCCTGGTCGGAGCACGTGCAGGGGCGGCAGAACGTGTCGCACGGGTGTGTGAACGTCTCCACGGCCAACGCCCGTTGGCTCTTCGAGCAGTCGAGGGTCGGCGACCCGATCACGATCAAGGGCACCGAGCGCAAGCTGGCCGCCGGCAACGGCTGGACCGCCTGGAGTTTGAGCTGGTCACAGTTCGTCAAGGGCAGCGCCCTACCGGTCCCTGAGGGTGGGGCCGGCCCGGCCGTCTGACGCCATCCGCGGCGCCGGCTCGCACCGTCGAGCCGGCGCGGGGTCGCGTACGCTGTCGAATCGATGGACGGGATCGGACCCGTCGGATATCGAGTCCCCTTCGCGAACAGCGAATTCTAGCAACAACCCGGGCAAAAGTTCTCGGGGTGTTTCGTTTCACCCCAGGCAACGGGTACCAGTTCTCGCGCGTCTGTAAGAGACGATGGCTGGTGCGAGGGATCACGACTGTGAGGAAATCATGCGAGCTGACCAGGAGCAGCTGGACCGCCGGCCCGGCGGCCGGCACGTCGGTCGACGCCGAGCTCTCGCCGCGGGGCTGATCACCGCCGCGCTGGCGCTCACCTCCGCCTGCACCAGCGGCGACGGCGGCAAACCGTCGTCGTGGCAGGGCGGCGCGGAGACCCCCGCCCCGAAGGCGGCAGCCACCATCAGCGAGCCGAAGGCCGACGCCAAGGACGTGCCCGCGTCCACCGCCATCGCCTTCAGCACCACGGAGGCCCTGGAGACGAAGTTCGAGCTCAAGGACTCCGCCGGCAAGGCGGTCAAGGGCAAGCTCGCCGAAGATGGCAAGAGCTGGCTGCCGGGCGGCGCGCTCAAGTACGGCGAGACCTACACGGCGACCGTGACCGCGACCGGTGACGACGGCCGGCCCGCCACCGCGACCAGCAACTTCACCACCATGGCCCAGCCCAGCAAGCAGATCCGGGTGAGCAGCTTCCTCGGCGACGGCCAGACCGTCGGCGTCGGCATGCCGCTGATCGTCAAGTTCAGCCGGGAGATTCCGGAGGACTACCGCGACGACGTGCAGCGCCGGATGACGGTGACCTCGGTGCCGGCGCAGGAGGGCATCTGGCACTGGGTGAGCCCCACCGAGATCCGCTACCGGCCGAAGCAGTTCTGGAAGGCCAACAGCAAGGTCTCGTACCGGGTGCAGGCCGGCGGCCTGCCGATGGCCGACGGCTGGTACGGGCGGGCTGATCTCACCGTCGACATCAACATCGGCCCGTCGCTGATCATGACCGTGGACAACAAGACCAAGCGGATGACCGTCACCCGCGACGGCAAGGTGATCAAGACGCTCCCGGTCAGCCTCGGCAAGAAGAGCACCCCGTCGTCGAGCGGCACGATGGTGGTGATCGAGAAGCTGCGCAAGACGGTCTTCGACACCTTCGAGGAGCTCGGCCCCGAGGAGGGCTACCGTACGAAGATCGACTATGCCCAGCGGCTCACCTGGGGTGGCGAGTTCATCCACGCCGCGCCCTGGTCGGAAGGGCAGCAGGGCAGCGTGAACGTGTCGCACGGATGCGTGAACGTGTCGATGGCAATGGGCGCGTGGCTCTTCACCAACACCCGCATCGGTGACCCCATCACGGTGAAGGGCACCGAGCGCAAGCTCCAGAACGGCAACGGCTGGACCGACTGGAACATGAGCTGGAGCGAGTACGTCAAGGGCAGCGCCGTGCCGTACGAGCCGGCGACGCAGCCGTCGACCGACGCGACGCCGGACCCGGACGTCACCCCGACGGCCGACTGAACGTCCCGGAAGACGACGAACGCCCCCTCCACACGGAGGGGGCGTTCGCGTTCGAAGGGTGCCCAGTGAGCCCATCAGCGTCGCCGGTTAGTGGGTTTCCCACCCGCTCCACGCTCCGGCCAGCTGTTCAGGTGCGGCGGGAACTCGCCCGCTTGGCGACGGCGGCACTCCGGCTCCGGGCACCCGCACCGCCAGCCCTGGATCCGACGGCCGCCGCAATCGTGCTCCCTGATCATGATTCGGTGCCCGGTGCAGCCCATGCAGAGCGACTCCGGCACGGCCGGGGCCGGCCCCACCGGTGGAGCCGGCCCCGAAGTGGTGAGGTCAGAGCTCACCGTCGAGGATCTTCTGCTTGAGCGTGTCGAACTCGGCGGCGTCGAGGACAGCGACGCGCTCGGGCCGCTTACTGCTGCGCAGGAACACCTGGTTGTCCCGCTCGGCTATCTCGGGGCAGTTGGGTCCGCTGTTGTCGCAGCGCAGCGTCCGCCACTGAAGCTTCTCCACGGTCTTCTCCTTCCGGTCGCCGGCCGCGGGTCGCGGCCGGTCGCTGGGCGCGGTGAATCGGAGGCTGAGAACCTTCTGTGCCCACTCGTCCTGGCGGCACGCCTGACCGGGGCAGTCGAGGCAGCAGCGCCGCCCCGCGTCGTGCGCCTCGACTGTCAGTCGAGCGGAGTGGAAGACGGACGCCCGGTCGACGGGCTCATCGAGCCGGCTCACCGCAACACTCCGATGACGACGCCAGCTAGGCCCACGAGGGCGACCAAGGCGCCGGTGAGCCGGGCACGGCGAAGGTCACACGACGGGAGCAGCGCTGGCGACCGGGCGATGATCTGCCCGTCGACCAGCGGCGGGCGGCCATCCTGAACCGGGCGTGCCGGCGGGAGTGGCCCTTCTTCGTACCGCTCGACCATCGCGTGCCTCCTGCGGCGACAAAGGACCGGGCGAAGGTGGTGATCGGGCGATCGAGCCAGCCTCGCCCGGCCGGGCGCTCCGTTGCTGACGAGAGTGCCTGGGTTCGAACTTAGAGTGCAAAGTATGCACAGTCAACCAAGGATGCAGAGAGTGCTACGTGGGGTGTCACGATCGGGGGGCTGACGAGAGGTGGCCCCGCCCATGCCCAGACAACCGGTGTACGAACAGGTGATCGACGATGTGACGGCGTCGATTCGGTCCGGCCAGCTGAAACCGGGCGACAAGTTGCCGAGCATCGCGGAGCTGTGCGCCCAGTACGACGCAAGCGCGACACCGATCCGGTATGCGTTGCGGATCCTGGATGAGCGGGGCTGGATCGAGACGCACCAGGGAAAGGGCAGCTTCGTCACCGAGCATCCGCCGGCCTGACGGGGACGGTCGAGGCGGCGACGGTTGATCGACTCGACTTCCTTGATGTCGGGGTGTCCCGGCGCTGGGTTACCGCGACTTCCCTGAAGTCGAGTCGATCAACAGGTCCGCCCGGCCCCGCACCCCGGCGGCAGCCCGCCGAACGTCCTCCAAAACGCGTCAGGCCCCCTCCGGAGAGGGGGCCTGACGTATTCGCTGGGGTGACTGATGGGAATTGAACCCACGACAACCGGGACCACAACCCGGTGCTCTGCCAACTGAGCTACAGCCACCATGCCTCCGCGCCCGGTTTACCGCCCCGGGCGGGCGCGGACCAATAATAGCCTCCCACCCGGCGACCGCGTCCAGCGGGTTGCACCGGACGCCTCGGCGCTACCGGCGGGCGCCCGGAGCAGGGCTCAGAGCTGCGCGGCGATCGCCTTGGCGCTCTCCACGTCGGGCCCGGGCAGCGGCACGAAGACGGTCCGCCGGTAGTACTCCAGCTCCCGGATGCTCTCCCGGACGTCCGCCAGCGCCCGGTGCGCCAGCCCCTTGGCCGGCTGGCCGAAGTAAACCCGCGGATACCACCGGCGGCAGAGCTCCTTGATTGAGGAGACGTCGATCATCCGGTAGTGGAGGTGGTGGTCGAGCCGGGGCATGTCCCGGGCGATGAAGCCGCGGTCGGTGGCGATCGAGTTGCCGCAGAGCGGGGCGGTACGCGGATCCTTCACGTAGGTGCTGACGTAGTCGAGCACCATCTCCTCCGCCTCGGTCAGGCTGACCTTCGAGCGGCGGACCTCCTCGGTCAGCCCGGACTTGGCGTGCATCGTGCGAACGATCTCCGGCATCGCGTCCAGCGCCGCGTCGTCCGCGTGGATCACCACGTCGACGCCATCACCGAGGACGTTCAGATCGGGGTCGGTCACCAGCGCCGCCACCTCGATCAGCTTGTCCCTGCCGAGGTCGAGCCCGGTCATCTCACAGTCGATCCAGACGAGAAGATCAGCCACCGGCACAGACTACGCGCAGCCCACGGGCCGCGGTTGCGGGCTCCACGGGGACCAGCCCGCTAGGGTTTCCCCGTGCCACCCGAATCCGTCGCACCGCCCGCCGTCACCGACGACGACCCCGGCGGCCGTACGGTCCGCCGCCTCGTCACAGTCGTCGCGCTGGCCGCGGTGCTGCCGGCGCTCTACCTGCCGGGGCGGGTACACGACTTCTTCGATCTGAAGATCTACATGCGGGCGATGCGGTGGTGGGCGGACGGCAATCCGCTCTACGACTACGCCCAGCCGGACCGGGTCCAGGGCGAGCTCTACTTCACCTACCCACCGTTCAGCGCGCTGCTGCTGCGGCCGTTCGCGCTGATCCCGCTCGGCGCCACCATCACCATCTTCACGATCCTCACCGTGCTGGGAGTGGTGGCGACCACCCGCTGGCTGGTCCGCCCGATGATCGCCCAGCACGGCCTGCCCCGGGTGTTCGTCGTCACCGCGGCGGTGCTGCTGGTGCTGGCCGTGGAGAGCACCCGCGAGACCATCACCTTCGGCCAGATCAACATGCTCCTGGTCGTACTGATCCTCGCGGACCTGCTCTTCGCCGTACCGCAGGGTCGGCGGTGGGCCGGGGTCGGCGTGGGGCTGGCGACGGCGCTGAAGCTCTTTCCCGGCATCTTCATCGTCTACCTGCTCGTCTGCCGCCGGTGGTGGGCGGCGGCAGTGGCCAGCGCGACCGCCGCGGCGGCGACGCTGCTGGCGGCGGCGGTCGCACCGAACGACTCGTGGCGGTTCTGGACGCACGAGCTCTGGGCCACCGACCGGGTGGGCCGCACCGACTACACCGGCAACCAGTCGCTCTTCGGCCTGCTCAGCCGGTTCACCGCGCCGGAGAAGCCGGACCGGCTGCTCTGGCTGCTGCTGGTCGCGGTGGTGGCCGGGTACGGGCTGTGGCGGGCGGCCCGGGCCGCGCGGATCGGAGACCAACTCGCCGGCCTGACCCTGACCGGGCTCGTCGGCGGGCTGGTCAGCCCGATCACCTGGACCCACCACCTCTACTGGTTCGTCCCGGCGGTGGTGGTCCTCGCCAACGCGGCGCTGGGCGGCCGCCCGTCGAGCCTGGGCGGCCTCCCGGCCACCGGTCCGGCCGACGACGCCGGTCGACGGCGCTGGCTGGCCGCGCTGGCGGTCGCCACCACCGCGGTGATCGTCTACGGCGTCGTCACGTTCTACGACTGGGGCGTCGCGCCGGTCATCACGGACACCCCGGGCCAGTTCCTGATCCGCAACACGTACGTGCTGCTCAGCCTGCTGCTGCTGGTCACCCTGCCGGCCCGGCCGTACGTGCCGCGACCGGAGCCGTCCCGGCCGGCCGCCGCACCCGAGAAATTGCACCAAATGGACAGAGGCCCCGAGTAGCGACGATCAGCGCTAATCTGACCTCAACTACCTCATGGACAACTCGGGTAGCGGCACCGATCCCCCGGTGAGGGTGGCCCTCCGCGTCGGCAGCGCGGAGGGCCACTCGCCGTTCGAGGCCGTGCCGCCGATGAGCCCCCGTCGAAGCCCACCCGAGCCGGCCGAGCACGCCAGCGCGGACGGACGGCGCTCAGGGCCGCTCTCCGGTCTCCTCCGTCGACACCTGGGCCCGCCCCGGACCTGCCAGCGGTGTCGGTCGGACCGTGCGCTCCGGCTGCCCGGGCGGCCAGGCGAGGGTGAGTGACACCGCCGGCGGGCGTTCGGCGGTCGCGGTCGACGACCGCGGACCGACAGCGGCCGACTGAGGGCCGACGTCCGCACCGTGGGGGCGCCCGCGCTCGACGACGTCCGCGAGGCTGGCCGGCCGGTGGGCGGGCAGCGCGCCGATCGCGGACCGCTCGACACTGCCCGAACCGACCGCCACGAGTTGCCGCTGGACCCGGGCCATCCGGTCGTCACCGCCGCTCGGCTGGGCGCCCAGAGCAGTGAGCGAGGTGACCCCGAGGCGGCCGGCGAGCACCGGGACCTGGTCCGGCTCGACCACGAAGACCACCTCCCGGGGCCGCACCGGGCGGAACAGCAGCAGTACGGCGAACGTCACCAGCAGCACCCCACCGGCGAGGAGCCCCCACATCGCCGGGGCCGTCCACCCGAGGTCCACTTCGGCCCGCAGCTCCAGGGTGAGGTCCGCGCGGCCGTCGGGGCGCATCACCACTAGGCTCAACGGCCGACCCGCCAACTCGTCCGAGGTCCACGCCAACTCGCCGACGCCCTCCCGTACCCAGTCGGGGTGCCCGATGGCCCCTGCACCCCGGTCGTCGGTGGCCACCGACGCGCCCGCCGGCTCCAGCCGGACCGGCAGCGGACCGCGGGCCAGCGCCACCCGCCGCACCGTGGCGTGCGGTACGGGCTCGGACCAGCGCCGCACCTCGTCGGCCGGGGCCAGGCCGAGCAGCGCCGGGCCGTCCGGCGTCCGGGCCTCCAGGCGCACCCGCGCCTGCCCGAACCGGGTGAACGGAGCCTCCTGCCGGAGCAGCCGGTCCAGGTCGGTCACCACGACCGCGTGGCCGGAGGTCTGCACGGTCTCGAAGCGGGCGGTGAACGCGCCACTCGGGTCGGCGTGCCGGGTGACCTGCCAGAGCAGACCACCGGCGAGCAACGCCGGCAGACCGATGATCAGCAGCAGCATTCCGGCGAACGCGCGCACGAACCGCATCCGTTCCGTCCCCCTCCGTAGCCAGACACCCGGTCGACCTTACCGACGTCGGCCCGCCGATCAGCGGATATCCACGGCACGCGATCGGCGGAAAGCGCGCGGGCCCGCCGGAGATCCGGCGGGCCCGCGCGACGCGGTAGGGGTCAGGCCTTCGCGGCCGGCTCCTGCCGGCTGCGGCTGAACGCGAGCCCACCGAGCACCAGGCCGGCGAGCCCGGCGACCAGCCCGGCGATGCCCAGCCCGGTGGCGAGCCCGTTCCCCTCGTCCTCCTCGCCGTCGCCGCCGGTGGCCTGCGCGTTGTTCGCGACCGGAGCCGCCGACGCGGAGGCGGAGTCGGACGCGGCGGCCAGGGTGAGCACCGGCGCCGGGTTCTCCGGCTCCTCCGCGCCCGGCGTCGGCTCCTCGATCCACCGCGAGATGTTGCCGTCCGAGTACGTCTGCAGCGTCTTGAAGACCATCTTGTCGACCTGCGGCAGCGGCCCGAGGGAGACCGGGAACTCCTGGAACTGCCCCGGCTTGACCCCGGCGTCGCCCGTCGCCGTCCAGGTCAGCTTCGCCACCGCCTCGGTGATCTGGCTGCCGTGCACCTCGAGCGGCGGATCCACCTTCCGCTTCTCCACCGCCACCGTCCAACCCGGCACCGGCATCGTGGAGACCGACCCGACCGGCGCGTTCTCCGGCAGCGTCACCTCCAGCTTCACGGTGGAGGCGGTGTCGCTCTCGTTCGGCACCCGGAACGCGATCCGGCCGTAGCCGCCCTGGGTCGCCTCCTTCGGGTTCACCGTGACGTGGGCCGACGCCGGCGCGGCGAACCCGAGCACGGCGGTGGCGACGACACCGACGGCCAGTGCCGCGGCGCCGGCCAGAGAACGGCGGGTACGGGTCATGGGATCGGGACCTCTCTCTAACGGATCGGCACGGTGGCGGTCACCGTGGCCTGGTCGATGTCGGACGTGCGGGCGGTCAGCTTCAGCTGCCAGTCCCCGGACGCGGGCAGGTTGATCTCGCCGGTGGCGTGGCTGTCGCTCAACGGCAGCAGCGGGATCTCGATCGGCTCGATCCCGGCCGACGGCAGGGCGGCCGTGGCCTTCCACTCCACCACCGGCTGCGGCCGGTTGTCCTTGGTGTACGCGTAGAGGTGCAGGCTGTTGTTGCCGCGCTCGGCCGGATCCAGCTCGACCTGGATGTTGAGCAGCGTGCTGGTGAGCGTGCTGCTGAAGTAGCCGGCCTCGACGCCGGCCGTCTCGGCGGCGGTACGGGCCGGTGGGGTCTGCACCAGCGTCGCGGTCACGCCGAGCACGACCGCGGTGATCGCCAGCTCCACCCAGACAGCCCGGCGCACCGCCCCTGGGCGCTGCTCGGCGATCCGCCGGCGCACCAGCTGCCGCGAGTACGCGGCCACCCCCATCACCAGCGCGAACAGCCCGATCTTGACGAGCAGCAGCTGACCGTAGGTGGTGTTGACCAGGGCGCTCGGCGTGGCCACCTCGATCAGACCCTGCACGACGCCGGCGAGGAGCAGGGCGGAGACGGCCAGCGCCGCCCAACGGGACCAGATCGGCATGATCGCACCGAGTTCCCGCTCGTCGGCGCGGCGCAGCAGGAAGACGGCGAGCATCAGCAGTCCGCCGAGCCAGACCGCCATGCTGCCCAGGTGCACGGTGTCGACGACCACGGAGACGGCCGGGGCCGGTGACGCCGCCGGGTGCCCGGCCAGCGGCCAGGTCACCAGACCGGCCACGCCGAGCACCGCCAGGATGATCGCGTCGGCTCGACCGGCCGACCCGGTGAAGAGCGGGCGGAGCAGGAAGGCGGCCGCGGCGATCAGGCCGAGGCGGACCAGGTGTGCCGCGCCGAAGGCGCCGCCCAGCACGGTGCTGATGCCTTCACCGGTGACGTCGAAGAGCCCACCACCGGCGGTGTACGGCACCTGCAACCACAGGTCCGCGACGGTGGCGAGGGTCACCAGACCGAGACCGCTCCAGGCCAGCCGGGCCGGACCGCGCCGGTCGAGGCGCCGCGGCCACAACGCCGCCAGCACCAGCGCCGGCCCGATGAGCAGCGCGAGGCCCGCGTAGCCGAAGAACTTGGCGACCTTGACCGCGTTGCCGACCACCGGGTTCGCCCGACTGTTGTCGCCGGTGTCCTGCGGGGGCGGCGACGGAGCGCCGACCGAGTAGGTGAACGCGCCGGAGACCGGATGGCTGTCGGCCGAGATCACCCGGTAGCTGACCAGGTAGGTGCCGTTCGCGCCGGCCGGGTCCACCGGGATCTTCACCACCGCGCCCTCGAAGGTGGGCTCGCCACGGTCGGCACGGGAGCCGTCCGGCGCGATCACGCGGACCTTGTCGGGCACCTTCCGCACCGACTCGCTGAAGGTGAGCACCACCTCCGAGGGCCCGGTCGGCACCACCGCCGACGCGGCGGGAGCGGAGCTGGAGAGCACCGCGTGCGCGCTCGCGGGGGTGGCCGGGGCGATCAGGAGGGCGACGACGGCGACGAGCAGTCCGGCGGCGGCGGCGAACCGGGCGAACCAGCGGCGAGGGGCTGAGATCATGCCGGCCATGCTCGCCGAAGTCGGCGGTCGGCGGCCACCCCGCTTCACCCGCGCCCCGAAGAGCGGGCCCGCCGGGCCCGGCAGCCCGCGCACCCCGGCAGGTGCCCGTCCAGCACCGCCGGCTCCGCCTGCGGATCCTCCCCGCCCAGCCGTGCCGACAGCGCCGCGGTCACGTGGTCGCATGTCACGAGCGGGTAGTCGGCCCGAACGCGGAGAAAGTTCCCGGCGTGGTGCAGACCATGGATGAGTCCAAGCCTGCCCGCCGCCCGTCACGTGCCGCGTAACCTGGTTTGACGTGATCCCCGCCCCGCGCGACGCCTCCGCCGGCCCCGCCGAGCCGGCCGGCGCTGCCCGGGATCCGGCGACCGAGTGGGCACTGGCCGCGCGCGGCGGCGACCCGGCCGCCCAGGCCGCCTTCGTCCGGCTCACCCAGGTCGAGGTGTGGCGGTTCGCGGCGGCTCTGGTGGATCCGGACAACGCGGACGACCTGACCCAGGAGACCTACCTGCGGGCGTTCCGCTCGCTGCCCGCCTTCGAGGGGCGCTCCAGCGCCCGCACCTGGCTGCTCGGCATCGCCCGCCGCACCTGCGCCGACCATCTGCGCGTGGTGGTGCGCCGCCGGCGCCTCGATGCCCGGCTGGCCGCCGACGCGCACACCGCCCGCCCGTACCCGGACCCGGCGGGGCAGCTCGGTGCGGTGGACCTGGTGCGCCGGCTGCCCACCGAGCGCCGTGGCGCGTTCGTGCTCACCCAGCTGCTCGGCCTCTCCTACGCCGAGGCCGCCGCCGTGGAGGGAGTGCCGGTGGGCACCATCCGCTCCCGGGTGGCCCGGGCCCGTGACGACCTGGTCGAGGCGGCCGGCGACGCCCTGGCCGGCTGACCGGGCGCGGAACTTCCGGTGGAGGCGGGACGACTAATGACCGTGACAGCACCGAGCACCCGGGGCGTGCGGTGGCCCACCGTCCGGCCCTGGTTGGGCACGGCAGCCCGCCTCGGCCTGGCGGCCGTGTGGCTGCTCGCCGGCGCGTCGAAGGTCGACGACCTCGCCGCCTCCGGCCGGGCGGTGAACGCCTACCAGGTCCTGCCGTACGACGTGGCGACAGTGGTCGGCGCCGCGCTGCCCTTCGTCGAGCTGGCCCTGGGGGTGCTCCTGCTGTTGGGCCTGGCGACCCGGCTCACCGCGGGGATCTCCGCGGCCCTTCTGGTGATCTTCATCACGGGCATCGCGTCGGCCTGGGCCCGGGGGCTCGCCATCGACTGCGGCTGCTTCGGCAGCGGCGGGCAGCTCGCCGAGGGGCAGGCGCCGAGCTACCTCCCGGAGATCCTTCGGGACCTGGGATTCCTGGTGATGGCGGGATTCCTACTGATCTGGCCCCGTACGCCCGTCTCGGTGGACGGCTGGCTGACGGGAGAACCCGTCGTGGAGGACGAGGATGAGTAGTCGCAGAGGACAGAAGGGCGCCGCCGCCAAGGTCGTCCAGCAGCAGCTCGCCCGGGAACGCCGACGCCGCCGCACCATCTGGGTCTCGGTGACCGCGGTGGCCGTCGTGCTCATCGCCGGGCTGATCGGCTGGGGCGTCTGGTCCAGCCAGAAGTCGGACGACTTCACCGCCCCGAAGAACACCGCCGAGGGCGGCACCGGCGTGGTGGTCGGCTCCGGCCCTGTGACCGTCGACATCTACGAGGACTTCCTCTGCCCGGTCTGCAAGCAGTTCCAGGACACCACGGGCGCCACCGTCGACCAGCTGATCAACGAGGGCAGGATCCGCGCCGTCTACCACCCGGTGGCGTACCTCAACCGCTTCTCCACCACCGAGTACTCCACCCGCTCCTCCGCCGCCTCCGGCTGCGCGGCCGACGAGGGCAGGTTCGCCGAGTACGCCAAGGCGCTCTACCAACGGCAGCCGCCCGAGGGCAGCGCCGGGCTCACCGACGACGAGCTGATCGACATCGGCGCGGGCGTGGGCCTGAACCGCGACGACTTCGGCTCCTGCGTCCGCGACAGCACCTTCAAGGCCTGGACCGAGCACGTCACCGACACGGCGAGCCGCAACAACGTCACCGGCACACCCACCGTGATCATCGACGGGAAGCAGGTCGCCGACCGCAGCCCGGACGGGCTCCGGGCGGCCGTGGAGGCGGCCGGCAAGTGATCCGCACGCTGCTGACGCGGGCCGGATTGGTCGCCGCCGCCGCGCTCACCGCGACCCTCGCCACCGCCGCACCCGCCGCCGCGCACGGCGCCGACGCCCCCGACGGCACCGACTACCGGACCACCGTCACCGGCATCACCCCGGCCCGCGACGGGCTGGAGATCAGGACGGTCGAGGCGGGCGCCCGGCTCGAACTGACCAACCACACCGACCGACCCGTCGAGGTGATCGGCTACTCCGGCGAGCCGTACCTGCGCGTCGGCCCCGACGGGGTCTACGAGAACACCCACTCTCCCGCGACCTACCTCAACCGCACCATCAGCGGGGAGACCAAGCTGCCGCCGGAGGCCGACCCGGCCGCCGAGCCGTCCTGGCGACGGGTCGCCGACGAGCCGAGCGTGCGCTGGCACGACCAGCGCGCGTTGTACCAGGAAGCCGCGCCGCCGCACGCCGCGCTCGCCGCCCCCGACCGGGAACACCGGGTCCGGGACTGGTCGGTGCCGCTGCGCGACGGGGCGGAGCCGATGGAGATCCACGGCACGCTCGACTGGGTACCGCCGCCCGACGCGTACAGCTGGTCGGCCGCGACGATCGTCGGCCTGCTCGCGGTCGGTGCGCTCGGGCTGCTCGCGGCCGCCTCCGTACCCGGCGGGCGAGCGATCGCCGGCCTGGGCGCGCTGCTGGTCGCCGGCGGTACGGCAGCGGTGGCGTACACCGTGGGTCGTGCGCTGGACGCCGGCGCCGAGGGGTTCGGCGGACTGCTGCTCGGGCTGCTCAGCGGGCAGCTCTGGGCGCTGCTCACCGGCCTCGGCGCGATCGCGGCCGGCGCGTACGCCCTGGCCCGAAGGCCCGCCGCCGACTTCGCCGTGGCGCTCGCCGGCGCCTGCCTGGCGCTCTTCGCCGGGGCGGCGAACGCCACCGTCTTCGCCCGCGCCATCGCCCCGGCCCCCTGGTCGGCCACGTTCGCACGGGTGCTCGTCGCAGCCGTCCTGATCACCGGGGTGGGCGCCACGGCCGCCGGGGTCCTGCGCCTGCACGCGGCACGCAACTCGACGTCCCGGCCGGGATCGGCGGCCGAGGCGACCGGCCCCGTCGCGGAGGCGGGAAGCACCGCCGCCGCGGAGCCCGGCGCCGCCACAGCCGTCGCCGCTTCGGGCGCGACCGCGGGCGCCGGAGGTCAGGAGCGGGCGGCGGCCCGGGGGTCGAAGCCGTAGGGCAGCTCCAGGCGGTGCCGCGCCAGCCGGTCGGCGTCGGCGAGCAGTTCGGCGGTGGGGGCGTCGGCGACGATCCGCCCGGCGTCGAGGATCACCGCGCGGTCGCAGAGCTCAGCGGCGTACGGCAGGTCGTGGGTCACCATGAGCATCGTCACCGGCAGCGTGCGGAGGATCTCCGCCAGCTCGCGCCGGGCCGCCGGGTCGAGGTTCGACGACGGCTCGTCGAGCACCAGGATCTCCGGACGCATCGCGAGCACGGTGGCCACCGCCACCCGGCGGCGCTGCCCGAACGAGAGGTGGTGCGGGGCGCGATCCCGATGCTCGGCCATGCCGACCGCGGCGAGCGCCTCGTCGACCCGCGCGGCCAACTCCGCCCCCCGCAACCCCAGGTTCGCCGGGCCGAACGCCACGTCCTCCGCGACGGTGGGCAGGAAGAGCTGGTCGTCCGGGTCCTGAAAGACGATGCCCACCCGACGCCGCACCTCGGCGAGGGTGGGCCGGTCCGGCGTCACGGTCAGCCCGCCGACGCTCACGCTGCCCTCGGTGGGGGTGAGGATGCCGTTCAGGTGCAGCACCAACGTGGTCTTACCGGCACCGTTCGGGCCGAGCAGGGCCACCCGCTCGCCGCGCGGCACGGTGAGATCCACCCCGTGCAGGGCCACATGCCCGTCGGGGTACGCGTAACGGACGCCGTGGACGTCCAGGCTGGCTGGTGTCGGCTGCACGACGCCAATCATCCCAGCACCAGGGCGGTCGCCGCGATCGAGGCCGCTAGCACCGGCACCGTGGCCGCGACGAGCCACTGCCCGGCGGTGGCCGCGCCCGCCCCCTGCCAGACCGCCGGCATCCGGCCCGAGTAGCCGCGCGACAGCATCGCCAGGTACACCCGCTCGCCCCGCTCGAACGCCCGCAGGAAGAGCGCGCCGATGCCGGCGGCGAAGCCGCGCAGCTGCCAGAGGAACCGCGGGTCGTCGCCCCGGGAGATCCGGGCCACCCGCATCCGCCGCGCCTCACCGACCAGCACGTCGAGGTAGCGCAGCATGAAGCTGGCGATCTGGGTGAGCAGCTGCGGGCAGCGCAGCCGATCCAGACCGAGGATCAGGTCCCGGGTGGTGGTGGTCGCGGCGAGCAGCAGCGACGCGAGGACGCCGAGCGTGCCCTTCGCCAGGATGTTCCAGCTGCCGTAGAGGCCGTCCACGGAGAGGTGCAGCCCGACGACGGTGATCCGCTCGCCCGAACCGAGGAACGGCAGCGCGATCGCGAAGAGCACGAACGGCAGCTCGATCAGGGCCCGGCCGAGCAGCCAGCGGGGGCCCACCCGGGCCAGCGCCGCCACCGCCGCCACCAGCAGGGCGTACCCGCCGAAGGCCCAGAACGCCTCGCGCGGGGTGGCCACCACCGCGATGGTGAAGACCACCATCGCCACGACCTTGACCTCCGGCGGAAGCCGGTGCACCGGCGACGCGCTCTCGCGGTACAGCACGTGCGAGTGACCGGCTCCCACCGCAGTCAGCTCCGCCCGGCCGGGGTCGGCGTCGCGCCGTCGACGGTCGCGTCGCCGCCGGGCTCCCCGTCGGTCTCCGCCGTCGCACCGGACGAGCGGCGGCGCAGCAGCCAGAAGGCGCCGCCCCCGATGGCGAAGGTCAGCAGTACGCCGAGCACCCCGGAGAGGCCGGTGGAGAGGAAGCCGTTCTCGACGCCGCGTACGCCGTAGTCGGCCAGCGGGCTGTCGGCCAGCTCGTGATCCTTGGCCTGCTGGGCCGGGCAGCTGCCGCCCACGATGTTGTCGTCGGCGTCGACGGTGCAGCCCTTGAGCAGCGAGGAGTCCAGCCCGTCCGGGTGGGACGAGGCGTAGTTGCTGACCACGCCGGCCAGTACCAGGGCGACCAGCAGGCCGCCGCCGATGAAAGCCCAGAGACGCTTGCTCACCGGACACCTCCGACAGCCGCAACGGTGGGCGCGGCGGCGGGGCGCAGCCCGCGCAGCGCGTAGACGAGGTCGGGACGGACCTTGGCGACGGTGACCACCGTGGTCGCGGTGATCAGGCCCTCGCCGATGCCGATGAACAGGTGCGCGCCGGCCATCGTGCCGGCCAGGCCCGCCAGGTTGCTGCCGAGATCGGTGGTGCCGCCCAGCCAGTACTCCAGGATGAAGCCCTGCGACGCGACCACCACGCTCATCAGGGCGGAGACGAAGGCGGTCACCGCCAGGCCGGCCGACGTACGGGGCAACACCCGCAGCAGCAGCGCGATGAGCAGGTAGCCCGCGGCGGTGCCGATGAGCGCCATGTTGGTGATGTTCAGACCGAGCATCGCCACGCCGCCGTCACCGAAGACCAGTGCCTGCACGACCAGCACGACCGAGACGCAGAGCGCGCCGACCCAGGGGCCGACCAGCATCGCGGCGAGCGCCCCACCGAGCAGGTGGCCGCTGACGCCGGCGGTGAAGATCGGGAAGTTGAGCATCTGCACGGCGAAGATGAACGCGGCGACCAGCCCGGCCATCGGCGCGAGGCGGTCGTCGAGGTCCCGTCGCCCGCGCAGCACGCAGGCGGTCAGGGTCGCCAGTGCGAGAGCCGCGAATATCGCGGCCACGGGACCGTTGATGATCCCGTTAGAGATGTGCATCGCCAGGGTTTCCACGCGACCTCCCACGCGTCGGCGGGCCCGTCCGCGCCGGCTGGATCAGCCTATTTCCCGAACCTTTCTCTTGCAAAGAGCTGGCATTAAGCCCCGGTGTTGATCAACAAACGGCCGGGTGCCGGCACCGGCCCGGCGACCACCCCCAGCGGTAGGGTCGGGCAATGACCGCTTCCCGCCTCTCCCCCGGTGACCCGGCGCCCGAGTTCGCCCTGCCCACCGACACCGGCGACACGCTCTCCCTGGCCGACCTACACGGTCGCCGGGTGATCCTCTACGCCTACCCGGCGGCGATGACCCCCGGCTGCACCAAGCAGGCCTGTGACTTCCGCGACTCGCTCGCCTCGCTCCAGGCCGCCGGCTTCGAGGTGGTCGGCATCTCGCCGGACAAGCCGGAGAAGCTGGCCAAGTTCCGCGACCGGGACGCCATCACCTTCCCGCTCGTCTCCGACCCCGACAAGAGCGTGCTGACCGCCTACGGCGCGTACGGCGAGAAGCAGCTCTACGGCAAGACCGTGACCGGCGTGATCCGCTCCACCTTCGTCATCGACCCCGACGGGAAGATCGAACGGGCGCTCTACAACGTCAAGGCCACCGGACACGTCGCCAAGCTCCGCCGCGACCTCGGGCTCGACTGACGTGTCGTATCGGGCCACTACCTTGCGTGAGTGGTCCGATACAGATACACCCCGGCGGCGCTCGCCGAGGCCGCGGCAGGCGCGCGCAGCATCACCGAGGTGATGCGGCTGCTCGGCGTACGGGTCAGTGGTGGCTCGCACGCGCACATCAGCCGGCAGCTCAAACGCTTCGGCATCGACACGTCGCACTTCACCGGGCACGCCCACAACAAGGGGCAGCGCAGCCCGCGGCGGACCAGCTCGTCGGAGCTGCTCGTGCAGCTGCCAACCGACGCGCGTCGCACGCCCGGCACCAGGCTGAAGTGGGCGCTGGCCGAGATCGGCGTGCCCGAGGAGTGCGAGGAGTGCGGCATCGGGCCGGTGTGGAGAGGCAAGCCACTGACCCTGCACGTCGACCACGTCAACGGCGACTTCCTGGACAACCGGCCGCCCAACCTGCGGATCCTCTGCCCCAACTGCCACAGCCAGACCGACACGTACGCCGGCCGGAGCAAGAACGCCTCCGGGCCGTCCACCGCATCAATACCGGCCGTCGAACCGCCACCGCCACCGGATTGGGGTCGGCCGTCGGCGGAACAGAAGGAGGACATCATCCGGCAGGTGGAGCGGGGAGCTCTCGGCCCGGGAGAGGCCGCGCGGCGGATCGGATGTCACCGCAATCACGTCGCGCGCCTTCGCGCGCGGCTCGCCGCTCGGGGCACTCTGGCACCCGCGGCCGGGTCATCGCGCAGACCAACTCTCGACGATGTCGTCGTGCACCACGCCCTCGCGAACCCGGAGCTCGGCCCGCGCAAACTCGCCGACCTCATCAGTGCGGTCACCGCCGGCGAATGCGTGATCAGCCACGGCACGGTGTCGAACGCGCTGCGGCGGGCGGGACTGCAGACCGTCGCAGCGCGACGCTCTAGACTCATCGGGTCGGCGGGAGTGGCGGAACGGCAGACGCGCAGGCCTTAGGAGCCTGTGTCCGAGAGGACGTGGGGGTTCGAAACCCCCCTCCCGCACCACAACGATGTCGCGAAGATCACGAACGCGAGGCAGGTGGCACCTCACCCGGTGAGGATTGCGGGTGTGAGCCTGCGCTTCGTCCTCGACCCCGAGCTGACCCCTGAGCTGCGCGAACAGATCGTGATGCTCTGGGCGGACGTCAGCAACGCCGGCGGTGCCGTCGGCTTCGTGCCGCCGGTGACCACCGCCGACGTACGCGCCCTCGCCGATCCGACGTTCGCGGGGATCACCGGCGGGCCGGACCGGCTGCTGCTCGGGTACGAGGGCGAACGGCTCGTCGCCGCGCTGATCTTCGCCGACAACCGGTTCACGCTCAAGGCGCACTGGTGTGTGCTGAAACGGGTGATGGTCCACCCCGACACCCAGGGCAAGGGGTACGGGTCGGAGCTGATGCGGGAGGCCGAACGGATCGGCCGGACGCTGGGTTTCGAGGCGCTGCACGTGACCCTGCGGGACGGGCTCGGGCTCGACCACTTCTACGGCCGGCTCGGCTACCGGGAGATCGGCCGGCTGCCCCGGGCGCTGCGGGTGACGTCCGGCGACGACCGGGACGAGGTCCTCATGTGGCTCGACCTGTCGCCCGTCACCGCACCGGACGCCGGACGGTAGATCCGACCCGCCGGCCACCTGTCTCCTGCCACAATCAGACCCGCCGGATGTCCGCGGATGGCAGGTCAGGAGGGCGGCATCGTGCCGGACAGCGAACTCGAGGCGGCCCTGCTGGACGCGGAGCGCCGCCTGCAGGCCGCGCAGCGGGCCGGGGACGTCGTGGCGCTCGACGGGCTGCTCGACGACCACCTGATCGCCATCGGCCCGGACGGCGGCAGGTACACGAAGCAGGACGACCTCATCGCCCACGACAGCGGGACGTCCGTGCTCGACGAGCTTGTCGAGGAGCAGGTGGAGCTGCTGGTCGAGGGCTTCACCGGGGTGACGTTCTTCGTCGGGCGGGTGGCGGGCAGCTTCGCGGGTTCACCGTTCGCGGCCCGGCTGCGGTACACCCGGACCTGGATCTACGACGGTGAGGGCGACTGGCGGGTGCTCGCGGCGCACGTCGGCCCGGCGTGAGTCGGCGGCGGGCCGCCGGTCAGCGTTCCAGCAGCGTCAACGGCTCGCCGACGGTCAGTGGGCCGGTGCCGGTGGGGACGAGGTGCAGTCCGAAGAGGAGCTTCTGCCGCACGTTGCGGTACCGGCCGAGGGTGCGCAGCGGCTCGCGGTGGCGTACCCCGGTCTCCTGGTCGGTGGTCGTCACCACGCAGCGGTCGCACGACCCGGCGGCGCGGAACGTCACCTCGCCGATGCGCAGCGGGCGGCCTTCCCAGTCGTCCTCGGCCCAGGCCGGTGCGCCGTCGACTACCAGGTTGGGCCGGAAGCGACTCATCGGCACCGGCTCCTCGCCGGCCTCGGCGAGCCAGTCGTTGAGCGCGGTGAGCGAGGCGGTGTTGGCCAGCAGCAGCGGGTAGGCGTCGGCGAAGCTGACCTGGTCGCCGGTGTCGTGCGTCCGCGTGTCGGCGGCGAGGTGCCGGGTGGGTCGGGCCAGGAAGACCAGCCGCACGGGCCGGTCGAGCAGGGCGCCGAGCCAGTCGTCGGCGGCCGGCCCGGCGGGCAGCGCCGGCACGGGTAGTTTCCGGCTGCGGAACGTGCGCACCGGCAGCGGCTCGCCTCCGGTCGGCTCGGGCACCTGCAGGTCTGGGCGACCGTCCGCCCGTAGCAGCAGGCCACCGTCGTGGAGCGTGGCGTGCAGCCCGACGAGCCGTTGGGTCTCCCGCTGGGTGACGCCGACGCCGTCGGCGTCGACCACCATCCACCGTCGGTCACCGGCGAGGCCCCACGGCAGCACCTGCGCGCCGTCGTGGTCGAGCCGGTGACAGCCCTTGACCGGGTACGTGTGGATGGCGCTCAGCTGCATCCGGCTACCATGCCACGCCGATGCCGTCGCCGGGGTACCAGTGGTTGGCGGGCGTCTCGCGGTAGGCGAGGAACCGGCGGCCGGTGCGTTCGGCGTGTTCGGCGAGGACGTTGGTGGTGGTGACGTTGTCGGTGAGCAGGATCGCGCCGGGGGCGAGCTTGCCCTCCACCTTCTCGAACTCGCGTTTCTCGTGGGCCCGGCTGTGGTCGCTGTCGTGCAGGAAGAAGTCGACGGGTCGCTCCAGTGCGGCGATCGAGGCGATCGAGTCGCCGATCACCAGGTCGACCACCTGGGACCAGGGGGCGGTGCGGGCCAGGTAGCCGGCTTCCGGGTTGATGTCGAGCGAGGTCAGCCGCCCCGGGTGGCCCTCGGCGGTGTTGCGCAGCAGGGCCGAGGCCAGCACGCAGCTGCCCAGTCCCTTGTCCACCCCGGTCTCCACGATGTGCGTGGGGCGGGTTGCGCGGACCATGGCGTACCAGCCGATGCGGCGGGCGTAGCGGACGTGTTTGTCGGCGAGGCCGCGCCGGGCGGCGGTGGCGGTCGCCTGCTCGATGTGCCGGCGCAGCGCGTCGTCGGACTCGATCTCGGCGAGGTAGCCGCGCACCTGTTCGACGGGGCGGTCGCAGACGACGCTGACGAACCAGGCCAGGTGGTGGCGGCTGAGCTTGGTCAGCTCGTACGTGTAGTTGTGGTGCTCTCGGGAGGTGACGAGCCAGCGGGCCGAGGTGCGCAGCACCTTGGCGTCGTGGCGGGCGACCCGGGCCAGCCGCTTGGGGAAGGCGGCGACCGGGGCGAGCGGGGTGCGGGCGATGGCCCGACGGAGCTTCGTTGCATCCACGGCTGTCTTGATAGCAGCCAATGCTGATCGATGGCTGGGAAAAGCCGGTCCCGGTCGAGCCTGCCGCCGTCTCGCACCGATCGCCGGAGGGCGGGTGCGAGCCGTTTCCGGGGCGGACGGGCTCATCGAGTGAGCGGCATCGGACCGGCCGGTTGGCGGTGCTGGCCGGACGAGGGTGCACGGTTCGTTACCTGAATCAGTAGCATCGCGCCATGCCTCGACATGAACAGACCACAGATCTCGGCACGGAGCGTTCGGTGGTGACCTCCGCTCCGGAGCCGACCGACGGCTCGGAGCAGCCGCGCCGACGCCGCCGCTGGCGGCGGGTCGCCCTGATCAGTCTGGTGGTGGTCCTCCTGCTCGGTGGTGGCGCGGTGATCGCCGGCGGCCTCTACCTGCGCTCCGTGGAGTCCGACATCGACCGGGTCGACGCGTTCGAGGACGTACCGGTGGAGTCCCGCCCCGAGCCGGTGGCGAAGGGCGCCATGAACATCATGATCCTGGGCAGCGACTCCCGCGATCCGGAGAACAGCGGCGGCTCCCGCAGCGACACCATCATCCTGGCGCACCTGCCGAAGGACCGGTCGAGCGCGCAGCTCATCTCGATCCCACGGGACACCTGGGTGCCCGTGCCGAAGTCCAAGAACGGCCACGGCGGCCGGGACGCGAAGATCAACGCGGCGTACGCCTGGGGTGGTGTCCCGCTGATGGTGCAGACGGTGGAGAAGTTCACCTCGGTCCGCATCGACCACGTGGCGATGGTCGACTTCGCCGGGTTCAAGGAGATCGTCGACGCTCTCGGTGGCATCGAGGTCGATGTCGAGAAGGGCTTCACCACGAAGTACTCGTTGAGCGGTAGCCGGACGTTCCCCGCGGGTCCGCAGACCATGGACGGCGCCGCGGCACTCGACTACGCGCGCGAGCGGCATGCCTTCGCCGACGGTGACTTCGCCCGTATCCGGCATCAGCAGCAGGTCATCAAGGCGATCCTGGACAAGGCCGCGACGGGTGGCGTCCTGGCGAACCCGGGCAAGCTCAACTCGTTCGTCAAAGCCACGGCGAGCGCGGTGGCGGTCGACGAGTCGATGTCCCTCGTGGACTTCGCGATGGAGCTTCGCGGGCTGCGCGGCGGCAACCTCGCCTTCTTCACCTGCCCGTCGAAGGGGACGGGCCGGGTGGGCAGCGAGAGCGTGGTGTTCGCGGACACCGCGAAGGCCAAGGTCCTCTTCAACGCGGTCCGCAACGATGCGGTACCCGAGATCCTGGCCGCCGGAAAGTAGGATGTCGAATTGTTCCACTGGCTATAGCCGTCCGGCTGACCTGGCCATATCCTGCGATCGCCCATAAGCCGGCTTGCACGGCGTGGGGCCTCACGGGGGAGGACCAACCATGTCAAGCCAACCGGCGGTCAGCGATCCGGCCGTCCGCGCCGAGCACCGCGACAGCGCCCTGGATCGATCGGTGACGGCGCAGCGCGACGGGACCGGCGACGAGGGCAAGGAAGCGGTGGTCACCGCCGTCCGACTGGCGGGAGAGTCGCCGGACGTCGTCGAGAAGCGCTCCAATCTCGACGCGACCACCGTCCTGCCCTACGCCGGCTCGCGGGCGTCCAAGCGCACCCGCTGGCTGCGATCCTGGATGCTGACGGCGCCCTTCGACGTCGTCGCGCTCCTGGCGCCGCTGCTGCTGACTCAGAACTACTGGCGCGGGACCCTGGCCAACGCGGTTCTCACGATGGCCATCTTCGCGACCGGCGGGCTCTACCGGGCGCGCCGGCACATCGGCATCCTCGACGAGCTGCCGAGCATCTGCGGACGCTTGTTGGCCTCCGCCGCGGTGGTGGCCATCATCGCGGCGGAGCGCCACGATTCGGTGTCGTACGTCGGCGGCTTCATGCGGGGGGTCGCGATCTCCGCCGGCCTGGTGATCGTCGGTCGGGCGATCAGCAGGTTGCTGGCGAACGCCGCGCGCAAGCGCCGGTGGGTGGAGCACAACGCCATCGTCATCGGCAGCGGCCCGGTCGGCATGGAGCTCGCCCGGCTGCTGCGCCGCTATCCGCGCTACGGCCTCCGCTTCGTCGGCTGCGTCGACGCGGCCCCGCGGCAGGGCCCCGGATCGGTTCCGCTCATCGGGACGCTCGACGATCTCGAGCAGCTCACCACGATGCTGGAGTGCGACGTCCTGGTCATCGCCGATCCGGATTGTCCGGAGTCGACGCTGATGGACATCCTCCTGCGGCCGGGCAGTTCACGCTGCGACCTGTGGGCGGTGCCGCGGCTCTGGGGCTCCCGGTCGCTCGGCGGCTACCCGGACCACATCGGCGCGATCCCGATCGTGAAGATCGGTGACACCACGCTCTCCGGCCCGCGCTGGGCCATCAAGCGCGCCTCCGACGCTCTCTTCGCCACCGTGGCACTGGTCCTGCTGAGCCCGGTGCTCCTGCTCTGCGCCGTGGCGACCTTCGTCGAGGGTGGCCGCGGCATCTTCTTCCGCCAGGAGCGGATCGGCAGGTACGGCAAGCCGTTCGAGGTCATCAAGTTCCGCTCCATGCGCCCGGCGAACGAGCACGAGTCGCAGACGAACTGGTCCATCGGGCACGACCAGCGGGTCGGGCCGGTCGGCCGGTTCATGCGCCGCACGTCCCTGGACGAGCTGCCCCAGCTCTGGAACATCCTGCGCGGTGAGATGAGCGTCGTCGGGCCGCGGCCGGAGCGGCCGTACTTCGTCGAGAAGTTCTCGGCGGAGTACCCGAACTACGCGATGCGGCATCGGGTGCCCGTCGGGCTCACCGGCCTGGCGCAGGTCAGTGGCTTGCGGGGCGACACCCCCATCTCCGACCGCGCGAGGTTCGACAACTACTACATCGAAAACTGGTCGCTGTGGCTCGACATCAAGGTCGTGGTGCGTACGGTCGCGGAGGTGTTCCGCGCCGGCGGCCGTTGACGCCTTGAGCCCTAGGGTCGGGCCAACGACTCGGCGAGGGCGGACCGCCAGTCGGCCATGGGTCGCAGGCCCGCCTTCGCCCAGCGCTCGTGCGCCAGGACGCTGTAGGCGGGGCGGGGGGCCGGCCGGCGGTAGTGTTCGCTGCTGGTCGGCCGGATGCGGTCGGGGTCGAGGCCGCGCAGGCTGAACACGGCGCGCGCCAGGCCGTACCAGGTGGTCTCACCCGATGCGGTGCCGTGGTAGGTGCCGGGTTCGGCGCGACCCGCGAGTGCCGCGTCGGCCAGGGCGACGAGCTGCTCCGCCAGCGCGTACGACCAGGTGGGTTGCCCGCGTTGGTCGTCGACGACGTCCAACGTGTCCCGCTCCCCGGCGAGCCGCAGCATCGTGGCGACGAAGTTGGGGCCGTGTTCCCCGTAGAGCCAGGCGGTGCGTACGACGTACCCGGCGTCGGGCAGCAGCCGCCGCACGGCGAGCTCCCCGACGAGCTTGCCGCGTCCGTATGCGTTGAGCGGGGACGGCGCGGCGTCCTCCGGGTACGGTTCGGTGGCGTCGCCCCGGAACACGTAGTCGGTGGAGACCTGGATCATCCGGGCGCCGGTCGCGGCGCAGGCGTCGGCGAGGTGCACGACGGCGTCGCCGTTGACGGCGGTGGCCGCCGCCTCCTGGGTCTCGGCACCGTCCACATCGGTCCACGCCGCCGCGTTGATCACGACGTCGTGGCCGTCGGCGGCGGCGCGTACCGCCGCCGCGTCGGTCACGTCCAGCTCGGCGCGGGTGGTGGCCGTGACGGAGAGGTCGCGGCGGGTGCGGAGCACCGCCTGCAGGTCCCGGCCCAACATCCCGCCGGCGCCGGTGACCAGTAGCCGGCTCATGCGACGACCGCCGCCTTGCCGCCGGCCTTCAGCGGCTCCCACCACTGGCGGTTCTCCCGGTACCAGCGCACGGTCGCGGCGAGGCCGTGCTCCAGGTCGATGCTGGGGACGTACCCCAACTCTTCGTTGATCTTGGTGATGTCCAGCGAGTAGCGGCGGTCGTGGCCCTTGCGGTCGGCGACCGGGACGACCCGCTCCCACCCGGCGCCGCACGACTCCAGCAGCCGGCCGGTGAGCTCCTTGTTGGTCAGTTCGGTGCCGCCACCGATGTTGTAGACCTCGCCGGCCCGACCCCGCTGCTGCACCAGGGCGATCCCCCGGCAGTGGTCGTGCACGTGCAGCCAGTCCCGCACGTTGCCGCCGTCGCCGTAGAGCGGCACGGTGCCGCCGTCGAGGAGGTTGGTGACGAAGAGCGGGATGACCTTCTCCGGGAACTGGTACGGGCCGTAGTTGTTGGAGCAGCGAGTGACCACGACGTCCATGCCGTGGGTGCGGTGGTACGCCAACGCGAGCAGGTCGGAGCCGGCCTTGGAGGCCGAGTACGGCGAGTTGGGCGCCAACGGCCAGGTCTCGGTCCACGAGCCGGTGTCGATCGAGCCGTACACCTCGTCGGTGGAGACGTGCACGAAGCGCCCGACGCCGTGGCGCAGCGCGGCGTCGAGGAGGGTCTGGGTGCCGAGGACGTTCGTGGTGACGAACGGGGCGGCGCCGGCGATCGACCGGTCGACGTGGGACTCGGCGGCGAAGTGCACGATCACGTCGTGCCCGGGCAGGACCTCGTCGACGAGAGCGGCGTCGCAGATGTCGCCGTGCACGAACCGTAGCCGGCTGTCCCCGGCGACCGGCGCGAGGTTGGCCCGGTTGCCCGAGTAGGTCAGCGCGTCGAGCACGGTGACGCCGGACGGCTCGAGCGCGGGCACACCCGCCGCGTTGCCCCCGGGAACGCCGAGGAGCATGCGAACGTACTCCGACCCGATGAATCCGGCTCCGCCGGTGACGAGGATTCTCACGAGTCAAGGAGTCTACGCAGCATTGCCGCGGCGCAGGGTGCACGGGATCTCGGGCCGGAGTCGGTACCGGTAGCCTCCCCGGTGTGCGCGGAATCCTTCTCGCCGGTGGCACCGGCTCCCGGCTCTGGCCGATCACCCGGGCGGTGTCCAAGCAGCTGATGCCGGTCTTCGACAAGCCGATGATCTACTACCCGCTCTCCACTCTCGTCATGTCCGGGGTGCGGGAGATTCTGGTGATCACCACGCCGGAGGATCAGGGTCAGTTCCAGCGGCTGCTCGGCGACGGAGGCCAGTGGGGGCTGCGGCTCGAGTACCTCACGCAGCCCCGCCCGGAGGGCATCGCGCAGGCGTTCGTCCTGGGCGCGGAGTTCATCGGCGACGAGTCGGTGGCACTGATCCTGGGCGACAACATCTTCTACGGCGTCGGCCTGGGACGACAGCTCGCCGTCGACGGTGACCCGGTCGGCGGGCGCGTCTTCGCCTACCCGGTGGCCGACCCGGCGGCGTACGGGGTGGTCGACTTCGACGCCGACGGCCGGGTGCTCTCGATCGAGGAGAAGCCGGAGAAGCCGAAGTCGCGCTACGCGGTGCCGGGGCTCTACTTCTACGACAACCGGGTGGTGGAGATCGCCCGTCGGCTCACCCCGAGCGAACGGGGCGAGCTGGAGATCACCGCGGTGAACGAGGCGTACCTCAGGGCGGGTGAGCTGTCGGTGACCGTGCTGGACCGGGGCACCGCCTGGCTGGACACCGGCACGTTCGCCGCCATGATGCAGGCCGCCGAGTTCGTGCGGGTGATCGAGGAGCGGCAGGGCATGAAGATCGGTTGCATCGAGGAGGTCGCCTGGCGGGCCGGCCTGATCGACGACGAGCAGCTCCGGACGTTGGCCGGGCCGTTGACCAAGAGCGGGTACGGCGACTACCTGCTCGGCCTGCTGGATGCGGCGTACGGCGGCGCGGTGACCCGGTGAAGATTCGGGAGTTGAGCATCGAGGGCGCCTGGGAGATCACTCCGCAGCAGCACGGCGATCCCCGTGGGCTCTTCATGGAGTGGTACCGCTTCGACCGGCTCGCCGCCGCCGTGGGTCATCCGCTCCGGCTGGCCCAGGGCAACCTCTCGGTCTCGGCGCGGGGGGTGGTCCGGGGCATCCACTTCGCCGACGTCCCGCCCGGCCAGGCGAAGTACGTCAGCTGTGTGCGCGGTGCCGTCGTCGACGTGGTGGTGGACCTCCGGCTGGGTTCGCCGAGCTTCGGCCGATGGGAGGCCGTCCGTCTCGACGACGTCGACCGCAGGGCGGTGTACCTCGGCGAGGGGCTCGGTCACGGCTTCTGCGCGCTGACCGACGACGCCACCCTGAGCTACGTCTGCTCGACCACCTACAACCCGACCGCCGAGCACGCCGTACACCCCCTCGATCCGCAGTTGGCGATCGACTGGCCGGTCGAGACGCCGCTGCTGTCGGCCCGTGACTCGGTCGCGCCGACGTTGGCGCAGGCCCGCGAGTCGGGGCTGCTGCCGGATTACGAGACCTGCCGGGCGTTCACCGCCGGCCTGGCCTCGGGCGCCGGCACGGCCTGACGGGCGGCGCCGGCACGGGGTTCTGCGCATCGGGCCGGGGCGCCGAGGCGGCCCCCGGCCGGTGACCGGCCTCAACGGCCGGCGGTGCTCAGTCGGACGGGCCGGCGACGGCGGGCTGGGTGGCGGCGTCACCGGAGCGTTGGCGCAGCGTGTGCCAGCGTTGGCGGGTGGCCTCGCGGATCGTTCTCACGTCGGCGCCGATCGGTGTGCCCTCCCGCCGGTAGGCGCGGGCGAGGGCCACGCCCACTCCGATACAGAGCCCGCCCAGCGCTCCGGCGGCCGCGTGCAGCGGCCAGGACACCGGCTCGGGGCGTTCCGGGACGGCGGGCGCCTTGATCACGGTGGCCTGCGCCTTGGTGGTGAGGCCGGCGGGCGGCAGGTCCCGGTCCGCGATCCGCTGCAGTTCGACGGCGAGCGCGTCGGCGATCTGCGCGGCGGTCTCGGCGTCGCGGTACGTGACGGCGACGTCGACCGCCAGGCTGTCCAGCGAGGAGGACGCCACGATGTCGTCGGCCAGCTGCGCCGGGGTGTCCGGCAGGCGGAGCGATTCGATCACCGGGACGGTCAGCCGGGAGGTGTTCATCATGCTGGCGTAGCTCTTCACGCGGCGCTGCATGAGCTTCCCGGCGTCGGGCGGTGGGGAGCTGTGGCCCTCTTGGGCGCCTTCGGCCACGAACGTGACCAGCAGCTGCACCTCGGATCGGTAGCCGGGGGGTTGACGTGCGGCCAGGAGGCCCGTCCCGACCCCACCCAGCAGCGCCAGCAGGACGATGGTGATCCAATGTGCGCCGAAGTTGCGGGCGAGGTACATACGGCTCCAGGTCGGGTCGGCCCTCGAACAGCGCCAGACTACCTTTCGCGCCGACGCGCCCGACCGGGCCAGGGCGGTCCCGGCCGCGACCGACGGCGACCGCACTCGGCCTTACGGGCGATTGCGGGGCAGATCATGGTTCGGGTAGAAAGTGCCAGCGACGGGGACTCGTCGTACCGCACATCTACCGCATCTTCGGGGGAGACGAGTGGAAGGCGTGTCGTTGGTCGACGCTGCTCGATCGTGGTCGGGCCTGGACGCGACGGCCGCCCGGGACAGCGGGTGCTAGGGCTGCTCCGGCGCTTCGTCTCACCCGAACGTCTCTACATCGCCGCGCTGGGCCTCACCGGCCTCGCCGCGCTCGTCTCGGTGACGCTGCCCGCGACGGAGCGCGGCGAACTGGCCGCGAACATGGTGAGCGCCACGATGGGCGCGGCGCTCGGTGGCCTCTCCCTCGACACGTTCCTGCTGTCCCGCCCGGCCGGCTGGATCTTCTCCCGGGGTCGGAGCTGGATCTTCCTGATCGTCGGGCTGTCGCTGGTGCTCACCGCTGCGGTGGCGGCGCTGCTCACCGCGTTCGCCGGGATCGGCAGCTACGCCGTGGGCATCGGCGCGGCCTGCGGCCTCACCGTCTTCAACACGGCGGCCTCGCTGGGTCTGCGGCTCAAGCGGTTCTGGTTCGTGTACTCGATGCGCGCCGCCGGCGGCGCCGTCCTGGTGGCCGGCTACGCGATCCTCTTCCTGCGCGGCGAGGTCGACGGCGGTCTGTGGAGCGTTCTCTGGCTCGGCGTGCAGCTCGTCGCCGCGGCGGTCCTCGCCATGGCCGTCCTGGTCTGGGCGCGGCGGTTCCGCCCGATCCCCGCGGCGACCGCCGGGCGCGCCGACTACCGCGCGGACGCCGTCGCCGTCGGGCAGCTGCACGTCGGGGTCTGCGCCCAGATGCTGACGTACCGGCTGAGTCAGATCCTGGTGGCCCGGTTCGCCGGTGCGGGTCCGCTCGGCGTCTACGCCCTCGCCGTGGCCGCCCTGGAGTTCGCCCAGTCGGGGGCGGTGGTCAGGTCACAGCGGATTCTCGCCGAGCGGGATCCCGACGCGATCCAGGACCAGAGCAGACAGGTCGTGAAGTCGGCGCTGCCGGTGGCGTCCCTGGCCGTGATCGGGCTCGCCGCCCTGGGCCTGCTGGCCCCCGACTACCGCCACGCGTGGCTCTTCGGCCTCCTGCTGCTGCCGGGAACGCTGGCTCTCTCGGCCGGTAAGACCTGGAGCGCCGCCCTCCTCAAGCGAAGTGGCGAGCGGGCCACCACCGGGGTCGCCCTCGTGACGATGTCCGTCTCGGGCGTCCTGTACTTTCTCCTCATTCCGTGGCTCGGCGCGTTCGGCGCCGCCCTGGCCTCGTCCGTCGCGTACGGGGTGTACGCGTTCCGGACCCGGCAGAGCCTGCACCGGTCTTCGCACCTTCTCCTCAATCGGATGGCTTAGCGGTGGACGTCTCAATCATCGTGTTGACCTGGGAAGATTTCGATCGGACCAACGGCTGCGTGCGGTCGCTGCCGGAGGGTGCGGAGGTCGTCGTCGTGGACAACGGCAGCGCCGCCGAGATCGGCGCGGCGCTTCGCGCGATGTGCGACGAGACCGGCGCCAAGTACGTCCGGTCGGAGACGAACCTGGGCTACGCCAAGGGGATGAACCTGGGCGTGCGGCACAGCACCCGCTCGCGGGTGATCCTGTCGAACAACGACATCGTGGTCCGGCCCGGCGCCATCGAGGAGTTGATGGCGCGGCTCGACGACCCGAAGGTGGGCGCCGCCTTCCCGAGGGTGCTGGACGCGACCGGGAAGGACCAGACGGCCGCGGGTCGCTTCCTGACGGTCGGCGCCGGTCTCGGGCACGCCACCGGGTTGAGCGTGCTCTTCCCGCGGCTGCGGATCGTCTCCACCCCGGAGCACGGGGACTGGCTCTCTGGCCCCTTCGTCGCCATCCGCCGGCAGACCCTCGACGAGATCGGTGGTGTCGACGAGTCGTCCTTCTTCTACTCCGAGGACCTGCGCCTCTGCTGGGCGGTCCGGGGGCTGGGGCTGCGGCTGGCGTACGTGCCGGAGGCCGTGGTGACGCACGAGGACGACGCGAGCGCCAAGCGCAAGTGGGCGGTGGAGGAGATCTCCCGCCGGCAGACCCGGGAGTTCATCCGGGCCAGCCGCGAACTGGCCGGCTGGCGCGGCGGCATCGCCTGCTCCGCGTACACGGTCGGGGTGCTCCTGCGGGCGGCGGTCGGTGGCGGCTCAGCCCGGCGCGCGGTGGCCAAGGGCGCCATCGAGGGAATGACCGCACGATGAGGGTTCTGTTCGTCTGCACGACCGGGGGGTCGGGGCGGCGGCAGCTCGGCGGCGCCGAGCGTTTCCTCATCGAGATGCTTCCGGCGCTGACCGCCCAGGGTGTGGAGGTCGTCGCCGCGACCCCCGACGACGAGGTGGCCGAGTCGCTGCGCGCGTCCGGGATCCGCTGGCTTCCGCTCGGTGCGACGCGGCGGATCGATCTGGGTTACGCGCGGGGGATCCGGCGGCTCGTCGACGAGCTGCGCCCGGACGTGGTGAGCGCTCACCTGCTGTCCGCGGCGATGCACGTCCGCGCGGGGTTGGGTGTGCAGGCGCGCCGGACGCCGGTGGTCGTGGCCCTGCACAACAGCCTCTGGCAGTACCGTGACGCGGCGGAGTCGCTGCGGGCGAAGGCCGCCGTCCAGGCGAACATCAGCACCGACCTGATCTCGCGTCGGCTCCGGCCCCACGCCACCGTCGCGGTCTCCGCCTTCGAGGCCGAGGAGCTGAGGGTACGCGGACACGTCCGCGACGTGCACGTCATCAACAACCCGCTGCCGGCGGTGTGGCCGAGCGTCGACGACTCGCCCACCCTCGGGCCGGACGAGCCGGTCCGGGTCGGCTTCCTCGGCCGGATCGAGAAGGAGAAGGGCGCCGACCTGCTGCCGGAGATCGCCGCCGCGCTGCCCGAGGTCGAGTTCCTGATCGCGGGCGCCGGTACCGTTCCGGTGGCGTCGGCTCCGAACGTCGAGCTCGTCGGGCGGGTGGACGCGGCGGCCTTCCTGCAGAAGGTCGACTGCCTGCTCGTGCCGTCCCGGGTGGAGTCCTTCGGACGCAGCGCCCTGGAGGCGATGTCCCTCGGGGTGCCGGTCGTGCACTCCGGAGTCGGCGGGCTCGCGGAGATCACCCGGCGGGCCACCGGCGTTCTCGCGTACCAGGCGGAGATGAACGCGGCGGCGATGGTGACGGCCATTCGGGCGGCGACGCAGCGCTCCGCCTACCGGGAGCAGCGTCGCGAGCTGGCGCGGGAGTATGCGACCGAGTACTCCTTCGCCCGCTGCGTAGAGAACTGGCTCCAGCTCTACCGCACGGTCGCCGATGACCGGCGCTGAGCGGCGGCTCTGGTCCGTCGGCATCCCCGTCGTCGTCGGGGCGCTACTCCTGCTCGCCACGCAGAACGTCGGGGTCGCGATCACGTTCGGGCTGGCGGTCGGCGCGCTGCTGGCCGCCCGGTGCCGGATGTGGGCGCTGGCCGCCTGCGCGGCGGCCTGGAGCGCGGCCTTCCTGGCCGTGTGGGCCCTGCCCGGCCCGTACGACTCCTGGGCCGGCACCGCGGTGCTGCCCGTGCTCGCCGGGTACGTGACGGTCTTCCTCGTCGCATGGTCCGTCGGCCGACGGGTGACCGGGTCGTCGTTCCGCGTCGTCGCGACGCGTCGGCCGCAGCTCTCCTGGCCGTCCGACCGGCGACTGCTGACCTACCTCTTCGTGCTGCTCGGCATCGCCGCCGTGACCGCGGCGGTGCGGTACCGCGGGGTGCTTCCGCCGCTGCTCGCCGAGAACCCCGACGCCGCGCGGCAGGTGCTGCGGCAGCAGTCCAACATCGTCATCGGGTTGCTCTCCGAGGCCTGGACGCTCGGCATGGCCATCTCGTTGCTGCGCGCCCTCTCCGGGACGCTACGGGGTTCGCTCGTCTTCTACGCGCTCGCCGGCGTCTTCACGGTCGGCGCGGCCCTCGGCGCGAGCAAGAACTCGGTGCTCGTCGGGGTGGCTCCCGCGCTCATCACCGCGCTCTCGGTGCGTCGTCCACCGCTGCGGATGGCGAGGCTGCTGCCCCGCAAGCTGCTGCCGCGCAGGTTGCTGCCAGCCCGGTTCCTCCCGGCGAAGTCCGTCCCGAAGACGACGGTCATCCTGCTCATCGGCGCCGTGGCGCTCGGGGCCGCCGTCTATCTCGGCGGGCAACGTACGCTCGCGGGCACCGGCACCTTCGAGACCGAGTTCCGCTCCCGGTACGGCAACAACGCCCTGGCCAGCAGCGCCGGCTCGCTCGACCTGTCACTCAGCTCGTCGACCGAGACGTTCGGCCGGCTCTGGTCGCAGCGGGAGCACCTCGACCCGGCGTACGGCGCCTACTCGCTGACCTTCCTGGGTGCCCGCGTCCAGCCGCTGGTCGGCGAGGTCGACCTCTACGGCGTGACGTCTCAGCTCAGCCAGCCGTACTTCATGAACACCGCGACCTTCGCGGCCATCCCTCTGCTCGACTACGGCCCGGTCGGCGCGCTGTTCTTCTTCGCCGCGTTGGGGCTGGCGGTCGGGGCGAGCGAGCGCTGGTTCGAGTTCTCGACGGCACCTGCGGAGCAGCTGGGGCGGGGCTTCATCGTGTACTTCGCCCTGTTCGGCATCTACGAGCTCTACCCGCTCATCTATCCGACCTGGCTGAGCCTGGTGCCCGGGCTCTGGATCCTGCACCGGCTGGGGAGACCCGCGACATGAACACGACGCCCTTCACGGGCCTCACGATCGTCACCGTCCTCTACCGCTCCGGCGAGATGTTGGCGCAGACCCTACCGACCTGGGCCCGCAGCGCCGGGGAGCTGCCGGTGCGGTTCGTCTTCGCCGACAACTGGCCCCAGGACGGCTGCGAAAAGGTCATCGCGGAGCACTTCGACGAGGCGCGGTACGAGTACCTGCCCGACTCGTCGAATCCCGGCTTCGCGGCCGGCTGCAACCGGGCGGTCGCGGCCGCGACCACGAGCCACGTGCTGCTGCTGAATCCCGACGTCTGGCTGCCCGACGACGCCCTGGACCGGATCCACGCCGCCATCGCGGAGGACCCCGAGACGCCGATCGCGGTCGGCCTGGCCATGCACGGCGGCGAGTACGTGGGCATCAGCCTCAACCCCATCTCGCTCTTCATCGACCGGCCCGCGTCAGCCACGCGAGCGGCACTCGGTCCGTCGGGCGGCGCGGCCGTCTTCCCCACCGAGCTGTTCCACCGGTTCGGCGGGTTCTACGAGCACCTCTTCGCCTGGGGCGAGGACGCCGACCTCGCCCTCCGCCTCTACGCCAGTGGGTCGCGCACCCGGGCACTGGACCTCGTGCTCCCGCACGCCGGCGGTCACAGCGTCGAGGGCGACAACAAGCTTCAGGGATTCCGCGCGTTCCTGCTGGCCCGCAATCGGCTCCTGGTAGCGGCCCGCACCTTCACCTGGCCGCTGATGCTCGTGGCGATCCCCGTGCTCGCGGTGGCGCACCTCGCGCTGGCCGCCCGCCGGGCCCGCCAGGGCCTGCTGCGGCCCTTCCTCCGCGGCGTCGGGCGTGGACTGCTCGACGGGCCGGCCGCTCGCCGGCAGTGGAAGGGCCGCCGGTTCGGCTTCGCATCCCTGTACGGCTACCTCACAGTTCGGAGAGCGTGATGGCAGGACATCGCTGGAGCGTCGTAACCGTCACCTACAACTCGGCGGAGACGCTGCGCCGCTGCTGGCGCGACGAGGCGAAGCCGTACGAGTGGATCGTCGTGGACAACGCGTCCTCCGACGACTCGGTGGCGGTCGCCGAGGAGCTGGGCGCCCGGGTCGTCCGGCTGCCGGAGAACGTCGGGTTCTCCCGGGCCAACAACGTCGGGGTGCGCCAGGCGGCGGGCGAGTACGTTCTCTTCGCCAACCCGGACCTCGAGATCGGTCCGGACGGCTTCGACGTGCTGGCGCGCCACCTCGACCAGCACGGCGGGCTGGCCGCGCCGCAGCTGCTCTCCTCGGACGGCGTCGCGCAACCCAACGGACGCGGCTTTCCCTACGCCACGGCGAAGGTGGGCAACCGCAAGGTCTGGCCGCTGTCCCGGATGCACGCCTCGTACCGGCTGACGGCCGCCTCCGGTGAGGCGCTCTGGGTGGCCTGGGTGATGGGGGCGGCCGTGGCGGCGCGGACCGCGGACTTTCTCGACCTGGGCGGCTGGAACGAACGCTTCTTCCTCTACTACGAGGACCACGAGCTCGGGCTGCGCGCCTGGCGCAAGGGCCTCCCCGTCGCGCTGATCGGTGACGTCCGCTGGACCCACCACTGGGCTCGGGCCACGAACTCGTTCCGCTGGTCGCGGGCTCACACGCTGGAGTTGCGCAGCGCCCGGACCTTCTTCGGCATGTTCCCCGAGTTCCTGACGGGGCTGCCGCCGGCCTCCCGACGCCACCGGGAGGCGGCCCGCCTGATCGGTTCGCCGGTGTCGCCCGTCCCGGCCCCCCGGCGAGGCGAGCCGGCGCCCGCGCCGGTGCGGCCGACTGTCGACTGAGGCCTGTGTCATGAGGCTCGCCCGAGCGAGCCGGGCACGGTCTTGTGAAGCAGGGCCTGGGGCCACTGCGGTGCCCGGGTCGGGTGGGCGATGCGCGGGCCGTTGACGTCGACGGCTCTTTGGTAGCGTCGCGCCGTGTCCGAGACGCGCCCGCCTTGGGCTCTTTCCACCACCGTGGCATCCACGTCGGACGCATTCCCGCCGATCCTGCCCTCGCCGGCCGGTGCCCCGCCGAAGTCCGGCAGGGTCTGGCCGGTCCGGCGCAGTCGCCCGGCCCCGTTGCCGTACTGGCCGTTCGCCGCCCTGATCATCGCGCTCGGCGTGCTGCTGCGGGTGCGCCAGTGGTGGTTCGCGCGCAGCTTCTGGGGCGACGAGCTGTACGTCGTGCACAACCTCCGGGACCGGGGCTACCTCGACCTGCTGGAGCCGTTGGCGTTCAGTCAGACGGCACCGCCGGGCTGGTTGTGGTTGGAGCGCCTCTCGCTCCAGCTCTTCGGCGCCTCCGAGCATTCGCTGCGGCTCGTACCGCTGCTCTTCGGGCTGGCGTTGTTGCCACTGGTCGGGTATTTCGGGCGTCGGCTCATGCCACCGCCCTCGGCGCTCGCCGCGCTGCTGCTCGTCGCGATCGCGCCCTTCCTCGTCGGCTACTCGAACGAACTGAAGCAGTACAGCGCGGACGCCTTCTGCGTGACGCTGCTCGTCGGGATCGCCCTCCTGCTCAGCCGCCGCGAGCTGACCTGGCGCGGCGGCGTGGTGTTCTGGGCGACGTCGCTGGCCGTGCTGGTGCTGAGCACGCTGGCCATCCCGGTCGTCGCCGCCCTCACGGCGCTGCTCGTCGTTCACGCGCTGGCCCGCCCGGGCCGTGACCGGGAAGAGCGGCTGCGGGAGCTGGTGCGCTTCGTCGCGCCCGCGCCGGCCTGGATCGTCGTCGCCGTGTGGGTCTACGTCCGCCTGCTCGGGCCCGGCTTGAGCGATCCGCAGTTGAAGGCCTACTGGCAGGGCAAGTCGATCTACCCGGCACATCCGCTGAGCGACGTGCCCGCCACCGTGGACTGGATCGGCGCGACCTACCGGACCCTGGCCACGGTGCCCTTCGTGGTCTGGTCGGTCTGGGTCGCCGTTCCGTTGGTCGTCGTCGGCGCGGTGCTGTGCTGGCGCCGGTTGAATCCGCTCGCCGTCTTCATCCTGCTCGCCCCGTTGGCGGTCGGTCTCGGCGGCGCCGCCCTGTCGATCTACCCCTTCAACGGGCGGCTGGCGCTCTACGCCGTGCCGTCGTGGTTGATGCTGGCCGGCTTCGCGGTCGCGTCGCCGCGGGCTCGGCAACCGGCCCTCGGCTGGGTCGGCTGGGGTGCGGGAGCGGCCCTGGTCGTCGCGGTGGCGGTACCGCAGCTGGCGATGGACGTGGTCGTCACGGCGAACCCGGCGCGGGCGTTCCATCAGGGTGGCGGCGCCAATGTGGCCGACTACCGGTCCGCGCTGCGTCACCTGAGCGCCGAACTTCGCCCCGGGGACCTGGTCCTCGCGACTCCGGTGTCGTGGAACGCGCAGGCCTACTACGGCCCGCCGCCGGACGGCTACGTGGTCCCGGCCGAGCCCGCCGGCTGTGCGGGGCAGCCCGTGTCGACGCTGCTGGCCGGGCGGTCACGGGTGTGGCTGTTCCAGGCGACCGACTGGGACGAACCGCAGAATCGGGACCTCATCGTACGGCTGGGCAGTGGTGGGGCGGCCGTCACCGAGCGGACGTTCCGCGGCGCTCGGGTGGTGCGGTTCGACCTGACCGGCACCGCGGCCGTGGGCGACGACGTCTGCCTGGTGCCGCCGCCGAGGGGCGGCGGCGTCCGCTAGCGGTCGACGTCAAGGTTGGGGCGTCGAACGCGGGTGGAGCGGAAACCGTCCACCCGCGTTCGGTCGCGCGGGGCGGCCGACCAGGGAGGTCAGCTGGTCCGCTTCCACACGTCGCGCAGGGCGTCCCAGTTGCCGGCGATGCCGGCCGCGCACGGAGTCTCGAAGTAGACGGCGGTCGCGCTGTCGTCGCGGTCCCACCAGACACCGCAGACGGGGCGGCCGTCGTGCCCGTTCCCCGCGTACTCGACGTAGCTGCCGGGTGCCCCGCTGGCTCCGCCGGTGGCCTTCGCCGCCTCACGCAGCCCCGGTGCGAGCGCACGGTTGACGACGCCCATCTGCTGGCGGTGGGTGCGCGCCGCGTTCTTCTTGTCCGGCGACTCGTAGAGGGCGAAGTGCACCGACAGGCTGAGGTAGCGGCAGAAGACGTGCCGCTTCTCGCCGGCCGGCAGCTCGGGGCCGCCGACCTCCGTGTCGAGCGCGCATCCGCCGAGCTCGGGCAGCCAGGGCTCCGCGATCGGGGCGAGTTCCGCGTCGAACTTGGCCTTGTTCAGGGAGAGCTGGGTCGCCTCGTAGAGCGGCGGGGAGGCGCTGGTCGACGGGTCGTTCGGCGTCTCGCCGCCGAGCGCCCCGCCGCCGAGGAGCCCGGCCCCGCCGGCCAGGACCGCGGCCAGGACGACGGCGCCGATCCAGAGCCAGGTCCGGTTGCGGGGCGGCCGCGAGACCGGGGCGATCCGGGTCTCGCCGGAGGTGTCGAACGGATCCGACGGGGTGGAGATCGGGGGGACGGCCGGCGCGGGTTGCGCCACCGGCGGGTGTGCCCAGCCTTCGACGGACGGCACGGTGGGCAGTGCGGTGGTCTGCATGGCCCAGGGCGCGCCCGCGCCGGAGGTCGGCTGCGGGGCGCCGGAGACCGGCGGGCCGGAGACCTGCTGCGGGGTGCCCGACACCGGTGAACCGGAGACCTGCTGCGGCACCCCGGAGACCGGCGACGGCTTTCCGTCCTCCTCGGTGGGTACCGGCTGGCACTCCTGGCCCAGGGCCTGGAACAGCTTCTCCGCGCCGGGGCCGACCTCCGCCGGGTAGGCCACCCACGGCTCGGCCGCGGCGAAGTCGGCGTACGAGAAGGTCAGGCCGTCCGGCATCTGCGACATGCTGTTCGCGATGCCTGCGAAGCTCTCCCGCCAACCCGGTGTGTTCGCGGCGGCGGCGTCGAGTACGGCCACCGTGACGAACCGTCCCTGCCCGTCAATTGCAGCCCAGGCCTTACCCACCGGGCAGATGCCCAACATGTGGGTGAACCGGTACGGGCCTACCGACTGCATGTGCACTCCTCTGCTCGACCGCCCTGGGATCCTACCGAGCGCGCGCCCGGCCGGTCGCCCGCCGGTCGGCCGACCGACAGCTCGTCCGGTGGGCGGCGGGGTTGCCCTCTGAAAGTTTTCATGCATAGAGTCACGGCGTGAATGAAGGAGCCGTCGCCGGGCCCACGCAACGCGTGCTCGACCTGTTCCACGGCGTCCGGCTCACCCCCACCCAACGCCGGATCGCGCACTGCCTGGTGCAGCACGCTCCGTCCACGGCCTACCTCTCCGCCGCCGAGGTGGCCGAGCTGGCCGGGGTGAGCCAACCCTCGGTCACCCGGTTCGCCGTGGCGCTCGGCCACGACGGCTACCCCGCGCTCCGTCGCCGACTCCGTGAACTGACCGCCGGCGCCTCGGACGGACGGGCCGACGGCGGCAACGAACTCCAACAGGCCGTACGCGCCGAGATCGGCAACCTGGACCGGCTCGCCGGCGAACTCGCCGACCGCGACCGGATCGCCGACACCGGGAAGCTGCTCGCCGCCAGCCGGCCGCTGCCGGTCCTGGGCCTGCGTGCCGCCGCGCCGCTGGCCGCGTACTTCGCGTACTTCGCCGCGAAGGTGCACCCGGACGTTCGGGTGCTCGACGACGGCGGCAGCCTGCTCACCGACCGCCTGGAGCAGGCCGCCGCGGCCGGGGCGGGCGCCCTGCTCGCCTTCGTGCTCCCCCGCTACCCGCGGGAGACGCTGGACGCGCTCCGCGAGGCCCGCGCCGCGGGGCTCACCGTCGTGGCGATCACCGACTCGCCGGTCAGCCCGGCCACCGAACACGCCGACGTGCTGCTGCCCGCCGCCGTCGGCGCCGACCTCGTCTTCGACCTGCACACCGCGCCGATGGCTCTGGCCATGGTGCTGCTCCAGGCCATCTGCGACGCCGCGCCCGCCGACACCCAGCGTCGGCTGGAGGCGTTCGAGTCGTCCGCCGCCCGCCGACAGCTGTTCCTCGACTGAGAGGGGATCCGAGATGTCCCACCCCGTCCGCGCCGCCCGTGGCACCGAGCGCACCGCCCGCGGTTGGCCGCAGGAGGCCGCGCTGCGGATGCTGATGAACAACCTGGACCCGGAGGTCGCCGAGCGCCCCGAGGACCTGGTGGTCTACGGCGGCACCGGCAAGGCCGCCCGGGACTGGCCGTCGTACCACGCGTTGGTGCGTACCCTCACCGATCTGCGCGACGACGAGACGATGCTGGTGCAGTCCGGGCGCCCGGTCGGTGTGCTACGTACCCACGAGTGGGCCCCGCGGGTGCTGCTCGCCAACTCCAACCTCGTCGGGGACTGGGCGACCTGGCCGGAGTTCCGTCGGCTGGAGCAGCTCGGTCTCACCATGTACGGGCAGATGACCGCCGGCTCGTGGATCTACATCGGCACCCAGGGCATCCTGCAGGGCACGTACGAGACGTTCGCGGCGGTCGCCGCCAAGCGGTTCGGCGGCACGCTCGCCGGCACCTTGACGCTCACCGCCGGCTGCGGCGGGATGGGCGGGGCGCAGCCCCTCGCGGTCACCATGAACGACGGCGTCTGCCTGATCGTGGACGTGGACCGGTCCCGGCTGGAGCGCCGGGCGCACGACCGTTACCTGGACGAGATCGCCGACTCGCTGGACGACGCGGTCGAGCGGGCGCTCGCCGCGAAGCGCGAGCGCCGGGCGCTGAGCATCGGCGTGGTGGGCAACGCCGCCGTCGTCTTCCCGGAGCTGCTGGTCCGGGGCGTCGAGGTCGACATCGTCACCGACCAGACCAGCGCGCACGACCCGCTGTCGTACCTGCCGGTCGGGGTGGAGCTGGCCGACGCGCGGGACTACGCGGCGGCGAAGCCGGCCGAGTTCACCGACCGGGCGCGGGCGTCGATGGCCCGGCACGTGGCGGCGATGGTCGGCTTCCTCGACGCCGGCGCGGAGGTCTTCGACTACGGCAACTCGATCCGGGGCGAGGCGCAGCTCGCCGGCTACGAGCGGGCCTTCGACTTCCCCGGCTTCGTGCCGGCGTACATCCGGCCGTTGTTCTGCGAGGGCAAGGGCCCGTTCCGGTGGGCCGCCCTCTCCGGCGACCCGGCGGACATCGCCGCGACCGACCGGGCCATCCTCGACCTGTTCCCGGAGAACGAGTCCCTCGCCCGGTGGATCCGGATGGCCGGCGAGCGGGTCGCGTTCCAGGGCCTGCCGGCACGGATCTGCTGGCTCGGCTACGGCGAGCGGGACAAGGCGGGCGTGCGGTTCAACGAGATGGTCGCCTCGGGTGAGCTCTCCGCCCCGGTGGTGATCGGCCGGGATCACCTGGACGCCGGCAGCGTGGCCAGCCCGTACCGGGAGACCGAGGCGATGGCCGACGGCTCCGACGCGATCGCCGACTGGCCGCTGCTGAACGCCCTGGTCAACACGGCCAGCGGCGCCTCCTGGGTCTCCATCCACCACGGCGGCGGCGTGGGTATGGGTCGCTCGATCCACGCCGGCCAGGTCTGCGTGGCCGACGGCAGCGCGCTGGCGGGCCAGAAGATCGAGCGGGTGCTCACCAACGACCCCGCGATGGGTGTCATCCGACACGTCGACGCCGGCTACGACGCCGCCCGCGAGGTCGCCGAACGCACCGGCGTCCGCGTCCCGATGGCAGAGGGCAACGCGTGAGCGCGAGGAGTGCAGCGCAGCGGAGCCCCGCAGCCGCGAACAACAGGAGCACCGTGAGCGCGAGGAGTGCAGCGCAGCGGAGCCCCGCAGCCGCGAACAACAGGAGCATCGTGAGCGCGAGGAGTGCAGCGCAGCGGAGCCCCGCAGCCGCGAACAACAGGAGCATCGCATGAGCGACCTCGCGGCACGGTTCCGCAAGCTCTGGGACGAGATCGCGCCGATCGGGCGGGACGCCGGCAGTGGCGGCTACCTGCGGTACTCGCTGACCGAGCCGGAGCTGCGGCTGCGCGACTGGTTCCGGGACCAGGCCGAGCAGCGTGGCATGCCGGTCACCGAGGACGGCAACGGCAACCTCTTCGCCTGGTGGGGTGACCCGGAGGCCGGCGACGCCGTGCTGACCGGCAGCCACTTCGACTCGGTGCCGCACGGCGGGGCGTACGACGGCCCGCTCGGCATCGTGAGCGCGCTCCTCGCCGTCGACGAGCTGCGGGACGCGGGAGTCACCCCGGTCCGGCCGCTGGCCGTCGGCGCGTTCGTCGAGGAGGAGGGCGCCCGGTTCGGCGTACCGTGCCTGGGCTCGCGGCTGCTCACCGGCGCGCTGCCGGCGGAGCGCGCGGCGGTGCTGCGCGACGCCGACGGGGTGAGCTTCGCCGAGGCGCTCGGCGGCGCGCCGGCCGGCGCCCGCCCGGAGCTGCTGGGCCGGTTCCGGTCCTTCGTGGAGCTGCACGTCGAGCAGGGCCGCGCGCTGGCCGACACCCCTGATGCGGTGGCGGTGGCCAGTGCGATCTGGCCGCACGGCCGCTGGCGCTTCGACTTCGCCGGCGAGGGCAACCACGCCGGCACGACCCGGATGGCCGACCGCCGCGACCCGATGCTGACGTACGCGTTCACGGTGCTCGCCGCGAACAAGGAGGCCCGGCTGCGGGGCGCACACGCCACGGTCGGTCGGGTCTCCGTGGAGCCGAACGCCACCAACGCGATCCCGTCCCGGGTGACCGGGTGGCTGGACGCCCGGGCGGCCGAGCCGGACACCCTGACCGGCCTGGTGGAGGCGGTGCACGACAAGGCGATCGAGCGGGCCCGACGCGACGGCACCGGGGTCACGCTGACGGAGGAGTCGGCGACGCCGCTGGTCGCCTTCGACGGTGGGCTGGCCGACCGGCTGGCCGCGCTGCTGGACGCGCCGGTGCTGCCGACCGGGGCCGGTCACGACGCCGGGGTGCTCGCCGGGCACCTGCCCACGGCAATGCTCTTCGTCCGCAACCCGACCGGTGTGTCCCACTCCCCCGCCGAGTCCGCCACCGACGTCGACTGCGCCGCGGGCGTGGCCGCCCTGGCCCGGGTGCTGGGGGAGCTGACGTGCTGACCGCCACCCGCTGGCTGGCCGAGTACGCCTGGCTGCCCGAGCACGCCGAGCCGGTCCCCGAGGTACTGATCGAGGCGGTGGACGGCCGCTTCACGACCGTCACGCCGTTGACCCGCGCGGGTGTGCCGACCGCCGGGGTCGACGTCCTCACCGACGTGGTACGGCTGCCCGGGCTGACCCTGCCGGGGCTGGCCAACGCGCACTCGCACGCCTTCCACCGGGCGCTGCGCGGGCGTACCCAGGGCGGACGGGGCGACTTCTGGACCTGGCGGGACCAGATGTACGCGCTCACCGTCCGCCTCGATCCGGACTCGTACCTGGCGCTGGCCCGGGCCACGTTCGCCGAGATGGCGCTGGCCGGGATCACCTGCGTGGGCGAGTTCCACTACCTGCACCACGGTCCGGGCGGCAGCCGCTACGACGACCCGAACGCGATGAGCGCGGCGCTGGTCGAGGCGGCCGCCCAGGCCGGCATCCGGATCAGCCTGCTGGACACCTGCTACCTGACCGCGTCGGTGGACGGTGCGCCGCTGACCGGGCCGCAGCTGCGCTTCGGCGACGGCGACGCGGCCCGGTGGGGCGAGCGGGCGGCCGGGTTCACCCCGACCGGCGGGCACGCCCGGGTCGGCGCGGCCGTGCACTCGGTGCGGGCCGTGCCGGCCGAGCAGCTCGACACGGTCGCCCGGTGGGCCCGCGAGCGGGACGCCCCGCTGCACGTGCACCTGTCGGAGCAGCCGGCCGAGAACGACGCGTGCCGGGCGGTGCACGGCCGCACCCCGACCGGGCTGCTCGCCGACCGGGGGGTGCTGGGCCCGGCCACCACCGCCGTGCACGCCACCCACCCGACGCGCGCCGACCTGGGTCTGCTCGGCGAGCACCGGGTCGGCGTTTGCCTCTGCCCCACCACCGAGCGGGACCTGGCGGACGGCATCGGACCGGCTCGGCGGATGGCCGACGTCGGCATCCCGCTCAGCCTGGGCAGCGACAGCCACGCGGTGATCGACATCTTCGAGGAGGCGCGTGCCGTGGAGTTGGACGAGCGGCTGCGCACCCAGCGGCGCGGCCACTTCGTGGCGGCCGAACTGCTGACCTCGGCGACCGTCGCCGGGCACACCGCGCTGGGCTGGACCGACGCCGGCCGGATCGCGGTCGGGGCCCGCGCCGACCTGGTCACCGTGCGGTTGGACAGCGCCCGGACCGCCGGCGTGCCGGCGGTCGGCGCGTTCTTCGCGGCCACCGCCGCCGACGTCGACACCGTGGTGGTGGACGGGCGGACAATCGTCGCCGGCGGCCGGCACCGCAGCGTCGACGTGCCCACCGAGTTGCGTACGGCCATCGCGGAGGTGACCTCGTGAGCACGGACCTCTGGCCGACCCGGCCGGTACGCCCGGGCGACCCGGCGCGGCCGACCGTCCGCAACAGCGGCAGTCTGCTCGTCGACAACATCGGGGAGCTGGTCACCAACGCCTTCGGCAACGGCGAGGGCGGGCCGCTGGGCATCCACCGCAACGCCGCCCTGCTCGTCGAGGACGGGCTGGTCGCCTGGGTGGGATCGGCCCGGAGCGCGCCGGCCGCCGACCGGCGCATCGACGCCGGCGGCGCCGCGGTGCTGCCCGGCTTCGTGGACAGCCACGCGCACCTGGTCTTCGCCGGGGACCGGGCGGCCGAGTTCGCCGCCCGGATGGCCGGCCAGCCGTACACGGGCGGCGGTATCCGCACCACCGTCGGCGCCACCCGCGCCGCCCCCGACAGCGAGCTGCGCGGCACCGTGCGGCGGCTGCGCGACGAGGCGCTGCGGCAGGGCACCACCACCATCGAGATCAAGAGCGGGTACGGCCTCACCGTCGCCGACGAGGCCCGCTCGCTGCGGATCGCCGCCGAGTTCAGCGAGGACACCACGTTCCTCGGCGCGCACGTCGTCCCGGCCGAGTACGCCGACCGCCCCGACGACTACGTGGGGATGGTGTGCGGGCCGATGCTCGCCGCCGCCGCCCCGTACGCCCGCTGGATCGACGTGTTCTGCGAGCGGGGTGCCTTCGACGTGGACCACGCCCGCGCGATCCTCGCCTGCGGGCAGGCCGTCGGGCTGGGCGTACGGGTGCACGCCAACCAGCTCGGTCCCGGCCCCGGCGTGCAGCTCGGTGTCGAACTGGGCGCGGCCAGCGTGGACCACTGCACCCACCTGACCGACGCCGACATCGACGCGCTCGCGTCGCACCGGATCGGCTGCATGTGCCCGGACGGCCGGCACACCACTACCGTCGCGACCCTGCTGCCCGGGGCGGAGTTCTCCACCCGATCGCCCTACCCGGACGCGCGGCGGCTGCTCGACGCGGGCGTGACCGTGGCGCTGGCGACCGACTGCAACCCCGGCTCGTCGTACACCTCGTCGATGCCGTTCTGCATCGCCCTCGCCGTACGCGAGATGCGGATGACCCCGGCGGAGGCGGTCTGGGCCGCGACCGCCGGTGGCGCGCGGGCGCTGCGCCGCGACGACGTCGGTGTGCTGCGCCGCGGTGCCCGGGCCGACCTGATCGTCCTCGACGCCCCCTCCCACCTGCACCTGGCCTACCGGCCGGGTGTGCCCCTGATCCGCCAGGTCCTGCACAACGGAGTACCACAGTGAGTGAGCAATTCGAACGAACCGTCAGGCACCGCCCGGCTGGGGCTCGTGCCGTCGGTGAGCGAAGCGAGGCGACGGCATGACCGTGACCATCCAGCCCACCGGGATCACCCCCGCCGACGTCCTCGCCGTGGCGCGCGGCGGCGCCAAGGTCGTGCTCGACCCGGCCGCCACGGAGGCGATGGCGACCAGCCGGGCGATCGTGGACGGCATCGAGGCCGCCGGCCGACCCGTCTACGGCGTCTCCACCGGCTTCGGGGCGCTGGCGAACACGTTCGTCGCCCCGGAGCGTCGCGCCGAGCTCCAGCACGCGTTGATCCGCTCGCACGCCGCCGGGGTGGGCGCGCCCATGCCGCGGGAGGTGGTCCGGGCGATGATGCTGCTGCGGGTCCGCTCACTCGCGCTGGGCCGCTCCGGGGTCCGGCCGCTGGTCGCCGAGGCGCTGGTCGACCTGCTCAACCACGACATCACCCCGTGGGTGCCGGAGCACGGCTCGCTCGGCGCCTCCGGTGACCTCGCCCCGCTGGCGCACTGCGCGCTGGTGCTGCTCGGCGAGGGGTGGGTGCTCGGCCCGGCCGGCGAACGGGTCGACGCGGCCGACGCGCTGCGCCAGGCCGGTCTGGCGCCGATCGAGCTGGCCGCCAAGGAGGGGCTGGCGCTGATCAACGGCACCGACGGCATGCTGGGCATGCTGCTGCTCGCCCTGCACGACGCCGCCCACCTCTTCACCATGGCAGACGTGACCGCCGCGCTCGCCATCGAGGCGATGCTCGGTTCGGAGCGGCCGTTCCTGCCCGAGCTGCACAGCATCCGTCCGCACCCCGGCCAGACGACGTCGGCGGCGAACATCTACCGGCTGCTGCAGAACTCGGCGGTGATGGACTCGCACCGCGACGACCTGGCGCACGCGGTCCAGGACGCGTACTCGATGCGCTGCGCGCCGCAGGTCGCCGGCGCGGCCCGGGACACCCTGGACTTCGCCCGTACGGTGGCCGACCGGGAGCTGATCTCGGTGGTGGACAACCCGGTGGTGCTGCCGGACGGCCGGGTCGAGTCGACCGGGAACTTCCACGGCGCGCCGCTCGGCTTCGCCGCGGACTTCCTCGCCATCGCGGCGGTCGAGGTCGGGGCGATCGCCGAACGGCGGGTCGACCGGCTGCTGGACGTCACCCGCTCCCGGGACCTGCCGGCGTTCCTCTCCCCCGACGCCGGGGTGAACTCCGGCCTGATGATCGCCCAGTACACGGCGGCCGGGATCGTCGCGGAGAACCGGCGGCTCGCCGCGCCCGCCTCGGTGGACTCGCTGCCCACCAGCGGCATGCAGGAGGACCACGTCTCGATGGGCTGGGCGGCGGCCAAGAAGCTGCGCACGGTCCTGGACAACCTGACCAGCGTGCTCGCGGTGGAGTTGCTCGCCGCGGTGCGTGGCCTGCAGCTGCGGGCCCCGCTCACCCCGTCGCCCGCCGGTCGGGCCGCAGTCGAGGCGCTCGGGGGCATGGCCGGTGAGCCCGGCCCGGACGTGTTCCTCGCCCCGCTCATGGAGGCCGCGCGCGACGTGCTCCGCGGCCCCGACCTGCGCACCGCCATCGAACGCCACCTGGGCCCCCTCCACTAACCCCGCTCCCCCCACCCCCCGCCCCGTCTGCGGCCTCTTTCACGGAAAGCGTGGCTATTCTTCGTCGGATAGCCACGCTTTCGGTGAAAGTGCGCCCCCGGCAGGGGCGGGGAGTGGGGTGGGTGCGGGGTCAGCTCGCTGGGGGGAGGAGCTTCGCTACCAGCTTGGCCAGCTCGCGCAGCGCCTTGCCGCGGTGGCTGATCGCGTCCTTCTCCTCCGGCGTCAGCTCGGCGTTGGTCCGGGTCTGCCCGTCGCCCACGAAGATCGGGTCGTAGCCGAAGCCGCCGTCGCCCCGCGGGGCGCGCAGCAGCCGGCCGGGCTGCCGGCCGTCGACCAGGTGCTCCTTGCCACCCGGCAGCACCAGGGCGACGGTGCAGACGAACGAGGCGGTGCGGTGCTCGTCCGGCAGGTCGGCGACCTGGTCGAGCAGCAGCTGGAGGTTCGCCTGGTCGTCGCCGTGCCGGCCGGACCAGCGGGCGCTGAAGACACCGGGCATTCCGCCCATCGCGTCGACCGCCAGGCCCGAGTCGTCGGCGACGGTGGGCAGGCCGGTACGCCGGAACCCCTCCCGCGCCTTGATCAGCGCGTTCTCGCCGAAGGTCAGACCCGACTCCGGCAGCTCCGGATACTCCTCGACGTCGTCGAGGCCGAGCAGCGCGACCCGGTGCGCGCCGAGCGCGCCGTCGAGAATCCGCTGCAGCTCCACCAGCTTCTTCTGGTTACGGGTGGCCAGCAGGACCTTGTTCATAGCGCTCCGCCTTCGCTCGCGGCTACCGGGCTCGCAAGCTCACCGCACGCGCTCACGAGATGGTCGTTGTTCGCGGCCGCGAGGGCCGCAAGCTCGCTCCTCGCGCTCACGAGAGGGCCTTGCGCTGGATCTCGGCCAGCTCCGCGCAGCCCGCCACCCCGAGGTCGAGCAGGGCGTCGAGCTGGCTGCGGGGGAACACCCCCGCCTCGCCGGTGCCCTGCACCTCGACGAAGTCGCCGGTGCCGGTGCAGACCACGTTCATGTCGACGTCGGCCGCCACATCCTCGGCGTAGCAGAGGTCGAGGCGCGGCTCACCGCCGATGACGCCGACGCTCACCGCGGCCACCGAGCGGTGCATCACCGTCTCCGGCTTGCCGGCCAGCGCCTTGCGGTCGGCGAGCCAGCTCACCGCGTCGTACAACGCCACGTAGGCGCCGGTGATGGCTGCCGTCCGGGTGCCGCCGTCGGCCTGCAGCACGTCGCAGTCGAGCACGATCGAGTTCTCACCGAGCGCCTTGAGGTCGACGCTGGCGCGCAGGCTCCGGCCGATCAGCCGGGAGATCTCGTGGGTACGCCCGCCGACCTTCCCCCGCACGCTCTCCCGGTCGGATCGGGTGTTGGTGGCCCGGGGCAGCATCGCGTACTCGGCGGTGACCCAGCCGAGGCCGGATCCCTTGCGCCAGCGGGGCACCCCCTCGGTCACGCTCGCCGTGCAGAGCACCCGGGTCGCGCCGAACTCGACGAGCACGGAGCCCTCCGGATGAGTGCTCCACCCCCGGGTCAGCGTCACCGGTCGGAGTTGGTCGGGCCGTCGCCCGTCGGGTCGCGCCATGCCTGCACCCTATGCGGTTCCCCGATCCGTCCGCGCCGCGGTCTCCCCGACCCGCTCACCTGCGGCGCGGGCCACCGGCCGGGGCCGCGTCGGCCCGTCCCGGCCTCGTCCGGGCAGACCTCGGATCGAGGGTCAGACCGGTACGGACCGGGCGACCGGCTCGGCGTCCTGCACCCGCAGGAAGCCGGCCACCGCCGCCGGCCAGCTGTACTCCTCGGCGCGTGACCGGGCCGCCCGACGCCGCTGCACGTCGGGGCGGGCGAGCAGCCGGGTCACCGCCTCGGCGATGGCCTCCGGTCGGCCGTACGCGGCCTGCCCGGCGGAGCCGACGACCTCCGGCAGCGCGCTCGCGGCGTTGACCACCACCGGCGTGCCGCTGGCCAGCGCCTCCAGCCCGGCCAGGCCGAAGGTCTCCACCGGTCCCGGAGCGAGCACCACGTCGGCGCTGGCCAGCAGGGCGGCGACGGCGGCCCGGTCGGGCAGGAAACCGGTGAAGTGCACCGGCAGTCCGGCCGCGCGGCGGCGCAGCGCGGCCCGCATCGGGCCGTCCCCGGCCATCACCAGCACCGCCGGTACGCCCGCCCGACGCAGCACGGCGACCGCGTCGACGGCCAACTGTGGCCGTTTCTCCGGGGACAACCGGGCACAGTGCACGAGCAGCACCTCGTCGCGTTCGGCGTACCGCCCGCGTACGGCGGGGTCGAAGCGGTCGGGGTGGAAGGTCTCCAGGTCCACGCCGAGCGGGGCCAGGTCCAGGTTGGGTACGCCGATCCGGGTGAACTCCTCCGCCGCCCACCGGGTGGTGCAGACGATCCGGTCGTACGTCTCGGCGCTGCGCCGGTTGAGCCGGTCGGCGACGCCGCGGCGCAGCCGGCCCGGCACCACCCCCCACTGTCCGAGCAGGCCGGTCAGCGACTCGTGCGAGACCATCACGGCCGGCACACCGTTCGCCCGCGCCCAGCGGCCGGTCCAGCGCAGCGTGAACCGGTCGGAGACCTCCAGCCGGTCCGGTGCCAGCGCGGCGAGCAGCCGGGTGAGCCGGTGCCGCCCGACGAGCAGCCGGTAGCCTCCGGTGCCCGGCAGCTGCGGGCCGGCCAGCGTGATCACCCGTCCCCAGGGGTGCTGCTCGTCGGCGTCGCGCCGGCCGGGCACCACCAGCACCGGCTCGTGTCCGGCGGCGCGGTAGCCCTCCCCGAGGTGGTACAGCGCGGTTCGTAGCCCGCCGGAGCGGGCGGTGACGAAATTGGCCAGCCGGACGATCCGCAGCGGGCCGGTGGCAGCAGCGGTCATGAGGCGGCGGGCAGCTGCGCGGCGGACGTCGAGCCGGCGCGTACCGCCTCGTAGTGCCCGATCAGCTCGTCACCCACCGTCGCCCAGCTCCGCCGACGGACTGCGCGCCGGGCGGCCTCCCCGTACGCGGCCCGGCGTGCCGGGTCCGCGCCGAGCACGGCGACCGCCGCGGCGAGTGCGCCCGCGTCGTTGGGGGGCACCAGCAGCCCGGTGACGCCGGACTCCACGAGGTCCACGGGACCCCCGGCGGCGGGGGCCACCACGGGCACCCCGCTGGCCAGCGCCTCCTGCACGGTCTGCCCGAACGTCTCGTGCGGGCCGGTGTGCACGAAGATGTCCAGGCTGGCGTAGAGCCGGGCCAGGTCCTCGCCCTGCTGCACGCCGAGGAAGTCGACCTCCGGCAGGGCCCGGACCAGCTGCCGGCGGACCGGGCCGTCGCCGGCCACCACCACCCGCACGCCGGGGAGCTTGGCGGTCGCCGCCAGCAGGTCGACCCGCTTCTCCGGGGCGAGCCGGCCGACGTACCCGACCAGCAGCTCACCGTTCGGGGCGAGGCGGGCGCGCAGCTCCGCGGACCGCTTGGACGGCTGGAACCGCTCCGCGTCCACGCCACGGCGCCACAGCCAGATCCGTTGCACGCCGTTCGCGATGAGGTCCGCGGCGGCCCGCGTGGAGGGGGCCAGGGTGCGACCGACCGAGTTGTGGATCTCGCGAAGTCGCCGCCAGGCGGCCGTCTCCCCCCAGCTGAGCCGGTACGCGCGGGCATACGACGCGACGTCGGTCTGGTAGACGGCCACCGTCGGCAGGTCGTGCCGAACGGCCAGCGTGGCGGCCCGGGCACCGAGTACGAACGGGCTGGCCAGGTGGACCACGTCGGGCCGGTGATCCAGCAGCACCCCGGTCAGCCGGGGAGTGGTGGGCACGCCCAGCCGGAAGCCCTGGTACCGCGGCATCGGCACGCTGGGGATCCGCACCACCGGGTAGGGGAAGTCGGTGGTGTCGTGGCGCGTGGCGCCGGGCGGGGCGGGCGCGATGACCAACGGTTCGTGGCCACGGGCGACCAGGTGTTCCGCCGTCCGGACGACGGAGTGGGCGACGCCGTTCACGTCCGGGGGGAACGACTCGGTCACGATGGCGATCCGCATGTGCACACCGTGCGGGTGTCACGGGTGCGTGAGGCGACCGGACGCTGACGGCCCGGCGAACAGTACGGCAAGAGCGGTCGCCGTCCGGCGGGTCAGATGTCGTAGCTCGCGCCGGGGCGTACCACCTCGAGCGGGCCGGCGTACGCGGCGGCGGCCGACTCGACGGTGTGCGCCTCGCTGCCCCAGGCGGCCACCAGGTGGGTGAGGAGCAGCCGCCCGGCGCCCGCCTTGGTGGCTGCCTCGCCGGCCTCCCGGCCGGTCAGGTGCAGGTCCGGAGGGTTCTCCACGCCGTCGAGGTAGCTCGCTTCGCAGAGGAACACGTCGGCGTCCTGGGCCAGGCGCAGCAGCGCCTCGCAGGGGGCCGTGTCGGAGGAGTAGCAGAGCACCCGGCCGTCGTGTTCCAGCCGCACCCCGTACGTCTCGACGGGGTGGTTGACCCGGTCGACGGTGACGGTGAACGGGCCGATCGGGAAGGTGCCGGGCTGCAGGCCGTAGAACTGGTAGACGTCGTCCATGCCGGTGTCGTCGCCGTACGCGGCCATCAGCCGGTCGGGGGCGCCGGAGGGCGCGTAGACCGGCAGGGGCGGGTACGGGCCGTCGGGCGCGTACCGCCGGACCACGACATACGTCACCGCGTCGAGGACGTGGTCGCAGTGCAGGTGGGTGAGGAGGATCGCGTCCGGGGCGTGCAGGCCCGCATAGCGCTGGAGGGTGGAGAGCGACCCGGAGCCGAAGTCGATGAGCAGCCGGAAGCCGTCGGCTTCGACCAGGTAGGCGGAGCAGGGGGACTCCGGTCCGGGGAAACTTCCCGCGCAGCCCAGGACGGTCAGTCGCATCGAGTCGTCTCGCTGTCACGTTCCGTAGTCGCTACGCCGGTCATCGCTCGGCTCATGATCTCGACCGACGCGTACGCCACGCAGCGCAGCCTACGCTTGCACGCGGGGGCGCAAGAATCATCCGTTGAAAGTTGTCGTCAAGGTGACACCCACCGCCGGAACGGCCGGCATCGCGTGACCGAATTCGGACAGCTTCGCGACACCGGCCGTCGCGCTACGTGAGGGCGCGGCACCCGTCGGGTCAGGCCCAGAGCTGCCCTTCCAGGGCCGCTTCGGCGTCGGCCAACGTGCCGCCGTACGCCCCGGTGGAGAGGTACTTCCAGCCGCCGTCGGCGACCACGAAGGCCACGTCGGCGCGGCGACCCGCGCGCACCGCCTCGTGCGCGACCGCGAGCGCGGCGTGCAGGATCGCGCCGGTGGAGAAGCCCGCGAAGATCCCCTCCACCTCGACGAGCTGCCGGGTACGCAGGACCGCGTCCCGGGTGCCCACGGAGAACCGCCGGGACAGCACCGTCGCGTCGTAGAGCTCCGGGACGTACCCCTCGTCGATGTTGCGCAGGCCGTAGACCAGCTCCCCGTAACGGGGCTCGGCGGCGACGATCTGCACGCCGTCGACCTTCTCCCGCAGGTAGCGTCCGGTGCCCATGAGGGTGCCCGTGGTGCCCAGGCCGGCCACGAAGTGGGTGATGGTCGGCAGGTCGTGCAGCAGCTCCGGCCCGGTCGTCTCGTAGTGCGCGCGGGCGTTCGCCTCGTTGCCGTACTGGTAGAGCATCACCCAGTCGGGGTGCTCGGCGGCGATCTGCTTCGCGGTGGCGACCGCCTGGTTCGACCCGCCGGCCGCCGGCGAGAAGATGATCTCCGCGCCGTACATCCGGAGGAGCTGGATCCGCTCGGTCGAGACGTTCTCCGGCATCACGCAGACCAGCCGGTAGCCGCGCAGCTTCGCGGCCATGGCCAGCGAGATCCCGGTGTTGCCGCTGGTCGGTTCGAGGATGGTGTCGCCCGGTCGGAGCTGACCGGCCTCCTCGGCCGCGCGGACCATGAACAGGGCGGCCCGGTCCTTGACACTCCCCGTCGGGTTCCGGTCCTCCAGCTTCGCCCAGAGCCGCACCGGCGGCGCCCCCTCGGGCGCCGTCGGTGACAGCCGGGGCAGCCCCACCAGGGGCGTGCCACCGCACGCGTCGAGCAGGCTCTCGTACCGTGCCATGGCGCTCGCCTCAGCGAGCGGCGTCGGGGGCGGGCTGCCCGGACTCCGCGGCGGCCGCCGCCAGCTTGTGGGTGCCGATCGCCGCGGCCGCCGCGAAGCCGAACGCGCCGCCGGCGACCGCCGGCAGGATGGTGACGCTGTCACCGTCGTTGAGCTTGGCGTCCAGCGCGCCGAGGAAGCGGACGTCCTCGTCGTTGACGTAGACGTTGACGAAGCGGTGCAGTGCGCCGGCCTCGGTGACCAGACGGCCCTTCAGGCCGCCGTGCCGGGAGTCCAGGTCGGCGAGCAGCTCGCCCAGGTTGTCGCCGGAACCTTCGACGACCTTCGCGCCGCCGGTGTAGCTGCGCAGGATGGTGGGGATGCGAACCTCGATGGCCATGATGTCGTGCTCCTTCTCGGGTGTGCCTCGGTGACGGGACGTGAACGGGTGCTAGGGCGTCGGGTTCAGGCGCCGGAACACTCGTAGTCGACCGCCGTCGGGCTCTGCCCGAACTTGTAGGACTGCACGGCGTGCGGGTCCACCGCGGCGTCCACGATCCGCACCGGTTCCTCGGTCACCACACCGTCCACGATCCGGAAGGAGCGGATCTCCTCGGTGTCGGGCTCGCGGGTCGAGACCAGCAGGTAGTGCGCTCCCGGCTCCCCGGCGAGGGTGATGTCCGTACGGGACGGGTAGGCCTCGGTCGCCGTGTGCGAGTGGTAGATGACGACCGCCTCCTCGTCGCGGTCGTCCATCTCGCGCCACACCCGCAGATGCTCCATCGAGTCGATCAGATAGAAGGTCGTGGAGCGGGCGGCATTCTCCAGCGGGATGTGCCGGGTCGGGGTGTCGCTGCCGGCGGGGCCGGCGACCACGCCGCACGCCTCGTCGGGGTGGTCCCGGCGCGCGTGGGCCACGATCGCGTCGATGATCGACCGGTCGATGCTCAGCACGCGAACCAGCGTAACGCCTGCCGGATGTGAGCCGCGAGGGTGGCCGCGGTCACGCCTCGTCGATCAAGGCGTTGAGCAGGGATTCCTGGAGATAGCCGAGGTATGCGTAGACCGACAGTTGGAACACGCGGCTGGAGGTGGGGTCCTCGGCGACCGCGTCGTCCAGCTCCTCGCCGAGGTCGGTGCCGTCCTTGATCTCCAGCCGGACGCCCATCGCGAGCCGCGCGTCGTTCAACGCGCGTAGCCAGGCCTCGGCCGCCTCGCCGTCCAACCGCACCTCGCCGCCGGTCTCACCGGGCAGCGCGGCGAGGATGGCGCCCGCCTGGTCGATCTTGCCGGTCTTGAGGTCGCCCTCGGTGTAACGGCGGAACTCGGCGGTGCTGCGGCGGTCGTCCGGGTACGCGTCGGGGAAGAGCCGGCCCACCACCGGGTCGGTGTGGTCGAAGCCGTCGGTGAGCAGGCCGACCACCTCGGAGGCGACCTTGCGCAGCACGCGCACCTCGTCGGTGGCGAACGTGGCGACGTAGCGGCCGCTCTGGCGGCGGAACATGCTCACAGCGCCATCTCCGTTCGCGATCGTGGCGCTTGCGACACCGGCCCACTCAGCGCGCTCACGAGCGGTCCACCGTCGCCCAGAGCCCGTACGCGTGCAGCTGCGACGCGTCATGCTCCATCCGTTCCCGGGCGCCGGAGGAGACGACGGCGCGACCCTTGTGGTGCACGTCGAGCATCAACTCCTCGGCCTTCTCCCGGCTGTAGCCGAAGAGCTTCTGAAAGACCCAGGTCACGTACGTCATGAGATTGACCGGATCGTCCCACACGATCGTCACCCATGGCCGGTCGGAGACCGGCACCTCTTCGGTGGCCGGCGTCTCGACCGGTGCAACCTGCGGAGCCGCCATGCCCCCCATCGTGCCACCGGATTCCGGGAAGCGAGGAACCGGAACGCCGGACCGGCCCGGATCGCCCTCCACGGGCAGCCCCGACCCGCCGGTGCCGCGCCCGAGGGGTGGGCGGGCGGGCCCGGCGGGTCGGGTGCCGGGGTCGCCGTCAGGCGAGCAGGATGCCGTGGTCGACCGCATCGGAAAGCACCGCACCCAGAGCGAGTCGGACGACCTCGAAGCGTCGAGAGACGTCCCGGGCCAACTCCAGCTCGACCTCGCGCAGCGCCCGCTGCGCCCAGGCCCGGGCCTCGTTGACGTCGTTGTTGCCGGGGCTGCGCCAGTGCTGCCAGCAGCCGCCGGAGAGGGCGACGGCCACCGGTGGGAGGATTTCGGTCCGAGGGGCACCGGGATAACCGGCGAGGGCGTGGATCGCCCCGTCGCCGGCCAGACCGGCCACCCCGGCGGTGCTGGTCACCAGCAGAACCCGGTCGAGCTCCCGGGCCAGCCGGTCCTCGGTGAGACCGAAGCGGACCGCCTTGACGACCCGCTGGCGTACGCCGTCGGGCAGCGACGCCCCGAAGACCCGCCCGAGGGCGTCGTCGAGGATGCCGCGCACCGCCCGGTCGCACTGCGCGGTGGCGAGCAGCGACAGCGCCTCCATCTCGCGGTCGAGCAGCTGCGGCAGACCGGCGCAGCCGACACCGAAGACGATCTCCTGGACGACCCGCAGGTGGATGTTGGCCAGTTCGAGCGCCAGGTGCTGCCGGATCCGCTGGGCGCAGGTGCGGGTCTGCCGCTCCAGCTGCTCGGGCCAGTCACCCGGGTCGGCCACCACGTTCACCCGCACGTGCTCGCCGGGCAGCATGGGCGGATCGGAGCTGGCCCGCCGTAGCCCCTCGTCGACCGCCCAGCCGACCAGGGCCCGGCGCAGGTCGGCCGCGGCGTCGCCGTGCAGCGCGAACCAGCGCGCCTCGACGAGGCCGGGGACAGCGGAGAGCAGGGCGGCACGGTGGGCTTCCACCGTCACGGCGACGGGATCGACCGCGGGGCCGGGCGAGGGGAGCCCGGCCCCCGGCGGCGGGACGGACGCCCCCGCGTCCTCCGTCGGCGCCGTGCTCTCGGACCCGGACCAGCCGGTCGAGCCCGGGGTGACCACGAAGAAGACCGGCACGTCGGCGCGGGCCGTCTCGGCGAGCAGGGTGAGTTCCGTGGCGGTGAACGCCTGATCGGCGGCGACCACGAAGAGCAGGGCGCCGGCTCGGCCGACCGCGTCCAGCAGCACCGGCACTCCGGCGACGCCGAGCGTGCCGGTGTCGGCCGTGTCGACCAGGCTGAAGTGGCGCAGCAGCGGGTCGGACAGGTGCAGCTCGACGCGGCGCGGCGGACGTGCCAACGCCGGGCCGGCGGCCGTACGGTCCGCGCCGTAGGCGTGCGGCTGGCGGTAGCCCGGCACGTAGGCCACCCGGGTGGCGGTGGTGCCGTGGCGCAGCACCAGCCAACTGCCGTCGGGCACGCCGAGCAGCGTGGGGTCGAGTTCGAGCAGATCGGCGAGCACGGCGCGGCGGCCGGCGCCGCCCGGGCCCACCGCGAGCACACCGAGCGGCTCCTCCGGATCGGGCTTGGTGACCCCGACCCGGGTGGGCAGCGGTGCGCAGCGGGGCATGTCGCCCGGTCCGGAGAGGTCGCCGGGCACGTCGACCGAGGGGAGAGGACCCGGCTTCATCAGGGCGACCTCCCATGGCGGGCGGACCGGCGACAGCCGGCCAGCGTGGAAACTCCGGTGAACCGAACCGGATGCCGGAAGACTACGAGCGACCCGGGGTCCTCGCGGAACAGTTCGAATACTCAGCAGTAATCACGAGATTACTCAACTTCGCTGCGTGACGCTGTGCCTGCGGACCGATTTCGATGGATATGCTGCCGGGATGAGTCGGTGGAGTTTCGTCGGCCGAACGGATGAGCTCGACCGTCTGCTGTCGGCAGTGACCGGCACGGAGGGGCGGGGGCTCTTCTACAGCGGCAGCGCGGGCATCGGGAAGAGCCGGCTGCTCCGGGAAGGCGTGGCGGCCCTGCCCAACGACCGCTACGCCATCTGGTCGATCGCGGCCAGCGCCACCACCGCCAGCCTGCCCTTCGGTGGGCTGGTGCAGGTGCTGCCCGCCGAACAGCCGCAGGGCCTCTCCCCGGCCGGCATCCTGCGCTGGGCCCTGGACGTGCTCCAGCAGCAGGCGGCCGGGCGTCGCATCGTGCTCGCCATCGACGACGCCCACCTGCTCGACCAGCCGTCGGCCGCGCTGGTGCACCTCGTCGCCCGCGCCGAGAACGCCACGGTGATCGGCACGCTGCGCGACGGCGAGGAGATCCCCCTGCCGATCCGGGCACTCTGGACGGACGACCTGGTCGACAAGGCCGAGCTGAGCCCGATGGCGCCGGCGGAGACCGCCGGGCTGCTCGCCGCGATCCTGGGCGGCCCGGTCGACGCCGGCTCCGCCGCCCGGCTGGGGCGCCTCTCCTCCGGCAACCCGCTGCTCCTGCGCGAACTGGTGCACGCCGCCAACGGCAGCGAGGAGCTGACCCGCACCTACGGGATCTGGAAGTGGACCGGCCGCCTGGAGCTGGCGCCGAACCTCACCGACCTGATCGACACCCGGATCGGCCAGCTCACTCCCGGCGTCCGGGCGGTGGTGGAGCTCGTCGCGTTCGGCGAACCGCTCGGCCTGCACCTGCTCGACCAGGCGGTCGAACGGCAGGACGTGGAGATCGCCGAGGAGCGGGGACTGATCACGGTCATCCAGCACGACCGGCGCACCAACGTCCGGCTGGCACACCCCCTCTACGGCGAGGTGATGCGCCGGCGCTGCCCGGTCAGCCGTACCCGGCGACTGCAGGCCAGCCTCGCCGAACTTCTCGAGCGGGTCGGCAAGCGACGCCGCGACGACCTGCTCCGGGTGGCGGTCTGGCGGCTCGACTCCGGCACCGCGCAGAACGCGGAGCTGCTGCTCGAGGCGGCCGGGCAGGCGTTCAGCCGGTACGACGTACCGCTGGCGACGCGGCTGGCCCGCGCGGCCCTCGACACCGGCGGCGGGTTCGACGCGGCCGAGCTGCTCGCCACGATCCTGATGTTCGCCGACCGGCCCGAGGAGGCGATCGAGGTGCTCGACGCCGTCTCCCCCGACCCGGGCGACAGCCAGCGGTTCGCCCGCTGGCTCACCGTCCGCGGGATGGTCACCTACTGGGGGCTCAGCCGGGAGTCCACGGTGGAGGAGATCGCGTCGCGGGCGATGAACCTCACCGACTCGGCGGACCAGGCCCGGATACGCGCCTTCGAGGCGATCATGCGCCTGCACCGGCTCGACACCGACACCGCCCTGCGACTCAGCCAGGGCGTGCTGGACCGCCCCGCCGCCAGCGTCGCCGCCCGCGAGCTGGCCCGCTCCACCATCGCCTACCTGCAGGCCGCGCAGGGTCAGCTGAAGCGCAGCGGCACGGCCATCGCCCAGGTGCACTCCGAGGCGGCCCGCTGGCGTGCCGACATGCCGTACCTGCAACTCGCCCTGGAGCTGGCCCGCGGCACCCGCCTCACCCTCGCCGGCGACCTGGCCGGCATCGACGCGATCGTGGCCGACGAGTTCGCCGACCTCGCCGGGGCCGGAGACTTCCGACTCGGCACCGGCTACCTCGCCATCCTCCAGGCGTACGCGGCCCGGCTGCGCGGTCAGAGCGACGCGGCGCTGCGGACCAGCCTCGGCGCCTGCGCGGTGCTGGCCACCAGCCGGGTCTACGCGGGGCTGGCGCAGGCCGAACGGGCCCAGGCGGCCGCCCTGCGTGGCGACGCGACGCAGGCCGCCGAGGCGATGGCCGAGGCGGACCGCACCCAGGCGCCCGGAATGGCGGTGCTCTACCCGTGGTTGGAGCAGGCGCGCGGAGCGACGCTGGCCGCGGCGGGCGACCTGCCCGGGGCGGTGAAACAGCTGACCGACCTGGCCGACCGGCTGCGCGCGGACGGCTTCGCCGGCCACGAGGTGCACGTCCTCTACGACCTGGTCCGGCTGGACCACGCGGCCGGCCTGGTCGGGCCGACCTGCTCCGACGGCGGCCGCCGCACCGTCGCGCAGCGCCTCACCGAGCTCTCCGAACGCGTCGACGGAGACCTGCCGCCGCTGCTGGCCCGGCACGCCCGCGCCGCGGTCGCCGGCTCCCCCGCCGAGCTGCTGGCCGTCGCCGAGGAGTTCGCGGCGCGCGACCTGAACGTCTTCGCCGCCGAGGCGACCGCCGCCGTCCTGCACCGGCTGCGCCGGGAGCGGCCCGCCGCCGCCGGCGAGGCCCGGGAACGCCTCGCCGCGCTGCTGCACCGTTGTGACCTGATCCACACCCCGGCACTGCGTGCCGGCACACCGACGCTTACCGACCGGGAGTGGGAGGTGGCCCGCCTCGCCGCGCAGTCGGCCACCAGCAAGGCCATCGCCGAGCGGCTCTACCTCTCCGCCCGCACCGTGGAGAACCACCTTCAGCGCATCTACGCGAAGCTCGGCGTGACCAGCCGGACCGAGCTGGACGCGGCGCTGCGGGCGATCCCGGGGCACGAGGGCGGCGACGCCGACTGAACTCTTAGGCTGAGCCGGTGAGCACCCTTCGCACCGCACTGCTGACCGACCACTACGAGCTGACCATGGTCAGCGCGGCGCTGCGCGACGGCACCGCCGACCGCCGCTGCGTCTTCGAGGTGTTCAGCCGCCGCCTGCCGGCCGGGCGCCGCTACGGGGTGGTCGCCGGCACCGGACGGCTGATCGAGCTGATCCGCGAGTTCCGCTTCGACGAGGCCGAGGTGGAGTTCCTGCTGCGCACCGGGGTGGTCGACGAGCAGGCCGCCGCCTGGCTGCGGGACTACCGCTTCACCGGCGACATCGACGGGTACGCCGAGGGCGAGCTCTTCTTCCCGAACTCCCCGGTCCTCACCGTCTCCGGCGGGTTCGCCGAGTGCGTGGTGCTGGAGACGCTCGTGCTCTCCGTACTCAACCACGACAGCGCGGTCGCGGCCGCCGCCGCCCGGATGGTGACCGCCGCCCGGGGCCGCACCCTCATCGAGATGGGCGGCCGTCGGGCGCACGAGGCCGCCGCGGTGGCCGCCGCCCGCGCCGCCTACCTGGCCGGCTTCAGCTTCACCTCCAACCTGGAGGCGGGCCGCCGCTACGGCATCCCGACCGCGGGCACCGCGGCGCACGCCTTCACGCTGCTGCACGACGACGAGCGGGCGGCGTTCGCCTCTCAGGTCGCCAAGCTGGGCAAGAACACCACGCTGCTCGTCGACACTTACGACATCAGCCAGGGCATCCGCAACGCCATCGCGGTGGCCGGGCCGGACCTGCGGGCGATCCGGATCGACTCCGGCGACCTCGCGGTGATCGCCCAGCAGTCCCGGGAGCTGCTCGACTCGCTCGGCGCCACGGAGACGAAGATCATCGTCTCGGGTGACCTGGACGAGTACGCGATCGCCGCGCTCGCCGCCGAGCCGGTCGACATGTACGGTGCCGGCACCGCCGTCGTCACCGGATCCGGGGCGCCGACCGTCGGGCTCGTCTACAAGCTGGTCGAGGTCGAGGGGCGGCCGGTGGTGAAACGCTCGGAGCAGAAGGCCACCATCGGCGGCCGGAAGACGGCGGTACGGCGGCACAAGCCGACAGGTACGGCCACCGAAGAGGTGATCGTCCCGCAGGGGGTACCGGAGCGGCAGGCCAACGACCGGCTGCTGCAGCGCCGGTACGTGGTCGCCGGCGAGCCGGTCGAACTGCCCACCCTGCCGGAGTCCCGTGAGCACCTGCGCGAGTGCCTGATCTCCATCCCCTGGGAGGGGCTCAAGCTCTCCGGCGGCGACCCGGCCATTCCGGTCACCGTCGTACCCGCGGAGTAGACATGGTCCGGTGGAGGGCCGCAGTCGTCAGGAGGGGGCACCGGTGAGCAACGCTCTGATCATCGTGGACGTGCAGAACGACTTCTGCGAAGGCGGCTCGCTCGCCGTCAACGGCGGCGCGGACGTGGCGGCCGGCATCACCCGGCTGCTCGCCGCCGAGCCGGGCCGCTGGGCCCACGTGGTGGCGACGAAGGACTACCACGTCGACCCGGGGGCGCACTTCGGCAATCCCCCGGACTTCGTGGACACCTGGCCCCGGCACTGCGTGGTCGGCACCCCCGGCTCGGAGTTCCACCCGGCGCTGGAGACCGGGCGGATCGAGGAGATCTTCCACAAGGGCGAGCACGCGGCCGCGTACTCCGGCTTCGAGGGGCACGCCGCCGACGGCGAGTGCCTGGCCGACTGGCTGCGCCGGCACGACGTGGACTCGGTGGAGCTGGTCGGCATCGCCACCGACCACTGCGTACGGGCCACCGCGCTCGACGCCGCGCGGGAGGGCTTCGCCACCACCGTGCTGCTGGACCTCACCGCGGCCGTCGCCCCGGCGACCACCGACGTGGCGCTGCGGGCCCTGGACGGCGCCGGGGTCACCCTCCGCGGCGAACCTGTGATCAGGACCGCATGACCCGGTAATCGGTTGGCGACCGCCGTATCTCCGGCGAGGATGACGCCGGAGGTACGGACCGTCGTGAATTTGAAACCTTACCGGGAGGCGCTCGCCCTGCCCGGTCTCCGGTCGTTGCTGCTCGTGGCGGTGCTGGCCCGCATTCCGCTCACCGCGACCGGGGTGACGCTGACCTTCTACGTCGTGCAGGACCTGGGCCGGGGCTACGGCGCGGCCGGGCTGGTCGGCGCCGCGGTCACCGTCGGTGCGGCGATCGGTGGTCCGCTGCTCGGCCGGCTGATCGACCGCCGGGGGCTGCGGCCGGTGCTCGTACTGACCGGGATCGTCGAGGCGATCTTCTGGTCCACCGCGCCCTCGCTGCCCTACCTCCTGCTGCTGCCGGCCGCCTTCATCGCCGGCTCACTCGCCCTGCCGATCTTCTCGGTGGTCCGGCAGTCCGTCGCCGCGCTGGTGCCCGAGGACCGCCGCCGCCCCGCGTACGCCCTCGACTCGATGTCGGTGGAGCTGTCGTTCATGATCGGACCGGCGCTGGCGGTGGCCCTGGCCACGACGATCTCGGCGCGACACACCCTCTACCTCGTCGGAGCCGGCATCGTCGCCGCCGGGGTGGCGTTCTGGCTGCTCAACCCGCCGACCGCCGACGGCCGCCAGGAGCCCGACACGCCCCGGCGGCAGGTACGCCGACGCGAGTGGGTCACCCCCCGACTGCTCGCCGTGCTGGCGATCAGCCTCGCCGCCACCCTGGTGCTCGGCGGCACCGACGTGGCCGTGGTGGCCGTGCTGCGGGAGAGCGGGGAGGCCGGCTGGACCGGTGCCGTCCTCGCCATGTGGGCGGTCGCGTCCCTCGTCGGCGGCTTCGCCTACGGGGCGACGCACCGCGCGGTCTCGCCGCTGGCCCTCCTGGCCGGGCTCAGCCTCTGCACCATCCCGGTCGGGCTGGGTGGATCACACTGGTGGCTGCTCTGCCTCGCGATGATCCCGGCCGGAGCGCTCTGCGCCCCCACCCTCGCGGCGACCGCCGACGCGGTCAGCAAACTCGCACCCGCCGAGGTCCGCGGCGAGGCGATGGGCGTGCACGGCTCGGCGGTCACCATCGGACTCGCCGTCGGCGCCCCGCTCGCCGGCGCGGTCATCGACGCTCGGGCGCCGTGGTGGGGCTTCGCCGTCACCGGCGTGATCGGCGCGCTCGTGGCGCTCGCGGTGCTCCCGATCCAGCTGCGGCACCGCCGAGCCGCCGCCGCTGCCCAGGCCGAACCGGCGTACGCCGCCGCCAACCACTGAGACCCTCGCCCACCTTGCGGCCGGCCCCACCGGCCTGGGTTGACCCGATCCGTCCGATGATCCACTCGCGCTCAAGGAAGTCGGGCTGTCCCGGTGCCGGGATGCCCCGACTTCCATGAAATCGAGTGGATCACGTCCGCCCGGCCGTCGAGGGCTGCCGCGACCGGCCGAGAACCCGGCCTCGGCCGGACCATGGGGGACGAACCTGCGCGAAGTGACCCGAGCCGGCTCGGGTTGGGCTGAGGCGGGTCGGGTGGGGCCCGGATCGGGTCGGGCCGGGTCGGGTCGGGTCGGGTCGGGCCGAGGCGGGTCAGGTACGGGCCGGGTCGGGTCGGGCCGAGCCGGGACCGGGCCGAGGCGGGTCAGGTACGGATCGGGTCGGGCCCGGCCCGGGTCGGGCCGGGTTGGGCCGGGTTGGGTCGGGCCCGGCCCGGGTCGGCCGGGTTGGGCCGGGTTGGGCCGGGCCCGGCCCGGGTCGGCCGGGTTGGGCCGGGTTGGGCCGGGCCGAGCCGGGCCGAGCGGGGACCAAGGCAAGGCGGACCGGAACAGGCCAAGGCGGGACGGGCCTCAGTAGGCCTGATGCGGCCGGAACCGAACGCGCGAGGCCGGACCCGGCCTCACCGGGTCGCCGGATCGACTCTCCGGGTGCTCAACCCGCGCGATGAGCAGCCCACCGAGGTGACCCACTCGCCTTCACGGAAGTCGGCCTGTCCCGGCACCCGGGATGCCCCGACTTCCGTGAAGTCGAGTTGATCACGTCCGCCCGGCAGTTGAGAGGCTGCCCAAACACACCGGAAAGGCGACGGGCGCCGCTCCCGGGTGGTCCGGGGAGCGGCGCCCGTCGCGGGTGCCGGGGATCCGAGCGGTCAGGCCCGGTCGATGTTGCTGGCGGTGTCCTCGGTGTAGCGGGCCCCGCCGTCCGACTCGCTGGTCAGCGGCTTGGCACCGCCCTCCGGCGGCCCGGCCAGGCTCTGGCCACCGGCGGCCAGCTCGGGGAACTTCATGTCGAACGCGGGCCGCTCGGAGCGGATCCGCGGCATCTTGTCGAAGTTCCGCAGCGGCGGCGGGGAGCTGGTCGCCCACTCCAGCGAGTTGCCGTGACCCCACGGGTCGTTGACCTCGACGACTGGACCGGTCCGGTACGACTTCCAGCAGTTGTAGATGAACGGAAGCGTCGAGATGCCGGTGATGAAGGCGCCGATCGTGGAGACCGTGTTCAGCGTCGTGAAGCCGTCGTCGGGCTGGTAGTCGGCGTACCGGCGGGGGAAGCCCTCGGCGCCCAGCCAGTGCTGCACCAGGAACGTGGTGTGGAAGCCGATCATGGTGAGCCAGAAGTGCACCTTGCCGAGCCGCTCGTCGAGCATCCGGCCGAACATCTTCGGGAACCAGAAGTAGATGCCGGCGAAGACCGCGAACACGATGGTGCCGAAGAGCACGTAGTGGAAGTGCGCCACCACGAAGTACGAGTCGGAGACGTGGAAGTCCAGCGGCGGGCTGGCCAGCAGCACACCGGTGAGACCGCCGAAGAGGAACGTCACCAGGAAGCCGACCGCCCAGAGCATCGGCGTCTCGAAGCTCACCTGGCCGCGCCACATGGTGCCGATCCAGTTGAAGAACTTCATACCGGTGGGCACCGCGATCAGGAAGCTCAGGAAGCTGAAGAACGGCAGCAGCACCTGACCGGTGGCGAACATGTGGTGCGCCCACACGCTCATCGACAGCGCGGCGATCGCGAGGGTCGCGGCCACCAGGCCCTTGTAGCCGAAGATCGGCTTACGGGAGAAGACCGGGATGATCTCGCTGATGATGCCGAAGAACGGCAGCGCGACGATGTACACCTCGGGGTGGCCGAAGAACCAGAAGAGGTGTTGCCACAGCATCGGCCCGCCGGTTGCGGGGTCGTACACGTGGGCGCCGAGCAGCCGGTCCGCGGCGAGCGCGAAGAGCGCGGCGGCGAGCAGCGGGAAGACCAGGATCACCAGGAGGCTGGTGACCAGGATGTTCCACGTGAAGATCGGCATCCGGAACATGGTCATGCCGGGCGCCCGCAGGGTCAGCACCGTGGTGATCATGTTGACCGCGCCGAGGATGGTGCCCAGACCGGAGATGGCCAGACCCATGATCCACATGTTGGCGCCGACGCCCGGGGAGTGCTCGACGCTGCTCAGCGGGGCGTACGCGAACCAGCCGAAGTCGGCGGCACCACCCGGGGTGATGAAGCCGGCGGTCGCCATCGTGCCGCCGAACAGGTACAGCCAGTAGGCGAAGCTGTTCAGCCGCGGGAAGGAGACGTCGGGCGCACCGATCTGGATCGGCACGATGTAGTTGGCGAAGGCGAACACGATCGGCGTCGCGAAGAACAACAGCATGATCGTGCCGTGCATGGTGAAGAGCTGGTTGTACTGCTCCGGCGACAGGAACTGCAGCCCGGGACGGGCCAGCTCGGCCCGCATGATCAGGGCCATCAGGCCACCGATCATGAAGAACGCGAACGCGGTGACCATGTACATGATCCCGATCTGCTTCGCGTCCGTGGTCCGCAACAGCCGCGCGATGGCCGACCCCTTGACCGGTTCTCGGACCGGCCAGGGCCGGGTCACGACCGGCTTGGGTGCGACGGTGGTCACGAGTGGCCTCCGGTTCTCGGTTGTCCCGCTCGGCACGCGCTGAACTGGCGAGCCGTCATCCGCAAGGAGGATAGTCCCCGGCAGGTGGCAGCGCCGCGTGGGGTGGCCAGCTACGATCATCGGCCGCGCCGGCCGGCTCAGAGCGGACCCAGCAGCAATCGGTAGTGCTCACCGAAGATCCGGCCGCCCCGGCCGCGTAGCAGGGGATCGCGCAGCGCCGGCGAGACGTCCCGGGTCCGGTTGCGGTCGCGGGTGCGGTCGCTCACCCACCGGGTACGCGGGCGACGACGACTCTCGTACGCCGTCAGGGCCGCCTCGACGCTGCCGGCGGCGGTCAGCGACTCGGCGAGCACGACGGCGTCCTCCAGCGCCATCGCGGCGCCCTGGGAGAGCGTCGGCGCGGTGGCGTGCGCGGCGTCGCCGACCAGCAGTACCCGCCCCCGGTGCCAGCGCCCGAGCTCCACCTCGTCGGTGACGCCCACATGCACCCACTGCACCGCGTCGAGCACCTCCGGCACCGGACTGCCGTAGGAGCCGAAGACCTCCCGTAACCGGGCCACCGGGTCGGCCGGCTTCTCGGTGCCGGCCTCGTCGGCGTAGCAGTGCAGCCGCCCGGCACCGATCGGCACCATCAGGAAACCGGAGCGTTGACCGAGCAGCGCGGTCCACTCGGTGACGGGTGGGGCGTCCCGCAGCACCGTGCGGTAGACCACCTGGCCGGCGGGGCGGGGCGGGCCGCCGAGCGCCGCCAGCGTACGCACCGAGGAGCGCGGCCCGTCGGCGCCGATGACGAGGTCGTACTCGGCGCTGGTGCCGTCGACGAAGGTCACGCCGACCCCGGCGGGCAGCAGGTCGAGGCTGCGCACCTCGGCGCCGTGCCGCACCGCTCCCCCGGCGCCGGTGAGCAGCACCCGGTGCAGTTCGGCCCGGGGCAGCGCCCGGCACTCGCCGACCCCGGCCCAGAGCGAGTCCAGGTCGACCTCGCAGAGCGGCTCGCCGGCGGCGTCCAGGAAGCGCTGCCGGTGGACGACGTGACCGAGCGGCCGCACCGGGTCGTGCAGGTCGAGCCGGTGCAGCGCGCGGGCGGCATTACCGGGAAGGTAGAGACCGGTCTCGTGGGACTCCCCCGGCGGCAGCTTGTCGGTGACGTCGGGGCGGAAGCCCGCCATCCGCAGCGCCCGGGCCACGGCGAGGCCGGCGATGCCCGCGCCGACGATGAGGATGCGCAGGGGGGAGCCACGCATGGTGCGGTACGCCTCCGGGAGGGGATTCGGCACGCGTCGGATACAGGACACTACTCGCTGCAACCAGCGCACACCAGGGCTGATCGGTCCCGCAGGCACCCTTCTCCGCTGCTGTCGAGCAACCCGGAGGACCGCCCGCCCGCCCGTCTGGCCTCTCAGCCGCGCGATCCGGCTGGGGGGAGACCCCGTCGGGTCGGTGGCCGTTCAACCCACTAACGGCAAGGAACGCGGAACAGGAGGCTCAACGGCGGCACGAGCCGAACCTGACACCCTTTCGCAATGACCGGGACGCTGAGGCTTTATGCCGACTACCGCCAGCTTCATCTCTTCGACGAGGCATCAGCGGCGAACATCGAGGAGGCCTGGACCGACACGGTCGAGCACACTCAGTTCTCCGCCGTCGGGGATGCCGCAGTTGTCGTCACGATGAGCAGCGCGGACGTGCTGGTGGATGTCGAGGTGCTGGAGCACCCGCCGCAGATCGACCTGGGGCGGTACGACCACGTCGTGGAAGGCAGCCTGGATGTGCCATCAGGCCGTCTGGTGGTCGTGGGCTGCTCCGACTACGCGCCCGACGCCCCAAGATTCGACCTGGCTCCAGGATCGGTCCGGGTACGGGTCTCGAAGAGCAACCTTCAGGCCGCGAAGGACGCGGGCGAGTACTCGGACGAGGACGAGGCCACCACCGAGCGAGTCCGACTACAGGTATGGCCGGCAGCACCGGCACAGACCGAGGTACTACGGCAGTGGCCGGCAGAGGCCGACCCTAATCGGGCGTGACGAAGCCCAGCTCGGTTGAGCCCCGGGCTACGTCGACGCGCACGTCTTGCATCCCACGCTCACCAACCGCCGACTCAGCCATTGGAGTTCGTGGACCGCGCGACCGTACAGTCGGCGCGCGGCGGTCGCCATGAGCACCTCTAACAGCCCGACTCAGCTCATGAACGAGGGACCGACTGGCCGTCAACCGTCACTGGGCCACGATCCGGGCCTTCGGCGAACGTGCCGTCGCCACCGTCAAGGGATGGAGATTCCTCGCCAAGCTCCTCTGCTGCCCCCGACACCCCACCGCGGTCGGGCGCCAACTTCCCGTTCAATCTCGTCGGCCTGTTCCGCTGGGCCATCCATGAGGCTCGCCTCTGCTGACCACGAGGCCAACCAATGAAGGGGCGTGAGCACGAGGCCTACGCCCTTCATCTACTCACTCGGACGGTTGCCCAGTCGCCTCTGATCGACGACTGCGGGCAGCGTCGAACGCAATCCAATGAAGCACCTCGTCACGCGTGCTTCTGCTGACTCGTCGCAAGGCAGCAAAATCCTCCACCCTTACATCGAGTGTCGCGTATTCCACAGTGGGTCGCTGTCCATCCCGAAGGCTGCCAGCTCTCGAGAAGCCGACCACCACACACATCCATGATTGCTGCGGCGATGGCTCGGGATGATAGGGAACGAGGATGTATCGGAGTTCGCGTGAAACCCGCATCCCAGCCCCTTTCCTGCTGAACCCTGAAGAAGAAGCCAAATCAATGAGCTGCTGCAGGCGGTCGGCCGACACCGCCTTGACGGACAACGGGACTGGCCAGCCAAGGCGAGATGGCACCCGACGAAAGCCGCGCAGGAAATAACGCGCCAAGGCTCCCGCCTCCGCTATTTCTAGACAAGGATCGTGGTATCCCTAGGGTAAAGCAGAGAGGACGAAGCGGGCAGGGCGACACCTCGGCCGGTTCTCGGCGGCGGCCGGCCCGCGCCCCCGGTGTTCAGGCTGCGGACCGGCCGGTCAGGTCAGGTCAGACCCGGGTGAGTCGCACGGCGTCGGCGATGACCAGGCCGGTGCCCGTGGTCCAGCGGCTCACCGCCACCCGGTTGGCGTCCCCGGCGGGCAGCGCGAAGGTCCCGAGGGTGCGCCACTGGCCGCCGGTGACCCGCTGGTCGACGGTGACCGTACGGTTCCCGGTGGTGGTGGCGACGATGTACGGCGCGGCGCTGTTGTAGCCGGAGTTCGCCGGCCACCAGGCGTCGACCCGGTAGTTGCCGGCGGCCGGGACGTTGAACCGGTACCAGGCCGGGTCGCTCGCGGCGACCGGGTCGGCGTAGCGGTAGTCGGCGCCGTAGCGCTGCCCGGAGTACGAGGAGATCCCCCAGTTCGCGCTGGCGGTGAAGCGCCCGGCGGTCGAGTTGTCCACGATGGAGCTCCAGGCGGTGCCGCCGGCCATCTTCGCGGCGACGTCGCTGCGCATCACGTTCAGGTCGATGAACGAAGGATCGATCTTGCCGGTGGTGCTGGTCTCGCGGTGACCGCGGGCGTGGCTGGCGTCCCTGCCCAGGCGGGTGAGCACGGCGGCGGTCGCGGCGATCGAGGCGTTGTACTGCGCCGCGGTCATCTCCTGGTCGACGCCGTTGTAGTCGATCTCCCACCCGATCATCAGCGTGTTGCCGTCGCCGGCCGGGATCGGTCCGCTGCCTCGGCTGGCGCCGGCGTGGTTGCAGCGGCCGGCGGAGATGACGTGGAAGACGCCGTGGTAGTCGACGAGGGCCTGGCAGAGCGGGCCTGCCAGGTCGGGTCGGCCGTTGATGCAGATGTTCAACGCCGGATGCGGGTTGGTGGCGCTGGAGGTGGCAGCGGTGTGGTGCCAGAGCACGCCGATCGGGTCGAAGCTGCCGGGGCGCATCCGGTTGAGCCAGTCCCCTTCGACGACGACCTGGACGCCGGCGCCCCGGAGCACGTCCACGAGCCAGGGAATGGTGGCCATCAGGCACCGCCGAGCAGGTCGGCGAGGCACTCGGGCTTCGGTGCGGCGGGCGGCGCGGCCGCCGCCGCGCCCGGCCGGGCGACGACGGTGGCGATCGCGGCGACCATCAGGGCTGGGACGCCGAGCAGGCTCCGGCGGCGAAGACGGAGGGATCGGGACGTGACCATGAGGCTCCTTCAGCAGGTCCGGCAGGCGGAGAGGGTCACGACGTATCGACGTACGTGATGGCGGCACGCTACCGCCCCACGTACGTCGATGTCGATACCCTTCAATGCCAGCCGTCCGGCTGAAGGAAGTTGCCAAACGGTCAGGCCGAGCCGAGCGCGTCGAGGTCGCGCATCTCCTCCGCGGTGAGCGAGAAGCGGAAGACGTCGGCGTTGGCCTGGATCCGCTCCGGCGTGACGCTCTTCGGGATCACCACGATCTCGTGGTCGATGTGCCACCGGAGCACCACCTGAGCCGGCGACACGTCGTGCGCCGCCGCGATCCGGGCCAGCACCGGATGCGAGAGGTCGCTGGTGTCGAGCGGGCTGTACCCCTCGAGCACGACGCCACGGTCCCGGTGCTCGGCGTGCCGCTGCCGGTCGTACAGGAACGGGCTCCACCGGATCTGGTTGACCGCCGGGTTCTCCTCGGTCGCCTGGATCAGCTCGTCGATCTGCGGCGTGCTGTAGTTGCTCACCCCGACCGCCCGGACCAGGTTCTCGTCCCGCGCGGCGAGCAGCTCCCGCCAGAGCGGGATGCTGTCCGCGGGCGCGGACGGCGTCCAGTGGATCAGCCACAGGTCGAGGTACTCGGTGTCGAGCGCCCGCAGGCTCGCCTCCAGCGTCTCCCGCTCCCGGCCCACCCGATCCGGCGGCAGCTTCGTGGTGATGAAGAGGTCCTCCCGGCGCAGGTCGCTCTCCCGCACCGCCCGGCCGACCTCCTTCTCGTTGCCGTACACCGTGGCGGTGTCGAGGTGCCGGTAGCCGGCGTCGAGCGCGGCCAGTACGGCGTCGTAGCCGGCCTTCCCGGTGGCCCGCCAGGTGCCGAAGCCGAGCAGGGGCATCCGCACCTCACCCGGCAGGAGGACGGTGGGCTGATCGTCATGGTCCATGACGACCGTTCTACCCGTACTGACCCCCGGCATGCGAGCGAAACCCGGCACCGAGCCGCCCAGCGGGGACGCCCGGATTGCCGGAGAATGCGGATGTGGCGGACCGGCTTGACGAGTACCGACGTCGGAGGGATGCGGCTCGCACCCCCGAGCCGGTGCCGGAGAAGAAGCGGCGCCACCGGCGGCGCGGCGACGACGATACCGGCCGGTTCGTCATCCAGCAGCACCATGCGCGCAGCCTGCACTGGGATCTGCGGCTGGAGCACGAAGGCGTGCTCGCCTCCTGGGCGGTGCCGCGCGGCCTGCCCCGGGACACCGGCCGCAACCACCTCGCCGTGCACACCGAGGACCACCCCATGGAGTACCTCGACTTCCACGGGGAGATCCCGGCCGGCGAGTACGGCGGCGGGACGATGACCATCCACGACCGCGGGACCTACCGGCGGGAGAAGTGGCGCGACGACGAGGTCATCGTGGTGCTCGACGGGGAGCGGACGTCCGGGCGGTACGCCCTCTTCGCCACCGGCGGCAAGGGTGGCCGGGACTGGATGGTCCGGCGGATGGATCCGCCGCCGGAGGGTTGGACGAGCATGCCCGAGCTGGTCCGTCCGATGCGTCCCACCCCCGCCGCCCGCCTCCCCCGCGACCAGGCCGACTGGGGGTACGAGCTGCGGTGGGACGGGACCCGCGCGACGGCCTACGTGTCGGGCGGGCGGCTGCGGCTGCTCTCCGGGACCGACGAGGAGATCACCGGGGGCTACTCGTGGCTGCGTGACCTCGCCGAGGCGATGGCGCCGACCGAGGCGGTGCTCGATGGGCTGCTGGTCCGCATCGACGGCGGCGGCCGGGTGCGTCCCGCCGCGCCGACCTCCGGCGCCCGGGTGCCCGCCGGAGCGCAGTACCTCCTGATCGACCTGCTCTGGCTGGAGGGCACGACCTGCGTCGACCTGCCGTACGCCCAGCGCCGCGAACTGCTCGACGGTCTGGCGCTCGCGGGCGCGCACTGGCAGACTCCGCCGTGGTTCCCCGGTACCGGCGCCGAGGCCCTGCGAACCAGCCGAGAGCAGGGGCTCCCGGGGGTGGTGGCGAAGCGCCTCGACTCGGGTTACGAGCCGGGGCGACGCAGCCGACGCTGGTTGAGCATCGACGCGAGCTGACGGCGAGGAGCGACGTGTACCTGACCCACCTGGAGTGCCCGCGCTGCGGCAAGGAGCATCCGGCGGACCGGCCGCAGAACCTCTGCGTCTGTGGCTCGCCGCTGCTGGCCCGCTACGACCTCGCCGCCGTGGCCGCGGCGGTCACCCCCGAACAGTTCCCGCTGCGCCCGGCGGACCTGTGGCGTTACCGCGAACTGCTGCCGGTCGCCGACCTGCGCCACGTGACCAGCCTCGGTGAGGGCTGGACGCCGCTGCTGCGTGCTCCCGGCTACGGCGCCGAGATCGGCGTCGACGACCTCCTGATCAAGGATGAGGGCCTCATCCCCACCGGCTCGTTCAAGGCCCGCGGCGCGGCGGTGGGCATCAGCCGGGCCCGTGAGCTGGGCGTGCAGCGGATCGCCATGCCCACCAACGGCAACGCCGGCGCAGCCTGGGCCACCTACGCGGCCCGGGCGGGGATGGGCGCGACCATCGTGATGCCGCTCGACGCCCCGACCATCTGTCGACGCGAGTGCGTGGCCGCCGGCGCCGACCTGAGCCTGATCGACGGGCTGATCAGCGACGCCGGCCGCCGGGTGGCGCAGCTCGTCGGCGACTCCGACGGCGCGATCTTCGACGCGGGCACGCTGCGCGAGCCGTATCGGCTCGAGGGCAAGAAGACCATGGGGTACGAGATCGTCGAGCAGCTCGGCTGGCAGGTACCCGACGTGATCATCTACCCGACCGGCGGTGGCGTCGGGCTGATCGGCATTCACAAGGCGTTGCACGAGATGCGCGAGTTGGGCTGGATCTCCGACCGGTTGCCCCGGCTGGTGGCGGTGCAGTCCACGGGCTGCGCGCCGATCGTGCGGGCCTTCGCGGCCGGTGAGGAGCGCGCCCAGCCGTGGGCGGACGCGCACACCATCGCCTTCGGCATCACCGTGCCGGCGCCGCTCGGCGACGAACTGATCCTGACCGCGCTGCGGGACAGCGCCGGCACCGCGGTGGCGGTTCCCGACGAGGAGATCCTGACCGACCTGCGGGCCTTCGCCGCGCAGGAGGGGCTGCTGCTCTGTCCGGAGGGGGCGGCCTGCCTGACCGCCGCCCGGCAGCTGCGGGCCGGCGGCTGGATCCGGGCCGGCGAGCGGGTGGTGGTGCTCAACACCGGGGCGGGCCTGAAGTACCCGGAGACGGTGGACGTGTCCGACGTGCCGGTGCTCTCCTGAGGCGGGCCAACGCGGCGGGAACGGTCAGAACGCTCGTGGGTCGGTCAACCGCCACGCCGCGTTGATCAGCCCGATGTGCGACAACGCCTGCGGGGTGTTGCCGAGCTGCGCCCCCGTCGTCAGGTCGATCTGCTCGCTGAACAGCCCGACGTCGTTGGCGTACCCGGCCATCCGCTGGAAGAGCGCCTCGGCCCGCTGCTGCTCACCGGTCATCACCAGGCACTCGACCAGCCAGAACGAGCAGAGCAGGAAGCCGGCCGGGTCGGTGTTCCAGCGCCGGATCAGGCCGTCCTCCGTGCTCAGGTCGCGCTCGATGACGGCGATGGTCGCGCGCATCCGCGGTTCGCCGGCCGGCAGGAAGTGCACCACCGGCAGGAAGAGCGCCGAGGCGTCCAGCTCGGTGGAGCCGAACGCGCCGGTGAACGCGCCGATCCGGTCGTTCCAGCCTTCGCGCAGCACGGTTTCGCGGATCTCGTCGCGGATCGCGGCCCAGCGTCGCGGATCGGCCCGCTCGCCGAGCCGGTCGGCCAGCTTGACCGCCCGGTCCAGGGCGACCCAGCAGTTCACCTTCGACGACAGGTAGTGGCGTTCCTCGTCGCGCGTCTCCCACATCCCCCGGTCCGGCAACTGCCAGGTCGACGCCACCTGTTCGGTCAACCCCAGCACCATCTCGCGCAGCTCCTCGTCGAACGTGTTCCCGAGGTAGTCGCGCAGCCGCCAGACCGAGGTCATGATCTCGCCCGGCACGTCGAGCTGCCGCTGGCACCAGGCGTCGTTACCGATGCGGACCGGCCCGGTGCCGGCGTAGCCCGCCAGGTGTGGGCATTCGTGCTCGGTGAGGTCCCGCTCCCCCTCCAGCCCGAAGACCACCGGCACCGGCCTGTCGCCGATGCGTCCGATCGAGCGGGTGACCCAGGCGAAGAGGCGGGACGCCTCGTGCGGGCAGGCCGCCACCCAGAGCGCGCGCAGGGTCATCGAGAAGTCGCGCAGCCAGGAGTAGCGGTAGTCGTAGTTACGTTCACCGCCGAGCTGCTCGGGGAGCGAGGTCGTCGCCGCCGCCGCGATGGCGCCGCTGCGCGCGTACGTCAGGCCGGTCAGCACGGTGGCGCTGGGGCGGACCAGTTCCGGGAACCGGCCGGGGTACTTGTGCGTCTCCCGGTACGCCTCCCACGCCTGGATGGTCTCGGCGAGCGTGGTCAGCGGGTCGAGCCGGACCGGCGGCTTGCCGTAGGCCTCGCCGTACGCGAGGTCGAAGCCGACGACCTGCCCGCCGGAGACCTCGAACTCCTGGTACACCCGGTCCCGTCCGGCCTTCAGCGGCGGCCCGTTGCAGCCCAGCACCAGCACCACCGGGCCGGCGGTGGCGAGGACGCTGCCGTCCGGCTGTTCGTGCAGGTAGGGCGTGAGCAGGCCGTGTGCGGGGCGGGGCACGTAGTCCAGCGCCATCCGGACCCGGCCGCGCAGCCCTTCGACCACCCGGATCAGCACACCCGGGGAGTCCATTCCGAGCTGGTGCGCCCGCGCCCCGATCTCGGCGGCGAGCGCGTCGGTGACCGCGACGCTCCCGTCGGGGGTGTGGTGCACGGTGCGCAGGACCAGGGTGTCGCGGTGGTACGACCGCTCGACCCGGTGCCCGGGCCCGCCCGCGCCGACGGGCGCCAGCCGGAAGTGGCCGGCCTGCGGCCCGAGCACCCGGGCGAAGATGGCGGAGCCGTCGAAGCGGTCCGGGCACCACCAGTCGATCGAGCCGTCCCGGCTCACCAGCGCGCCGGAGCGGCAGTCGGAGAGGAATCCGTAGTCGGAGATCGCCGGCTGCTCCACCCGCCCCGGGTACCCCGATCGACCGGGATCCAACGAGCCGGTCCCGCCTCCTTCAGTTCGGTGGCTCGTCGTCGCCCGCGGCCTCCGCGGCGTCCGCCTCCTCCTTGGTGTGGTGCACCGCCTGGTCGGCGTGCTCCGGCGGGCCGTAGACGGTGTACAGCACGAGCGGGTTGGGTCCGGTGTTGACGAAGTTGTGCTTCGTGCCCGCCGGTACGACCACCAGGTCGCCCTGTACGACCTCCCGCTTCTCACCGGCCACCCGCGCCTCACCGGTGCCGCTGACGAAGGTGAGGATCTGGTCGATGCCCTCGTGCACCTCTTCGCCGATCTCACCGCCCGGCGGGATCGTCATGATGACCAGTTGCGTGTTCTGTCCGGTCCACAGCACCCGCCGGAAGTCGGGACTCTTCTCGGCGACCGTCGCGATCGTGAAATGCTCCATGGCGAGCGCCATACCCGTTCCGTGGCCGCGCCACGCCGGGACTGGCGGATGGTGGAATTTCCCACTTCGCCGAGGTTTGGAGCCGTACCGGCCGGGGATTGAGGTTTCAGACCGGCGATCAGTCGGTTGAGCCAGGTCCCCGCTGGCGTACCGCCGAACGGCTGCGACGGTGGGAGACGGCCAGAGCGCGGCGACGTTCCGACTTTCGGTCGGGCGGCGCCGTGCGCTCGTCCCCGCCCGGTCTCGCGTGGCGTACCGGTCGACGGGCTTAGGGCATGTGTCAAAGTCCCTGGCCGGCCTGCGGCGGGCCCAGACGACGACCGGCGGCGTCGGCGCTTCGTCCGGATACAACACCGGTATCCGAACGAATCCCCGCCTTGCCGGACCGCCGCCTGGACTCCGCCTCGGCTCGACCGAGGACTTCGACACACGCCCTAGTCGTCCTCGACGGCGACCGGCTCCCGGCCGAGGCAGCGCAGCTTCAGCTCGTACTCTCCGCCGGTCCCCTCGAATTTGACCTCGACGTCGTCGTCCGGGCCCCGGTCGACGTCCCGCACCCGGAAGCCCTGCGCCGGCGCCCAGGAGACCAGCCGGACCCCCTCCGGGGTGCACTCGGCCACTGCGGTGCCGCCCGCGGTGGCGAAGCTGCGCCGCGCCGACGAGCTGCTCGACGGCGACGCGGGGACGCCGGACGGCGACGAGGCGGAGGGGGCGCCGGACGGCGTGAGCGGAGGCGGGTCCGCGGAGAGCGCCCGGGCGATCTCGTCCTCGCCCCGCACGCCGCCCGGGGTTCCGGTCAGGCTCTCGCCGACAAGCCGGATCGCGCCGAGGCCGATCAGGGTGGCGAGGGCAGCGGTGGCCAACCACCCGACGACGATGAGGAGCCAACGGCGGCGCATGCTGCGAGTCTGCCCGACCGGAGGTTGGCCGCGGCATGGCACGACGCTAAGAGACGGTTAACGATCCGGCCGAACTCGGTGGCACCGGTTAGCCTGCCAGCGTGGCCCGCCTGCTGCTCATCGAGGACGACCTCGGCATCCGCACCCCGCTGATCCGGGCGTTGCGGGAACGCGGGCACGCGGTGGCCGCCGCCTCGACGGCGATGGCCGGGTTGCGGGACGCGCTCGAGGACCGGCCCGACCTCGTCGTGCTCGACCTCGGGCTGCCCGATCTGGACGGTCGTGAGCTGCTGCGGATGCTGCGCGCGGTCAGCGCGGTCCCGGTGATCGTGGCCACCGCCCGGGACGACGAGACGGAGATCGTCCGGGTGTTGGACGCCGGCGCCGACGACTACGTGGTGAAGCCCTTCACCGCCGCGCAGTTGGATGCCCGCGCCCGGGCGGTGCTGCGCCGGGCGCCCGGTGGCGGCACCCCGGACCCGACGCTCGTCGTCGGTGGACTGCGGGTCGATCCCCGGTCCCGACAGGTCACCCTGGACGGGGCCCAGGTCGAGCTGACCCCACGCGAGTTCGACCTGCTGCACCACCTCGCCGCCCGGCCCGGGCAGGTGGTCACCAAACGTGAGCTGCTCAGCGAGGTGTGGCAGATCCCGTACGGGGGCGCCGACAAGACCGTCGACGTGCACCTGTCGTGGCTGCGCCGCAAGCTGGGCGAGAGTGCTCAGGAGCCGCGCTACCTGCACACCGTGCGGGGGGTCGGGGTGCGGCTGGAATCGCCGCGGGCGACCGGATGAGGCGCCGACTGGTGCTCATGGTCGCCGCGGTGAGCGTGCTCATCCTGGTCGCCTTCCTGGTGCCGCTCGCGCTGCTGGTGCGTACCGTCGCCGAGGACCGGGCGACCGTACGGGCCACCGCCGACGCGCAGAGCCTGGTTCCGGTGGTGGGCACCGCCGACACGGCCACCATCCGACTGACCGTCGAGCAGCTGGCCGCCGATTCCGGCCGGCCGGTGAGCGTCTACCTGCCCGACGGCAGCGTGCTCGGCACGCCCGTGCCGCGTACGCCGGCGGTCGCGCTGGCCGCCCGCGGCCAGAGCCTGACCGGGGAGTCCGCGTCCGGCCGCGAGATCGTGATCGCCGTGCAGGGCCGGACGGACGGCACGGGGGTGATCCGGGTCGCGGTGCCGCGCGGCGAGCTGACCGACGGAGTGACCTTCGCCTGGCTCGTGCTCGCCCTGCTGGGGCTGCTTCTGGTGCTCATCGGGCTGGTGGTGGCGGATCGGCTGGCCCGCACCCTCGTGCGGCCGATCGGGGACCTGTCGGCGGTCTCGCACCGCCTCGCCAACGCCGAGCTCGACGCCCGGGTCACCCCGTCCGGGCCACCGGAGTTGCGGGAGGTCGCCGGCGCGCTCAACCACCTGGCCGGACGGATCCAGGTGCTGCTGTTGCAGGAACGCGAGCAGGTCGCCGACCTGTCCCACCGGCTGCGTACGCCGCTGACCGCGCTTCGGCTGGAGGCGGAGTCCCTGCGCGACCCGGACGACGCGTCCCGGATCACGGCCGCGGTGGACGGCCTCGAACGGGCCGTGACCGGCCTGATCCGGCAGGCTCGTTGGCGGCGTACCCCGGCGGCCGGTCCGACCGGCTCGGACGCGGCGGCGATCGTCGCCGAGCGGGTGGCGTTCTGGTCGGTGCTCGCCGAGGACACCGGCCGGCCGGTGACGCTGGACCTCGCCTCCGGTCCGCTGCCGGTCGGCGTGCCGGCCGACGAGCTGGCGGCCGCGGTGGACGCGCTGCTCGGCAACGTCTTCGCGCACACCCCGGACGGCACACCCTTCGCGGTGCGGCTGGCCGATGCGGGCGGCCAGGCGGTGCTGACGGTGGCCGACGAGGGCCCGGGCCTGCCGGCCGACGCGGCTCGCCGGGGCGCGAGCGCCGCCGGTTCGACGGGACTCGGTCTGGACATCGCCCGCCGCGCGGCGCAGGCCGCGGGCGGACGGTTGGAGCTGCGTACGGCGGCGGGCGGCGGTGCCGAGGTGCTGCTCCGGCTCGGCCCACCGGCGCTCCCGGCCGCCACCGTTCGGGGCGCCTGAACGGCCGACGGCGAGCCCACAAGCGCCAGATTCGGCGGCGGTCGCGCGGCTCGACGAGCATGCGCTTGCACCGAGGCTCGCTCGACCTCGACCTCCGGCGGGCTTAACCCGGCCTTAGTCCTCCGACAGCGCCGCCCTATCCGCCTCGGGCCCATTCTCGATGGCAGGAAGCGAGAGAGGTGGAGACGATGAAGCGCAGTTCAATGCTCCTGGCGTCGGCCGGTGGGGCGGCCGTACTCGCGGTGGCCGGCGTGGCGATCGGCGCCGCCGTGGCCGACGAGCGGCGCGACCGGGGCACCACGCTGGCCGCGGTCACCGCCGCACCGACCGCGCCCGACGAGAGCGCCACCAGCGGCACGCCGGACGACAGCGCCACGCCGAGCAACACCGCCGGTACGCCGGGCAGCACCGCCGGTACGCCGAGCGGCGCTCCCTCCAGCAGCAGCGCCCCGTCGGGCAGCACCGGCACGTCGGGCGGTGACCGCATCGGTCCGCAACGGGCCGGGGAGATCGCGCTGGCGAAGGCGGGCGGCGGTCGGATCGAGGAGATCGAGGCCGAGCAGGAGCACGGCCGACCGGTGTGGAGCGTCGAGATCGTGTCGGGCGGTGTCGAGCACGACATCGACGTCGACCGCGAGAACGGCGCGGTGCTCCGGGCGGAGCAGGAGCAGGACGACGACGATGACGACGGCGACGACGACGACTGACCCGACCCGGTTCCGCCGGGCGGGTTCCCCCACGTCGTGACACCGTACGGGTGCCACGACATGCGGGACCGGCCAGGTGGGAGCGCAGACGACACCCCGCGCGGCCGCGAGGCCCGCGGGGTGCGACGTGCGGGTTACGGCTTCTCGGTGAAGCCGAACTGAACGATGCCCTGGTCGTCGACGGTCGCGTCGACCGAGGCGTCGCCGAGGATCGAGGCGGCGTCGGAGTCGAGGAAGATCCGCGCCCCCTCGTTGTCGACCACGTGGTCGCCCTGCGTCGGCCCGGCGACCAGCTCGACGGTGAGCGAGCCCGCCGTGGCGTCGGCGGCGATGCGCACCCCGCCGTCCTCCCCGACGTCCTGCTGGTTCGCGAGATCACGGATGACCAGGACGGCGTTGTCGGTCATGGTGAGCATGGTGGAACTCCTCGTGGATTCTCTCGGATCGCGGTCGAAACGGCGCAGACCGGTGATTGGCCCGCGTCCGGGGCACGTGGGAGGTGATCGCGCGACGATTCGTCGCCGCCAGCACATGCGGCGTTCCCATCGCCGCTACCGCGTCGGGGCAGGTGAAAGCCCCGTCACCCCCTACGTTGCACGCCGTCGGGCGATCCGTCAAATAGACCCGGATCAGTCGAGAACGGCGGCGCGGGCGAGCAGCGCACGGATTTCGGTGACGGCGGCGCGGCCCGCCCGGTTGGCCCCGACGGTGCTCGCCGAGGGGCCGTACCCGATCAGGTGAATCCGCTCGTCGGCGATCACCCGGGTGCCGTCCATCTCGATTCCACCGCCCGCCGCCCGCAGGTGCAGGGGGGCGAGATGGTCCAGAGCGGCCCGGAAGCCGGTGCACCAGAGGATCATGTCGGCGCCGACGAATCGGCCGTCGGACCAGGCGACCCCGTCGGGCGTGATCCGCTCGAACATGGGTAGCCGGTCGAGTACGCCCTGCGCGCGTAGCCGGCGGACCTCGGGGGTCACGGGGAGCCCGGTCACCCCGACCACGCTGCTCGGCGGCCGACCGGCCCGCACCCGGGCATCGACCAGGGCGACCGCGGCTCGGCCGTGCTCGGGGGTGAAGTCGATGTCGCGGAAGTCCGGTGGGCGGCGGGTGACCCACGTCGTGTTCGCCGCGACCGGCGAGATCTCGCCGAGGAGTTGGACCGCCGAGGTGCCCGCGCCGACCACCACCACCCGCTGATCGGTGAACTCCTCCGGCCCCCGGTAGTCGGCGGTGTGCAACTGCCGGCCCCGGAACTCGGCGCGACCCGGGTAGTGCGGCCAGAACGGTCTACTCCAGGTGCCCGTGGCGTTGATCAGGGCCCGCGCGGTCCAGCGGCCACGATCCGTACGCACCTCGAGCCGTCCGTCGGGCAGGGAAGTGACCGCCTCGACCCGGACCGGACGCACCACCGGCAGGTCGAACTCCTGCTCGTAGGCGGAGAAGTAGCCGCTGACCACCTCGGAGGCCCGTCGCTGCGGTGCGGCGGCGGGGAACGGCATGGCGGGCAGGTCGTGGAAGCCGTGCACCCGGTCCACCGTCAACGTCGGCCACCGGTGTCGCCATGCCCCACCCGGGCCGTCGTCGGCGTCCAGGATCACGAAGCCGGTTCCGGGGGTGAAGCCGGTCCGGTGCAGGTGGTACCCGGCGGAGAGGCCGGCCTGACCGGCACCGATCACCATCACGTCGACCGAGCGCGCGTCCACGTACCGTGCAACGGGGAGCGGCGGTCCGCTCTGCCCCGCGACGCCGTCGTTTCGCTCACATTTGCGGGCCGGACTCGCCCAGGAACCTCACGATGACGGAGAGCCTGGGCCCATAAAATGCCGACATGACGGACATGCAGCGCGGCGCTGCGGAGTTCCTGGGCACCCTGCTGCTGGTCTTCGTCGGCGTGGGCAGCGCGGTGGCCGCCCGGATCCAGGGTGGCGTCGTGGTTGTCGCGCTCGCCTTCGGATTCGTCATGCTGGTCCTCGTCTACACGATCGGACCGCTCTCGGGCAGCCACGTGAACCCGGCCGTCACCCTCGGGATGCTGCTGTCCGGCAGGATCTCACCCCTCGGCGCGGTCGCCTACTGGATCGCCCAGTTCGCGGGCGCCACCGTCGCCGCCTTCCTGCTGTGGGTGCTCACCCGCTGGGGTGACGTCGCCGACCAGACCGGCGCGCTGGGCACCAACGGCTACGGCGCGCACATCAACCGCTTCGGCGCGGCGCTGCTGGAGACGGTGCTGACCTTCCTGTTCGTGCTGGTGGTGCTCGTGGTGACGAGCCGCGCCGAGCAGACCGCCGTCGCCGGGGTCGCCATCGGGCTGGCGCTCGCCGTGGCACACCTGGTCGGCGTCGCGCTGGACGGCACCTCGGTCAACCCCGCCCGGTCGTTCGGCCCGGCCGTCTTCGAGGGCGGGATCGCCCTGCGCCAGTTGTGGGTGTTCATCGTCTTCCCACTGCTCGGTGGAGTGCTGGCGGCGCTCGTGGCGCCACTGCTCACCCAGCCGTACGCACCACCGTCCGCACTCGGGGGCACCGAACAGCCGGGCCCCGGAACCCAACCGGCCTGACGCCGGCCGCGGAACCGTCCGGCCCGCCGGGGAGTCTGATCCGGCGGTACCGGGTGGCGGCTGGGGAGGCGTGATGGCGCGACGGCAGGGCTGGCGGTTGCTGATTCCGGGAGTGGCGCTGGCGCTGCTGCTGACCGGGTGCGAGGGCGTCGGGGTGGCTGACCCGCCGGGCGAGGGCACCGCGTCGTACCAGGTCTGGGGGTTGAACGAGTCCTCCAGCGAGCTCGGCGGCGACGACCCGACGGTGGTGCTCAACGGCGACCTGGAGCGCGACAGCAAGGCGTTCTTCGCGGTCGACGGGCGGTGGCGGGAGCAGAGCTTCGTGCTCGACGACGCCTCCGCCGACAAGGTCCGCGCGCTGGCCGGCCGGTTGCCGGAACGCACCGGCGACCCCCGCTGCGAGCGTCTGGTGCTGGTCGACGACGGCCTGGTCGACCGGGCCGTGGCCGTACTGACACCGGAGGCGGACGCGACCACGGTCTCCGCCGCCCGGCTCGCCGACTGAACCCGTTCGGCAAAAACCTTCGCTGCTGGAACTTTCCCGGCGATTATCTCCATGGCAGCATCGACGCATGCAACGTCGTCTCTTCCCCCGGACGCTCGCCCTGGTCGCGCTGGTCGCCGCCGCCGCGACCGCCGGCGCCCCCGGCGCCACCGCCGAAGCCCCCGCCCCCGCCCTGACCCGCCTCAACGCGACCCTCGACACGATCCTCGCCGACCCCCGGCTGAACGGAGCCCAGGCGTCGGTGGTCGTGGCGGACGCGGAGACCGGCGAGACCCTCTACAACCGCAACGGCGACCGCCGACTGGTGCCCGCCTCCAACACCAAACTGCTCACCTCCACGGCCGCGCTGGCGCTGCTCGGACCCGAGCACCGGTTCAACACCGAGGTACGCACCAGCGGCAAGCACCGGGGCTCGGTGCTCACCGGCAACCTCTACCTGCGCGGTGGCGGCGACCCCACCCTGCTCGCCGCCGACTACGACGCGCTCGCGGCGCAGGTCGCGGCGGCCGGCGTACGCGTGGTGACCGGCGACCTGATCGCCGACGACACCCGCTTCGACCACACCCGGCTCGGGCCGGACTGGACCTGGGACGACGAACCCTGGTACTACGCCGCGCAGGTCTCCGCGCTGACCGTCGCACCGGACACCGACTACGACGCGGGCACCGTGATCGTCCACGCCGCACCCGGCAAGCGGGCCGGCGCGGCCGCGGTGCTCACCACCACCCCGCAGACGGGCTACCTCCGCTTCGACAACCGGACGAAGACGGTGGCCGACGGCGAGACGTCGATCTCGTTCGAGCGCGAGCACGGCAGCAACACGATCGTGGTCACCGGCCAGATCGCGGCGGGCGCCGAGCCGGCCAGCGACTGGGTGACGGTCTGGGAGCCGACCGGCTACGCGGCCGACGTCTTCCGCGAGGCGCTGCGGCGGCACGGCGTACGGGTGCTCGGCCCGACGGTGCCCGGTCGGCCCACGCCGGCCGGGGCGACCACCGTGGCGCGCCACGACTCGATGACGCTCGCCGAGCTGATGGTGCCGTTCCTCAAGCTCTCCAACAACGGGCACGCCGAGGTGCTCACCAAGGAGATCGGTCGGGTCGTCTCCGGCTCGGGCAGCTGGCCGGCGGGGATCGCCGCGATCGACGGCTGGGTGGCCGGCACCGGCGTGGACACCGGCGCGCTGCGGCAACGGGACGGCTCCGGCCTGTCCCGGCGCAACATGATCCCGGCCGACGAGTTCGTCGACCTGCTCGCCGCCGTCCGCACCGAACCCTGGTTCGACGCCTGGTACGCGGCACTGCCCATCGCCGGGGAGCCGGAACGGTTCGTCGGCGGCACCCTGCGCAGCCGCATGCAGGGCACTGCGGCGGCGGGGAACGTGCACGCCAAGACGGGCAGCCTCACGGGCGCGTCCGGCCTCTCCGGCTACGTCACCGACGCGGACGGCCGGGTGCTGGTCTTCTCGATCCTGCTGAACAACTACCTGGCCTCCTCCGTGAAGGGACTGGAGGACCAGATCGCGGTCGCGCTCGCCGGGCACAGCGAGAAGCTCGCCAGGCCCAGCGAGAAGACGGTGAGCCCGACGCGGGTCGCACCGCCCGCGACGCCCGAGGCGCCGCAGTTGCCCGAGGGCTGGGAGTGTTCCTGGGTCAAGCCGATCGCCTGCTGACCGGCGTCCGGTCTCCCCGGCCGCCGGCACTCCGGCAGCCGTTGACCGCCGGCCTGACGTGCCGGGCCCGGGTGCGGGCCCGGCACGTCAGGCGCTCGGGCGGGGCGGGAGCGACGCGGTCGGGTCGCCACGCTCGATGAGCGCGGCGATGTCGGCGTCGCGCAGCCCGCGCAGCTCCAGCACCCGGGTGCCCCACCGGTGCAGGCGGCAGGGGTGGGGATTCGCGTCGTTGCGGCAGATGGTTCCGCCGGACCAGTGCCGAGGTGCGTGCACCACCACCGCCCGGACCGCGAACTGCGCGTCCTCGCCCGTCACGTACGGGGGCAGCGGAATCTCCCGGAGCGTCTCGTCGGGCGGCTCGGCGACACCGGCCGGGGCGGTCGGACGGACACGGTGGGCGGTGCTCGTACTCATCTGCGCATCCTCCACACAGGATGGTCGGACGGGGACAGCAGAAAGTTACGACGCCATCGACCGAGGGCGACGGACAAACTGTCCCGCATCCCGGGTGGAGGTCCGGCGGATCAGACGCGCTCCAGCACCACCACCGGGATCTCCCGCTCGGTCTTGGTCTGGTACTCGTCGTACGCGGGCCAGATCTTCGACATCGTCGCCCACACGCGGGGCCTCTCCTCGGCGGTGGCGGTCCGCGCCCGAGCGGTGAACCGCTCGGCGCCGACCTGCACCTCGACCTGCGGTTCGGAGAGCAGGTTGAAGTACCAGGCCGGGTGCTGCGGAGCGCCGCCCTGCGAGGCGACGATCAGATAGTTCTCGCCGTCGCGCCCGTAGATGAGCGCGGTGCGGCGCAGCTTGCCGCTGTGTCGGCCCCGGGTCGTCAGCAGCAGCGTGAACACCCCCGGCCGCCACTCGTGCCCCTCCGCCCCGTCGGTCTCCAGGTACTGACGGATGTGGCTGGCCACCCAACTCGTGGGGCTGTCCAGCACGCCCTCGCTCGCGGTCATGGGCGACTCCCTTCGCATCTTTCACGGCCGAGGCCCACGCTACCGCCGGCGCGGGCCTCCGGCTCGCGACCGGCCAAGGAGGCGATTGGCTGCGGAGGCGACCACCGGCGGTCGGCCACGTACGCGCCGCTCAGCGCAGCGCGACCGCCTGGAGGCCGACGTTGCCGCAGTCGTACGAGAAGGTCGCCTCGGTGGTCCACGAGATCAGGAGCTGGGCCCCCTTCGGCGCGCGGAAGCGAAGGGTGAACTCCGCGCTGCGGCTGGTGTGCGGATCCTCCATCCGCAGGGTCGTCGTGGGGCCACCCACGGAGAGCCGGGCCTCCAGCCGGCCACGGGCCATCCAGAGCCCTGCGTAGAGCCGTACGGTGCGCAGCTCGCCGCTACCCGCGACGGCCAGCTTGAAGCCGTTGCCGATGCCGCAGGTGTAGACCCCGTTCGCGGTGGCGCCGACCGTGCGCACCGAGCCCCCGTCCCGCCAACCGAAGAGCTCCTGGTTACCGTCCCAGCCGCCACGGGTACCGGCGCCACCGGCATCGACGATCTCGCCGGAGCCGTTCTGCTTGCGGACCGTCGACCCGCCGCCCCGCAGCCCCCAGTGCACCCAGTCGCGCGGCCCGGCGGCGGTCAGGTCGACCTCGGCCGGGATCTCGCCCTGGCTGACCGTGAGCACCGGAGGCCCGGGCGCGGCGAGGCTGGTGGCGGACGGGCTGGGCGAGCCCGTCGGTCGCTGGCGGGGGCGCAGCCCCGGAACGGCCGGGCCGGTGTCCGTCCGGTTCGCCTCCGCCGCGGGGAAGCCGCTCGGTCGGACCGCCTCCGCGGTGACCCCGCCCGGTGGCGCCGGCTCCGGATCCGAGCGGTTGCCGACGTACCCGACCAGTGCCGCGAGGCAGGCCAGCAGGGCGAGCCCGGCGATCGTCCACCGGCGGCCGGGGCGTGCGGCGGGTCCGGCGGGCGTCCGGCCGGGCCGGCGGATCGAGGTGAGCCACCGCCGCAGCACCTCGCGGCCTTCGGAGCCGACGGTCGAGCGGTGCCGGCGCGGGCGGGCCGCACGGTGGGCAGCCCCCCGACCCGACGAACTCGCGTCCGCCTGCGGCACGTCCTCCTCGGCCACCCCGACCCTCCCGGTCCCGCCAGCCGTCATCGACCCGGCGCGCACCACCCACGCGGGCGCTCCGGACGGTTCGTCTCTTCCACACCGGACGGTCGCGCGCCCGGCTGGTACGGGAAGGAAGGTAGCGGAGATCGATCCGGATCGGAATCTCGGACCGCCCTCGGCGGATCCGCCGAGGGACTTTCGCCGGAGCGGGCGCCGGCGGCCTCGGTCAGCGGACCTCGAAGCCGAGCGCCTGGGCGATCATCACCGCCTGCCCGACGTCGACGATCGCCCCCGCGCGCTCCACGGCTGTCGGGTCGAGCGCGGTCAGATCGCTGCCCCGCAGGTCGGCGCCCGCGAGCCGCGAGCCGTGCAGCTGCGCGGCGGAGAGGTCGACGCCGGTGACCGTGGCGCCGGTCAGGTCGGCCTTGGTGAGGTCGACCTCCCGCATCCGTACGTCGGTGATCCGCACGCCGCGCAGGTCAGCCCCGGGCAGCGCGACGAACGACCAGTCGCCCCCGGCGATCGTCAACGGCCGCAGGTCACACTCGGTGAAGGTGCTGCCGACCAGCTTGCAGCCGATGAACTCGACCTCGAAGAGGTTGCACCGCCGGAAGGCGCACCGGGTGAAGGCCGAGTCGGTGTGCCGGGAGGCGTTGAACTTCACGTTGCCGAAGGTGCAGCCGTCGAAGACCGCGCCCCGGCTGACCGCCTCGGTGAGGTCGACGTCGAAGAACGAGCAGCGGACGAAGCGCCGGTCCGCCAGCTCCTCGGCGTACCAGTCCTCGTTGCGGAAGGTCTCGTCCTCGGTCACCTCGGGCATCGGGCCAGGCTACCCACGGGCACCGACATGTGTGGTCGGAGCCTCTTCCCGGCCGGAGTACCGCCGAGTAGGTTCGGCGAGGTGAGTGTGGCGCGGAGCATCGACCCGGACCAGATCGGCTTCGACCCGGCGCGCCTGGCGCGCATCGACGAGCACTTCGGCAGGTACGTCGACGACGGCCGGCTCGCCGGCTGGCAGGCGATCGTGACCCGGCGCGGCGAGGTGGTCCACTCGGCCACGTACGGGCAGCGCGACCGCGAGGCGGGGCTCCCGGTCGAGGCGGACACCCTGTGGCGGATCTACTCGATGACCAAGCCGATCACCTCGGTCGCCGCGATGATCCTCTGGGAGGAGGGGCGTTTCGAGCTGACCGACGAGATCAGCCGTTGGCTGCCCGAATTCGCCGACCCTCGGGTCTACTCGAAGGGTTCGACGCTCAAGCCGTACACGGTGCCGGCGGTGGAGCCGATCCGGGTGTGGCACCTGCTCACCCACACCGCCGGTTTGACCTACGGCTTCATGCAGACCTCGGTGGTCGACGGCCTCTACCGGGCCGCCGGTTACGACCTCTACCCACCGTCGGGCGTCGACCTGGCCGGCGCCTGCGCGGCCTTCGGCCGGCTTCCGCTGCTCTTCCAGCCCGGCACGGCCTGGGGCTACTCGGTCGCCACCGACGTGCTCGGCCGGCTGGTCGAGGTGGTCTCCGGGCAGAGCCTCGACGCGTTCTTCACCGACCGGATCCTCCGGCCGCTCGGGATGACCGACGCCCGCTGGTACGTCGAGAGTGACGAGGCCGACCGCCTCGCCGCGCTCTACGCGCCGGACCCGAGCACCGGACACGCCATGCGCTACGACCAGATCGGCGCGCTCGCGTACCGGAAGCCGATCCTGCACTCCGGCGGCGGTGGCCTGATCTGCTCCGCCGCGGACTACCACCGGTTCACCCAGATGCTGGTGCGCGGCGGCGAGCTGGACGGCGTACGCCTGCTCGGCCCGCGCACGGTGCGCTTCATGACCCGCAACCACCTGCCCGACGGTCAGGACCTGGGCACCCTCTCCACCGGCGGCTTCGCCGAAAGCCTGCTCGACGGGGTCGGTTTCGGGCTCGGCTTCGCGGTGGTCGACGACCCGATCCCGAGCCGGGTGCCGAGCAGCGTCGGCGAGTACTACTGGGGTGGTGTGGCGAGCACCGCGTTCTGGGTCGATCCGGCCGAGGAGATCACGGCGCTCTTCTTCACCCAGCTGCTGCCCTCCAGCACGTACCCGATCCGGTCGCAGCTGCGCCAGCTGGTCTACTCCGCGCTCGTGGAGTGACAGGCTTCGGGTTCTCGCGGTAACCCCGCCGGGGGTTCTCGCGGTAACGCCACCGGCGGGCGAGCCGGTCAATAGCCTTGAGGGCCGGAGGTCACGTCCGGCGGGAGGCGGTCATGAGCAGCATCGTGGTGTTCGGCGCGGGTGGCACCGCCGGCTCCCGGGTCAGCGCCGAGGCGGTCTCACGCGGGCACCGGGTCACCGCTGCGGTGCGCCGTCCGGAGGCCACCTCCTACCTGCCCGCGGGCGTGCAGGTGGTCACCGGGGACGCCACCAGCGAGCGCAGCGTACGGGAGCTGGCCCCGGAGGCGGACGTCCTGGTGGTCGCGATCGGCGGGGGCGAGCGGGAGCTGTGGCTCGACGCGGCGCGGGCGCTGGTCAGCACGCTGCGGGGGATGCCGGACGCGCCGCGGATCATCCACCTCGGCGGCGGGTCGACGCTGCTCACCCCGAGGGGGACGTCGTACCTGGACGAGCCGGACTTCCCCGAGGAGTACCGCGACTCGGCGCAGGGCCAGGCCGACGCCCTCGCCTACTACCGCGCCCAGGCCGACGGGGTGACCTGGACGTACGTCTCACCGCCGCCGCTGGAGTTCCACCCCGGGGAGCGGACCGGGCACTACCGCACGGGCACCGACGAGCCGGTCACCGACGATCAGGGCCGCTCGGTGCTCACCTACGAGGACCTCGCGGTGGCGATCGTCGACGAGATCGAGGACCCACGGCACGTGAACGCCCGCTTCAGCGTCGCGTACTGAGCTCGACGGGCGCCGGGGGCGGCGAGCGTCAGTCGGCGAGGCGGGCGGGGAACCCGCCGGTGGCGATGGGGCTCCAGCGCTCGATGGTCACCCGGATCAGGGACTTGCCCTGCTGCACCATGGCGGCGCGGTACTCGTCCCAGTCGGGGTGTTCGCCGGAGATGCAGCGGAAGTACTCCACCAGCGGTTCGAGCGCCTCCGGCAGGTCCAGCACCTCGGCCGTGCCGTCGAGCTGCACCCAGGGCCCGTTCCAGTCGTCGGAGAGCACGCAGGCCGAGACCCGCGGGTCGCGGCGTACGTTGGCCGCCTTGACCCGTTCCGGGTAGGTGGAGACCACCAGCCGGCCGGCGGTGTCGACGCCCGCGGTGACCGGTGAGGACTGGGGTCGCCCGTCCGCCCGGGTCGTCATCAGCACCACGCGGTGCCGGGGGCGGAGGAACTCGATCAGGCCGTCGCGGTCGACCTTGGTGTTCGTCGCGATGCTGCGTGCCACGGGTCGTTTCTACCAGGCCCGCCCCGGGGCGCGTCCGGGCAGACCCTAGTGCGGGCGGGCGGCGGTGCGCTCCGCGACCTGCTGCGCCGGCACGCGGGGCCGTACCGGGGGCCGCCAGGCGCGCCCGTTGGCGTAGATCACCCGGAATCCCAGGTACGAGGCGAGGGGCGCCCAGTGCGCCGAACCCATCCGCAGCTCCGCGGCGTTGTGCCGTTGGCCGTTGGCCAGCACGTCGAGCAGTACCGTTTCGAAGGCCGCCGATTCGACCCAGTCGACGTCGCGAGTGAAACCGCAGATCAGGGCGGCTCCGGTGATCTCGAGGAATTCGCGCAGCGCAGCGTCCGAGGCGCGCAGCACCGAGCAGCTGCCGAAGTAGAGCCGCCGCCCCTCGCAGCGCCCGGCCATCAGTTCGGCGACGTCGGCCAGTTCGACGGAGTTCCAGTCGGTCAGGCGCAGCCGGCTCGGTTCTCCGTGCATGGCGAAGAATCCCACCCGGTGGTCGGCGTACTGCTTGAGCAGCCACCGGTCGAGGAAGTAGAAGAGCTCGTCGCGGGTCGCCGCGTCCTTGTGGATGAATCTGATCTTGCCCAGCCGCTCGAGCAGTTCGAGTGTGGGCAGCACCGATCCTCGTTCGTTGAGGTCCCGGTGCCACTGACCTTCGACGCAGAAGATGCCTCCCCGCGCCACGTCCACCTCCCCCGCGCGTCGCCCCCCGGGGCCTGACGTTACCGCTCACCCAACCCCGGAGAACATCACCCTCGCTGGGGCGTTCCGTGAGGTTCGCCGCGTTTCCGCTTCACTCGGCATCTCACGCCGTAAATGGCTGATTCGTGGATCCATGACATTTACAGCGACTGCTCAGCAACCGCAAATCATGAGGACGATTCTCGTTAATCGCCCCCAACCGGCCGGATAGCTGCCAGGGTGGAAATCGCGGGACGCTCCGGTCAATGTCCCGAAGCCCACCCCATTCACGCTCCTATCGGGAGGACTTCTGTGCGCGTAAACACCCTGAAGCGGGCTGCCGTCGCTATCGCCCTGGCGCTGCCAGGTGCTGCGATCGCCGCGGTGGTCGCCGCGCCAGCGGCCCATGCCGACGGCTGCTACACGTGGAACCGCAACCTCTACCAGGGGCGGTCCGGCTCCGACGTCCGCGAGTTGCAGATCCGGGTGGCCGGCTGGGCCGGCAACCGGGACATCGTCGAGCTCGACGGCATCTTCGGACCCAAGACCCACGCTGCGGTCCGGCGGTTCCAGCAGGCGTACGGGCTGCGAGTGGACGGCATCGCCGGCCCCGAGACGTACGCCAAGCTCTACGAACTCCAGGACAACGACTGCACACCCCGCCACTTCAGCTACAGCGAGTTGGACGACGGCTGCGGCCGGGGCGGGTGGAGCGGGGGCCCGCTGTCGGCGAGCGAGACCCGCGAGAACGCCCTGCACACGATGTGGAAGCTGGAGGCGATGCGGCGCAGCCTGGGGGACGAGCCGCTCTACGTGACCAGCGGATTCCGCAGCCATGCCTGCAACAACCAGGTCGGCGGCGCGTCGGACAGCCAGCACCTCTACGGCACCTCCGCCGACGTGGTGTCGCGCACCTCGTCGCTCTGCGAGGTCGCCCGGGACGCCCGCAACAGAGGCTTCAGCGGGATCTTCGGGCCCGGCTACCCGGACCACGACGACCACGTACACGTCGACTCGCGCCGCGAGAACAACGACGACGGCGCCAGCAACAGCACGAGCTGGTCCGCGCCGGACTGCGGGATCGGCTGAGTCACGCCGGAGCGACGCCGGCCCGGTGCGGGGGATGGGGGGACCCCGCGCCGGGCCGGCGTCTTGCCACCCGGGAGGTGGCGCAGCCCGGGGACGGTTGGGCAGCGCCGCTCGGCCCGCCCCGGGGGCAGGCTGGAGTGCTGCTCAGCTCGCTCGGGGCCAGTTCGGCGCGGCGGCGGAGGCGGTCCGCGCCGGACGGGGGGCGGACCGTTCGTCCCGGGCCGGGCCGGTGGCGGTGAACGGGAAGGGCACCCGGACGAACGGGTTGCCGTGCCGGATCACCGCGTCGACCTGGCGGTCGTTGAGGCCGTGCGCGAGCAGCACCCGGCGGCCCCAGCGGTGCAGGCGGCACGGGTAGGCCGACCCGTCGTTGCGGCACTTCGGTCCGGCCGGCCACTCCTCCGCGCCGTGCACCACCACCGCCCGCACCGCGAGCCGGATGTCCTCCGGGGTCAGTGGTGCCGGTACCGGCACCTCTCCCAGCACCAGATCGATGGGGTCCGTCGACTGCTCACCAACACGCACGGCAGGCCTCCCGCAGCTCGGCAGGGGCGCGGCGGACCGCCGCACCCGCATCCTCGGCCAGTGGTACGGCCAGCGCCGAGCAGAAGTTCAATCCGAGTAGGCGGCGAGCAGGTGTCCAGACCACCACCGCCGGAACCCTCAAAGAGGGAACACTCAAAGACGGAACACTCAAAGATGGAACACTCACGAATGAGTGTGAACTCATCCGGGTCGTTCCGGATGAGTTGCGGCGATCCCTGGTCAGACCAGGCCGGCGTCGTGCACGAGCAGGGCCACCTGCACCCGGTTGTTCAGTTCGAGGCGGGTCAGCAGCCGGGAGACGTACGCCTTGACGGTCGCCACACTCATGTAGAGCTCACCGGCGATCTCCGCGTTGGTCCGCCCCCGGCCGAGCGCGACGGCGACCTCCCGCTCCCGCTCGCTGAGCGCGGCGAGCAGCCGCAGCGCGCGCTCGCGACGCGGGTCGGCCCCGACCGGCGCGGGCGCGGCGCCGGTGACGTGCGCGATCAACGCGCGGGTGATCGCCGGGGAGAGAGTCGCCTCCCCCGCCGCCACCCGACGCACCGCCTGCACGATCTCCGCGGGCGGGGTGTCCTTCAGCAGGAAACCGGCCGCCCCGGCGCGCAGTGCCCGGAGCACCTGCTCGTCGGCGTGGAAGGTGGTGAGCACCAGCACCTCCGGCGGATCCGGCAGCGCGCGCAGCGCCTCGGTCGCGGCCAGCCCGTCCAGCCGGGGCATCCGGATGTCCATGAGCACCACGTCGGGCCGGCCGGCGGCGACCGCGGCGGGCACCTCACCCCCGTCGGCGGCCTCCCCCACCACCCGTAGGTCCGGCACACCGCCGAGGATCATCGACAACCCGGCGCGGACCAGCGGATCGTCGTCGACGATCAGCACTCGCACCGGGCCACCCGGCACCTCGGCGCCTGCGTCCGACCCGATCGGGCCAGCGGGGTCCATCGCGGGCCGACCCGGTCCGGTCACGCCGGCCACGGCAGCCACGCCGCCAGACGGAAGTCGCCGGTCTCGTCCCGCCCGTACTCGAGGCGGCCGCCGGCCAGGGTGACCCGCTCGGCGATGCCGACCAACCCGGTGCCCGTGCCGGGAATCCCCGCGTCGGTCGCCCCACCGACCGGCCACCGGTTGCGGATGTCGACGCTGAGCCCCGCGCCCGGCCCGCCGGCCACGCCGACGGTCACCACAGCGCCGGGAGCGTGCTTGCGCGCATTGGTCAGCCCCTCCTGCGTGATCCGGTACGCGCTGCGCCCGACAGCGGCCGGAACGGTGTGCGCCTCCGCGACCCCGTGGCTGGCGTTGACCCGTACGCCGGCCGCCCGGGACTCCTCGATCAGCGCGGGCAGGTCCGCCAGGGTGGGTTGCGGACGCTCCGGATCCGCCTCGACTGCGGTCTCCGCGCGCAGCACCCCGATCACCTCGCGCAGATCCTGCAACGCGGCGTGCGCGCTGCCCCGGATCACGGCGGCGGCCCGCGCCACCTCGTCGGGCGGCGCGTCCGGGCGGAACTCCAGCGCCCCGGCGTGCAGGCTGAGCAGGGAGATCCGGTGCGCCAGCACGTCGTGCATCTCCCGGGCGATCTGGGTGCGCTCCGCCTGGCGGGCCTGCGCCACCCGCAACTGCTGCTCCGCCTCGGCCCGCTCGGCGCGCTCGCGCAGCGACACCACCAGCTGCCGGCGGGCTCGTACGAACATCCCCCAGGCCAGCACCATCCCGCTGAGCACCACGCCCCACGCCATCGAGGCCCAGTACGGCATGCCCGGCTCGGGCCGCAGGTAGGCGAGGAGGAAGTTGGTACCGATGCCGGCGCCGGTCAGGGCCAGCGCCACCGCCGTGCGCCGGTGCACGATCACGGTGAAGAAGATGATCAGCAGTGGGATCGCCCCGGCCATCGAGAAGGCGGTGAAGGGCAGGGTGGCGACGGCCAGCCCGACCGGCCAGCGTCGGCGGAACCAGAGCAGCGCGCAGCAGACCAGGCCGACCAGCCCGTCCGCGGCGATCATCCAGTCGTACGGCGGCGGGGCGGTCATCTCGGGGTTCGGCGCGGCCGCGTCGAACGTCACGACCAGGACCCAGAACAGGGAGACCAGGAAGCAGAGACCGTCGACGATCCAGTCCCGGGTGGTGCGCCGGGGGCGGGACCGGCCCCGCTCGGTCGGCACGGCGAGCGCCCCCGGCAGCAGCCAGGGGTGGTCCGGCACGACGGCGCTGGTCACCCGTCAATGCTAGGCAGCTTCGGGACCGGCCAGCCAGCTACCAAAGTCGAGACCCTCGGATAGACCAAGGTCGCGGCGATCGGCGACCGCCGGCCGCTGCGGGCGGCCGGGTGGCTCGCGCAGGCTCGGCGCATGATCGGTGTGGAGAACCTGAGCAAGCGGTACGGCCGGCACCAGGCCGTCGACGACGTGTCGTTCCGCTGTGAACCGGGCACGGTGACCGGATTCCTCGGACCGAACGGGGCGGGCAAGTCCACCACCCTGCGGATGATCTGTGGGCTGACCCTGCCGACCGCCGGTCGCGCGACGGTGGGCGGGCGCCCGTACCGGGAGCTGGAGAACCCGGGACGGGAGATCGGGGTACTGCTGGACGCCTCGGCCCAGCACGCCGGGCGGACCGGCCGGGAGGCCCTGGGCGTCGCCGCACAGACCATGGGCCTGGACCGGCGGGAGGTCGCCGCGAAGCTGGAGCTGGTCGGGCTCGACGGGGCGGCGGCGAAGCGGCGGGTCCGGGCGTACTCGCTCGGCATGCGGCAGCGGCTCGGCCTGGCGCTGGCGCTGCTCGGCGACCCGCGGGTGCTGATCCTCGACGAGCCGGCCAACGGGCTCGACCCGGAGGGCATCTTCTGGATGCGTGGCCTGCTGCGTGACTTCGCGGACCGGGGCGGCACCGTGCTGCTCTCCTCGCACCTGCTGCGCGAGGTGGAGGCGGTCGCGGACCGGCTGGTGGTGATCGGGGGCGGCCGGATCGTGGCCCAGGGAGACAAGACGGAGCTGCTCGCCGGAAACGGCACGCTGGTGCGCGCCCGCGACGTCGAGGCGCTGCGCCGCGCCCTCGCCGCCGCCGGCCTCACCACGCGGGACGCGCCCGACGGGCTGCTGGTGCCCACCGAGACCGAGGCCGTGGGGCAGGCCGCGGCGGACGCCGGGGTCGTGCTGACCGAGCTGCGCCCGGCCGGCGGCGGGCTGGAGCAGCTCTTCCTCACCCTCACTGCCGAATCGACCAAGGAGGCCGGGAAGTGACCACCACGACCGCACCCCACGCGAGCCACGTCGAGCCCGTGCCGCGTACCGGCGTACGGCGACCGTCGCTGCTGCGGCTCACCGCGGTGGAGCTGCGTAAGCTCGCCGACACCCGGGCCGGGCTCTGGCTGCTGATCATCATCGGGCTGACCACCGCCGTCATCGTCACCCTTCAGCTCGGCTACGCCACCGACGCCGACCAGACGTTCGTGAACTTCTTCGTGCCGTCGCTGCTGCCGGTGGGCGTGCTCCTGCCCGTGCTGGGCATCCTCTCGATCACGTCCGAGTGGTCACAGCGCACGGCGCTCGTCACGTACGCCCTGGTGCCCCGCCGGGAGCGGGTGGTCGCCGCGAAGCTGGCCGCGGTGGTGGTGGCCACCCTGGCGTCCCTGGTCACCAGCCTGGCGGTCGCCGCGGCCGGCACGCTGATCGCCGGGGCGACCGGCGGATCCGGCCGGTGGGAGTTCGGCGGGGCGCTGCTGCTCCACTCGGTGGTCTTCCAACTCGTCAACGTGCTGATGGGTGTCGGGTTCGGGCTGCTGCTGCTCAACACCCCGCTCGCCATCGTCACCTACCTGCTGCTGCCCACCGTGTGGTCGATCATCGGTGGGCTGGTGCCGGCGCTGGGCGAACCGGCCGGCTGGCTGGACACCAGCCGCACCATGGAGCCGCTGCTGAGCGACTCCGTGACCGCCGACCAGTGGGCTCGGCTGGGGGTGTCGCTGCTGCTCTGGGTGGTCGTACCGCTCGCCGTCGGCCTGGTCCGGACGCTGCGTCGCGAGGTGGCCTGACCATGTCCGGCGACTCCCGCAGCAGAGTCGGCGGTGGGGCCGGCGAGCTGGTGCTGATGTGGGTCGGCTTTCCGGCGCTCGGCGCCGGGGCCGGCTGGCTGCTCGCGGCCGCGGCGGGGTGGATCGCCGACCTGCCCTGGGTGCCGTGGAAAGGTCTCTTCGAGGCGGTGTCCCGGCTGCCGCAGCCGCAGGTGGGCATCGGGGCGGCGGCGATCGGGGCGGTGGCCGGCCTGCTGCTGGCCGGGGCCGGCACCGCCGAACGACTCACCGTGACCGTCGACCGTGAGCGAACGACCCTGCGCCGGGACGGCAAGCACCAGGAGGCGCTCCGACACCAGGTCAGGGTCGTCCTCGTCGACGGCAGCGACCTGGTGCTCCTCGACGGCGACGACGGCGAGCTGCTCCGGGAGCGTTCGGAGCTGAACCGGGACCGGCTGCGGACGGCGTTCCGCGCGCACGGCTGGCCGTGGGCGGAGGAGGATCCGCACCGGGCCGCGTACCGACTGTGGGTGCCCGAGCTGCCCGGCCTGCCGGCCGGCGCGGACGCGCTGCTGCGGGCCCGGGAACGCGCCGTCGAGGGGAATCGCCGCGACGACGCCCGGGAGCTGCGCCGGGAGCTGGGCCGGCTCGGGGTGGTGGTGCGGGATGAGGAGCACCGGCAGTACTGGCGGTCGACCGGGCGGGCCGTCCTGCCCACCGCCGGCCAGCCCGCGCCGACCGAGCCGGAGCGCGACCGCCGGTGAGGTGTCCGCCGCCCGGTCCCGACGGCCGCCGGGACCGGGCGGCGGCCTGCGACTGTCAGCTGCCGGGCGATCCGACCGCGACCGGGGCGGGGTGCTTCCCCAGCAGCGGCGGCCGAGCGAGCAGGAGCGACATCCCGAGGCCGGAGAGCACCCCGGCGAACGAGAGCAGGAGGTCGGAGTCCGCGGCGTTGATGGCGAGGTTGCCGGCCAGCTCCGTCAGCGGCGGGGCGATGGGGAGCATCATCATCACGAGGACCGCGCAGAGCAGCAGTACGGGCTGGACGATCAGCGCGGCGAGCGCGGCCAGGCCGTGCCGTGACCAGGCCGGGCGGCCACCCGGCCAGTCCCAGGCAAGCAGCGTCACCCCGGTGAGCAGGACCCCGCCGAGCAGGGAGTACGGCAGCAGCCCACCGCCCGGTGAGGTGGCGCGGACGAAGAGCACACCGAGCACGCTCGCGGCCCCCACCGCCACGGCCAGCCAGCCCCGGGCCCGACTCGGCGCCGGCGCCGCCGCCAGGGCGCAGCTCACGGCCAGCACGAGCAGCAGCGTGGCGGTGCCGAACGTGGCGGGGTGCAGCTCGGGCTCCCGATCGGTCGGCGATTCGATGCCGGCGGCCACCAGGGTCACCGCCGCGGCCACGCAGGCCGCGCCGGTCAGCGTCCGCCGGTGCCCGCCGGGCTGGGCCGCGTCGCGCCTGCGGCGTTCGGCGAACGCGGCGGAGCAGGCGAACGCGGCGACCACCGCGCAGCCGGCGGCGGCGAGCAGCACCGTCGGCCCGGTGCCGGTCGGGTCGGCCCGGTCGACGGCCACGTCCACCGCGATCCACACGCCGCCCAGCACCACTGCCGGTCGCGCCCACCAGCTGTCGCCGCGTCCGGCGAGCAGCAGCCCGAGGACGACCGCGACGATGGTGGCGAACCGCAGGTCGCGGGCCCAGTAGGCGTTGTTGCCGGGGAGCGCCTCCGGCCACGGCCCGATCGGCTCGGTCAGGGGCTGCAGGACTGTCATGTTGACCGCCCACAGCGCGGCGGCGACGGCGGCGAGGAGCAGCCCGGCCGGGCGCGCGAATCGCATCCCGGCACCGTAGCCCGTCCGCGCCGCGGGCGGGATCCCGCCCGCGGCGCGGCATCCGGCGCGGAAACCGTCACTCGGCGTCCGCTGTGGATCCTCGACGCAGCAGCCGCCAGGCCGGCACTCCGCTCGACGCCAGCGCGAGCAGGAGGCAGAGGCCGACGACGCCGCCGACCACCGACCACGGGACGACGAGATCGACCGGGGCGCCGACCTGCGCGACGAGGCCGGCCCGGATGCTCAGCAGCCCGACCAGCGCGACCGCCCCGCCGAGCGCCGCGCCGACCGCCACCACCAGCGCCGACTCGGCGGCCACCAGCCGTACGACCTGCCGCCGCGTCGCCCCGGCCAGCCGGATGAGCCGCAGGTCCCGCGCCCGGCCGGCGGCCGCCATCAGCAACGTGTTGACCACGGCGATCCCGCCGTAGCCGGCCGTCACCGCGATCAGCAGCAGGGTGGCCAGCCAGACCAGCCGGTCCTCGGCCCGATCCACCTCGGCGGCCCAGGTGGCGACGTCGACCACCCGGGCCCCGGCCGGCGGGGCGATCGGGGAGCTCAGGTACACCGCCTCGGTCAGCGCGGACTGATCGTGCCCCCGGACCGCGGCCCGGGGCAGGAGCAGATCGCCGGGGAACGAGTCGTCGCTCACCACGGCGACGACCCGCAGCGGCACCCGTTCCCCGTCGGCGAAGACCACCGGGTAGGGCCGGTCGGGCAGCGATTTCGTACCGGCCAGCGAGGCCTTGACCACCGCCGTGTCCGTGCCGTGCAGGTCGGCGAGGGAGCCGGCGAGCACGGTGAGCATCCGGTTCGCGGCGGTGAACGGCGCCGGATCGATGCCGAGCACGGTCAGCGGGCGGATCGGCTCCGTGGCGCTCTCGCCGTCGACGAAGACCGTGCTCGGCAGTACGGCCGCGCCGGAGGCCGCCTCGACCGCCTGGTCGGAGAGGCCGGGAGCCCGGTCCGGGAGGAGCACCTGATCGGCGGTCACGGCGTTGATCCGGTTCGTCGCGTAGACCGGCGTGGAGGTGCGGATCATTCCCGACACCAGCACCGCGAAGGCGACGGTGAGCAGCACGGGCGCGGCGGTCGCCCCGGAGCGCCGGGCGGCGGTCCGCGCGCCGGCGCGCAGCAGCAGCGCGATCGCGCCGCCTCCTCGCCGTACCGTCGGGGTGAGCACTGCCGTCACCGGACCGACGAAGACCGGGGCCAGCACGGCGGCACCGGTGACCAGGGCCATCACCATGGGCAGGGCGCGGTCGGCCCCTTCCTGCGGGTCGCCGGCCACCGCGGTCGCGAGCCCGAAGGCCACCCCGGCCGCGACGAGGAGCCCGCCGACCGTGGCGCGCAGCGGTCCGAGCGGCCGTCGCTCGGCCGCCGCCGCACGCAGCGCCTCCAGCGGTCGTACCCGGGCCGCCCGCCGGGCCGCCGTCCAGACGGCCAGCAACGCCACCACCGGCCCGGTCGCCAACGAGCCGACGATCGGCCAGAGGGTGTACCCGACCCGGAACGTCGACGGCTCGAACCCGACGTCGACCAGCACCCGGCCGAGGAGGGGGGCGAGCGCGGCACCGACCAGCAGCCCGGCGAGCGCGGCACCGGCGCCGACGACGAGCGCGTGCCGGTACAGCAGGCGCCGGACCTGCCGAGGGGTGGCGCCGACGGCGCGCAGCAGAGCCAGCTCCCGGCGGCGCTGCGCGACGGCGTACGCGAAGGTCGCGGCGACCACGAAGATCGTGACGAAGCCGGCGAGAGCCGCGGTGGCGGTGAGCACCTGCATGCCGATCCAGCGGGTCCGGGCGTCCGCGCGGGGTTCCAGTACTCCCCGCCCCTCGCCGGTGACGACCCGGCCGTCGCCGTCGAGCAGGCCGCGGGCGTCGGCCGCGACCCGTTCGGGGTCGGCGTCCGGGGCGAGCATCAGGCCGATGGCGCGGACGCCGGGGGCGAGAGCGGTGGCGACCTCGTCGGCGACGTGCACCCCGGGCCCGTCGAGCAGACCGGTGACGGTGTACGACTGGGCGCCGGCGGCGGTCAGCAGAGCGACCGGAGCGCCGGGGTGCAGCCCGAGCGCGGCGTCGACGACCACCTCGCCCTGGCGGCGGGGCGGCGCGCCGGCCGTCAACGTCAGCCCACCGAGCCGGGCACTGGACCAGCCGTGCCCCTCGTGGGCGTCCTGCCGCTGGCCGTGCACGCGTGGTGGGCGGCCGTCCACGAGGGGCTGGGCGTAGAAGGTCCGGTCCGGGATCGCGGCCGCGACGCCGGGCAGGGCGGCGAGCCGGGCGACCAGCTCCTGCGTCCTGGTCGCGGACCACGGACGGTCGGGCGGAAAGGGGTCGGCGGGGCTGCTCGCGTCGGGACCCGCCACCACGACGGCCGCCTGTGCCAGCCGCTGCGGTGTCTGCGGGCGGCCCGAGGCGAGCAGCAGCAGGCTCGCGGCGACCAACGCCACTCCGATGGCGACGGCGACGAAGGCGCCGACGGAGCGTCGGACGCTCAGCATGACGGCTGCGCAGTGGTGGCCGCGATCCGGGCGGCGACGGACGATGCGGTGAGCGAACCGGTGAGTTCGTCGGCGACGCGACCGTCGGCGAGCAGGAGGATCCGGTCGGCGTACGCGGCGGCGGCCGGGTCGTGGGTCACCATCACCACGGTCTGCCCGTGCTCGTCGACGAGCTCCCGCAGCAACCGCAGCACCTGATGGGACGTGCTGCTGTCCAGCGCGCCGGTCGGCTCGTCGGCGAAGACCACCGCCGGCCGGGTGATCAGCGCCCGGGCGACGGCGACCCGCTGCTGCTCCCCGCCGGAGAGCTCGGCCGGACGGTGCCCGGCGCGGTCGGCGAGCCCGACGGCGGCGAGGGCGGCGGCGACGTCCCGGGCGGGCGGTCGACGCCCGGCGAGCCGCAGCGGCAGTTCGACGTTCTGCGCCGCGGTCAACGACGAGATCAGGTTGAAGGACTGGAAGACGAAGCCGATCCGGTCGCGGCGCAGCCGGGTCAGGTCGTCCTCGGAGAGCCGGTCGAGCTGGATCCCGTCGACGGTGACGGTCCCCTCCACCGGCCGGTCCAGCCCCGCCGCGCAGTGCAGCAGAGTGGACTTGCCGGAGCCGGAGGGCCCCATCACCGCCGTGAACGTGCCACCGGCGAAGCTCGTCGTCACGCCGTCGAGCGCCGTCACCCGCCGGTCGCCCGAGCCGTAGACGGCCCGGAGCCCGGTCAGCATGACTGTCTGTGTCGTCATGCCGCCACGGTGCCCGTTCGGCGGTGCCCGGCGCGTCGAGCCGGGGACGGCACTTGCGCGTGCTGCCCAGGGCGGAGAGCGGGGGCGTCCCGCGAGGTGGCGTCATCCCGGAGAACGACAGGCCTCGGGTGGACGCGCCGGACCCGGCCTCCGGTTACCGTTGCCCAGGTGAGCGCCCACCTGCTTACCCGGCCACCGCGACCGTTCGATCTGTACCTTGTGGATGCTGTGCTGGCCGTCGTGCTCGGTGCGGCGCTCTGCGCGTACGCGGCGTTGGAGGCCCCGCTGCACGGCGGGGTGCGCGAGCCGGTCTGGGTGTCGGTGCTCACCGGAGCGGTCATCGGTCTGCCGGTGGCGCTCCGGCGACGCTGGCCGGTGGCGGTGGCCGCCGGGGTGAGCGCGTCGACGGCCGTGGCGCTGGTGACCGGGATCATTCCGAACTTCGCCGCCGCCGCCCCGGCGGTCGCGATCGGGCTGGCCTTCTACACGCTGGCCGTCGCCGAGCCCGTCCGCCGGTCGTTGACGTACGCCGCGATCTGCCTGGCCGTGGTGAGCGTCGGGTTGGCGACGACCGCCGGTGACCTGTGGACCCGCGGCGGCGCGGTCGGTTACGCCGCCGTCATGATCGCGCCGGCCTGGCTGGTCGGCTGGTCGATCCGGGAACGACGCGCGCTCGCCGCCCGGCAGAGCGAGCAGCTGGTGCGGCAGGCGGCGACCGAGGAGCGGCTGCGGGTCGCCCGCGAGCTGCACGACGTGGTGGCCCACACGATGAGCCTGATCGTGGTGAAGGCGGCGGTCGCCAACCACGTCGCCGACGTCGACCCGGGTGAGGCGCGGGACGCCCTGCGGGTCATCGAGCGGACCGGCCGCACCGCATTGACCGACATCCGCCGGGTGCTCGGTGCGCTTCGTGAGGGCGCCGAGCACGCTCCGGCGCCCGGCATCGGGGAGTTGCCGGAGCTCGCCGACCGGGCGGCGATCGGTGGCGTGGAGGTACGGCTGGACGTGCGGCAGGACGTGGCGGAGGTGAGCGCGGTGCCGGAGTCGGTGGGCCTGGCGGCGTACCGGATCGTGCAGGAGGCGGTGACCAACGTGGTGAAGCACGCGGCCCCGGCGGCCTGCCACGCCAGTGTGGTGGTGGGGCCCGCCGAGGTGCGGGTGGAGGTCGTCGACGACGGCCGGCGGCCGGTTCGGATGAGCGGGTACGGCCACGGGTTGACCGGCATGCGCGAGCGGGTGGCGTTGCACGGCGGGGAGTTCTCGGCCGGCCCGCGTCCGGGTGGTGGCTTCGCGGTCACCGCTCGCCTGCCGTACCGGGTCGTCGCATGATCCGGGTGCTCATCGCCGATGACCAGGCGCTGCTGCGCGGCAGTTTCCGGGTGCTGATCGACCTGGCCGGTGACTGCGCCACGGTGGCCGAGGCGGGGACCGGCGTCGAGGCCGTCGAGCTGGCCGCTCGGCACCGCCCGGACGTGGTGCTGATGGACGTCCGGATGCCCGAGATGGACGGCATCGAGGCGACCCGGCGCATCTGCGCCGACGTGGCGACGGCGGGCTGCCGGGTGCTCATCCTGACCACGTTCGACCTGGACGAGTACGTGTACGGCGCGCTGCGCGCCGGAGCCAGCGGGTTCCTGCTCAAGGACACCCCGCCGGCCGAGCTGCTGGCCGCGGTCCGGGTCGTGGCGGCGGGTGAGGCGTTGCTGGCGCCGACGGTCACCCGACGCCTGATCGACGAGTTCGCCCGGCGACCGGAGCCGGATCGGCCGCTGCCACGCCGGCTGGACGGGGTGACCGAGCGGGAGCGGGAGGTGCTCACCCTGATCGCCCGGGGGCTCTCCAACGCGGAGCTGGCCGCGCACCTCCAGCTCAGCCTGGCGACGGTGAAGACGCACGTCGGGCGGCTGCTCACCAAGCTGGCGGTGCGGGACCGGGCGCAGCTGGTCATCGTCGCCTACGAGACGGGACTGGTCGGTCCGGGCCGCGATCCCGGCGCCGGGCGCCCGACTCGCGCCGCCGGCTGAGGCGGTGCCGTCAGGCGGCGATGGCGACGAGCAGGGGCACGGCGACGAGCAGGGAGCCGGCGAGGGAGGCCAGCCGCCGCCGGGCCGGCGCTCCGGCGATCGTCGGCAACGCCCGCCAGTGGCGTACGGCCACCAGCAGCCCGGCGGCGGACAGGCCGACGCCGAGCGGCCAGAGCCAACCGGGCACCAGTGACCAGTTGCCGAGCCGGTGCCCGAGTCCGAGGTAGAGCAGAGCCCAGCCGGCGGTGCTGGCGAGGCTGAGCCGGTCGGGCATCCGGCGCGCCGTGCGCAGTAGGCTCGCCCCGCCCAGGAGCGAGAAGCCGAGGGCGAGGGCGGCACCGATCCAACCAGCGAGCGGCACCTGCGGACCGTCGTCGTCCGGGTCGGCGGGCACGCCGAGCAGGCGCAGCCCGAGCTGGTCGACGTCGTGCTCGGTGTTGCCGAGCACCACCACGCCCCGGCCGGTGGCCCGCTCGATCGCCGCGTACGACCGGAACCCACCGGTTCCGCCGTTGTGCCAGATGACCTCGCGGTCACCGTGCCGGCTGGTGAACCAGCCGTAGCCGATCCGGTCGCGGGCGTTCTCGGTGAAGCGGGCGGTGGCGGCGTCGGCTCCGGGGGCGGTGCCGGCGAGCAGCCCGACGAGCAGCCGGGACAGGTCCTCGGCTGTCGACCAGACCCCGATGCCGGCGGGGGCGTACCCGCTGCCCGACCAGGGGTCGGCGGTGCGGCCGCCGAGCTTCGCCCCGGTGGCCCGACCGCCCGGCAGCCGGTCGGCTTCGGTGGCGACCACGGTGTGCGTCATGCCCAGCGGGCGGAGCAGTTCACGGTCGAGCAGCTCGGGGTAGCCGGCGCCGGCCTGGGCGGCGAGCGCCTGCCCGAGCAGCGACACCCCGAAATTCGAGTAGTGCACCTCGCCGCGCCCGTCGCCGGGTTGCTTCTCGCTGGCGGCGTCGATGAGGCGCTCGGTGTCCCAGCGGGCGTACGGGTTGCCGGCGGTGAAGTTGGTCCAGACCGTCGTGAGCAGGTCGGCCGGGGAGGTGGCGAGTCGGGGCAGGCCGGAGCGGTGGCTGGCCAGCTCGGCGAGGGTGACCTCGCGGGTAGCCCCGGTGACCTGCGGCAGCGCGGCGGCGAGCGGGTCGTCCGGCCGCACCTCGCCGTCGGCGGCGCGCTGGGCGAGCAGCATCCCGGTCAGTGCCTTGCCGATGGAACCGATCTCGAACGGGGTGCCGGGCTCGACGGGCGGGCCGCCGGGGGCCCGGTCGCCGAGCCCGGCGGTGCGCACCCGGTGCGGCTCGATCAGGGCGACGGCGAGGCCACGGTAGCCGCGGCCGTCGTCGAGGGCGGCCCGGGTGGCGGCGGCCAGTGCGGCGTCTCCGGTGTGCCGTCCGCCGAGGGTGGGTGCGCCGGGCGCGAGGGGGATCGCCGCCACGGCGGCGGTGAGCCCGACGGCGAGCGTGAGTGCGGTCGGCTTGCGCATGATGCTCCTTCCGTCGTTCGGGCGGCGGGGTGCCGCCCGGGGTCGGGTCGGGCGGTGGGGTCGCTCAGCGGCGAGCGGCGGTGAGGATGGCGAGCAGCGGGACGACCCGTTCGGCAGGTACGGCGTACCGGCCGCGGCCGGCGCTGCGCAGCCAGCCGGCGGCGGTGAGTTGACGCAGGTGGTGGTGCAGTTGGCCGCTGGTGCCCAGCCCCTCGATCTCGGCCAGCTCGGCGGTGCCGCGCCGCCCGCCGAGGATCTCGCGCAGCAGGCGGAGCCGGACGGGGTGGGCCAGCGCGGTCAGCGTGCCGGCCAGCTCCGTCCAGTCGGCGTCGAGGACGGCGTCGACGGTGCGGCCGTACTGCCAGTCGTAGTGCTCGTCGCCGAGGCGGACGGCACCGGTGTAGAGCACCGCTCCGCCGCTGCCTTCGGGCAGGCGCTGCTTGAGCCCGTCGAGTGCCCAGAAGGTGTCACCGGGAACCTCCGCCGCAGCCGGTTCCGGTCGACCTCGGGACCGGTCGAGGAGCTCGGCGACCTGCGCCTCCAATGCGGCCAACCGCCGCTCGACATCCGCCACACATCGATACTACGAAGTTACGTAATTCCGTGCAACTGAGATCCGGCGGGTGGTCGCGTACCTCGCGACCACCCGCCACCCCCGATCAGAAGTGGTACGCGGTGCCGTACTCGGGCACGAGCACCCGGCTGCGCGGAGACGACTCACGTACGGCGGCGATCAGCTGGTCGAGACGCGTACGGTCGCTCGGCGCCACGGTGAGCGGGTTGCGCAGCTCCGTCTCGAAGTTGTCGAAGTGCACCGGCACGACGACCTTCGGATGGTCCAGCGCCGCCATCAGCCGGGCCACGTAGTCGGCGGTCACCGTGCTGCTGTTCAACGCCACCATGGCCACGTCCGGCGCGATACCGGCCAGGTTGCGTGCCACGAAGTCGCTGGCGCCCATGAAGAAGACGGTGGGCCCGCCGGCCACCCGCAGCACGTAGTTCAGCGTGTCGCCCTCCGGCAGGTCGGCGATGGTCTCCGGCTTCGCCGGCGGGTTCACCCGCACCCCGGGGAACGCCACGGAGTACGACACGTTGCGGCTGTGCAGCGAGGCGACGACCTCGACGGTGTAGTCGCCGAAGTCCATGACCTCGCCACCCTTCACCGCGCTGAGCTGCCCGGACGGCACCCCGTACGCGAGCCCGAGGTGGTACGCGGTAAGCGTCCCGAAGACCCGGGCGCCGGTGCGCCCCGCGATGTACGGCACGTCCATGAAGTGGTCCCAGTGGGTGTGCGTCACGAGCACCGTCTCGGCGCGGTCGACGTAGCTGTCGACCACTGCGGTGTTCACCTCGAGCGGGGTGGTCTCCTTGAAGGCGGCCTTGAACAGGCCGGTGTCGATCCGGCTCAGGAACGGGTCGACCAGGACGGTCCGGGCGCCGATGTCGACCCGCCAACCGGCGGTGCCCCACCAGCGGAAGCTGACCGGAGCGGGACGGCGGGTCGCGCTAGCGGGCATCGCCGCGGCGGCCGGAGCGGCCTGCGCCGGAGCGCCGAACGAGGTCGAGGCGAGGCCACCGGCGGTGACCAGGGCGGTCGAGGCGGCGGCGTCGCGGAGGAATCGGCGGCGGTCGAGACTGGGCATACGGGTGCGCTCCCTTGGAACTGGGCGATCGGTCGACGCAGAGCCAACCAGCGCCGACGGACGCACGTCCAAGATCAGCGAGGCGTCCGGTCGATATGCCATCGGGTATCGGACCTGGTCACGTCGGCCGCCCCGGCGCCTTCGCGGCCGGAAACTCACTCCCCGCGCAGCGCCTCGACCGCCGTACGGGCGGCCTCCCCCATCGCCAGGTCCACGTCGATCCGCCGGGTGGCGAGTTGAGCGGTGCGGGCGAAGACGGCGATCGCGTACCGGCCGCCGTCGGGGTACTCGGCGACACCGGCCTCCATGTGCAGCCCCGGCAGGGTGCCGGTCTTGCCGGCCACCCGCACGCCGGGCGGGAAGCCGGTGGCCAGCCGGGTCCAGAAGAGCTGACGGGCCATCCAGTTGCGGACCATGGCGCAGGCCGCGGCGGGCCCCGCCTCGTCCCGCCAGATCAGGCCGAGCAGCCCGGTGATGTCCCGCGCCGTGCTGGAGGTGGTCCGCTCCGGGTCGAAGACCCGCATGGCGTGGACCTGTTCGGCGCTCAACGTGGGGAAGATCCGCGCGAACTCCGCCTCGTTGCGCGCCCCCACGTCGGCGAGCATCACCTCGACGAGCTGCCGTGGCCCACCGACGATGCGGGTCCGGGCGAGGCCCAGCTCGGCGGCGAGCATCGGCAGCAGGTCCGGGCCGACCCGGCGCAACAGCAGGTCGGCGGCGGTGTTGTCGCTGACCGACATGGCGAAGTAGGCGAGATCGCGCAGCGACACCTCGGCGTCGTCGTCGCAGCCGGCCAACCCCCAGCCGCCGAGCCGGTCGGCGCCGGTGACCAGGACCCGTTCGGTGGGGTCGAGCTGTCCGGCGGTGACCTGCCGGGCGAACTCCAGCACCAGCAGGATCTTGAAGATCGAGGCGATCACCACCTGCTCGTCCGCCCCGACGGCGACCTCCCGGCCACCGGCGACCGTCCCCGCACCGGGGTCGTCGAGGTCCACCACGTGCAGATTGCCGATCACCCCGGCCCGGTTGAAGACGTCCTCGACCCGCTCGACCACCGCCACCCCCGAACGGTATCCACCTCCGATGGCGGTCCGCGGCCGGGACGACGACCAGCGGGCCCGCCCGCCGCGCTGGCGTATGGTCCGGCCCGTGGACCTGCTCCGACACCTGCGGCACTTCGTGCTGGTCGCCCGCGAGCTGCACTTCGGGCGGGCCGCCGAACTGCTCGGCATGGCCCAGCCGCCGCTGAGCCAGTCCATCCAGCGGCTGGAGCGGGAGTTGGAGGTGGAGCTCTTCGACAGGTCCCGCCGCCAGATCCGCCTCACCACCGCCGGTGAGCTGCTGCTCGGCGAGGCGGAGGAGCTCCTCGCCGGGGAGGGGCGGCTGCGCAACCTGATGCGCCAGGTGCGCGCGGGCGTGCTCGGCGTACTGCGGGCCGGGGTCCCGCCGGACACGCCGGCCGTACGACTGCACGCGTTGCTGGATCGGCTCGCCGAACGGGCGCCGGGGCTGGACGTGGAGCTGCACGAGCTGACCAGCGGCGAGCAGTTGCGCATGCTCGCCGAGCGGCGGCTCGACGTGGGGCTGGTGCACCACCCGGTCGAGGCGGAGGGGCTGCGCTTCGGCGCCCCGGTCGACGTACCGCTGGGGGTGCTGCTGCCGCGTACCTCACCACTGGCCCGACAGCGGGAGGTGGAGCTGGCGGCGCTGGCCGGGTTGGATCTGGTGACGGCGCCCCGCGCCACCGCGCCCGGCTGGCACGACCACCTGCTGGAGGTGTGCCGGCGGCAGGGCTTCCCAGCCACCCGGGTCCGCCCGGCCCACAACCCCGAGTTCCTCTTCGGGCTGGTGCTGGCCGGCGGCGCGGTGGCGATCGAACCCGCCACGACCGCGCGTCGGGAGCCGCGGATCGCGTGGCGACCGATCACCGGGACGCCCCTGCTCAAGCGCACCTCGGCGGTCTGGCCGGAGCGCTCCGCGCACCCGGCCGCGCCCATGTTCGCCCAGGTCTCCGCGGAGGTGTCGACCGACGCCGAACCGGCAGCCGGCACACCGCCGCAGGAGCCGACGCAGCGTCCATGGCCGGTGCTCTTCGACGCCCCCGGCTGACCGCCCGAAACTATGGATTGCCGGCGGGGCGGGCCGCGCCCAGCGACTCGGCAGCTGTCAGCAGAGCGGCACCGAGAAGCACTGTGTCTTTCAGCAGGAATTGCCCCAGCTGAGAAAGGCTCAATCTCCCCTGCCCTTGCTGCCGAGCCTCGGGCGTCGTGGCCAGGAAACTGAGTGTGGTGAGGAACATCCCGATCGCCCCGAAGCTACCGATCGCCGATGCTCTCGGGGCAAGCGGCTTCGCGGCGATCAGAGAGCCCAGGGTGATCTCCGTGACCCCGATGAGTCGGTTGAGCTTCTGTGCGCCCAGCTTCTTGCGGAGCCGCGAGAAGAGCGGACTCGGAACGACCAAGGGCTCGTCGTTCTCGACCTCGTACTGCTTGAACTTGAGCGAACCGATCCACAAGATGTTCGTGGCCAGTGCACCGCGCAGGACCGAGATGCCTACGGAGGCGAGGTCATCGGCGGATGCCTGTCGTATGCCCATCGCTCGCTCCTAGTCGCTGTGTCGACGGCCGGCGTGCTGGGGACCATTACCCGCTACGACCAGCCACACACCGAGGGCGAGCGCCGACCTGGGTTGTTATCAGCTCCGGGCGGTCAGTAGCGGCCGAGATTCTGGCTGGGTGCCATGACGATGCGCGGAGAGGCGGCTGGATCCAGCCACTCCAGTACCCGAAGCAGGTTCGACTGTGCCAACGAGACACAGCCGGCGGTGGCGCCGCTCCCCGAGACATGAAGGAAGATGCCGCTGCCACGGGCCGGGGTGGCCGACCTCACCGGGATGTTGTAGTTGATGACCGCGAAGTAGTTGTACTGCGGCACGGTCTGCCACAGCGCCTCGCTGTACCCGCCCGGGTTCGTGCCGTGCACAAAACTGTTGTACGTGGGCGAGCTGGGATTCTCGTCCCAGTAGTCGTTCGCCACGAGATGGTGGTAGCTGTACTTGACGCCCGGATTGCCGAGCACGCCGTACATGGTGGATCCAATGCCATAGACGCCCGTGGGCGTCGTGGAAATGCCCTCCTGATGGCTGTCGCTGAATCCCTTGGCGCCGATCCGCGCGCTCATCACCCCGAACTTCGGCCGCCACACGCCGTTGACCTTCTCGAATGTCTCGAGGGAGGCGACGCTCGTACCGTAGCCGTTGGTGTGGACGACGATGAGCTGACGAGTGCCGGCCGGAATCGTGTGCAGCCGGGAGGCGATGTTGCTCGATGCGGCCGGCGTCGCGGCTTCGCTGGTCGGAACACGCGACGGCGACCGGCTGAGAGACGGCTTCGTGGACCGGCTCGCCGGAGGTGGGAAGGACAGGCTCACTGAAGGCGACGGGGACCGGCTCGCCGAAGTCGAAGCGGAGGGACTCGCGGAGTCAGCCGGTCCGGGAGCGTCGATCACCGAGGTATCGGCCGGAGCCGACCCGGCGTCCACCGCGCCATCCCGGTCCGGATCTGCGCAGGATGTCAGTCCGAGCGTGCCGACCAGTACCACCCCCGCGATGGCACTGAACACGGCCCGCCTCAACGGTGTTCGCATTTGCTACTCCTCCACTGGCTCTTGATCTCCGCCACGCCGCCGGGGAGCCTAGCGTTGCCGATACTCAGGTCGAGGGCAGGGTCTTGCTGCTGCCGCTCGGTCCACGTGCCGATCGACGGCGCTCAACCACGACTCGTCGGCTCGGTGAAGCTGTGGGAAAATCCCGGCCATCCCGTGCGCCTTCGACGGGCTCCTCCTGATTTCGGTTGATCGTGTGAAACGGCGACTCGACCGGGTATGGGAGCAGATTGGTAGGTCCGGTCCCGTCGGGGGTGTGCACCGGGCCGGACGTTTCGGACGACGTGTGAAGGAGCCGCAGTGGCGAACACGATTCCCGCCATCAGCCTCAACGACGGCAACACCATTCCGCAGCTCGGCTTCGGGGTCTTCCAGGTCAAGCCGAGGGAGACCGCGGCGGCGGTCGCGAAGGCGCTGGAGGTCGGCTACCGGCACATCGACACCGCGGAGATGTACGGCAACGAGGCCGAGGTCGGTCAGGCGATCCACGCCTCCGGGCTGGACCGGCGCGACGTCTTCGTGACCAGCAAGCTGAGCAACGCGGCCCACCGGCCGGACGACGCCCGCCGCGCGTTCGACGCGACGCTCGCGGCGCTGGGGATGGAGTACGTCGACCTGTTCCTCATCCACTGGCCGCTGCCCACGCTCTACGACGGTGACTTCGTGTCGACCTGGAAGACGCTGGAGGAGTTCCAGCGGGACGGGCGCGCCCGGTCGATCGGTGTGTCGAACTTCCAGGTGCCGCACCTGGAGCGGCTGGCCGCCGAGACGCAGGTGGTGCCCGCCGTCAACCAGATCGAGGTGCACCCGTACTTCACCAACGACGAGGTGCGCGAGTACGGCAGCAAGCACAACATCCTCACCGAGGGCTGGTCACCGATCGCGCAGGGCAAGGTGCTGGACGATCCGACGATCGCCGACCTCGCCGAGCTGGTGGGCCGTACGCCGGCGCAGGTGGTGCTCCGCTGGCACGTGCAGCGCGGCGACATCATCTTCCCGAAGTCGACGACCCCGGCCCGGATCGAGGAGAACTTCCGCATCTTCGACTTCGAACTGGACGACGCCGCGATGGAGCGGATCACCGCCCTCGATCGCGGTGCCGCCGGGCGGCAGGGCAGCCACCCCGACACGTTCGACTGGGTACCGGCCTGACGTAACACCCGGCAGGGCGGCAGCGCACAGAGGAGGGGGCCGGGTCAGGCCCCCTCCTCATGTACGAAAGGCCGCGATGTCGCTCCGCCGTGCCACGCTCCCCCTGCTGTCGTTGCTCCTCCTGATCGGTACCACCGCCTGCGGCCCGAGCGCCGCCGCCGAGGCCCCCCGCTGGTCCGCACCGGAATCCCCGGCACCGCCGCCGCCCCCGCCGGCACCGACCTCCACGGCAGAGGTGGGTACCCGGGTGAAGACCGCGATGCTGGACCTGGACGCGAAGTTCCACCCGGAGACGGCCGCGTTCACCGAGGAGAACAGCGACGCCTGGAAGCTGATCTCCCTCTGCAAGGAGAGCCTCCCGTCGGACCGCAAGCGGACGGCCTACCGGGAGCGGGTCTGGGACGGCGACACGGTGTGGATCCGCCAGTACGTGGTCGGCTACCTGAAGGTGCCCGGACGCAAACTCGCCGACGAACTGCGATCGGTGCTGAAGAACTGCACGCAGTACGAGGTGCCGAACGACGGCCGTACCTCGACGATCGTTCGGCCTTCGCCGCCCCCGGTCCCGAACGGGCCGGACGTGATCACCTTCTGTGAGCGGCTGAAGGGCAACTCGACGCGGCACCAGTGCACGCTCTTCGTGACCCGCGGCAACTTCGTGATGGAGCTGGACGTGTCGGGTGAGAACGGCGACCTGGCCGCCGCCACCGCGCTGCTCAAGAAGATCGCCCCACTCGCCACGACCGCGCTGGAGAAGATCGCCTGAGCCATCGCCGGGCGGGCGAACCCCGCCCGGCGGCGCGCTTCCGGAAGGCCGCCTGGGTGGGCGAGCCGGGCTCGGGGACGTACGTGATCAGCCGACTGCGCGGCGTCCTACACGCCGACGATACGGGCGGTCTTACGGCGCAGCAGCAGCACGAGGCAGCCGGCGACCGACAGCATCGCCTGCACGAGCACGGACGACCAGCTGAGGTGTTCCGGGGCGCGCTCGGTCACCAGGGCGATCACCATCGGCAGCCCCAGCACGGCCACCACGTCCACCCCGTTGACCAGCCAGAGCAGCAGGCCGCTGGGGAACGCCCCCGCCGGGGTGTCGATGAAGATGTGGCCGAGGCTGTTGGCGCTGATCTTCGCGCGGTAGAGGGCGGCGACGGCGGCCGCTGGACCGGCCGCGAGGCCGAGCGCCCACCAGGGGCCGGAGAGCGCGTCCGTCGCCTGCGCCGCGCCCAGCGCGATCGCACCCCAGAGGGCGGCGATGCCGGCGGGCACCACCAGCCGCTGCGCGTAGACCTGCCGGAACGTGAGACCGAGCAGCCGCAGCGCGGCGGGATTCGACGCGTCGGAGTGGGTCGCCTCGCCGGTGACGCTGGCGGCGGCGAGCGCACCCACCAGGACGATACCGATCAGCAGCCAGACCGGCCCGTCGGCGACGACGGCGGGGGCCGTGGCGGTGCCGACCAGCCAGAGCAGCCGTCCTGGCTTGCGCCGGACCTGGAGCAGGTCCTGCGCCACCAGCGGCGGCACCCGACGATCACGAAGCAGTCGGGAGGTTCGGATGCCCGTGCGGTTGCGCCAGTACCGGCGGCTGCTCTGCGCGGAGATGAACGATGGCTCGATCGCGAAGACCGCGTCGGCGTACGAACCGGTCGCTGCCGACGTCTCGGCGATCCGGTGGGTGGGCCAGCTGTCCAGCCGCCACCACACCGAGACGACGGCGGCGAGGACGAGCGGGAGCGCCACGCCCGCCGCGACGAGTATCACCGAAGCCGGGGGCAGGACGTCCCCCGGTGGGGCGTACCCGCCGGTCAGGCGCTCGTGGACCGCGACCGCGACGAGTGCCGCGGCGGCGATGCCGGCGATCAGGTCGACGGCCCGGCCGCTTCTCGGCCGGGTCTGGGCGTGCACGGCGAGCAGCGCCAGGAGGAGGCCGATGGTGGCACCCCCGGCGACCGCCGCGACGACGACGGCCGACGTCACCGGACGTTCGGCGGCGCGGCCGGCGACGGCCAGCCCGACCAGACCACCCACCACGGTCGCCGAGAGCGCGGTGAGCAGCAGCGCGGGGGTCAGCAACGTTCGCCGGGGCACGGGCGCGGGCAGCAGCCAGGTGGCGTCCGCACGGCTGACGACCACCGGGCCGAGCCGCCGGAGCACACCGAGGAAGGCCAGCAGCACCAGGCCCGCGCCGACCAGCACCGGCACCGACAGCCCGGCGGCGTCGGCCGGCCAGACGACGACGCCGAGCGGCCGCCCGAACAGGACGACAGCCATCACGATCGCGAGCAGCACGCAGTAGACGCTGCTCGGGTCCACCCGACCGACGGCGGCGACCCTCATCCGTCGGAGGCGGCGTCGCACGTCGGCCGGGGCCGCCGGGGTGTGGGCCGGCGCGTGGGTGGTGGTCACCGGCTCAGTCCTCCGCCCGGCGCAGACCGACCTCGTCCGCGCCGACGTCGTGCCAGAACCGCTCGTCGTGGCTGGCCATCAGCAGCGTTCCGCCGCCGGCCAGGTAGTCGCGCAGGTGCGCGGCGAGCGCCCGCTTCGCCGCGGTGTCGAGGCGCTGTTCCGGTTCGTCGAGCACCAGCAGCCGGCTCGGGCGTACGAACGTCGCGGCGAGCAGGAACCGTTGGCGCTGGCCGGAGGAGAGGGTGATCGGCAGGCTGTCGGCCAGGCCGGTGATGCCGAGCAACGCGCAGACCTCGTCGATGCGCCCGTCGGCCGGATCTTCTCCGTTGGCGACCCGCACCAGGTCGAGATGTTCGCGCACGGTCAGGCCGTGGTACCAGGTCGGCGACTCGACGGTGGTCGCCACCTGCCGCCAGAACACGGGGCCGCTCTCGGGCGGCTCACCGAAGACGGTGACCGCCCCGCCGGAGGCCTGCTGAAGGCCGGTGACGCAGCGCAGCAGGGTCGACTTGCCGACCCCGTTCTCGCCGGTGAGAGCGACCACGGCGCCGGTGGGCACCTGGAGGTCCAGCCCGTCGATCACGGTCGTCGACCCGTACGTGACGGTCAGGTCGGTGACCTCGACCGCGTACCCGCCCGCCACCGCACCGCTCGATTCGCGGTCGCGCGTGGCGCTGATCTTCCCGTCCGGCATCCGCCAACTCTAGCGGCGCTCGACCGCTCCCCGATTCCTCAGCGGCCGACCCGGCCGGTCGGGGAGGAATCGCCTGCCTGTCGATCGCGGAGGGGGTCCGGCGGGGCCCCCTCCGATCGTGTCCCGGGAGGGTCCAGACCGTCAGGACGCCTGCTCGATCTCGGCGCGGAGCGCGGGGAACTCCGACCGGAGCTTCTCCTGGCTCTGCAGCGAGTGGATCAGCGCGCCGGTGCTGCCGCTGTCGGACCAGACGCAGACGGCGCCCGGCACACCGTTGATGTTGCCGTCTCCGCAGAAGGCCTGCCCACCGAGCGGGCCCGGGTCGGCCTCGGTGAAGTTGCCGACGTTGAGGGCCTTGCTCACCCCGGAGATGAAGAGCGAGAGGCGGCTCTCCCGGGTGGCGCCGGTCGACGCCACCGCGTTGACGATGACGATGTCCTGCTTCGCGATGTCGCCGTAGAGGCCCTGCGCAGTGGCGGTCACCTCCGGCACATCCGAATCCGCCGGAAGCCCCGCCTCGGACACCCCGCCGTCGTCGGCCCCGAGGTCGATCTTCGGGCGGCCGCCGAGCGTCTGCGGCGCGGCGACGGTGATCACCCGGCCGGGCACGTCGGGGTCCGCTCCGGCGGACTGCGACGGCGCCGGGCTGCCGGTGGCGGGAGCCCCCGCCGCGCCGCCGGGGGTCTTGTCGTTCTCGGCGGGGCTGGCGATGACCACGCCCACGAAGACCGCCCCGAGCAGCACGACGACCGCGCCGACCGCGATCAGCACCTTCTGGAGGAAGGTGGTCCTCGACGGCGGCCGCGACGGCGGGCCGTACGCCGTCGGTGCGGGCGGGTAGTTCGGGTACGGGCTCTGCTGCGGATCGACCGGCTGCGACATCGGTTACTCCAGTTGACTGAACGAGTTCACCACCGGCACGGATGACCCGGTCAGTCGGTTCACGACGGGGGCGCCGCCCGGATCACACTCCTACCCGCTCGGCCGGTGCGGTCAGGTCGAGCCGCCAGTCGTTGGAGCGCATGTACTCCCCCGGCGGATACTCGAAGTCGATCTCTCCGAGCAGCGTGAACCCGGCCTTGCGGCAGACCGCGTTCGAGGCCGGATTGCCGACCGACGGGTAGGCGTGCGCCCAGCGGCGGGTACGGCGATCACGTGCCGCGGCCACGACCGCCCGCACCGCCGCGGTCGCCAGCCCCCTCCCCTGGTGTTCGGGCAGCACCGCCCAACCCATCTCGTAGACCGGCTCACCCCGCCACTGCCGCTCCCAGTAGCCGACGCTGCCGACCTTCTCCCCGTCCGGCAGCACCACCGTGAACATGCACCCCTTGCCCGTCCCGGAGAAGCGCGCATACCTCTCATGCCGGGACACGACCTGCTCGTCGGTCTCCGAGCCACCCGTGTGCGCCCGAACCTCCGGCGCGTTGAGCCGTCGCAGCAGAGCCAGGTCGTCCTCGCTCCACGGCGCGATCCGCACCTGCGCCATCCCATCCCCCTCGTCGTCGTCCGGCAGTCAACCCGACGCCACCGACAACGCCACGGCACGGTTCGACGATTCGGTCGGACTTCCGCTAGATCGCGTCTGGCGGCCGCTGGACGCCGTCTCGCGCCAGAAGGGTGTGGCACTCGAGAGACCGGAAGGGGTGCGCGTATGGGACCCGTGCGGCTCGCCGTGATCATCGGCAGCACCCGCGAGGGACGGGCGGGCGAGGAGATCGCCCGCTGGTTCGTCGCGCAGGCCGCCGGCCGGGACGACATGACCGTGAACCTGGTCGACCTCGCCGACTACGACCTGCCCGCCCGTTACACCGCGGAGCCGACCGACGCGATCCGGTCGTTCGTGCGGGAGGTCGGGCTGGCGGACGCGTTCGCGGTGGTCACCCCCGAGTACAACCACAGCTTCCCGGCCTCGTTGAAACAGGCGATCGACTACGCGTACGACGAGTGGCAGGCCAAGCCGGTCGGCTTCGTGGCGTACGGCTGCCGTTCGACAGGTCTGCACGCGGTGGACCAGCTCCGCACGGTCTTCACCGCGCTGCACGCGACGACGGTGCGCGACGTCGTCGGCGTCGACCTGCTCCGCGGCGAGCCGTCGCCGGAGTGCGCCGACCAGCTCTGCCAGGACGCCCGCGTCCTGCTCGACCAGCTCACCTGGTGGGGTCTCGCGTTGCGCGACGCCCGCGCGGCGCGGCCCTACGTCTCGTGAAAGCACAGAGGAAGGTACGGACGATGAACAAGCGCACAACCGGCCCGGCCATCGAGGCCGAGGGCCTGACCCGCTCGTTCGGGAAGACCCGGGCGCTGGCCGGGATGGATCTCCAGGTGCCCGCCGGCACCGTCTACGGCCTGCTCGGCCCGAACGGGGCCGGCAAGACCACGGCGGTACGGGTGCTGGCCACGTTGCTGCGCCCGGACGGTGGTCGGGCCCGGGTGTTCGGGCACGACGTGGTCGCCGAGGCCGACAAGGTCCGGGCCCGGGTCAGCCTGACCGGCCAGTACGCCTCGATCGACGAGGACCTGACCGGCGTCGAGAACCTGGTGCTGCTCGCCCGGCTGCTCGGGCTGCGCAAACCCGCCGCCCGGGAGCGGGCCGAGCAGTTGCTCGCCGCGTTCGGGCTGACCGAGGCGGGCGACCGGCAGGTGAAGAAGTACTCCGGCGGCATGCGGCGGCGCATCGACATCGCGGCGAGCATCCTGAACACCCCGGACCTGCTCTTCCTCGACGAGCCGACGACGGGCCTGGACCCGCGCAGCCGCAACCAGGTGTGGGAGATCGTCCGGGCGGTGGTGTCGCACGGCACGACCGTGCTGCTGACCACGCAGTACCTGGACGAGGCCGACCAGCTGGCCGGGCGGATCGCAGTGGTGGACCACGGCCGGGTGATCGCGGAGGGCACCCCGGGCGAGCTGAAGTCGTCGGTCGGCTCCGGCACCGTCCACCTGCGACTGCGGGACGCGGCGCAGCGATCCGACGCCGAGAAGGTGCTCCAGGCGGCGCTCGGCGTACCGGTGCAGCTCGAAGCCGACCCGCTCGCGCTCACCGCCCGAGTGGGTGGCGAGGGCAACGACCTGGCCGCCACTGAGCAGGCCGCCCGCGCGCTGGCGGACCTGAGTCGCGCCGGCATCGTCGTCGACGACTTCTCCCTCGGCCAGCCCAGCCTGGACGAGGTCTTCCTGGCCCTGACCGACCACCCCGCCGTCCCGGCCGACGAGCGGGACGAAGAGCTGGAGGCAGCACGATGAGTAACGCCGCGACCACGACCGGCCGCGCGCCGTCCGTCTACGTACCGTCCGCCGAGGCGCTGGCGACAGTCCTCGCCCCCGGGGAGCGGCCGGCGAGACCGAGCGCGCTCGGCGCGTCGCTGACCTTCGGCTGGCGCGCGCTGCTGAAGATCAAGCACGTGCCGGAGCAGCTCTTCGACGTGACGGCGTTCCCGATCATCATGGTGCTGATGTTCACGTACCTGTTCGGCGGGGCGCTCGCCGACAGCCCGCGTGACTACCTCCAGTTCTTCCTGCCCGGCATCATGGTGACCAGCGTCGTCATGATCACGATGTACACCGGGATCGGGCTCAACACCGACATCGAGAAGGGCATCTTCGACCGCTTCCGTACGCTGCCGGTCTGGCGGCCGGCCGCGCTGGTCGGCATGATCTTCGGCGACGTGCTGCGGTACGTACTGGCGGCCGTGGTGATCCTCGGCGTCGGGCTGGTGCTCGGCTTCCGCCCCGACGGCGGGTTGATGGGTGTGGCCGCCGGGATCGGCCTGCTGGTGATCTTCTCGTTCGCCTTCTCCTGGGTCTGGACCTTCTTCGGGCTGGTCCTGCGCAGCGAGAAGTCGGTGATGGGGGTGAGCATGATGGTGCTCTTCCCGCTGACCTTCCTCAGCAACGTCTTCGTCGAGCCGAGCACCATGCCGGGCTGGCTGCAGGCGTTCGTGAAGGCCAACCCGATAACGCACCTGGTGGCGGCGGTCCGCGCGGCGATGGCCGGCGAGTCGGATGCCACGAACACGATGTGGCTGCTGCTGTGGAGCGCCGGCTTCGTGGTGGTCTTCGGCACGCTCACCATGTACCGCTACAACCGCCGTTGACCCGGTACCGGGCGGGCGCCGCGACCACGGTCGCGGCGCCCGCCCGTCGCTGTTCCCATCCGTCGCTCCCGACCGTCCGCCGCTCCCGACCGTCCGCCGCTCCCATCCGGGCAGCGCGCCGTCTCGCCTGACATGCCCGTGGGCCGGGCGACGCGCTGCGGCTTGATCGACTCGGCTTCATTGATGTCGCGGGGTCCGACCCGTTCTTATGCCCCGACTTCAATGATCCCGAGTGGATCAAGCACCGCCGCAGACGCGCGGCGGGCCAGGCGCGGCGGGCCGGGCGCGGTAGGCCAGGCGCGGCGGGCCGGGCGCGGTAGGCCAGGCGCGATCCCGTGGTTGGGGACCCGGTCAGAGCCGCCAGGGCAGCGGCTCGGGCGGCAGGTAACGGCAGGTGCCGCCCGTGGCGACGGTGTCGCGCAGGTGGGCAGCGAGCGCCGGATGGCGGGCGTCGAGCTTGCGCAGGGTGTCCCGGATCCGGGCGGTCACCGCCTTGCGGGCGCGTTCGGCCTCGTCACCGAGGCGGCGGGTGCGCCCGGCCAGCCCGGCCGCCGTGCGCAACTCGTCGAGGAGCGCTTCCCGCTCCGCCTCCAGCGCCGCCACCTTCCCCGTGTCGTCGCGGACGGCGGCCCGATCGATCTCCTCGTCGAGGCGCTCCAGGTGACGTCGGTAGCGGGCCTTCGCCTCGTCGTCCAGCACCGGATCCCCACCGAGGCGCCGGGCGGCCACGAGCTCCGGCCCGGCGGCCGGGTCGAGCAGCTCGACGGCCGGTACGTCGACCCCCGGCCGGCGGAGCAGCAGATGCAGGTCGTGCAGCCCCTTGGCGTCGGGCAGGTGGACGACAGCGCCTTTGTAGGCGAGCCGCCAGACCACGCCGTCTCGGCGGAACTCGTAGCCGGTCGTCGACGGCGCGACGTTCAGGTCGTCCGGTCGCTTCCCCAGCCCGGCCCCGGCGGATCCGGTGGAGCGCCCGATGGTCCCGGCCAGGGGCGGCCCACCTGCGGGGTCGACGCCGACGCCGACCTTCTCGGCGACGCCGACCGGCTGCGGTCCGACGGTCGAGGAGATCCGAGCGCCACCGGCAGCGCCGGGCACGCCGCCGGACCCGACCCGGCGAGCGGCTGCCGCACCCGGCCCACCGGTGACGACGACCGCGGCGGCGCCCGCGCCATCGAGCCCACTGCTCGCGAGCGCCGGGCCGGGGTCGGATGCCGGGCCGAGGTCGGATGCCGGGCCGAGGTCGGATGCCGGGCCGAGGTCGGATCCCGGGCCGAGGTCGGATGCCGGGCCGGGGTCGAGTGCCGGGCCGAGCTCGGTAGCGCCGGGGAGCGTGGCGGCTGCGTCGCCCGGCGGGCGTTCGGCGGCGAACCGGTCGAGCACCTGCCGCATACCCAGGGCGGCCGCCTCCCGCTCGGCGTCGGCGCGCAGCGCGGCCGCCTCGGCGACGTCGTCGGGGCGGCCGCGCCGGGCCAGCGTCTCGGCGAGGGCGGCGCGGGCCAGCACCGACCAGGGCCGGGCCGCCATCCGATCGGCGGCGGCAGCGGCCGCCCGGAACCCGGTTGTCGCCTCGTCCCAGCGTTCCTGGGCGGCGTCGAGCAGCGCCAGCCAGTGGTCGACCGGACCGCCCACGTCACAGCCGAAGAGGGCCACCGTCCACTGTCCCCGGTACGGGGTCAGGACCGCCCGCGCCTCGTCGCAGCGCTGCGGATCGCGCGCCGCCGCCGCGACCTGCGCCTGCGCTCGCAGCCACAGCGGTGACACCGGTCGGGCGTACGTGGCACCGGCGGCCTCGATGCCGGCGGTGATCCGTACGGCCGTCTCGTGGTCGCCACGCTCGACGGCCGTGATGGCGCGGGCGAGCTGGAGGTAGGGGTAGTCGGTCGGGTCGAGCCCGTCGAGGAGCGCGTCGATCTCGTCGTACCGGCCCTGCGGCAGCAGCCGCGCCCAGCGCAGGTGGTGGACCATGAACGCGAAGTCGGTGGGGGCCTGCTCGCCGAGTTCGTCCAGGGCGGCGAAGTGCCGGTCCGCCTCGGCGAAGTCACCCCGGAAGCCGGCGATGATGCCCCCGTCGACCGCCGCCGACATCCGGTGTCGGGCCACCTCGCTGGTGCCGGCCCCGTCCACGAAGGCGGTCAGCTCGTCGAGGTAGCCCGGGTCACCGAGCTCGAGCAGCGCCACCCACCGCAGCGACGTCGCCCAGAGCTCGGTGTCCCGGTCGCCGGTGCGGCGGGCCACCTCCCGGATCTCCGCGGTGATCGCCGCCCGGTCGGCCGCGGTGCCGAGGCCCCAGGTGGTGTCGTGGCGGGCCCAGAGGCTGAAGGTGAGCGCCTCGTCGTCGCGGCCACGGCGGGCCAGCGTCTCGGTCGCCGTGATCAGGTCGGTGACGAGCATGGCGACCGGGAGGCCGTCGTCCGGCTCGCCGATCAACCGCCGGTACGCCTCCCGGAGCAGCTCCTCCGTGGAGCCGGAGCGGCCGGCGGTGCTGTTCTCCCGATGCCGGTGGACGGTGAGCACGGCCCGGGTGAGCAACGCCGGATCGTCCAGCGAGCGCGCCAGCGTGGCGGCCTCGGTGAGGTGCCGGTCGGCCTCCACGCTGGTGCCGCAGTGGTAGAGCAGTTCACCGAACTCGATCAGGATCCGGACGCGTTGCGCCTCGTCCCGGACGACCTCCAGCGCGCGGCGGAAGTGGGTCAGCGACTCGTCCACGGCGAGCCGGCCGGCGGCGTCGCGGGCGGCGGCGAGCAGCAGCTCGGTGCTCCGGGACGGCTCGAGCTCCGGCCCGGCCAGGTAGGCGTGCCGGGCCAGGTCGGCGGGGACCAGCCGTTCGGCGAGCTCACGCGAGACGTCCACGGCCCGCACGACGGTGGCGTGCCGGGCTCGCCGCTCGTCGTCGGCGAGGCTGTCGTAGAGGGTCTCCCGGACGAGGTCGTGCGCGAACGAGAACCGGCCGCCGCCTCGGGCCACCACGAGACGGGCCGTCGACGCGTGGTCGAGGAGCCGGTCGACCTGCGCCACCGGGCTCCCGGCGCAGGCGGCGAGGACCTGCCGGTGGAATCCGCGTCCCAGCACGGCGGCGACGGTGAGCGCCTCGACCACCGGGCCGGGAAGCTGGCCGAGGCGGCGGCGGACCGCCTCGCGTACGCCGGGGGCGATGGTGCCGGTCGCGCCGCCGGCCCGCCACAGCCGGGCGGTCTGCTCGACGAAGAACGGGTTGCCGCCGGTGCGCCGGTGCACCTCGTCGACGAGTTGCGGCTCGGCCTCCCGCCCGGCGGTGCGCGTCATCAGCGCGCCGACCTCGTCGCGGGAGAGCCCGGTGAGGGTGAGCGTGGTCGCCTTCGCCAGTAGCGGCATGAGCAGCGGGCGCAGCGGGTGTTCACCGGACTCGACCTCGGCGTCGCGGTAGGTGCCGACCAGCAGCAGCCGTTCGAACCAGGTGTGCTGGGCGGCGAACCCGAGCAGCCGCAGCGAGGCCGGGTCGGCCCAGTGCAGGTCGTCGAGGATCAGTACGACGGGCCGACGCTGCGAGACCGCGACCAGCGCGGCGGTCACCGCGTCGTAGAGCGCGAAGGTTTCCCGGTCCGCGTCGTCGCCCCCGCCGCCGGCCGCCGGGCCGGACGGACTCAACCGGGTAGGGCCGTCGCCCCGGCCGGCGGTCGTCCCGACGCCGTGGGGCTCGCCGGCGGCCTCGCCGAGCAGGGTGGTGAGCGCCGGCTCGGCGCTGGGCCGTGCGACCGCCCAGTCGTCGGTGTGGCGGCGCAGGCCACGCAGCACCTGCACCCATGGCCAGTAGCCGGGGGCGCTCTCCGAATCCCAGCAGGCTGCGCCGAGCACGAGCGCGCCGCGCCCGCGGGCCTCCCGGGCCGCCGCCGTGACCAGCGTCGTCTTGCCGATGCCCGGCTCGCCGGTGACCAGGACGAGGCCGCCGTGGCTGGTGATCGCCCGGTCCATTTCGGCGCGCAGCACGCCGGCCGGGTGGTCGCGCCCGATGAGGGCTTCGCCGTGCCGCGCGTCCATGACCACCGACCGTAGCGGAAACCTCCGACACCGCCGGCACCTCGGAGCTCCCGCCCGCTGGTGATCATGAAGTTATTGCCGACATATCGGTCGTCGGCTGGGCGATAACTTCATGATCACCGGCGGAGGCGGGCGGCCGGTCGGGGAGCGTCGGGGTAGTCGGCCAGGGTGTGGTGGCCAGGGTGTTCGACTGGGGCGATGGTGCCGGCCGGAGTGCGACGCTCATGGTGGCACCGGCCAGCTGGCGGTTGCCGGACGGAGAGGGGTGGCGGGAATGGACGTGGTCTCCGTGGCGGTGGTCAACAGCCGCACCGAAGCGGACCTGATCGCCGGTCTGCTGCGCAGTCACGGGTTGAAGGTGGGGGTGTCCGCGGACGATGCCGGTGGGCAGGAGCCTCAGCTCCAGCTGCAGGGTGTCCATGTGCTGGTGGCCGCGACCGACGAGGCCGTGGCCCGTCGGATCCTGGCACAGCCCTGAGGGGTGCGGCTCGGCCAGACCCGGCACGGTTCACCCCGGCCCGGCTCACCTGCGTTGCGGGGTCCGCTCCGGCTCTGCGTCGGCACGCTGCTCGACCGCCGCGAGGTAGTCGTCGAGGCGGGCGGCGGCGACCAGCATCGCCCGGCCCCGGGTGGCGAGTCGCTGCCGCCACCCGTCGAGGGACGCGGCGAGCGGCCCGGGTCCGTCGGCCGCGCGTACCTGCCGGATGACTGTCGCGATGTGGTCGAGCAGGTAGCCGCCGCGGCGCAGCAGGTGGGCCAGCTCGGCGTCGCGTACGTCGTCCGGCCCGTAGAGGCGCTGCCGGGTGGCGCGGTCACGGACCGGGGTCAGGATGCCGGCCCGCTCCCACTTGCGCAGCGTCGCCGGGGTCACGCCGAGCCGGTGGGCGAGCGCGCCGACGGTCAGCGGCCGATCGGGCCGGTCCCCGGCCGGCGCGGCGGTGAGCACGCCCACGGTCACCTCTACGGCGTCGAGGGTCTCCCGGTCGCGCAGCAGCTGGGCGTGACCGTGGTCCACGGCGCGCAGCGCGGCGTCGACGTCGCCGCGGGTCGCGGCCCGCATGATCTCGACGCCGACCCCGTAGCCGTACGCGGGGACCAGCGCCAGGTAGGCGCGGAGTGCGGCGGCGTGCAGCGGGGTGTAGGTGCGGTAGCCGCTGGGGGTGCGCCGGGCGGCGGGCAGGACGCCGTCGCGCTCGTAGTTGCGGACGGCCTGGGTGGAGATGCCGTGCTCGCGGGCGAGATCCACTGGCCGGTAGCTGGGTCCTGCGGTTCGAGGGTTCAACGCAGGTCTCCTGCTCGATGCTCGACGAAAGTCTCATACGCTAGTTCAACGATACGGTTTAGGTCATGGCTGCCGAACCGCACTCCCCCGAAACCGACGGGATCACCGCCGACGAGATCACCGCGCGGATCCTCGCCCTGCCCGACGTCGAACTGCTCGTGGCCACCGAGGAGTCGGGCGCCCCCGAGGTGGCGTGGGGCTGGCGCTTCTTCTACGTGGGCCCGGACCGCCGCCGGCCGTTCGCCACCATCGGCGAACGCGACATGGCGGGCTTCGACGAGGAGTCCCGGCTCGACCGGCCGGGCGTCTTCCGGCTCAACCTGGAGCTCGGCCGGCGCGAGTTCCACCGCCTCTTCGGCTACCCGCCGGCGGAGGCGGACGAGCGCAAAGCCTCGGTCGACGTCAGCGCCCTCGACGAGGTGCTGCCCCACCCGGTCTACGGCACGGCCGCATGGGGGTGCGTGCTCAACCCGGGCCCGCGCAGCCTGGCCGAGGTCGAACGGTTGATCGGGTACGCGCACGGCCGGGCACACGAACGCCACCGCCGGACGGCTCACACGCCCTGACCGGGGTCGTCGCCGCAGGCCCGGCCTCGGTCGGCACCGTCGCCGCACCAGACGGCACCCGCGGTTCAGCTTGATCATCTCGCCCGTTCACCCGTACGTGATCGGCTCATCGGGACGTCTCCGCTGGTCCGGCCCTCGGCCGGGCCGGCTCGACCCGCCGGGCACCGACCCGGATCCCGAGAAAGAGAGGAGCGGCGATGAGGTCATCGACCCTCGTACGCCCCGGTCTGGCGCTGCTGCTCGCCGCAGGGCTGAGCACGCTCGTGGCGCCCGGCGCCGCCCAGGCCGAGGCCGCGCCCGCGACCACGTCCCCGGTGGACGCCCCGATCACCTTCACCTCGACCGAGGAGCTCGCCCCGGGCGTCACGTACGGCTCGTTCCAGGTGGCCACGCCGCGCGGCGTCACCGTCGGCTACCTGCTCACCGCCGACCTGCGAAAGAACAAGGTCTCCCTGGACCTGCTGCACCCCGACGCCGTGGCGCAGCGCCAGGTCGTCTCGGCGATGACCAACAACCAGGGCGCCGTCGCCGGAGTGAACGGCGACTTCTTCAACATCAGCGAGACGCACGCCGGGGTCGCGCCGACCGGTTCGGCGTCCGGTCCGGAGATCGCCGACGGCGAGGACCTGAAGTTCGCCGTACCGAATGCGCAGCGCTTCGGCCCGGGGCTCGCCCCCGGCACCTCGACCCGCGACGTCTTCGGCGTCGGCGTGAACGGCAAGGCGCGCGTCGACACCCTGAGCCTCGCCGGTGAGGTACGCAGCAAGAAGGGCACCATCACCCTCGCCGGCCTCAACCAGTACGCGCTCCCGGTCGGCGGTGTCGGTGTCTTCACCTCCGACTGGGGCAGCGCCAACCGGGTCCGGTCGACCTGCGGCAGCGACACCAGCCGCCTCGACCCGTGCAGCACCCACACCTACGAGGTGGTCGTCCGCGACGGGGTGGTGACCTCGGTGAGCAGCACGCCCGGCACGGGCCCGATCGCCGAGGACACCCAGGTGCTGGTGGGCCGCGAGGCCGGCGCGGACGCGCTCGACGACCTGGTCGTCGGCGACCGGGTGAAGGTGGACGAGAAGCTCGTCTCCGCCGGCAAGCCGAAGCTGACCTTCGCGGTCGGCGGCGCCCCGATCCTGCGCGACGGGCAGCCCCTCGCCGGCCTGGACGTCAAGACCGCCGCCGTGCGCAGCTCGGCGGGGGTCAGCGCCGACGGCCGGACGGTGTACCTGGTCGCGCTGGCCGGCCGCGCGCCCGCCAGCGCCGGCTTCACCATCGCCGAGCTGGCCGACCTGATGCGCACGCTCGGCGCGGACGCGGCCGTGAACCTCGACGGCGGCGGCTCCACCACGGTCGCCGTGAAGGAGCCGGGCCAGTCGGCGGCCACCGCCCGCAACAACCCCTCCGACGGTACGGAGCGGGCGGTCGCCAACGGCATCGGCATCTTCATCGGCCGCCACTGAGGGAACGGATCGCGCTCGGAACTGACCGGGCCGATCAATATCGGGAGGTGCCTCGGCCGGTCAGCGCCGGTCGAGGCACCGTTCCGCCCCGGGACGGCGTACACCGGCCGTCGACACGGATCTTCCCGTCGATGCCGCCGATCAGGCCGGAGCGTGCATGGCCCCCAGATAGGCGAGGGCTTCCGCGCTCCGGCTACCGGCGTCCGGGGTGCCGACGAGCAGCTGCTGGCCGGGCGCGTCCCGGACGTCGAACGTCTGATAGGTCAGTTCGATCCGGCCCACCACCGGGTGGTCGAAGATCTTGAACTGGCGGGTGAGGCCACGAACGGTCTGATCGGCCCAGAGGGACCGGAACTCGGGTGACGCGTCACGTAGTTCGGCCACGAGTGACCGGATCCGCGGATCGTCCGGGTGCTGGCCGGCGTTGAGGCGCAGCGCGTGCACGACGTTGCCGCTGAGCGTCGGCCACTCCACGAAGATCTCGCGTGCCTGCGGGTGCAGGAACAGCACCCGCGCCATGTTGGTCATGCCGTCGAAGGGGGCGAGCAGCGCCGCGGCGACGCCGTTGGTGGCCAGCACGTCGAAGGCGGGGCTGAGCACGTAGGCCGCCGAGGTGGGGAACGCGTCCAGCAGCCGCAGCAGCGCCGGGTGGACGCGGTCCCGAGCGTGGTCGGGGGCGAGCGCGGGGTTCAGCCCGGCGAGCCGGAAGGCGTGCCCGCGCGCGTCGAGGTCGAGCCGGAGGGCCCGGCCGATCGCGTCGAGGACCTGCGGGGACGGGCTGCGTTCGCGGCCCTGTTCCAGCCGGGCGTAGTAGTCGACGCTCACTCCGGCCAGCACGGCGACCTCTTCCCGCCGCAGTCCGGCGACCCGCCGGTCCCCGCCGCCGCGCAACCCGACGTCGGTCGGATCGACGCGGGCGCGGTGAGCGCGCAGGAACTCCCCGAGCTTGCTGGTGGCGGCCTTGGACACGTCTACCAGCGTATTTCGAGGCCAGGTGGGCTGCCAGGGTGCCGTGCACCCAGGAAGTCGCAGCCTTCTCCGGCCGGCAGGACCGGCGGAATCTGGACCGACCGGCCCGACGGCCGTGATCACATTCTTCCGCCAGGAGTTGCCATGAACAGCAGTTTTTCCAAGATCGTCCTGATCACCGGGGCGAGTAGTGGTATCGGCCAGGCGACCGCCCGCCGGCTCGCCGCCGACGGCCACCACGTCGTCCTCGGCGCCCGCCGCGTCGACCGGCTCGCCGCCCTGGTGGCCGAGCTTCAGGCCGCCGGCCATTCGGCCGAGTACCAGGAACTCGACGTGACCGACGTCGACAGCGTGCGGGGCTTCGTCGAGGCCGCCCACGCCCGCCACGGCCGGGTGGACGTACTCGTCAACAACGCGGGCGTGATGCCCCTGTCGACGGTCGACGCGCTGCGGATCGACGAGTGGAACCAGATGATCGACGTGAACCTGCGCGGCACGCTGCACGGCGTCGCCGCCGTGCTGCCCCTGATGCGGGCCCGGCGCGAGGGCCACATCGTCAACATCGCCTCGACGGCTGCGTACCGGGTCGACCCGACTGCGGCGGTCTACTGCGCCACCAAGTACGCCGTCCGGGCTCTCTCCGAAGGGCTGCGGCAGGAGAACCAGGACGTCCGGATCACCGTCGTCAGCCCCGGCTACACCCAGTCCGAACTCGCCGACCACGGCGGGGACCCGCAGGTGCGGGCCGCCGTCCGAGCCGCCGCCGAGCAGCTCGCGATTCCGGCCGCCGCGGTGGCCGACGGCATCGGCTACGCGATCGCGCAGCCCCGCAACGTCGACGTCAACGAGCTCGTCGTCCGCCCCACCGCGCAGAACTGACCACCGGGAAGACAGGAGTACGACGATGAGCGAAGCGCTCGAAGTCACCACGTTCCGCCTCGCACCCGGCCTCACCGGCGCGGACTTCGTGGCGGCGAACGAGGACATCAACGCCTACCTGCTCCGCCAGCGCGGCTTCCGCTGGCGACGTATCACCATGACCAGCGACGGCACGATCATCGATGTCATCGCGTGGGAATCCGCCGCCGACGGCCGGCGCAGCGCCTCCGGCATCCTGACAGAGATGGCCGACTCACCGGTGCACGACACGATCGACCAGGACACGGTCGAGTTCCGCATCGCCCCGGTCCTGCAACAAACGACCTGACCTCCCGCCCGCCCTCCGGTCTCCCGTCACCGGCCGGAGCGGCGGGTGGGGCTCAACGGCGCAGGCCGTACGCCTTGAGGTAATTGATCATCGAGTGGTTCGCCTCCCAGCCGTCCGGGAACTTGACCGGAACGTCGAGGTGCATCGGCTCGGTCGACGGGTGGGCGTCGAGCAGGTCGGCGATCCCGTCGCGGGCCACCACGATGCAGGCGTGCCGGTGCCGGGACGCCAGCACGCAGAGCCGCCCCGACTCCAGGTGGAACGCCGTGGCGTCGCGCCGACCGGAGAGCGGGTGCAGCACGATCGTCACGTCGTACTCCCGGCCCTGGAGCCGGTTGGCGGTGTCGACGGTGATGCCCTCGCCGGCCGCGCCGAGCTGCGCGCGGATCGCCGCCGCCTGATCGCGGTGGGCCGCTCCGACGGCGATCCGGTCGGCGGTCACCGGTGCGCCGGCCGGGTGGTGCTCGGAGACGGCGACCGCGCCGCGCTCCAGCAGCCGCACCGCGAGCGCCGCGCAGGCCGCGGCGGCCTCCTCATCGGTACGCAGAGTCTGCCGCTCGGGCAGCTCGTAGAGCCCCCAGCCGGAGGCGACGGCCACCTCGATCGCGCCGTCGACCGCGTCCCCCGGCCCGCCCTCGGTCAACGACAACGCCCGGTCGTCGGGGCCGGTGCCGGCCCGGAAGCCGGTGAAGGGGTAGAAAGCGCGGGCGACCACCGGGGCGGCCGACGAGGGCAGCCGCCACGACACCGGCAGTCGGTGCACGGGCAGCTCCGGGTTGTGCCGCAGCAGCACGGCCACCGCCGACTGCATCGGATCCCAGCTCAGGCCCGTCCAGCGTGCGGTGTCCACAGTGGAGAAGGGGTCGAGCTGCCCGGGGTCGCCCACGAAGAGCGCCCGCTCGAACCTGCCGGCCACCCGCAGCAGCGCATCCGAGCGCATCTGGTATGCCTCGTCGACGATCGCCCACGGCCAGCAGCCCTCGGTGACGGTGGCCCACTTGGCGGCCGTACCGATGATGACGGCCGGGCCGCCGAGGTCCGCGACCTTCGCGGCCACCCGCACCGTCGCCTGGTCCCGCACCCGCTCGGAGGGCTGGTAGTCGGCGGCGGAGAGGCGGCCGATGCGCAGCTCGGGGGCCTTGCGGGCGAGGCGGTCGATGAGGTCGTCGACCTGCTCGTTGGTCTGCGCCACGATGATCAGCGGCTCACCGGCCTCGGCCAGTTCGGCGGCGGCCCGGACGACCAGTGTCGACTTGCCGGCGCCGGGCGGCGAGTCGACGACCACGCCGCGGTGGTCACCGGAGCGCAGGTCGGCCAGGACCGCCCCGATGACCCGTTCCGCCTCCACCGCGGGCGGCAGCTCCAGCCCAGCCAGCACGACCCTCACCTCCCACTCACCGCTGGCCGGAACCCTACCGGTCGGACGGCGACGGCCAGCCGAGCGGCACATCGACGTTGACAGCGTTCGACCGCCCCGGCGCGCAGGAGTAGCCGACGACGGACCGGGTACGCGCCGGCCATGGGTAGCCAGAAGCCGAACAAGCATGATCCTGGCGGCGAGTCGGCGCGCGGCCGGCGACATTCGGGCAGCGGTGCCCGGGGCCGGCAGGGCTCGGAGGTGGAGCGTTCGCCGGAGCGGCGGCACCTGCGGGCCGCGACCGGCACCTCCGGCTCCGAACGGAATCAGGGGCGGGCCAAGGTCGAGGGCAGCGGACGGGTGCAGCGCCAGGGCAGCTGACCACGATCGTGGTACGGCGCACGGCGGTCCGGAGCCGGCAGTCGCGCCCGCGCGTGGCGGCCCGATGCGTGAGAGGTGACGTCGAGATGGCGAAGTTCCTGCTCAAGTCGACCTACACCCTTGACGGGATCAAGGGCCTGATGAAGGACGGCGGCAGCAAACGGGCCGCGGCCGCCACGAAGGCGATCGAAGGGCTCGGCGGGCGGGTGGAGTCGCTCAGCTTCGGTCTCGGGGAGCACGACACGTACGTGGTGTGCGAACTGCCCGACCACAAGACGGCGGCGGCGCTGGCCATCGCCATCCGGGCGGCCGGTGGCGTCGACACCCGCGTCACACCACTGCTGACGCCGGAGGAGGTCGACGAGGCCACCCGCCAGCAGCTCAAGTATCAGTCGCCGGGCGCGTGAGCCGCTGATCGCCTATCGGCGGTTCCGGTCGCCGCGACTGGGACGTGCACCTCGTCGCCTTCAGAGCTGATGTCGCGAACGCATCAGGGCCGTGTTCACCAGCGTCCGACACCGATGTCGTAAACGATTCAGCTCGAAAGGATTCGGGTGCTAACCCTCGCTCCGAAGCAGGACGGGCAGGTCAGCGGGCGTCGGTGACGACGTAGGAGCAGGCGGCGCAGGCGGAGCGGCCCTGCTCGGCGTACCAGCGGCAACTGCGCCGGATGGCGCAGCGCGGCAGCTCGGCCTCGGTCTCGCCGGTGGTCTCCTGGTACGAGGCGGCGAGGCGTTCGCCGAGACCGCAGTGGGCGCCGGTCCAGAAGCCGCACGAGGTGGTGACGCAGGGGCCGGCGAGGCGGAGTTGGGACTCCACCGGCCGGTCCGGGTCGGCCGTGGCGAGGGCGACGTCGGCGGGCAGCTGTGGCGTGACGTAGGCGACCTGACCCGCCGGAGTGATCATGCCGAGGAAGACCGTGGCGTTGGCCGCGGGCGTACTCGGGCACATCCGCTCCGGCGGGTCCGGCCGGTGGACCGGGTCGGTCACCGCTGCACCCAGAACCCGATGTCGTTGATCTTCTTGCCGAGCTCGTCGGCGAACGGGCCGTCGAGGACCCAGAGCCCGTACCACTCGGGGCGCAGCTTCAGGTTGGCGTGCCCGACGGAGAGCGGGTTGGTCAGTTTCGTGCCGGCGACTGCGAGGGCTTTCAGCCCCGCCTTCTGGATCTCACCGGCGATGAGGCTCTGCTGTTCGGTGGTCAGCTCGACGCCGTCGACCACGAACCGGAACTCGCTGCGTGCCATGTCTACCTCCGATGGTCGTTACGCTTCGGTCCGCAGCCCGCGCCGCAGACTCTCCCTGGTGAACGCCGCCCACGCGTCGGCTCGCCGTCCGCCGACCTGGTCGCGCCAGGCGGTGGGACCGGCCGTACGCAGACCCCACAGTTCGCGGCAGGCGGTGACCGCGAACGCCACCTGCTCTGGGCTGTCGGTGAAGCCGGCCGGCCCGTCGGTCACCCGCAGCCCGCCGCCGGCCACGACGCCGACCAGCGGGAAGTGGTGGTGGAGGCTGGCGAGGGTGGCCAGGTGCGCGGCGTCCACCCGGCCCGCCGTGAACACCTCGATCGGTTGGTCATCGCGGACGACCCGGATGGCGCGCAGCGTGAACGCCGCGCCGGTGGCGCCGGCCTCGCCGTCCACCTCGACCGGGCTGCTCCACCGGCGGGGTGAGTTTGCCGACCAGAACGCCAGCCAGTCGTCGAGCCGGTCGGCGAAGTCCGCCTCGACGCGGACGGGTCCGCCGGTGAGCCGAGCGCCCGCGATGCGACCCCGGCTGACCTGGGGTTGTGCTGGGCGGGTGGTGGGTGGCGCGGCGTGTGCCGTGCTCGCCCCGGCGGCCGTTGCCGCCGAGGCCGCGGCGGCGCCCACGAGGACGCGTCGCCGGGACAGTGCAGGGATTCGGTAGTTCATCGTCCGCCTTTCGTGACGGCCTTTGCGCGCCACGCTATCGACGGAGAGTGATCGAAGAAATCGCCGTTCTATCGGCAGCCCGACATGAATGTCAGGGATCAACGGCGGCGTGAATCTCCTCATTCTGCTGCCTGTCGCGTTCGCGTCCGACGCGCATCGTGTTCCCGTCAGACCCGCCGCACCGCCGCGGGCCGGTCGCCTGCGCCTCGGCCTCGTCTCCGACGGTCACGTCCCGCAACGGCGGGCGCGGCCGGCGCGATGGCCGGCCGCACCCGCACGCTGGTGCCGAGGTGTCAGCTTCCGCTGTGGTACCGGCCGTCCACGTAGACGAGCGCGTCACCGACGGCCCGCTCGGAGCCGCCCGGGTGGTTGACCAGGGAGCCGGCGACGGCCATCGAGGTGGAGCCGCCGCCGTCGAGGTTGATCGCGTCGGTCAGGCCGAGCGCCTGGGCGACGGCCGCCGTCTCGTCCATGGTGGTGCCGACGCTGGTGGTCTGCCGGCCGTCGATGGTGGCGAGCACGATCTTTCCGTCCTGGGTGGTGCCGGCGATGGTGCGGGGGTTGCGGCCGAAGAAGCTGTCACCGGGGGCGCCGTCGGGCACGACGATCTGGCCGCCCTTCGTCAGCTGGTAACGCCCGGTGACGCCGAAGAGCCCGGGCCGCAGCGCGAGCTTCTTGCCGTTCTGGTCGGTCAGCGTCGACTTCTGCTCGACGCAGCCCTTCACCGCGAGGGCGAGCAGGGCGGCGCTCTCCTGACCGGTCGCCTGCAGCGACGTCTGGCCGGCGGCGAGGGCGGTGCCCCGGGTGGTGGCGGTACGCACCACGCAGCCGCGCTTGTCGAGCACGACCTCCACGCCGGCGCCGGCCGGGGTGGCGGCGGCGAACTCGGGGGTGAACTGCACGACGTCACCGGGCAGGGCGCACTGCGTCTGGTCGACGAGGGTGGCGCAGCCGGCGGGAACCACCGGCGGGTGGTTGATGAACTCCAGCGGCAGGTTGGCACCGGTCTTCTTGTTCCGGACGCTGCCCGACCAGCTCAGCTTGCCGGTGATCGCCTTGTTGTTGTTCGCGTCGACGATGAAGTTGGCCTCGGCCGGGTCGGTGACCGGCTCGCTGAGCAGCTTCCCGCCGAAGAGCCCCAGCCCCACCGGGTCGCCCGGGTAGAGCTGGCTGGCGGTGAAGGTGAAGAAGGAGGCGTTGACGCCGGCCAGCGCGCCCGAGGTGCGTACCAGGTCGGTGGTCTTCTCGACCTTGGCGAGGTCCGGGCCGTAGGTGGCCTTCAGGTGGCCGCGCGCCTTGCGCGGGTCGATGGTGAGGACGTTGACGACCCACGGGCCGCGCGTGGTGGTGTTGATCTGGTCGGCGGGCGCCGGGTCGGTGCCGCGCACGATGCGGGTCAGGGTGACGCCCTTGGCCAGGGTGCTGCTGGAGGTGACCTCGGTCAGGTCCGCGTCGCCGAGCGGGAGCGTGCCGGTGGCGGCCTCGGCGCGGGCGCCCGGCGCGACGCCGAGGCTGATCGCGGCGAGCGCGGCGGCGGCGAGCGCGCCGGCCCGGCGCAGGCCGGTCAGCCCAGAAGTGGAAGCAGTCATGCCCTGACCCTCCCGACAAGACGGAACGATCTACCCGACAGCATCTGACACTTCGGCGAACTATGGAGTAAGGCGGGCTTACCCGGCAGCTCGTGAATTCGTTTCACCTCTGTGGACGGTGCTGTGGATCATGGGCGGAAATCATTGCCAAGGGCAACCAAGCGGCGTACGAACGTGGATGACATCCCGGTGGCCTGCAACGGAGCGTCGTCCACCGGACTCAGCACACCCAAGGGGGGCTCATGGCACGCAGCCGGATAGCCGGTGCCGCAGCCATCGCACTCGTCGTACCGTTTCTGAGCGTCCTTCCCGCCTCTGCCGCGTCGGCCGCGCCCGCCCAGCCGGCGGCGAAGAACGACCGGCCCAGCGACGACACCCGCGAACTCGCGCGCAAAAACTTCAAGGTCGACGGCCACGAGGTCAAGACCCCGACCCGCTACCAGCCGCGCGCCCAGGCGCGCTCGGGGGCGAAGGCCGCAGCACAGACGCCGGCGGTCGGCACCGTCCGGCAGTGGCTCGGGCTCGACGACATCGACGGCACCTACTACCGCAAGGACTACACGCTGCGGGGAGTCGGCGACAACGTCGAGGTGTGGGTCGCCAACGACATCGCGTTCCCGGCGAACGACTGCCGGAACCAGGTCGCCTCGTCGACGCAGATCAGCGACGAGCAGGTGCAGAACTTCGTCCACGAGTTCGACACCAACATGTACCCGAAGGAGACGGTGGCGTTCAGCCGGCCGCCGGACCGCGACGGCGCGAACGCCCAGGTCGGGCCGGACGCCGACGGCAACGGCGGCGTCTACACCGGGGCGGGCAACAAGACCGTCACCCTGGTCGACAACGTCCGGGACGACAACTACTACCAGTTCCCGGCCGCGCCGACCTACGTCGCCGGCTTCTTCTCGGCGCAGCTCAACGAGCTCTTCGACCGCAACGTGATGACCATCGACGCGTTCGACTGGCTGCACCGCACCGGCGCGAACCCGCCGAACGAGCCGACCGACGACCTGTGCACCAGCCGCCCGGCCCGCCCGTTCAGCTACGAGGGCACCTTCGCCCACGAGTGGCAGCACCTGGCGCAGTACTACACCGACCCGTTCGAGGGCGTCTGGCTCAACGAGGGGCTCTCCGACTTCGCCCAGACGCTCACCGGGTACGTCGACACCAAGGCGACCGTCTTCGACGCGGGCGCCGACAGTCACCTCTTCTGCCAGCAGGGCTTCGGCACCGTGCAGACGCCGTACAACGCGAACCCGCGTGACTGCGGCGGCCCGGAGAACTCGCTGAACCTGTGGGACGAGAGCCCCAACGCGAACGCGGTGCTGGCCGACTACGGCAACGCCTACGCGTTCATCCAGTTCCTCTACGACCGGTACGGCAACGACATCGTCCACCGCCTGCACAACGACGGTGACCTGCAGGGTCTGGCGAGCCTGCAGGCGGCGCTGCAGGCCGAGGGCGCCAAGGACATGTACCAGGTGATCCACGACTACCAGACGATGACGCTGGTCGACAAGATCGTCGGGGATTCCCGCCTCGGGGTCATGCTGGGTGTGTCGAAGAGCCGGGTGACCACGAAGAGCCTGCGCTCCACGGTCAACCTGGCGAACCCGACCGCGAACGCCACCCCGGGCGCGGCACCGAACGGCGCCGACTACGTGCCGCTGCAGAAGGCCAACGGTCAGCTGCTCCGCGGTATCGACCTGCGGTCGCTGTCGTTCCAGGGCGCCAAGACCCTGCCCGCGCAGCCGCTGGCCTGGACCGTGGTGAACAACGACCCGGACCGCGCGGGCAACCCGGTGCTCTTCTCCGGCAACGGCAACAACACCGACGCGAATGCCGTCACCAAGGTCACCGTGCCGACGGCCGACCCGACGCTGCGCTTCGTCGCCAAGTACGGCGCGGAGTTCGGCTTCGACTACGGCTACGTGACCGTCTCCACCGACGGCGGCGCCACCTACACCGTCATCCCCGGTGACAAGACTGTCGACGGTCCGCTCGGCCCGGGCGTCAACGGCACCACCAACGGGTTCGAGGCGCACAGCTACGACCTCTCCGCGTACGCGGGCAAGTCCGTCCTGCTCGGCTTCCGCTACCTCAGCGACGGTGGCGTCAACGAGGGCGGCTGGCTGATCGACGACATCACCGTCGGCGGCAGCACCGTCAGTGACGGCAGCAGCCTCACCCCGTTCGACTCCCCCACGGAGATCAAGCCGGTCGCCGTCGACAACTGGAACCTGCGCCTGATCGGCCTCGACGAGAAGCACTCGCTCGCCTGGCAGTTCGAGTTCGACGGCAAGTCCAGCCTCACCCTCAACCGGCTGCAGCTGGCCCTGCTGAGCATCTTCCCGAAGGTCGTCGCCGTGGTCGCCTACGACGAGCCGACCGAGCAGGTCACCCAGTACGCGCCGTACACCCTGAAGGTCAACGGGGTCGTCCAGCCGGGCGGCACCAACTGACCTGAGCTGTTCCCAGGGCGCCTGTCACCGATCCGGTGGCAGGCGCCCTCTCGTTTCTGTGAATCTCAAGTGCCCGTCACGTCGATGGCCGGCACCCCGGTTGATCTCCTACCATGAGCCGTCTTCTCATTCGCGAGGATGGATACCGTGAACGATCGGCCCATGGCAGGTAGAACCGTCGTGATCACCGGGGCCAGCACGGGCCTCGGCGCCGAGGCGGCCCGCCGCCTCGCCCAGCTGGGCGCGACCGTGGCGGTGGTCGGCCGGTCACCGGAGAAGACCGCCGCCGTCGCCCGCGAGGTCGGCGCCGAACCCCTGGTCGCCGACTTCGCCCGGCTGACCGACGTACGCGCGCTCGCCGACGCCCTGCTGGACCGCTACCCGCGCATTGACGTCCTCGCCAACAACGCCGGGGTCGTGCTGACCAGGCGCAGCCGCACCGAAGACGGCCACGACACGATGTTCCAGGTCAACTACCTGGCCCCGTTCCTGCTCACCAACCTGCTGCTCGACCGGCTCACCACCGCTGGCCCGGCCCGGGTCATCTCCACCTCCAGCAAGGCCAACCGCTCCGCCCGGGTCGACCTCGACGACCTCGACGGCGCGCGCACGCGATCCGAGATGCTCCGGTACGGGATGACGAAGCTGCAGAACATCCTCTTCACCCGCGAGCTGGCCCGCCGTACGCAAGGCACCGGACTAACCGCGACGGCGTTCCACCCCGGCGTGGTTCCCGGCACCGAGATCAACCGGGACAGCCCACTGATCGGGGCGCTGTCCCGGTACCGCCTGCTGGGCCGGCCGGCCACCGTCGCGGAGGGGGCCGCCCCGTTGGTGCACCTCGCCACCATGGCTGAGCCGGAGACGGCCAACGGCGACTACTACCACTGCCTGAAACCCAACGGGCCGGTGCACCCGCAGGCCAAGGACGACCAGCTCGCGGCCGGCCTCTGGGACCGCACAGCCGAGCTGCTCGGCCTCCGGGCGCCGTAACGAGGTCGGGCCGGCGGCGCGCCACGGTGGTTCGGCTTTCGCGTCCGGGTGGGCCGACTGCGTATGGCAGTCCCGGCGGCCGCTTCCCGGCGGGCCGTTTTACGTGCGGGTCGGTTCGGCGGCCGCTCGACCCGTCAGGTGGTTCGGCGAGGCTTGGGCACCTGCCGGTTGAAGACCGGCATGAGGGCCAGGACCAGCGCGTCCTTCGTACCCTCCGGATTCTCGGTCTCCTGCCAGCGGACCTCACGCCGACCCAGCCAGTCGGCGATGTCCTCGGCGGTCGCCGCCCGGGTCGGGGTGTCGAGGAGCTGGCCGACCTGCTCGTGCAGCACCGACGAGTCACGACTGCCGGTCAGGTGCTGCCGCAGCCGCCGACGCAGGTTGCCGGTCCAGCCGACGTAGACGACTGTGCCCCCGTCCAGCACCACGTGCACGCCGCGCGCCGGCGGGGCGCTGGCAGCGGAGTCGGCGGTGTACGGCTCGGCGGGCGTGAAACCGGCCAGCAGGTCATCGATCAAGGCGGCGGGCACCCTCGGAGGCTACTACCCCGCGACCCCGCACGGGCCATCGTGCTGGTCGCGCCGCCGCCGACCCGGACGTCACCCCGAAAGTTCGATCCGCACGGCGGAGCTATGTGACGCGGCACGACGGCGAAGCGCCGTACTCACGGAATGATCAACACGGGGACCGGAGGACGCCCGATGGCGCACACACCCACCCGCTTACGACCGCTCGGCATCGCCCTGGTGGCGGCGCTCGTCGCCGTATCCCAACTGACCGCGACACCCGCCCAGGCCGGGCCGGCGGTCACACCGCCGCCGGCGACCAGCGCGACGGCGGTCTCGTCCACCCAGATCCGGGTGACCTGGCAGGCGGCCCCGCAGGCGTCGTCGTACCGGGTCTCCCGCTCGACCGGGTCGAGCGGCCCCTACACCCAGGTCGGCAGCAGCACCAGCCTGGAGCTCCTCGACTCCGGGCTCACCCCGGCCACCACCTACTACTACGTGGTGCAGGCCGAATACCGGAACAAGCTCTCCGGCCAGTCGCTCCAGGCCAGCGCCAGCACGCTGCCGGTGCTCTCCGCGCCGAGCGGCCTGCGGCTCACCGGCACCCCGTCGACGATGGAGCTGACCTGGGCGGCGGTGCCCGGGGCGGCCCGCTACGAGGTGTACCGGCACCACCCGATCGACGGGGACAGCCTGATCACCACGACCACCGAGCCGTCGTTCCGGGAGACCGGCCGCTCGGACGGCTACTACTACCAGTACAAGGTGCGCGCCCTGGCCGCGAACGGCGCGGCCGGCCCATTCGCCTCCGCCGCCGCGTACACCGGCCTGGCGACCACCACCACGATCGCCGTCGACCCGACCCGCTCCGAGCAGGGCCAGTGGGTGGCGCTCTCCGCGCGCGTCCGCACCGCCGACGGGTCCGAGCCGTGGGGCAAGATGCTCTTCATCGCCGGCGGCGAGGTCGTCGGCCAGGCCAGCCTCTGGCACGGGTACGCCGCGACGGTGATCACCCCGAAGGCCGGCTCGGTGACCTACTACGCCCGCTTCGAGGGGTACGGCAGCAACCCGAACAACGGTGGCAGCTCCTCGGCTGACCTGCCGTTGGAGGTCGACCCGGCGTACGGCGAGGTGTCCTTCGGCCCGTCCGAGGCGGCCCGGGTGGGCTCGACCGAGACGGCGATCGCCGCCGGTGACCTCACCGGCGACGGGCTCACCGACGTGGTGCTCACCACCGGCACCGAGGCCGACGCCGGGGACCTCAACCACTCCGCTTACCTCTTCGTGCAGCTGCCGGAGCACCGGCTCGCCGCGCCCGTCCGCTACGGCACCTCGGCGCCGACCGGCGGCAGCATGGTCCCGGTCATCGCCGACGTCGACGGCGACGGCCGCAACGAGCTGCTGGTCGCCTCCGGTGACGGGCTGGAGCTGTACCGGCAGTCCACGGGCGGGCTCGCCGCGCCGGTGGCCCTGCCGTTCGGCGCGCCCCTCGGCGACGTACGCGTCATCGACCTCGACCAGGACGACACGCTGGACCTGGTGACGACCACCAACGAGTCGGTGCTCGTGCGCTACGGCACCGGCCCGGGCGAGTTCGCCGCGCCGGTCGCCGTGACCACCCCGCTCTCCGGCCCGATCCTGGGAGTCGCCGACGTGACCGGCGGTCCCGGCCTGGACCTGGTACGCCTCGACGGCCGGAAGGTCATCGTCGTCGAGCAGACCTCGGCCCGCACGTTCGCCGCACCGGCCGGCGTTCCCGTGCCGGAGGGGCAGGAGATCGACGCGCACTCGCTCGCGGCCGGCGACGTCACCGGCGACGGCCGCGCCGACGTGGTCGTCACCGTCACCGGCAACATGCCCGACCCGCGCATCTCCGTGCTGACGCACGACGCCACCGGCGCGCTCAGCAAGTGGCAGGTCTACGTCGCGTACGACATGCCCGAACCGGTCGCCCTCGAAGACATGAACGGCGACTCGCGGCTGGACGTGGTGGTCGCCCACGGCGGCTGGTACCAGGTCGGCGTCCTGCTGCAGCGCCCCGACGGCCGCCTGGGCCGCGAGCAGCAGGGCTACAACGCCTACTACGCCTCCCACTACGAGCACCGCGGTCTCGCGGTCGGTGACATCAACGGCGACGGCCACAAGGACGTGCTGCTGGCCGACTACAACAACGGCCTCGTGGTGATCCCCGGCGCGTAACGGAAGCCGTCAGACGACGGGTGGTGCCTCCTCGGCACCACCCGTCGCTGTTATCTCCGGCAGCTCGTCGTCGGCGGGGCGGCACGGCCCGGCATGCCCGTCGCGCCGCCGGCAGCGGCCGGCACCGTCGAGCCGGGCGTCACACCACACTCGGGTACGCAGGAACTGGCTGTCCTCCTCGCTGAGCGTGGTTTCGCCGAAGTCGATGGCCGTGACGTGACCGAGCGAGTCGCGCAGAGCCGTCGCAAGGATGGCCGCGCCGTCGAGGCTGGTCAGCGCGGTCGGCAGGTGAATGACCCAGCGGGGCGCGGTCATCGTGGCCACCTGCCGTTGAGCGCGTGGTGGCAGCTTCCGTGACGCGACTGCCACTGGCGCAGCCCCTGGCGGATGCGTTCGGCCTCGGTGTTCGCCGTGGTCAGCTCACGGTGCAGGCGTTCCAGCTCGTCGGCGACCCGATCGAGGTAGTCATGCACCTGGCCCGGGTCGAGCCCTCGCCAGCGGCGGTCGAACGACGCCAACCTGACGTGCGGCGGCTGGAGACGCTCCCTGGTCACGTAAATCATGGCTGTGGCGCCTCCTGCTCGGCGATCAGCACCTGGACCTGCCGGTCGGTGAGGCCACGCTGGTCCAACACTCGACGGCCCCAGCGGTACAGCCGGCACGGATGTACCGCGCGGTCGTTGCGACATCGCTGGCCGTCGGGCCACTGCTCGGCGGCGTGAACGGTGACCGCTTTGATCGCGAAGCCGACGTCTTCGGCGGTCACGTAGGGCGGTAGGGGTAGCTCTCCGAGGATCTCCTCGATCGAGTCCATGTCCCTCCTTCTCGGGCGACGGCTTCCGTCACTGCTTAGGGCGCCGAGGCGGGCGGGGTCGTCCGATCCGACCGCGCGTCCGTACCGGGCGGAGCCCAGCACCCGCCCCGGGCCTGTGTCCCCACTTTGAGACCGACGGCGAGCGGGAACCACAGCGCTCGTGGCGCTCAAGTGAGGCAAAACTGAGGCACCGGCTGTCATGCAGCGAGCGACGCAGAGTCACTAGAGTGGCGTCATCCCGGGAGGAGAAATGCGTGGCTCTCAAGCGGTACCGGCTGGTGCAGCGGCGCAAGATGCTCGGGTTCAGCCAGGAGCGACTGGCCGAGATCCTTGGCGTGGAACGCTCCACGGTCGTGCGGTGGGAACGGGCCGAGAACGACCCGCAGCCGTGGCATCGGGTCCGGATCGCCGAGACCCTTCGGGTACCTCTGGACCAGCTCCAGGAGATCCTTGATGATGTCTCCGTCGCGACGCCCCGAGGAAGCACCATGGGAGACAACGCCAGCAATAGTCAGCCTGCAGTCCGCACCGACCTACTCGCCGGCCTGCGCGCCTTCCTCACGCGCTACCTGCCGAGCGACAACGCCGGAAGCGTCCGCGCCTCCCTGCCGGAGGTACGGCGGGCCGTTGCCCGGGTACACACGCTGTACCAGCGCGCCAGCTATGTCCCCGCCTCCCGTCACATCCCTGACGTCCTCCGAGCCGCGACCGAGCTGACCCAGTCCGGGTCCGGCATCCACCGGGCGACCGCTTTCAAGCTGCTCGCCGCCGGATACGTCGCGGCGTCGAAGATCGCCTGCAAAGTCGGTGACGGCGAGACGGCATTGCTCACTGCCGACCGGGCCGCGACGTCAGCGCTGCTCGCCGGCGACCAGTCGTTGGCGGCGGTCGCCGCATACCAGGCCTCGTGCGCGCTACTCCGGCTACCAGATCGCCTTGCCGAAGCCGAGGCCGTTACCGAAGCGAGCATCGACCACCTGACACGGCTGCGCCCATCGCCCCATCCAGAACTGATCTCCGCGCGGGGCGCGCTCCTGCTCCTCGCCGCCATCATCACGGCGCGTCGAGGTGACGTGAAGCAGGCCGCGCGTCACCTCGCACAGGCGCAGACGGTCGCCGCGGACCTCGGATCGGACCAGAACCGGCTATGGACCGGGTTCGGGCCGACCAACGTCGCCATTCATACGGTGTCTACGGCAGTTGCGGCCGGCAACGCCGAACGCGCCATCGAGACCGGAGCCAGGTTGGACACGTCGCGGCTGCCGATTGCCCTGGTCGGGCGACGGGCACAGGTTCACCTCGACCTGGCGCAGGCAACCGCGATCGGCAACGACGGCAGCTCACTCGCCGTTCTCCACCTCCTGGAGGCGGAACGCGTAGCGCCTGAAGTGCTCGGCGCCAACGTCCAAGCACGATCGCTGCTGCTCGACCTGCTGTCCAAGGAACGCCGATCCGCGACACCTGGCCTGCGACCGATGGCGGTACGAGCCGGGCTTCTCACATGACCGACCAAAGGGTCGTGTACCTCGTCGTCTGCGCCGCGCCACCGGCACTCCAGATCAGCGAACTCATCGACTTGCTGATGGCGGACGGCTGGACCGTCTGCGTGATCGCGACGCCGACGGCGGCGACCTGGATCGACCGAGAAGCCTTAGCCGAGCAGACCGGTTACCCGGTTCGCTCTGAGTGGCGGCGGCCGGGCGAGCCGGACGTGCTACCCGAGGCGGACGCCGTAGTGGTGGCCCCAGCCACCTTCAACACAATCAACAAGTGGGCACTCGGTATCAGCGACAACCTCGCCCTCGGCATCCTCAACGAGGCGCTCGGCCTACGTCTCCCCATCCTCGCAGTGCCGTACGCGAAGCCAGCTCTAACCGCCCACCCTGCCCACGCCGAGAGTGCTGAACTGCTCCATGCCAATGGCGTGAGCCTCTTTCGGAGCGAGGAGGCCGGGCGAACAACCCCAACCAGCCTCCTGCCTTGGCTCGGTGTTACCCAGGCGATCAACACCTTGAGAGCTCAAGCCTCTTAGCTTGCTCACACGGTCCGTCCCTGGCGCAGGTTGAGCTGGCGGTAAGAATGGCAAACCACGCCGAGGCGAGGCGCGTCCAGCGCTGGCCCGGACCATCCCTAAGCGGAAGGTGGCCCGCCGTTGGCCGTCCAGCAACACCGCCCCTGCCCAACCGCCGGCCTGGCTATCCGCACCTGGCCGGGGTCCTACTCCACCCACCGGTGCGCCCAGTGGGAACCCAAGCAGTGCGAAGCACCAGACCGCGTATTTGGTGCCGGTTTCAAACTAACCCGCTGAACATCGGACAGCATTCCAGTTCAACCGCCGACCCTGGTGGGGCACAGCATTCAGCGCCCGGACTCCGAAGAGGTTGAGCTGAGCAAGCCCCTGCAACCATGAAGAGCGCTCTCTGTCGCGAGGCCGACAGCTGATATAGGCACTTGCGGAGGGACAGCGCCGGAACGCCCAGGCCAGCTAGGTTGCGTTGGTGACGGATCTTGAACAGGGCATCTATCAGCACCTGATCACCCGTGAGGTTGCCGACCGGCTTGAGCGAGTCGACCCCGACCTCGTTCAGCGGGACAAGCTCGATTCCGCCGACGCCCACGAGGCCCTGGCCCGCCACATCACCACCCTGGCCCGCCGAGTCCTGCAAGCCGTTCCCGGTGGCGACGATAAGCTCAACCGCCAGGTCGATTTGGCCAACCGAATCGCCGAGGCCATCAGTGCGCTCGGCCCGCAAGCGGCCACCCCTCAGGATCAGATTGCCGACGCCAACCACCTCCTGCACGCGATCGCAGCACCGCCAATCCCACCCGCCCAGCCCGCTTTTCCGCCACGCCCCACCACCCCGCTCTCCACCGGGGCGCTCCTGGTCAACGGCCGTCACCAGCCGCGCATCGGCCACGAGGTCACCCACGAAATGGCCTCCGCCGACCAGGTCGACCTGCTCTGCGCGTTCATCAAGTGGCACGGTCTACGAATCGTCGAGCCGGCCATCCGCGACCTGATCGCCCGCGGAGGAAGGCTGCGTGTCATCACCACGACGTACATGGGCGCGACCGATCAGCGGGCGCTCGACCGGCTCGCCGAGTTGGGCGCCGACATCAAGGTGTCCTACGAGACCCGGACGACGCGGCTGCACGCGAAGGCGTGGCTTTTCCGCCGCAACAACGGCACCAGCACCGCGTACGTCGGCTCGTCGAACCTTTCGAAGACCGCTCTAGTTGACGGCGTGGAGTGGAACGTCCGCATTTCGAATCTGGAGCAGCCGTACGTCATCGACACGTTCGCGGCGACCTTCGAGGATTACTGGAACGACCCGGCGTTCGAGGCGTACGACCCGACCAGAGACGCTGACCGGCTCCGGCACGCCCTCAGCGGGGAACGCCCCGCCGAGGCACCAACGGAGATTGCGAACCTGGACGTCCGCCCGTACGGCTATCAGGCGGAGATTCTGGCCGACCTAGATGCCGAGCGGCAGGTCCACGGCCGGCATCGGAACCTCGTCGTCATGGCTACCGGCACCGGAAAGACCGTGGTCGCGGCGCTGGACTACCGGCGGCTACGCCGCGCGGGCTCGGTCGACTCGCTGCTCTTCGTCGCACATCAGGAGCAGATCCTTCGGCAGAGCCTGTCGACGTTCCGGCAGGTGATGGGTGACGGCAGCTTCGGCGAGACGCTGATCGGTGGTCGGGAGCCGCAGCAGTGGAAGCACGTCTTCGCCTCAATCCAGTCGCTGCATCGGCGGGCGGTGGACCCCGAGGCGTACGACATGGTGATCGTGGACGAGTTCCACCACGCCGAGGCGCCGACGTACGCCCGGTTGTTGGAGCGGTTGCGACCGCGGGTACTGCTGGGACTCACTGCAACCCCCGACAGGGCTGACGGGGGCGACGTGCGCCGGTGGTTCGACGGTCGCGCCTCTGTGGAGCTGCATCTGTGGGAAGCCCTCGAACGGCAGTTGCTGGCACCGTTCCAGTACTTCGGGCTGCACGACGACGTGGACCTCTCGCAGCTGCGGTGGAAGCGCGGGCAGGGGTACGACCCGACGGAGCTGGACAACCTCTACACCGGTAACGACGCGCGGGCGCGGGCCGTGCTGCGGGCGGCTCGGGACTTGGTCGACGTGTCGCGGATGCGGGCGTTGGGCTTCTGCGTCAGCATCGGGCACGCCGAATTCATGGCGGACTGGTTCACCAGGCACGGCGTACCGTCGGCGGCGGTGACCTCGCGGGTCGACCTCGCCGGCCGACAAACCCTGCTCAGAGACTTCAGGGCCGGTGCGCTAAGCGTCCTCTTCACGGTCGACCTGTTCAACGAGGGTGTCGATCTACCGATGGTCGACACGATCCTGATGTTGCGGCCTACTGAAAGCGCGACGATCTTTCTTCAGCAGCTCGGCCGCGGGCTGCGCCTGGACGACGACAAGCCCTGCCTGACCGTGCTCGACTTCATCGGCGGGCAGCACGCGAACTTCCGCTTCGACCTACGGTGGCGCGCGTTGACCGGGGTGAGCCGGCGGGCGATCCGGGAGTCGGTCGAGCAGGATTTCCCGTCGCTGCCAAGCGGGTGCCACGTCGAGCTGGACCGGGTGGCGAGGGAGATCGTGCTCGCCAACCTGCGATCGGCGATGCCTACGTCGAAGCCGGGCCTGGTGGCGGAGCTACGGCAACTCGGCGACGTGAACTTGGCCGCGTACCTACGGGAGAGCGGTCTGGAAATCGAGGACGTCTACCGTTCGGCGACTGTCGGCGGGTGGACCGGGCTGCGGCGGCTCGCTGGCCTGGACACCTCGACGCCCGGGCCGGACGACCGTGAGCTGAGCCGGGCCATTGGGCGGATGCTGCACCTTGACGACCTCGACCGGCTGGACCTGCTAACCCGGGTCGCCGGCGGCGAGCGGCCCGAGGCGGGGCGGCTTTGGGATCTGTTGCACTTCGACCTGTGGGGGCCGAACGCGCCGCTGACCTCGCGGGACGACCGGCTAGCGCGGCTCTGGGCCGACCCCGCGCGCTGCGTCGAGCTGCAGCAAGTGGCAGAGGTGCTGCGGGACCGAATCCACCGGGTCACCGAGCCGGCGGGCCTCAAGGAGGTGCCGTTGCGGGTGCACGCCCGGTACAGCCGGAACGAGGCGTGCGCGGCGTTCGGGATGCCGAACCCGGGGTCGCTGCGTGAGGGGGTGAAGTGGCTGCCGGACGCCCAGGTCGATCTCTTCTTTGTCACCCTGGTCAAGTCCGAGGGGCACTACTCCCCCACGACCATGTATGCCGACCGAGCTATCACCGAGACGCTCTTTCAGTGGGAGTCGCAGAGCACGACCTCGACCAACTCGGTGACCGGCCAGCGGTACATCAACCACAAGAAGCTGGGATCGACGGTGCATCTGTTCGTGCGCGAGACCAAAGTCGCCGACCGTGACCTGGGCGCGCCGCCATATCTGTATGCCGGCCCGATGACGTACGAGTCGCACATCGGCGACCGCCCGATGCGCATTCTGTGGCGGATGCAGCACGCGCTACCTGCCGACATGTACGCCGCTGCCCGAGCGATCGCCGCCTGAGCCGTCATGCTGTGAGCAGGGTCGGCCGCCTAAGGCTTGCGGGCGACCGCTCCGTACCCGTCCACGGCGGGCGCGCCTTCACCGTCGGACCGCCACTGCGTGAACGGCACCAGGCCGGGCTCTACCAGTTCCAGGCCCGCAAAGAATCGCGAGATCCGGTCGGGGCTGCGCAGGTGGTAGGGCATCGCGCCGCTCTCGTTGTACTGCCGGTGTGACTCGACGACCGCCTCGCTGGTGTCGGTGCCGTCGGACAGGGCGAGGTAGCTGCCGGAGGGAACCGCGGCGAGCAGCGTACGGATGATGGAGACGACCTGGTCGTCGTCACCGATGTGGCCCATGACCCCGAACAGCAGCACGGCGACGGGCTGCGTGAAGTCGAGGTGCTCGGCGGCCTGGCGCAGCACCGCGTCAGGGTCGCGCAGGTCGGCGTGCAGGTACTTCGTCAGGCCCTCGGGGGCGCCGACGAGCAGCGCGCGGGCGTGGGCGAGCACCATCGGATCGTTGTCGACGTAGACGACGCGGCTGTCCGGTCGGACCCGCTGGGCCACCTGGTGGGTGTTGTCCGCGGTGGGCAGGCCCGTGCCGAGGTCGAGGAACTGCCGGATGCCGGCCTCGCCGGCGAGGAAGCGTACGGCGCGGGTCAGGAACGCCCGCGACTGCCGGGCGGTCTCGACCATCGCCGGGAAGATGGCGCGGACCTGGTCGCCGGCCATCCGGTCGGCTTCGAAGTTGTCCTTGCCGCCCAGCCAGTAGTTCCAGATGCGCGCGGAGTGCGGCACGCTGGTGTCGATCGTCGAGATCTGGTCGGTGACGGCGGGCGGGGCGGTGTCTGCCACGAGACTGTCTCCCAGCGGGATCGAAACCGTGCACAACGGACGGACGGACCATGCTCCCACAACCCACGTACTCGCCGTGGTCCCCAATCCGCCGCGATGCCCAGCTGAGGCCCGGCTGCCGCGAACCGGTTCGTCGTCGGTGCCGAGCAGGCAAGAGCATGTCGGACCCGGCTGATACCACGAGACCGTGATCATGATCCGCCATGGCAACCTGCTCGACGCGGACGCTGAGGCTCTCGTCAATGCTGTCAACACCGTCGGTGTGATGGGCAAGGGCATCGCGCTGGCGTTCAAGCGGGCGTATCCCGCGAACTACGCTGTCTACCGCGCCGCGTGCGCCGCCGGCACCGTCCGCCTCGGGCAGGTGTTCGTGTACGACTCGGGTGTTCCCGGCCGGCACCGATACGTCATCAACTTCCCGACGAAGCGCCACTGGCGCTCACGGTCGCAGCTGGCCGACGTCACCGCGGGCCTTGCCGACCTGGTACGCGTCCTCCGCGAGCACCGCATCACCTCGGTGGCGGTGCCGGCGCTGGGCTGCGGCAACGGCAGCCTCGACTGGGCCGACGTCCGACCTCTCATCGAGGCCGCGCTCGCCGACCTGCCCGAGGTGCGAGTACACCTGTATCCGCCGACCTGATCGGCTCGTCCTCGGCACCCACCGCGACAGGCTTTTGTCGCTCGTGACCGGTGCTGTGGCTCAGGGCGTGGCGAGGCGGAGCGGGAGCCCGGTGTCGTTCGACAGTGGCTCGGTACCTGTGTCGTACATAGGTCCGCTGTTCGGCGGCCAACATCCCGTCCGTCGCCCCGGCGCGACCCAACAGCGACGCCTACCCTCGGATCAGGCAGCCTCGGGGCGAGGCGAGAACCGCACATCCAACTTCCGGTCCAGCGCTCGAGCCAGTCGTTCGAGAACAGCCAAGGTGGGAACGGTGCCGCCGGCCTCGAACCGGGCGACCGCAGACTGTGTCATGCCCGCGGCATGCGCCAACTGGCTCTGACTCCATCCGTTGTGCTCCCGCAGGTGGCGCACCTCCTGACCGAGCTCAAAGGCGATGCGTGTCGCTTCGCACGCCTCGGCGACGCCCGGCTCGGCCATCCGACGTTCCCGCAGGTCGTTCCAGTCAACGCGGTCACTCATCGCTCTGCCCCCTCGATCACGGTATGCCGCTCGGCGATGCACCGCTCCAACGCCCGGCGAGCCCGTTCGATCTCGCGGTCCTCCCGAGCCCCGGTTTCCCGGAACACCGTCAGCAAGATGATCCTCCGGTCGGAGGCTATCCAGTACGTCACACGCACCTGGTCGCGCTCCAGGTAGAACCGCAGTTCTCGCAGCTTCCCATCGAGCTGCTTGGTGTACGGCTCGTCGAGCAAGACGCCGCGGCCGGCAAGCAGATCGATGTAGAAGGCGGCCCGCGCGAAGTGCTCGCCCGGCAACCCCTCCAACCAATCTCGGACCTCAGGTTCCAGCTCAACCCTACCCCAGCCCATAGCATCGATGCTATGAGTTTCGCGATCAGTATGCGCGCTATCCACGGCGTGTCGTGTCGGATCGGCAGCGCGGCCACAACACCCGGTATCCGCCGATCTGACGAGGGAAGGAGAAGCGGGGCCGGCCCTCTCGGACCGGCCCCGCTCAGCGGTTAGAACGCTCGGTCAGTTACCGGCGCTCGACCACCTTCAGGGTGAACTCGGTGTACGACGGGGCATGCTGCTTGTCGCCGCCGTACACCACCCGGACGGTGTGCTTGCCGGGCCGAGGCAGCCGGTCGACCTCACACGTGGCGACGCCCTTCTTCAGCTTGGCCTCGCAGAGCACGTCCTCACCGATGAGGAACTGCACGGGGCCGGTCGCCGAGTTGGGCTTGACGGTGGCGGTCAGCTTGACGTCCTTGCGCCAGGTGGCCGTCACGTCGTCGGCGCGTACCGTCGTCTTGATCCGGGTGTCGACCGGGGCCTTCGTCACGGTGACCACGCGGTTGGCGACCGCCTGGTTGCCGTTGGTGTCGGCGACCAGGTAGGTCAGCGGGTAGCTGCCCGGGGTCTTGGTGTCGACGGTGCCGACGACCTGGATCCGGTCGGTGACGTCGCCGTCGGTGTTGTCGACGGCCTTGACGCCGGCGAGCGGGTCGAAGGTCGTGTCCTGCTCGACGGAGGTCGAGGCGGGGACGGTGAGCACCGGCGCTGTGACGTCGGTGCCGGCCGCGGTGGCGAGGAAGACCCCGCCGAACTGGTCGGCGGAGCCGACCTGGTCACCGTCGCCGGTGTGGCTGGTGCTGGTCCAGGCGTAGAGCTCGCCCTCGGTGAGGCCCTTCCACTCGACACTGGCCGGCCAGCCCGACTTGGCGGTGGCCGAACCGATGATCGTGTCGGTCGGGGTGACCACGACCAGGCTGTCCGTGCCGAAGCTGGTGGTCCGGCTGGACAGGTCGATCGGCAGCACCATGTTGTCCTCGGCGCCGTTGTAGCGCTTGCGGTCGTCGTACTCGGTGGCGCCGAAGTTGTTGAGCATCGGCGAGTACGTGTCGATGCTCATCTCGGCCCGGTCCACGTCGATCTGCAGCAGCCGCAGGAAGCTGGCGCCGAACTGCAGCAGGTCGGTCGACTTGTGGTCGACGGTGCCGTCGCCGTTGAGGTCGAGGTTGCCGTTGGCGTCGACCTTCTCCGGCCACAGCTCGCCCGCGGTCATCTTGTAGAACTGGTAGTCCGCGAGCAGCTCGACCACGTCGTGCGACACGGTCACGCCGACGCCGGTCTTCAGGTTGGTGCCGACGCCGTGCTCGTGGCCGGCGAGGACCAGGAACACGTTCGGGTTGGACTGGACGATGGTCGAGAAGGCCCGGGAGCCGTCGGTGGAGAAGTTCGCCCCACGGCCGTCCGGCGTCGTCGACGGCGCCAGGTAGGCGTGGGTCAGCAGGATGCCGTTGCGGTCGCTGTACCGCTGGAAGATCGAGCTGGCCCAGTCGGCCTCGGCCTGGGTGACGCCGTAGGAGAGGCCCACGGCCACGAAGTCGAGCCCGCCGGAGGAGAAGAGGACGTAGTTGTTCTGGTTGTCCTTGCCCGGGGTGACCGTGTTACCCGCGGCGTCGGCGGTCTCGTCCCACGCGTGGTACGACGCCTTCGACACGGTCGGCCACTTCTTCGCGCCCTCGTAGTACCGCTCGGGGCCGTAGTACTTGTTGAAGCGGGACGTCGGGCCGGTCTCGTTGCCGCCCTGGTTGTCGTGGTTACCGGCGATCACCTGGTTGACGACGCCGGCCTCGTCGAGGGTCCGCTGCGCCTCGGAGGTGAACTCGAACTCGCGGGTCACCTGCTCGTCGAGGCCCGGGTAGAGCAGGTTGCCGCTGGAGTCCTTGGCGAGCGGGTCGGAGTAGTCGTTCTCGATGACGTCACCGGTGTGCGCGGTGTACGCGATCTTCTTGCCGGCGGCGTTGTCGGCGAGCCACTTCGTGGTGTCCTGGTAGGACTTCTGCCAGAGCGCCCGCTCCTCCATGGTCATCTTGTCCGTGGGCTCGTCGACGCCGTCGAAGTCGTCGTACGTGCCGCCGGCCGCACCCTCGGCCAGGTACTGGGTGTCGGTGAAGTGGGCCAGCGAGAAGTCGTACGACTTCGGGTCGTCGAAGTGGTCCCGGTTCGCCGGGTCGTTGGCGGAGCCGTCGCGCGGGGCGAGGTCGTCGGCGAACGGGTCCTCACCGACCACCAGGACGTGCACATTGCCGTTGTCGACCAGCTCGGGCCGGACGGCGGCCTTCAGCGCGGTGTCGCCTTCGGCCTGGCCGCGCGCGGTGGCCAGCTCGGTCCACGCCTGAGCGGTCGGGTTCCACGCGAAGAGGGTGACGGCCCGCTCGGGGTCGACGACGCCGCTCCACAGGATCTGGCGCGCCGCGCCGGAGGCCGGCACCTGCACGTCGTACCGCTGGAACGGGATGTTGCCGGTTGACGGGCTCTTCGCCAGGTTGCCGTCGGGGCGCGGGGCCGCGCCGATCTGGCCGCCCTCGGTGTACGAGAAGTCCAGCGTGGCGGGCATGACCGGGACGACGCCCTGGAAGCCGCCGGCCGGGACGCTCGGGGTGGCCTGCTTGAAGGTGGTGGTCACCTCCCCGCCGTCGGGGTTGTTGGCGATCGCCGAGAGGGTGACCCGGCCCTTGCCCTGGCCGACGTCGGTGCCGCCGCCGGTGGGGATGGCGTCGGAGGTGAACCGGACGGTCTTGGTGACGGCCTTGCCGAAGACGTCGGTCGCCGAGATCGTCAGGGTGTGGTTGCCGGACTTCAGGCCGGCGCCGATCTCCTGGCCGACCTGGACGGGCGCGCCGTCGAGCAGGTAGCTCCAGCCGGTGGCGTTGCCCTGGTTCTTGACGGTCACCTGCAGCTCGGTCGGGCGGCTGAGGTGGGCGCCCTCGGCGGGGACGGTCGAGGTGACCTCCACGCCGGCGTCCCGGACGTCGCCGAGCGCCGCGGCGTTGAGGGCCTGCACGTCGTCCAGGGTGAGCACTCGGGCGAAGATGCGGGCGTTGCGCACCGTCACGGGCGCCCAGAACTGGTTGACCGAATCGGCGCCGACGTAGAAGGAGTTGCGGGCGGCGCCGCCGGGCAGGCCGAGCGGGGCCGGCGCGGCGACGGAGGCGGCGAGCGCGCCGTCGACGTACAGGCGGGCGGTCGCGCCGTCCCAGGTGCCGACGGCGTGGTACCAGCGGCCGGAGGAGATCTGCACCTGGGCGTTGCGGTAGGCGCCGTTGGCGTAGACGGCGAAGGTCAGCTTGTCGCCGTACACGACGATCGAGTACCCGCCGGTCTCCTTCTCGGAGCAGACCGAGTGCTCACCGGAGTTGGGCAGGGTGCCGTTGTCCTTGAAGGTGCACTCGATGGTGACCTTGTCGCGGATCTTCGACCACTGCGTGTCGCCCATCGCGTAGGCGTAGGCGTCGTTGGCGCCGTCGAAGGAGGCGACGGGCACCTTCACTGCCGGGTCCTGGGCGATGACCGGCTCGCCGACGGTGGTGACGGCGAGGTTCTGCGCGTCGTCCTTCGGGGTGCCGTCGGCGAAGTCGACGTCGAGGACGTCGGCGACCGGCACCGGCGGCTTCAGGCCGTACGCGGAGGCCAGCTCGGCGGCCTGGGCGGCGTCCAGCGCCCGGCTCCAGACCTTGCTGCCGGCGAAGGAGGACGGCGGGGCGACCTGGCCGATGCCGGTGGGGGCGGCGTCGGCGCCGATGACGAAGCGGCGGGCGGTCGCGGCCGGCAGGGTGAGGGCGCCGGTGGCGGCGGTGGAGCCGGCGAGCTGGCCGTTGAGGTAGAGGCGCAGCGTCTGACCGTCCCAGACGGAGACGCTGTGGTACCAGCGGTTACCGGTGATCGGGGTCAGCACCGACTTGTAGCCGCCGCCGATGTGGGCCATCGTGCCGAGGTTGCCGGCGTTCACGTAAATCGAGAAGCCGCCGCCCTCCTTGTCGGAGCAGAGGTCCTTCTCGCCGCTGACCGGCATCGTGGTGTCGACCCGGAAGACGCACTCGATGGCGAAGCCGGTGGAGAACTTGCCCCACTGGTCGGTGAGGTCGAAGGAGACCGCGTCGTCGACGCCGTCCACCTTCAGGGTGTCGTGACCGACGGTCGCGTCGGTGGTGTAGCTGGGCGCGCCCCAGGTGGTGGCGGCGAGGCCCTGCGCGCGGTCGGTGGCGGCGCCGCCGGTGAAGGCGACGTCGAGCACGTCGGCGGCGGGCACCGTGACGGCGTTGGTCGCCACGCTGACGGGTGCGGTCAGCGCGTCCCGGGCGGGCAGCAGCAGGGTGCTGCCCGCGAGTACGAGCCCGAGGGCGGTCACGCCGAAGCGGCGCCACCCCCGGGCTATCGGATCCAGTCGTGTCGTCACGACATCTCCTTCGGTTGGGGGTTTTCTCGTTGTGCCGGGTCGGCACTGGTGGTGGCTGAGGTGCGGTCGCCGGCGGCGCGGCGCAGCCGCCGGCGGCGGCGGTACCAGAAGGCGCCGGTGACGGCGGCGGCCGCGGCGAGCAGGACGGCCCCGATGAGCAGGAGCTGTCGGGCGCTGCGGTCCGTGGCCGTGGCGGGGGTGGTCCGGGCCGACGGGGCGCGGGGGCCGGTGGCGGTGCCCGCGGGCAGGTGCCACTGCGCCGACTCGTGCGCGCCGTCGTAGACCGCCTTCTGCCCGTCGGGGCCGCTGGCGAAGGTCCGGTACGCCTCGTGCAGGTCGGTGAGCATCCGGGACGTCACGATCACCGTGCTCACCGGCGCCGGGCAGGTGAAGAGCACCTCGGCCCCGTCGGCCGCGAGGTCGTCGGCGACGTCGACCGCGCCGGTGCAGGGTTGCCCGTCCTGGGTCACCGCGATGCGGTCGGTCAGGTACGTGGCGAACTCGGGGGCCTCGCCGAGGGCCCGGGCGTCGGCGGGCTCGTAGGTGACGGCGCCGTCGAGCAGCACCCGGTCCTCGCCGAGCACGCCGAGGGCGATGCCGAGCATGGTCAGGTCGTCGGTTCCGCCGACGATCCAGCGGACCCGTACGCCGTGGTCGCCGTCGCCGGCGACGTCGATCCGTTGTGGAGCACCGAACGGGTGCGCGGAGGCGGGTTCGGGGACGAGCACCCCGACGAGTGCGAGGGGCAGGACCATCCAGGACCATCGCCGGGTACGGCGCGCGGCACCGTCCAGGGCAGACACCACGGACCCTCATTCGCTCGGAGATCGGCCAAAACCGCAGTGATGGTTCCGGCCGCAGGTGACGAGCGAGGTCGGGAGAACTGAGCGAGGGTTGACGCGGAGATTGCCGGACCACGAAGACTGCGGGCCGTACGTCATGGCCACGACGGCTGAGGGGCTCGGCGAGACCGCCGAGCCCCTCCCCCGTTCGGGCTCACTCGTTGCGGGCGGTCTCCGGGCCGGTGATGCGGCCCAGCAGCGGCAGCGTCGACGCGACGATGCCCAGCGACACCACCAGCCCGCCGGCCACCAGCAGCCAGAACGACGGCTTCGGCGCCAGCAGCGGGTAGTCCAGCTGCGCCCGCAGGAACAGGTGCGCGGCCAGGAATCCCATCCCGATCGCCACCACGGAGACGACCAGCAGCGGCACGACCGTCTCCAACGCCACCACCCGACGCAGGGTGCGCAGCCGTACGCCGGTGAGGCGCAGCATGCTGAACGGCCGTCTCCGGTCGCTCAACCCACCGGCGACACTCACCGCCAGGCTGCACCCCGCGATGGGCAGGCTGGCGAGCATGACCACGTTGGCCAGCTGCTGGAACTGCACGAGTTGCCGGGCGCCGTTCGCCTCCCATTCGGCGCCGCTGGCCGGGAAGCCCCCCAGCGGGAACGCGTTGCCCAGGATCGTGCGGGCCTGCTCGAACGCCGATGGGCTGGTGGTGTTGACGACCACCGACAGGATCGGCTGCCGGTCGACCTCGCCCGGCGCGATGTCGGCGGCGTCCCAGACGTAGCCGCCGTCGGCGAGGTCATCGGCGCTGAGCCCGATCAGGTCGACGGGCACCTCGGCGACCTGGGCGCCGGCGGGGCACCTGCCGAACACCGCCAGATGGTCGAGTTCGGCGCAGGTGACCAACCCCTGCCACCAGTCCGGTTCCGGATTGTACCGCACCAACGTCACACTGCGCACGCCGGAGATCGTGGCGAGCCCGGCCGGGACCTGGTCGGCGGTCGGCGCCGGTCCGTCCTCGGGCCAGAACACCTTCGACAGTGACGTGGCGGCCACCTCGGTGGTGCTCGGTGCGGTGCGGTTGGCGACGTACGTGGTGATGGTGCCGGTGGCCACACTGGTCACGAAGAGCGCCACGATCAGCCCGCTGACCGAACGGAAGCCGGCCTTCGGGTTGTCCGCGAGCCGCCGCCCCGCGATGAGCGTTGCGGGCCGGCTCGCCCGCCCGGCCATCACCCGGGCGCCCATCATGGTCAGCCACGGCCCGGCGAGCACCAGGCCGACCAGGATCAGCAGGAACCCGGAGAGGTACGCGGTGAGCTGGCCATTGGTGGAGGCGGGGCGACGACCGATGAAGTACGCCAGCTCGGCGAGCCCGACGACCAGCGGGATGAGCCGCCAGGCGCGGGGCGGCTTCGGCGTGACGCGACGGCTCACGCCCAGCGGCGAGATCTGCACCCGACGCAGCGCCAGCCAGGACGCCACGACCGCGCCGAGTGGAATGCCGAGCGCGACCAGCAGCACGTCGACGGCGGTGAGGGACAGGTCGGCGGCGAAGAACCGATCGCCGGTGAATGGGATCGTCGCGACGGCCGGCCGAAGGGCGAGGAACAGGCCGAACCCGACGGCCGTGCCCACGGCGGCCGCGATGGTGGACTCCACGGCCGAAATGACGGAGATCTGCCGTGGCGTGGCGCCGACCAGCCGCATCGCGGCGAAGCGCTGCTCGCGGCGGGTCGCGGCCAGCCGGGTGGCGGTGCCGATGAAGATGAGCACCGGGAAGAGCAGCGCGGCGGCGACGACGGAGAGTACGAGCGTCATGGCATCGCGGTTGTAGCCGAGGTAGCAGCCGTTGGGGCAGTTGCTCGGCGAGGTCGCCATGATCTGGGTGACCTGCTGGCCGCCGAGTTGCTCCAGCTCGGCCGGGGTGCGGCCGACGACGACCAGCAGCGAGTCCGGGGAGGGCAGCGCCGCCTGGCCGATCGTGCCGATGCCGTGGCCGGGGAAGCGGTCCGCGAGCTCCGCGGCGGGGGTGGCCCGCAACAGCTCGTCGAGGGCGGGTGAGACGTAGTACTCGCCCGGCCCGGGTAGGCGCGGCAGGCCCGGTGGGACGGGCGCGTCCGGGCCCGTCGCGGCCAGGTCGACCCGGCCGATGGAGTCGCCGTGGTGGTAGTCCTCCCGGATCAGCCACCACACCGGATCGACCGACGGATCGGAGGAGGGGGACGCGACGGCGGTGTTGAGCCAGGCGTAGCGCTGGTTCTGTGCGCCCACCGCGTTCATGCCGGCGAGGGTCGTGAGGAGCATGCCGACGCCGAGCGCGACCGCGGTGGCGATGACGACGAGCCGGGCGGCGGCCTCCCGGCCGCCGGAGAGCGACAGTCGTAGCGCGAACCGGATCACGAGCGCACCAGCGCGTTCACCTTGCCGTCGCGGACGATGACCTGCCGGTCGGCGTACGCGGCGACCCGGGCGTCGTGGGTCACGAGGACGACGGTGGTGCCCTGCTCCCGGGCCGAGGCGACGAGGAGGTCCATGACCTGCTCGCCGGTGAGCGAGTCGAGCGCCCCGGTCGGCTCGTCGGCGAAGAGCGCCCCCGGCCGGGCGACCAGGCCACGGGCGAGCGCGACGCGTTGGGCCTGCCCGCCGGAGAGCTCACCCGAGCGGCGCCGCTCCAGCCCGGCCAGACCGAGCCGGGCGAACCAGGGTCGGGCCTGCTTGAGCGCGGCGGCCCGCTTCACGCCGTTGAGCAGCAGCGGCAGGGCCACGTTCTCCTCGGCGGTCAGCTCCGGCACGAGTTGACCGAACTGGAACACGAACCCGAACTGCTGCCGACGCAGGACGCTGCGCTCGTTCTCGGTGAGGTTGTCGATCCGGCGGCCGTCGAAGTGGATCTCACCGGCGTCCGGCGCCAGGATCCCGGCCAGGCAGTGCAGCAGGGTCGACTTCCCGGAGCCGCTCGGGCCCATGATGGCGACGATCTCGCCCGGGGCCACCGAGACGCTGGCGCCCCGCAGCGCCGGGGTCTCCCCGAAGGAGAGGACGACATCGCGCGCCTCGATCGGCTTCATCGCCCCGCCACCGTTTCCCGCAGGGCGTCCAGCCGGGCGACAGTGGTGTCGATCCAGTGCAGGTCGGCCTCGAGGTGGAACAGGCCGTGGTCGGCGAGCATGGTGTCGACGAGGTCGCCGCGGCGCTTGATCTCGGTGAGTTCCGTCATCCGGCGCAGGTGGGTGGCGCGTTGGACGTCGAGGTACTCCTCGGCGGGGCGGCCGAGCATGAGCGCCAGGACGACCTTGGTGAAGAGCACGGTCTGCAGGTTGGGTTCGGCATCGACCGGCTCGGTGAGCCAGGACTCGACGTCGGTCGCGCCGCGCTCGGTGATGACGTAACGCTTGCGTTCGGGGCCGACGCCCGGTTCGACCTCGCCGACCACGATCTTCCCGTCCCGGACGAGGCGGCTGAGAGTGGCATACACCTGGCCGAACGGCAGGGGCTTGCCGCGGCTGAAGAAGGTGTCGTAGTCGCGCTTCAACTCGTAGCCGTGGCTGGGCTCGCGGTCGAGCAGGCCGAGGAGGGTCATGGGAACGCTCATGCGCTCACCATACTCTGAGCGTATACCTCGCGTATATACCTTCGGGGCGTACCGGCTTACCGCCAGCCCGGGAAGTGTCCGTGGGCGCCGATACCATCCCAGCGCTCACCCCTCGACGATGGAGCTTTCGATGTCCGACACTCCCTTGACCGACGCCCGCAACCCCGCTGACGTGGTGACCGGCATGGTTCAACAGGTCCTTGAGATGGCCCAGACCTGGACGCATTGGGACGGGCAGCCGCGGCCGGTGGACGACCGGGTCTACACCCCGCACAAGGCGATCCGGCGGGTCACCGACCATCTCATCGACCACCTGGCCGAGATCGAAGCGCGAATCGCCGGCGTACCGACGATCCCGGATCACTGGCACGCTTCCGCGATCACCACACCCGCCGACCTGGCGCCGTTCACTCCCGAGGATCTTGACGAGGCACGCAGCCGGCTGACCCGGCTCGCGCAGATTTTCGAGGTCAGGCTTCGACGGCTCTCGGACGCCGAGCTCGACCAGCGGCAAGGCGACGCCTGGTCGATTCGGCAGATCGCCTTCCATCAGGAGGAGTCCCTCTACTACGCCAAGGCCATCGGCAGCTTGAGCTGACGGTCCGTCACCACATCACGCACTGCGACTCCCAGAAACGCCTGGTTGGGGGCGCGGACCCATCCGGTCCGCGCCCCGACCAGCGCCCGGCTCCGCACCGGGCGACGATCCGCCGATCAGTCGACCGGGCCCTCGTTGACCCGACGGACGTCGACCTCGACGTCCACGCCGTCGGCGATGAAGAGGTCGACGAAGCGCCTCGCCCACTCCATCGCCTCGTCCTTGTCCCGCACCTCCATCAGCGCAAAGCCGGCGATGAGCTCCTTGGTCTCGGTGAACGGGCCGTCAATGACAGTCGTCTTGCCCTTCTCGACGGTGATGCGGCCGGACTCCTTGCTGCTCTTCAGCAACCCCTCGCCCGCCAGCAGCACACCGGCCTGCGCGGCCTCACCGACGAAGGCGCCCATCCGCTCGATGAACTCCGGGCTGGGGTCGAAGGTGCCGGGCTGGTCCTCGTCGAGCTTGTGCATCAGCATGTAACGCATCTGAAGAAGGTCCTCTCAAAAGCGGGTCTTGGTGGCTCTCACTGACGCGTCGATCGCGCCGGCCGGGATCCGACATCAGATCCCCGGAATGTCTGTGACGGCGGTCACACCTCGGTCGAGGGGGTGGCCGCGTGTGACTCGGCGCTGGCGGCGGCCCGCCCGAGCAGCAGGTTCCGCTCCCGTGCGTTGCCGGCCAGCGCGGCGGCGCGCTCGAACTCGCGCCGCGCCTCGTCGTACCGTCCGAGCTGCGCGAGCAGGTCACCGAGCACGCTGGGCAGCAGGTGATACTGCGCCAGCGCCGGCTCGTCGGCCAGCGCCCGGGCCGCCTCCAGACCGGCGGCGGGACCGTGGGCCTGGGCGATCGCCACGGCCCGGTTCAGCTCCACGACGGGCGAGGGCACGAGCCGGGCCAGCTCCGCGTAGAGCGCGGCGATCCGCTCCCAGTCGGTCTCCTCCGGGGTGTACGCCCGCGCATGGCAGGCGGCGATCTCGGCCTGGAGGGCATACGGGCCGGGCTGGTCGGTGCGGGCCCGGTCGAGGGCGGCGAGCCCGCGTCGGATCAGCACCCGATCCCAGCGGCTGCGGTCCTGGTCGTTGAGGAGGATCGGCTCGCCGTCGGGGCGGGTGCGGGCGCGCAACCGGGACGCCTGGATCTCCAGCAGCGCGGCGAGGCCGTGCACCTCCGGCTCGCCGGGCATCAGGCCCTGCAGTTGCCGGGCCAGCCGCAGCGCCTCCTGGCACAGCGCCGGACGCATCCAGTCGTCGCCGGCGGTGGCCGCGTACCCCTCGTTGAAGACCAGGTAGACGACCTCCAGCACCGAGCCGAGGCGCTCGGCCCGCTCGTCCGGGCCGGGAACCTCGAACGGCACCCGGGCGTCGGCGAGCGTCTGCTTGGCGCGGGTGATCCGCTGCCCGATGGTGGATTCGGTGCTGAGGAAGGCGCGGGCGATCTCGCCGGTGGTGAGACCACCGACCAACCGCAGCGTCAGGGCGGCCCGCGCGATCGGCGAGAGCACCGGATGGCAGGCCACGAAGACGAGCCGGAGCAGGTCGTCCTCGATCCGGTCCTCGACGGCCGCGTCGAAGTCGACGGTCACCTGCTCGTCGAGGTCACGGCCGAGCGCGTCCACCACCCGCTCGCCGGTCTGCTGGCGGCGCACCAGGTCGACGGCCCGTCGCTTGCCCACGGTCGTCAGCCACGCGCCGGGGTTCGCCGGTAAGCCCTCACGCGGCCACTGTTCGAGGGCGGCGACCAGCGCGTCCTGGGCGAGCTCCTCGGCCTGCCCGACGTCGCGGACGATTCCGGCGATGGCGGCGACGATCCGCCCGGCCTCAATCCGCCACACCGTGTCGATGGTGCGCCGCACCGCTGACTCTGCCACGCACTACATGACAGCATGCCGCCGGCCGAGGCCGGTCCGGGCCTCGCCCGACGGGTGCCCGCCGTCGACCGGCGGGCACGACTATCCGGTGATCGTCACCTCGACCGGCACACCCTGTTGCATGTCGAGCACGGTCCGCTCCGCCAGCGGCCGGTCGAGCCGCACGGTCTCCGTCCGCCACGCCACGATCGCCGGGCAGATCCCCGCTTCACCACGGGCGCGTTCGGTGACGATCACGGTCACCGCGGTGGGCGACTCGACCGCCTCGGCGGTGTAGTCCGCCCCGCACGGCTCGCTCGCCGGCCCGGGGGCCCCGTAGAACGTGACCGTTAGTCGACGCCCGTCTCGGGTGGTCGCGGCCGACTCCACGACGTGCGCGCCCAGCGCCTCGCCCGGGTTCCACGGGGAAGGTGTCATCGTGACGGGCGCGCCGCCCGCCTCCCGGATCGTCTCGTCGTAGCGGACCAGCGCCTCCCGCGCCTGCTGCCGCAGCCGCTCCATGCTCGTCGGTTTCGCGACGGGGGCGGGGCCGCCAACGGCGCGGTCGGCCGTCGGCCCGCAGCCGGCCACCAGCACCAGCACCGAGCCGACCAGCAGGGATCCGGGTACGAGACTTCGACGCATACCCCTCCGACGTACCCCACGGGGCTCCGGTTCCGTTCGTCCCGGCCGAGCCCGCCGCGCCGGTCGCGTGTCGCCGGTCGCCGTCAGGGGCAGGGCCTAGCTGTTCTGCCCGGAGAGGTTGGGGACGCGGCTGGCGGGTGGGCCGCCGAGGGCGGTGTGGTGGCGGTGATTGTTGTAGGCATGGAGCCAGGCGGGCAAGGCCGCTCGTCGGGCGGCTTCGGACCGGTA